>JANWKT010000007.1 GCA_025451235.1 Flavobacteriales bacterium | reverse complement strand
TTTTACTTAAAGTCCAATAGCTCAACATCTATGAGCAAATGCGTATAAGGGGGGACCTGAGCATTGCCCTTATCTCCATAGCCCAGGTAATAGGGTACTATTAACCTTGATTTTTCTCCTTTTTTCATTTTAATGAGAGATAAACTCAATCCCTGGATCACTTCCCCATCTCCCAATACGAATTCATAAGGAGCACCTTCCATATAGGTATTGGTTATTTCCTGCCCCGACATGGTTAAACATATATAATGAATGCTCACTGTTTGTCCGAATTTAGGTGATTTACCTTTTCCTTGTTTTTCGATCATTCTGATGATGCCATTGTTATCCGGCAATTGGGTCACACCGGTTTCTTTCAAATAAGCATCGTACATCTGGTGGGCCAATGCTTTTGATTCCAGTTCTGTTTGTATCATCCAATAATCGTATTCGGCCGAATCAAGTAATTGTAGCACCTGAACATAGAGCTTTACATAATCACCGGGCTTCACATTTGAAGGCATGGTGGCATTCATATTCATTTTAGCAAAGAAAGTATCTGCCAGCATAATGAACACTGCACTGTCACCATCGCTTAGTTTCTGAAACCCTTTCATCAGGTCGGAGCCTGCCATTGGTTTGCGCAAGGGTATTTGCAGGTAAAATCCGGTTCCTAACGACGGAGCAGATACCGCTGAATCTTTATCTGTCTTGATAATGGCACTGGCGATCATGTAAACTCCCTTTCCTGCCTGTGTGCCGGTATCCATATCACTCAGCATTTGATAACCAAATATTTTAGTGATCTTTTTATACCCTTTTAGCGGGCCTTTGTTGCAAGCCACCAATAGGATTCCGATGAGAAGTATAGAAGAAAAGGAAAATACCCTGTTCATGTTTTATTTCTTTTTAAGGATGTCTAGTAAATGAATATTATACACTACAGTACTTAAAGGTGGTATTCTATCCTGATCACCTGCCAATCCAAACGCCCTATGAGAGGGAATGATGATAATGGCTTTATCTCCTTTGTGCATGAACTTAATGGCTTCATGCAACCCACTTTCTACATTGTCGTAATCAACCACAAATTCTTCGGCTCCTGTTTGCCGGGATGAATAACAAATGGTACCATCCAATAGTTTAATATCGAAATCGATGAGCACAATATCTCTTGTATTGGCCGAAGGACCATTCCCTTTTTCGTAGATCATATAGCGAACTCCCGTCCCGGTTTCGATCATATCGAAGTGGTTCCGTTTTACATAGGAGTCGATAGACCGTTTCTCCTCCTTAGTAAGCTCCTTGTTTTTTTTCTCTAAAGGATCTACAAATTCATTATAATTGATCACCACCGGCTGTGTTTTTTTCTTTTTTGGTCCACAGGAGGATAATGCAAGAAGAGAAAAAAGGATACAAATAATTGTTCTCAATTTCATATTAATCTCTTTGTCCTATTTCTAAACTGGATAGTTGATCTTTATATTGTGGTAAGATTTCCAGGAATTTATTGATGGTTTCCTGTGCGGAGCCTGTAAACTCACCTCCTGCAGCATTTTTATGCCCCCCGCCCCCAAAATATTGCTGTGAAATACTGTTAACCGCAAAGTTACCCTTGCTTCGCAATGAAATCTTGGTTTTTCCTTTTTCCCTTTCATGAAAGAAAACTCCCATCACTATATCGTTAATGCTTAAGCAATAGTTCACCAATCCTTCAGTATCCCCCTTTTTTAATCCTAGTTTTTCTGATTCCTCAAAGGAGATGGATATATAGGCAGTGCGATAATCATTCAGGATCATTAATTTTTCATTCAAGGCATAGCCAACCAACTTCAGCCTTTGGGGAGTGTTGGAGTCGAAAATTTTAGAAACCAGGAACTCATAGGAGATACCTGTTTTCAATAATTCTGCAGCTACCATGAATGTTTCGGACCTGAGTGCATGCCTGAAAGAACCGGTATCGGTCAATAATCCAGTATATAAACAAGAAGCTATATCCTTGTTAAATAAATAACCTGGGTCAGCATCATGAATATATAGATAGACCAATTCGCTGGTGCTGCTGGCAGCTATGGTATGAAAATAAAAATCAAAGTTAGGATCAGGACCTGGATGATGATCAATCACTGCCTTAGGTGCCGGAGATGCCTCTACATAAGGTTGAAGATCACCACAACGGTGTAACTGGCTATAATCGGTACAAATAATGAGGTCGGCATTTTTAACCAGGTCAATACAGGTGGATTGATCTGACTCGAACACTTTGATCTGATCGAATTTAGGCAGAAAATCAATAAAATAGGGGGCAGAATCATTGACCACTACATGGCAATCCTTCTGCTTATCATGTAAATAATGGCAAAGACCAAGGGAAGAGCCGATGGCATCGCCGTCAGGGTTCTTATGTGGAATGATCACTATTTTCCGGCTTTTTTCAATGGCCTGGCTGAGTTCCTGAATAGTTAATGTTTTTAAATCCGGCATAAATAGATTTGACCTGCAGTCGATTATTCTGTAAAGTTGTTAATTTTGCGGCAAATTTCAGCATAAATATTTAAAACATTCAGAAAACATGGCAGGTAACAGAACTTTTACAATGATAAAACCCGATGCAATCGAAAACGGATATATGGGTGCAATTATAGACCATATTATTAAAGCCGGTTTTAAAATTGTTGCTTTAAAATATACAAGGCTCACAAAGGAAGATGCCGGAAAATTCTATGAGATCCATAAGGAGCGTCCTTTTTATGTGGAATTGGTGAATTATATGTCTTCAGGGCCCATTGTGGCGGCCATTCTTGAGAAAGAAAATGCAGTGGAAGAATTTCGTAAAACCATTGGAGCTACCGATCCTACCAAGGCTGAGGAAGGAACGATCCGTAAAATATACGCTAAGTCGATCGCTGCCAATGCCGTTCATGGTTCCGACAGTGATATAAATGCAGGTATAGAAGGGTCTTTCTATTTTGCTAAGAGAGAAATATGTGAATAAGGCTTACCCGTGAATGAAATTAAAAAAAGCTACATATTCATGTAGCTTTTTTTCTTTTTCAGGTCTAATATAATTAGGGGCAGTGATTACTTCCCTTGAAGTGATTCGAATTTTTTCCAGCCGTCCGGACATTTCTTCATCATCGCTCTTTTCAGCTGGGCTTCTGTTACTTTTCCATATTCTTCGGTTTTTTTGCTGATGTTCATCATATCGCTGGCAGCATCCAGCATGGACATAGGATCGTCCTCTTTGTACTTTTCCATGGCGATGCACATTTCATCCGCCATTTTGTTAGCAGCTGCCGAGCCGCCGCATGAATAAAGCAGTGCTAATCCGGCTATGCTGAGTATAATTACTCCTCTCTGTAGTCTCATATTAGGTACGATCCTCTGTGGTTTATGAAAGCAAAAGTACAGTGTTGATAAGGACTTCAGGTTACTAAATCGATTAAAAAAAACTTTATTTTAGCCGGTGATGCTGTTTGTTGAGTAAGTGATATTGAACACCTAGTTTACTCAAGTTTATATTCTGTTGATATCCATCAGGCGTATCCATATCCATTCCTGTTTTATATATTAATTTTGCGGCAAATTCATTACCATGTCTGAGTCGTTAACCACCGTAGATACCGCGAAAAAGCTGGGGATCTTACCTGAAGAATTTGAAAAGATCAAAGAAAAACTAGGCCGGGCACCCAACTTTACAGAACTATGTGCCTATAGTGGAATGTGGAGTGAACATTGCTCTTATAAGAACTCTATTAAATGGTTAAAGACCTTACCTAAGGAAGGACCTCATATGCTGGCCAAAGCTGGAGAAGAAAATGCTGGTTTAGTGGCCATTGGGGAAGGATTGGCTTGCGCTTTTAAAATAGAATCCCATAACCACCCTTCGGCTATCGAACCTTATCAAGGTGCTGCTACAGGGGTAGGAGGTATTAACCGTGATATTTTTACCATGGGCGCCAGGCCAATTGCTCAATTAAATTCTTTAAGATTTGGGAATATTGATTCCGATCGCACCAAATGGATCATGCGGGGTGTGGTAAAAGGGATCGGTAACTATGGCAATTCCTTCGGGATCCCAACGGTAGGAGGAGAGGTTTTCTTTGATGATGCCTTCGAGCAGAATCCACTGGTGAATGCCATGAGTGTAGGTATTGTAAAAGAAGGTAAAACCATCAGTGCTACTTCATATGGGGTGGGGAATCCTATATATATAGTAGGATCCGCAACCGGCAAAGACGGAATCGGTGGAGCGGCTTTTGCCAGCGGTGACCTTACCGAAGATTCAGCCAAGGATCTTCCTGCCGTGCAGGTAGGTGATCCTTTCCAGGAAAAGCTGTTGTTAGAGGCATCCCTTGAAGTAATTGCCTCCGGTGCCGTAGTAGGTATGCAGGATATGGGTGCTGCAGGAATTATATGCAGTACTGCTGAAATGAGTGCCAAAGGCCAGCATGGTATGAAGATCTATCTGGATAAGGTACCTACCCGTCAGGCTGGAATGCAACCTTATGAATTGTTATTGTCCGAATCCCAGGAAAGAATGCTGGTAGTGGTGATCAAAGGCCAGGAATCTATCATCGAAAAAATATTTGATAAATGGGACCTCCCATGTGCTAATATAGGAGAAGTAACTGCCGGTGAAAAACTGGAATTTTATTTCGAGGGGGAAATGGTGGCAGATCTTTATGCCGATCACCTGGTATTGGGAGGTGGAGCACCCCAATACGACCGGGAGTATAAAGAACCCGCCTATTATGCAGAAGCTAAAAAGTTTGATGCTAACAGTATCCCGCAACCCAAAGATTATAAAGAAGTAGCCCGTTTTCTCATTTCACATCCCAACATCGCTTCTAAGCGTTGGATATATAATCAATACGATAGTATGGTAGGCACTGTGAATATGAGCACCAATGAACCCAGTGATGCAGCCATCGTCAACCTAAAAGACAGCAACAAAGCATTGGCCGTTACGGTCGATTGTAATTCAAGATATGTGCAGGCAGATCCCGAGATCGGAACCATGATTGCCGTGAGTGAAGCCGCAAGGAATATTGTTTGCAGCGGGGGTGTTCCCTCAGCGATCACCAATTGCCTGAATTTCGGGAACCCGTACAATCCTGAAGCTTATTGGCAGTTTGTTGGAGCCATTAAAGGAATGAGTGCAGCATGCCTCAAATTCTCCACTCCGGTAACCGGTGGTAACGTGAGTTTTTATAACCAATGCAAAGTGGGTGATAAAGTGGTGCCAGTATTTCCAACTCCAACCATTGGTATGTTGGGGATTGTGGAGGATAAAAAACATCAAACCGGAATTGGGTTTAAGCAGGCAGGAGACCATATCTATATATTGGGGAATGTTTTTGTGGACTGTATCAATAGTTCTGAATATTTATATTCATACTGCCAGGTAAAAAACACCCCGGCCCCCAACTTTAACCTGGAGGAGGAATACCAATTACATCAGTTGGTAAAAGATCTGATCAGAAGCAAAGTGATCCAATCGGCACATGATGTATCTGACGGCGGATTGATCTGTAATTTATTAGAATCTGGGTTTGTTCGTCAAAAAGGATTTGAGATCAATCAAACCATGGATGGACGTAAAGATGCTTTTCTTTTTGGTGAAGCTCAGGGAAGGGTGGTCGTAAGCGTTTCTCCTGACCAGATAAAATCTTTTACGGAAGTGGTAAAAAAACATACACTCTTTGCGGAATCATTGGGTATAGTTACCAATGGAGAAGTAAAAGTAGATAAAGACAATTGGGGACATATAGGAGATTTCGAAAAGAAATACCTCAACTCGATCGAAGAAAAACTCAACTAAACCAACATCTGAGACTTATCGATCCATTTCAAGATCATGAAGGACCCTGCTCCTCGTTGGGAAAAATAGGAGAAACAGAAGTATAGTGCATCCCACTATTACCAGTGGAACGATGCTATGGGTTAAATAAAAGGCCACCAGGTTAAGGATAGCACCTACTTCCCAAACGGCAGAACGGATAATGATAGCAGAACGGATGGAAATTATTTTTTCCTCAGGATGCTCTTTTTCGCGTGCCTTTGATACCAAGCTTCGGTACAGGAACAAGCCCATAGGTAACATGGCAATTCCAGCACCACAGCAACCTAAGATAACCGGATCCGAATAATTGGTATTAAATGGGACCCCGGATTCGAATTGCAGATAAACAAATACAACAGAGAATATACTTACTCCCATCACCATTCCAATTGCCAGGATCATGATGCTTTTATATTGCTGGTCATTCATACGTTTCAAATTGGTGGTATAAATATAGTGGAATGTTCTCAATTTTAAATATGTATGAGTGGGAAGCTAACCTATCCCAGAGGGTCAAAATACTATTTGCAAATTCGGGGAAGTGCGTAAAATACGTAGGAAATGGTGTAATTCTCGCCCCAAAGGGTGGGATATATTGGGGTTAGATTTGCACCAGAATAATTAAACAAAATATCATGAAATTATTATTTATTGCTTTGTTTTCGACACTCATTTATCCTTCGCCCTTTCTTACTGATCAGGCAAAAAAAATGAACCATCAGAAACACGATGCCGGAAAGGCATGGGAGGTAAAGGTTTCGCAAACAAAAACGTTTACTATTGAACCCTATATTTTTAATAATATCCCCAACATTTAATGATCGTATTTATCTTGATGCTCTTAGGGCTTGTTTTTACATGTGTTGGGCAAAATTGTATCATTGATCGGTAATTGTACAATGTTTGGGAAGAATTCTCCTTCTTTCTTCAAGCTATAAAGTTGCGGAAATAGAGAAGGGATCATAGCTTTGTTATACCATTATAAAAACAAAGTATTATGAAAAAATTCCTGCTTGTATCGTTGATCCTTCTTGGCTGCAAATTCGGTTATGCCCAGTTTGTAACTTGCGAATCCATGCCGTTGTCTTACAATGAAGCCGGCATTACATTTAAAACGTCCACTTTTACTGCCGACTCGGCCATCAATATTGATATTACCAATTTATCGGGCACCAATTTTGCGTACCCATTGGCTAAGCTTGTTCCGCTAACTGTATATCCTACGGGTATGACTGTAGCTGCAGGAAGTGATGATTGGACTGTTTTTGCTTCTGCTTGGAACCATAATGATACAGCGGAAGTAGAGTTTTACTATTATGTTACTCAACCTATCCCGGTTAATTATACCATGGACTTCCTACTATACGTGTCCAACTTTCTGCCGTTGTCAACAGATTCATGTGTATTTACAGATACAGTTAAGATCAATTTAAATCCAACCGGAATAGCAGGGTTGGAAAATGAAACAGAGCAAACCTTCCATATCTATCCAAATCCTGCGAATGATTTTATCTATATCCAATTTGAAACTGGCATGAATGAAAGGTGGATAGATATTTATTCATTAAGCGGACAATTGTTGAGGTCTGTTTTAGTAAATGACCCGCAAAGGATCGATCTTTCTTCTTTTGAGAATGGAATGCATATTGTAAAAGAAAGAGGAAGCTCGTTTGGAAGAAAATTGGTTATCAATAACTAACAATAGTTTTTTAACGATCAGCGGTTTGAGGCTTTCTATAGTACCGGATTTTTTTTGACAATTTAAAGGCCGGTCTTTCGATGAGATAATAAAACAAGGTGGCATATATAAGAGCAAATCCAATGGAGGCAAACCTTAACAGGATCTCGTTGGGAATAATGGACTTGGCATATATAATAAAAGTTCCGGCAGCGGTAATATGGGTGAGATAAAGTGAAAATGAAGTATTTCCTAAAAACCAGGTCAACTTCCATTCCTTTTTCAGAAATAGAATGGTGCATGCAGCGAAGGCAACAACGATAGAAACATCTAATCCATTTTTAATATACACCAAGATGAGCAGAAGAGCCAACAAGGGTATAAAAACTTTAGCCGAAATATTTTTTATATGGTATAAAAAAACAATGATACCGGCTAAAAATAAAAACCCGTATTGAAAAATGAACCAGTTATAATGCAGGATAAGAAAATATGAAAGTATGCCGAATAGGACCAATAATCCTATTTGTATGACCCGATTCTTATGAATGATCAACGGGAACAAACAACCCACCAGTATATAGAATTGAAATTCAATGGCCAGGGTCCAATATACAGATGAATAGGGGATATAGCCTAAATATTCCTGGAGATAAAGAAAGTGCAGAAAGTACTGGACATAATTAACCGTGAAATGGATTCCTTGTGCTTTGCACTCAAAGTAGGTGAACAATAAATAAATAGAGAAACTAGCAATGTAAGGAATTTCAATCCGAATACTTCTTTTGAGTAAAAACTGGGGAAATTGTCTCCATGAATAATTGTTTTGCCATAAAGCATAGGGTATTACAAAGCCAGAGATCACAAAAAAAAGATCGAGTCCTAAATGTCCTTTACCTGCCATGGTTTTAATGATGGGGTACTCATTCATAAAATCTCCATAGAGAACATGAAAACAACAAACAGATAAGGCCGCTATACCTCTCAGTAAGCTTAAGGATGGAATATGGTGGGGCTTCCGTAGAGTTATGGCTATTGGGTTTAATGGATGGTTTAGCAGGTTTAAATATACATATTTACCTTTTCTTATTCATCTGTTCGAAAGCATTATACACCGCCTGGTGAAGAATGGTCGCATGGTCTTTGTTTGCCAGGTATTCAAATTTTACTGTTAATCCGGTTTTTCTCTTTTGCTTGAGAATGGAAACCAGTTTCTTTACCCCTCCTTCCATGATCTTCCCTTCTTTACCAACGGCTATATATACAGAGATATCTCCTGATCCGGAAAAGTTGGGATTGGCTTTTAACAGGGATCCGTTGTCCCACCATAAACTTGGACTCACAATAATATACTGGTTAAACAAATGTGGATACTTCAGCAATATTTCTGTGGCCAATAAACCTCCCAATGATTGCCCAATAATAGTTTTATTTTTATTTACATGGTAATTCTTCTCGATGAAATGTTGCAGCTCTTTTTCGATAAAACAAATAAAATCGGCTGATTTGCCTGTTGTTGGATAGTCCTTCTTATCTGCTTCGATGGTGGTAGGGTAAGTGAAATCTCTTCTTCTATCTACATTGGCGATTCCCACCACAATGGTTTTTGGTAAAATATTTACCCACGGAAAGTTAGCGAATTGAACGATGCCTGCTATATGGATAAAGTCTTCATCGGCTGATCCATCCAATAAATAGATGACTGGATATTTTACTGTATCGTTTTTATTATACCCTTCGGGTAAGTATATGTTCAAGATCCTTTTTTCGGAAAGAATAGAGGAATGGATTTCTTTAATTTCACCCAACGCAAAAACCGAATCTTTCTGGCTATAAATAACATGAAGCGAGGAAGAAAAAAGAAGCAGAAAAGCTAAGATGGACCGGATTGATTTCATTTCGGGTAAATGGATATGGATACTAAATTATGAAAATTACTTTTTTGGAATAGCTGAAATGGTGGATTTTTATCACTTCTTTTTTTTCTTCTTGGATAAAAAAGCCTTGTTCTTCGTTTTGGTATATTGATTCCAGGTTTTTATATGTCCTTCTTTTTTCTTCTTCATCTTATTATGATGCTGGGCAACTTTTCCTTTTGGGGGCTTATAGATCCCCCCCTTTTTTAGGGTCGCTTGTGAATGACCCAAAACCAACCCCGCCATCAATGCAAATACCAATAGGAAGCCCCTTGGCTGATTACCAGATGATATTTTTTTGAATATGCTATGGAGGGGCACTATTTTCATTTTTGTTTGTTCTGATCGTTCATATACTCGTGGTTAAGTTTCGAAAACATGATCGAGTCCTCATATTTGCCAGCGATATAATAATGCTGTCTCAACAACCCTTCTTTTACAAAGTTATATTTTTCCATCAACCGAAGGGAAGGAACATTTCCAGTACCCACCAATGCCTCCATTCTATGCAAATTCATTTTATTGAATCCATAGTCTATGATTATATCAAGGGCCTCTGTCATCAATCCTTTTCTTTTATAATTCTCATGTTCCATTACATACCCTATTTCTGCCCGTCGGTGCTCCATATTCCAATTGTGAATGCCACACCTTCCAATAATAGAGTTAGATGCCTTATCCCTCATTAGAAATAATTTAAAACTCCTATTATAACTGGAGTATCCATTTTTTTGTTTTTTTTCTTCTTTTTGATAATCTTCTTCAGAGCGGTGGCCCAATATGCTTTTTATTTCGGGTTTTGAATAGCTCTCAAAAATATCCCTCATATCATCCGGAGATAGGACTTGAAGGATGAGTCTATTTGTCTCTATTGATTCAAAACCCATTACAACAATTTTTTAAATGCGACTAAAATTACGAATTTACTCCCATATTTCAAGGATTGAACTTCCTCGAACTTAATTGACCATGATGGCTTCGTAAAATACTTGTTGCACCAAGGCACGCTGGCCTTCGTTCACCAGCTTTTTATTTTCGGCACTCGGATGAATGCGGTTCGAAAAGAATATATAGACCATTTCGTTTTGAGGATCGACCCATACCAGGCATCCTGTGAAGCCCGCATGACCAAAACTTGCATAAGATACACAATCACATGCGGTACCTCCGTCTCCATTCGGGTCTGGTTTGTCCCAACCTATTCCCCTGCGGTTACCATTGGCACAAAACTGACAACGGGTAAATTCCTTTACTGTTGATTCCTTAAAATACCTTTCGCCTCCATAAGTTCCATTGTTCAAATACATCTGGTACATTTTAGCCAGGTCGTTGGCAGTACTGAACAAACCTGCATGCCCCGCAACTCCACCACACATGGCTGCTCCCTGGTCATGAACATAACCCTGGATCATTTGCTTGCGGAATAAAGTATCATCTTCAGTAGGAATGATCCTTTCTTTGGGGAACTGTGTTAAAGGATTGAACATGGTGGTTGTACTGCCTAACTTGCTGAAAAAATTTTCTTCCACCACCTGGTCGATCGGCTTCCCATAAAATTTTTCAATGATCTTCATCCAGAAATAAAAACCCAGGTCACTGTATTTATATCGCCGGGTTGAATTCAACGGCGTTATCAGGTTTTGTTGGAACATATAGTCCTGCATTCCTTTCATGGCGTATAGATTTTCTGCCACCTTTAAGGGATACTTTTCGCTATAAGCTGTATCGTAATATTCTTTTTTGAAACTAAAATCGGCATTTAAAGTAGCGGTATAAAATGGGATCCATGGCTTTAATCCTGCCTGGTGTGTAAGCTGATCGATAATCTTAATACTGCCTTTATCGGAGGTATTTAATTCAGGCAAATATTCCCCCAGGGATTTGTAGAGGTCGATCTTTCCTTCATCATACAATTGCATAATGCATGGCAATGAGGTGCTGGTTTTGGTAATGGATGCTACATCAAAAATGGAATTTTCATCTACCATTTTTTTTCTGTTGTAGGTATAATGCCCATATCCTTTATTGAAAAAAACCACTCCTTTCCTGGCACAAAGGATCTGACATCCTGGGAATACTGTATCCTCAATGGCCTTTTTTACAATGTCATCGATCTTATAAAATTGTTTTGAATTCACACCTACTTCTTCGGCAGGAGCATATTTAAGCCTGGTTTTCTCGGTAAACAATCCATAACCATAAGGATAATTAAAATGTAAACTTACCGGTAACATTCCTTTTGCCCCAATACCACCGAATATAAGTTGGGCAGTATAATCCATGGCCAGGTCTGAATTCTGGTAACTCATGATCAATCCCTGGCATTTAAACCCTTCTTTAAAATCAATGAGTGAATATGGATTCGTAAAAACAGATACCACCACTTTTTTGGTTTCAGTTAACTGAGAGATGATATTTTTTGCTTGTGGGGTAATGGTATAATTTTTCCAAGGGGACCCATTCGATTTATGGATGGAAATGAGAATACAGTTATAAGGTTTTAATTTTAGGATGAGTTGATCGATCAATACCTGATCAAGGTCTTCCACAATATTAAAATGATCGGCAGTTGTATAAGAATCCACCCTTTTCTGGAACATATTTTTCGCCTCTTCGCCAATGGATAAAGTGGCGATCTTTAATGTATCTAACCTTTTTAATGGCAGCAAGCTATCCATATTGTTGAGCAGGGTAAGGGAACTCTCGACCAGTTTGCGATTGACCAGATCGGCCTGAATGGTATGCAGATCAGCATCGAGGTTCTTAAGGGATACCATTTTTTTCTGGTGCAATCCCATCCAATATTTTGCACGTAAGATCTTTTTGCATTTTTCATCCACCATTTCACGTGTGATCTCTTGTCTTTGGATAGCGGCATTGATCTGTTTGATCGCTTCAGGTACATCACCCGAAAATAACAATACATCATTTCCTGCTTTCAATGCCTTCAGATCGACCATGCCGGGTTCGTAATAACTGGCCACACCTTTCATCCCCAATGCATCGGTAAATATCAATCCTTTGAATCCTAATTCTTTTTGTAATAGATCCGTTACTACGGCAGGGGATAAGGTAGTGGCTACATTTGGCGTAGCATCGTAAGCGGGAATATATAAATGGGCCACCATCATGCTTCCAACACCTGCTGCAATTAATTTTTTGAAAGGATATAATTCTATTGAATCAAGCCTTGCTTTATCATGCATAATGCTAGGCAATGATTTATGTGAATCTTTATCTGTATCACCGTGTCCAGGAAAATGTTTGGCATTTGCCAGCACACCGGCATCCTGCATACCCAGGCTATAAGCAATTCCTTTGTTGGCTACATTCACCTTGTTATCACCAAAGGAACGGGCCCCAATCACCGGATTTTTGATATTGTTATTGATGTCTACTACAGGAGCAAAATTTACATGGATGCCCACTCTTTTACATTCAAGCCCGATCTCTTTACCCATATCGTATATAAGCTTGTTATCCCTGATGGCTCCAAGGGTCATTTGCCAGGGATATTTCATGGTGCTATCGAGCCGCATGGCCAATCCCCATTCTCCATCGATCCCAATCATGAGGGGGACCTTGGAAAGTGATTGGTAATGGTTGTTCAGAATGGCTTGACGGCCAGGGCCACCCTGCATAAATATCAACCCACCAATCTTTTGGTTATTGATGAGGGAAACAATTTCGGAATTGGGGGCAGTAGTTTTGGAATAGGCAGCGACCATGAAGAGCTGACCGGTTCTTTCATCGGGGCTCAGCGTTTTAAAAACGGAATCCACCCATTGATCAGCTTTGGAATTATTGCAGAACGGGGGTAAGGTATCGGTATCCATCTGAATGCTCCCTACCGGCTTAAGTTGATGGTTCCACACCATCCCAGCACCAAAGAGTCCACTTACCAATAAAAATAAAACAAGATAGATACTTAATTTCTTCATACGTCTTTTCTTCCCGGATAAAAGTACTGTCTCATTTTCCTCCTTATCTGTATGCTTGGGCTTTTCTTTCAATAGGTGGATGTTGATAATGGTTCATAATGAATTAACGATAAATATGCCAAATAATGGATGAATATTGTTTAAAATTGTTAGAAAAAATGGACAGAAGTTCTAAAACCCAGTAATAATGGGCTTTTTAGGTGGTTGCACGCAAGGAGGGATGGTTGTACAAAGCTTGATTATTTTTTTATCCACCGTTTAATAATTGTAGTTTTGTGGGCTTTTTAATGGACCAATGCCGGATATCATTCAAATATTGCCAGATGCTTTAGCTAACCAGATTGCAGCAGGGGAGGTGATCCAGCGTCCGGCCAGTGCTGTAAAGGAGTTGCTTGAAAATGCCATTGATGCAAAAGCCACAGAGATCAAGTTGATCATTAAAGAAGGAGGGAAGAATTTTATCCAGGTAGTTGATAATGGGACCGGCATGAGTGAAACCGATGCCAGGCTTGCTTTCGAACGTCATGCTACAAGTAAACTCAGAACTTCCGATGATCTTTTCCATATTACTACCAAAGGATTCAGAGGAGAGGCATTGGCCTCCATAGCAGCGGTAGCCAAGGTATCGGTAAAAACCAGGAGAGCAGAGGATGCTACGGGCACCCAGATTGAAATTGATGCATCCAAAGTAGTGAGCCATGAACCTTGTTCATGCCCGGTTGGTACCATCTTTACAATCAAGAATCTTTTTTACAATGTACCTGCACGACGCAAATTTCTAAAGTCGGACCAGGTGGAATTCAGACATATCATTGATGAATTTCAACGGGTAGCACTGGCACATCCGGATATCAGCTTTTATTTATACAATGATGAGACCCAGGTTTTTCAATTGGAATCTACCATCTTGCGCCAAAGGATCGCCCATCTCATGGGGGCCCATTTTAATTCCCGGTTGGTGCCTGTAGAAGAAGCGACTGATTTTGTAAAAATAGATGGATTTATCTGCAAGCCCGATTCGGCTAAAAAAACCAGGGGTGAGCAATTCTTTTTTGTGAATGGAAGATTTATCAAGAGTCCTTATTTTCATCATGCGGTGAGCAATGCCTTTGAAGACTTGATCGAAAAAGACACACATCCGGGTTATTTTCTTTTTCTGGAAATTGATCCTGCAAAGATCGATGTGAATATACATCCTACCAAAACCGAAGTAAAGTTTGAAGATGAAAGAATGATCTATGCAGTGATCAGATCATCGGTTAGGCAGGCGTTAGGTAAATATAATATTACACCTACCTTGGATTTTGATGCAGAAACGGCTTTCCAGATCCCGATCAAAAAGAATATTTCACAAGTGGTACAGCCAACCATTAAAGTAAATGCAGATTATAATCCATTCAAGAAAGAGAACCCGGTGAAAAAAGAATGGGAAAGCTTTTATGAGGTCGCTAAAAAAGAACCCATGAAAGATTTGCTGGCCAATCAATGGGTAGATCTTCAAACCGGAGAGGTGATCGATGGCCAGAAAAAAAATGAAACGGAAGAATTGTTGTTAGACCTGGAGTCGAAAGTGTTTCAACTTTTTAACCGCTACATTGTAACAGGCTCAGGAAATTCGTTATGGATCATTGATCAGCATCGGGCACATGAAAGGGTATTGTATGAAAAGTTTTTATCACAAGCCAACCAGGGACATTCCCAAATGATCATGTTCCCTGAAACATGGGAATTAAATGGAGCTGATATGGCTGCGGTAAATGAGATCTTACCCGACCTGATCTCTTCCGGATTCGATATGGAACCTATTGGAACGCAGGCTATGATCATCCGCGGAGTGCCAGCGGATGCCACAGGGATGGATACTAAAAATATGCTGGAAACTTTGCTGGAACAATATAAAAATGCCGGTAAATTAACCGCTGAAGACAGGAGGGAATTGGTAGCAAGATCACTCGCCTCCAAAATGTCGATCAAAAGCGGGATGATATTGAATAAACCTGAGATCTTGCAATTATTAAGAGATTTGCTGGCCACTCAAATGCCCTGGATGGGGATCAATGGCAAACCGATCATTTTTAGTAAATCTCCGGATGAATTAGACGAACTATTTTTAAAATTTAAATAAAGAACATGAGCTATTACAGACCCTCCGGTTTTGGGAACATTACTCCAATGGTTAAAAACCTTCTCATCATTAATGTGGTGGTTTTTGCTTTGATGTATCTGATCCCTAATTTAGGAGATACCATTTATACCTACGGGGCACTTCATTTTCCAGGTACCAAACATTTTGTGTTCACGCAGTTTGTGACCCATATGTTTTTGCATGGCGGTTTTTTCCATATCCTGTTTAATATGTTTGGTCTTTGGATGTTTGGTACCGCCATAGAAAGGGTTTGGGGATGGAAACGATTTTTAAACTATTACCTGGCATGCGGTTTGGGTTCAGCGGTTCTTCACGTTCTGGTGATGTACCTGCCTTTGGAAATGAATGCCGACCGGGAGCTGAGTGCTGCTTTAGGAGCATCCGGAGCTATTTATGGATTGTTGGTGGCCTTTGGTTATTTATATCCCAATAATATCGTTAATGTTTATTTCGTAATACCGATCAAAGCAAAATATTTTGTAACTTTGTTAATAGCCATTGACTTGTTCGCAGGCTTTACCAACAGTGGAAATTCCCACGTTGCCCACTTCGGTCACATAGGAGGGGCCATTACCGGATTGATCATTTGTTTTGGTGGGAACTTGCGAAGATGGATGAAAAAGAAATGAAACCACCCTTTAAGATACAACAAGGATATTCTCCGGTTCTCAATTACTCATTGATCCAATTGATCATCGTGAGTGTTGGTTTTTTAGTGGCGACCCTCATTGTAAGTACCATTGCGGCTAACCAGCAAGGTAAACTCAATGCACTTGGTTTTTTGGTGATGCCCATGGATGGAGCAGTGCTGATCAGACGGCCTTGGACCCTCATTACCCACCTTTTTGTAAATATTAAATTTTTCCCTGGCCTGTTCAACCTCATTACCTTATTTTTCTTCGGAAAAATGTTTGCTGATTTTGTGGGCATGCACCGGTTATGGCCCGTGTTTTTATACAGTGGAATTACCGGAGCTCTTCTGGCCTTTTCCGCCTCGTTGATCGTATATGGTTTTGATCCACCCAATGGAATGGTGATCGTGGGTGCAGTGGCACCTCCCATGGCATTGTTAGCTGCGGTGATGATGGTACATCCTGACTTACGACTGAACACGTTGTTCATACAAAATGTTCCTTTAAAATATCTTGGACTGATCTTTATTTTATTGGGGCTTTTAGCGGCCACCTCTTCAACCAGCCAGGCATTTGCATGGCCATCTTTGGTAGCTTATACAGGCACAGTTGGTTTCGGCTTATTGTATGGTTTCCTTTTCAAAAGGAACAAAGATATGGCCACGAGCTTTGTGAACCTGGTATATAAAATTGAGCGAAGCCTGGGCAAAAAGCCAAGAATGAAAGTGGTATATGGAAGATCCCTCTCAGACGATGAATACAATACCCTTAAAAAAGAAAAAGAAGCAACCCTTGACGAGCTACTCGAGAAGATCAGCACCAAAGGGATCAAAAGCCTGTCTAAGAGGGAGAAAGAATTGCTGGATAAGTATAGCAAGGATCTTACCAAGTAAGCCACCTATCTCCCCTCATCCTACATCTTTTTGACGATCCCTTTTTTTATGTCAATCTTTGCTGAGGTTTAATATTTTTTTGATAACTTGCTAAAGGAAGCCAATTTCACTATCCTGTCTATACCTTATTTTGTTGAATCATTTAATAATTACTGTTATGAGTAGATATTTACTCCCATTTATTTATTTTATGGTATTAAGTTCAGCCGTGTATTCTCAGCTGAACGGTACCTATACCGTTAATCAATCAGGTGTTGCTTCGGCAAACAATTATCTTTCGCTAACATCCGCAGTGTCTGATATGACAACCGGGTTCCGGCCTGATGGTGGACCTGTAAACGGGCCGGCAGTTTCCGGTCCTGTTACCATCAGAATTGCGGCCGGTACCGGTCCCTATACCGAGCAGATCACTATTCCCGCCATTACAGGTGCATCGGCCGTTAATACCATTCGCATTACCGGAGGTACGAGCATGGAACAGATCAACTTTGGTGCAACCACTACTGCTGATAGACAAGTGATCAAATTAAGCGGAGCCCGACATATTATCCTGGACTCATTGACCCTGGTGAATACCGGAGTTACATATGGATACGGTGTTCATCTCACCAATCTTTCGGATAGTAATATAGTTTCCAATTGTAATGTTGCTGTAGATAGCACCAGTACAAGCGCAAATTTTTCGGCTATTACGATTTCAGGAGCTACGGTGACAACCAATGGCGATTTTGGAAATTACAATATCATTTCAAATAATACTACCAGCGGTGGTTATTACGGAATTACGATGAGAGGTACGAGTACCACTATTTTTTCTCAGCAAAACTCGATCATCAATAATGATATAAGGAATATTTATTTTTATGGAATCTATTCCTATCAACAAAATTTGCCCGTGATCTCTCAAAATACGATTGATCTGAGACCCACGGCCTCCACAACCGGTTATGGAATTTATACCGGCTACAACGATAGATTCATTATCAATGAAAATAATGTTCAGGAGTTCGGGACCTATGGAATTTACTTGACCTTTGGAAATAATCAGGGAGGAGCACCTACCTCAAGGGCACAAATGCATAACAATATGATCGGTGGGATGAATTTGGCCGCCACACCCTATGGTATTTATGCCACCAACAGTAATAGAGATATTGATATTTTTCACAACACTGTTTCCCTTACCTCGGGTAATGGAAGATGTTTGTATATGCTCACCAGTGGAACCGGAAATGATATCCGAAACAATGTTTTTTCGATCACCAATTCAACTACGGGTTATGCAGCCTATGTAACTGGAGTAGGATATGTAAATGCCATGAACTATAACGATTATTATGCCCCTGGATCATCGAATTTTGTTTATATCGGTGCAGCTTATACGCCTGCTACCTTTGTTGGAGGAGGTGGATTCAATTTAAATTCCATCAATCAAATACCTGGGTTTACCAATGCCCAAACAGACCTTCATATCACCCAAAGCGGTGCTTTGTTGGATGCCGGGTCGAATGTAGGCGTGATCATAGATATAGATGGAGATGTAAGACCTATGGCTCCTAGCCTTGGGTACGATATGGGTGCAGACGAATTTGCCGTGTACAATGATAACGTCCAGCCGGTGGCGATGGTTGCGCCAACTCAACCATTTTCAGCCGGATTACAAAATGTGGATGTAACCATCCTGAATACCGGTTTAAATACGCTTACCAGTGCCACTTTAAACTGGCAGGTAAATGGTGTTCCCCAAACCCCTTTCAATTGGGTGGGAAGCCTGGCCTATAACAATGTATCAGCGGCCTTTACTATTGGAACTTTTAATTTTGTACCGGCCACAAGTTATACCGTGAAGATTTGGACCACCTTGCCAAATGGTATGACTGATCCTGAAACAAGTTCGGATACGATCTGGACAACGGTATGTACCGCCATGTCGGGTACATATATGGTAGGTGGAATGACACCCGATTTTACCACCGTTAATCAGGCGGTAGCTGCCTTGCAATGCGCAGGCGTAAGTGGTCCGGTAACCATCCGTTTGGCAGCAGGCAGTGGACCCTATAATGAGCAAGTAAGTATTCCTCCCATTGCTGGAGCATCCGCCATTAATACCATTAAGTTTACCGGAGGAACTTCTATGGAGACCATCACCTTTGGTGCAACTACCACCAATGACCGCCATGTAATTCAACTCGATGGTAGCGATTATATTATCTTGGACAGTCTTACCATTATTAACACAGGAGCTACTTACGGGTATGGTGTTCATCTTACCAATGTAGCGGATAACAATATTGTTTCCAATTGTAAGGTAGCGGTTGACAGTACCAGTACTGCTTCTAATTTTTCTCCTATTACCATTTCTGGGGCTACGGTAGCTACCAATGGTGATTTTGGAAATTATAACCTGATCATAAATAATTCTACCAGCGGAGGTTACTACGGTATTACGATGAGAGGAACCAGTACGACTGTGTTTGCACAACAAAATTCCATCATCAACAACGATTTAAGGAATATATATTATTATGGGATCTATTCCTATCAACAAAACCTGCCGGTTATTTCCAGTAATACAATAGATCTAAGACCAACGGCCACTACAGCCGGTTATGGAATTTATACAGGTTATAATGATCGATTCACCATCAATGAAAATAATGTGAAGGAATTCGGAACCTATGGAATTTACCTAACCTTTGGAAATAACCAGGGAGGAGCACCCACTTCAAGAGCACAGTTGCATAATAATATGGTTGGCGGAGATAATTTAGCCGCTACCGCTTATGGTATTTATGCCACGAATAGTAACAGGAATATTGACATTTTTCACAATTCCGTTTCAATTACTTCCGGGAATGGAAGATGTTTATACATGCTTACCAGCGGAACTGGAAATGATATTCGAAACAATGTTTTTTCTATTACTAATTCAACCACCGGTTATGCAGCTTATATTACGGCGGCAAGTTATATAACCACCATGAATTATAATGATTATTATGCCCCAGGATCGGCCAACTTTATTTATATAGGTGCAGCTTATACTCCTGCAACCTTTGTTGGAGGAGGTGGGTTCAATGCTAATTCATTGAATGCTTTTCCAGGCTTTACCAATGATCTAACCGATCTACATATTACTCAAAGTGGAGCATTGTATGATGCAGGAGTGAATGCAGGAGTGTCGGTTGACATTGACGGTGATGCCAGACCACTTGCACCAAGTCTTGGGTATGATATCGGTGCCGATGAATTTTCAGCATTCTTGGACAATGTTCAACCAGTAGCGATTGTCTCACCAACAGCACCCATCAGTGCAGGATTGCAAAATATTGATATCACCATTCTGAATACAGGATTAAACACACTTACCTCAGCTACTATCAACTGGCAAATCAACGGAGCTCCGCAAGCTCCTTATAATTGGGCGGGAAGTTTAGCCTACAACAATACTTCAGCTCCCTTCACTATAGGAACCAACAATTTTGTGGCTGGTAACAGTTATACTTTCAAAATATGGACCACCTTACCCAATGGGATGACAGATCCTCAGCCGGCCCCCGATACGATTTTAGTTACACTCTGTGTTGCGATGGCCGGAGAATATGTGGTAGGAGGTATGACTCCCGATTTCAACACGATCAACGATGCCGTCGATGCTTTGGTATGTGGTGGTGTTAGTGCACCGGTAACCATCCGATTAGCTGCAGGAGCCGGACCATTTAACGAACAAGTGAGTATACCTGCTATACCCAATGCTTCTGCTTTGAATACAGTAAAATTTACCGGAGGCACCACGATGGAAACGGTTACATTTGGAGCAACCACCACGAACGACCGTTACGTATTTCAGTTAGATGGTAGCAGCTATATTACACTGGATAGCATGACCATTATTAATACAGGTGCAACCTATGGCTATGGAGTAAAACTCACCAATGATGCTAATTATAACCGGGTTTCCAATTGTTTTGTTCAGGTAGATACCAATACCACCAGTTCTAATTTTGCAGGAATAACCATTAGCGGGGCGACGGTTGCGACGAATGGAAACCATGGTGATTATAATATGATCTTTAACAACTATGTAAAAGGTGGATATTATGGAATTACAGCCCGTGGATTATCGACAACTTCTTTTGATATAGGAAATAGTATCGTGAACAATACCGTGGTTAATCCTTATTATTATGGTTTATATGTATACCAGCAAGATACTGTAGTGGCGACTGGAAATACCATCCTGATGAGAGTTACGGGAACAACTGCCGCTTACGGAGCTTATTTTGGATATACAGATCGCTTTAAGTTCAATGAGAATATTATCCAGCAAAGCGGCACCTACGGATTTTATTCCATCTATGGAAATTACCAGGGAGGAACCGGAACTGTCAGGGCCGAAATATTCAATAATATGATTGGTGGCGGATTTAGGGGGACCACCAATTATGGTATGTACATCACCACC
The DNA here is from genome assembly GCA_025451235.1 of Flavobacteriales bacterium. Classification (GTDB taxonomy): domain Bacteria; phylum Bacteroidota; class Bacteroidia; order CAIKAF01; family CAIKAF01; genus JANWKQ01. Next base: position 419,328 of record JANWKT010000007.1, on the reverse strand, counting down.
AATGCAAGAAATATTGATATTTATAACAACTCGGTTTCTATGGATCTCGGTGCTACCAGCAGAGCATTCTATCTTCTTTCAGGAAGCGGAAATAATGTGGTGAATAATTCTTTTTCTATTATTGGATCAACCTCTGGTTATGCTGCTTATGTTACCAATGTAGGCTATATCAATACCATGGATCATAATAATTATTATGCTCCGGGTTCGTCAAACTTCATATATGTTGGTGGTGCATATACACCTGCAACCTATGTCGGTGGAGGTGGATTTAATGTGAACTCCATTGATGGTGATCCGAACTATGTAAGCACGACTAACGATCTTCACATATCTGGTGGGGTGCAGTTATATGATGGAGGAACTAACTTTCCTGGAATTACAACAGATATTGATGGGGATGCCCGACCAATGGCTCCTTCACTCAACTATGATATTGGTGCGGATGAATACAACGCGGACTCAATTGATGTAGAAGTGGTGGTGATGTATGCTCCTGCCTCAGGTCTATGTCCCGATAGTAACGAATATGCATATGTGGTATATACCAACAATGGGATCTTGCCGGTATATAATGTGAATTTAACATTACAGATCACGGGAGGATTTACTTATAGCGGCGCTGGTTCAAGTACCGACACCCTTAACTTTGGTGAATCTGATACCATTGTCATAGGTCCATTCAGTTCCTATCCTGGTGGAATGGTTTCTTATACCGTGTTTTCTTCTTATCCCGGAGATACCAGGCCAGATAATGATACGATTACCGGAACTCTCAACTTTTCAAACGTAGCGAGTTTACCTGTTGGAGTAAATGATACGATTTGCACCAACTCCATTGGATATCCATCTGTTGTTCCAGATGCATTTACGCATCGGTGGTTTGATGATCCGATAGCAGGAGCGTTGCTGGGATATGGTGATACGTTGGCAATCGGACCTTTGCTGAATGATACCATTGTATATGTGGAAGGACTGACCATGAATGTTTCTCAGATAAGTACCACTTTTGCAGCCGGAAATGGTTGTATGGGAAATATGTTTGATGTTACCGCTTTGTCGGGCAGTATTATTATTGATAGCCTCGACCTGTATATAGGAGCAACAGTTCCGGAAACGGTTACACTTTATTATAGAGTGGGAACTTATTTAGGTAATGAAACTACTCCCGGTGCCTGGGTACCCTGGGACACGGTTTTGGTTACTGGTGCCGGTGCAGGCCAGCCCACCCTGGTGATCACAGATCCACTTACCATTCCAGGAGGACAATTGTATGGTATATACGTAACCTTGGGAACTACCAATATTGATTATACAAACGGAACCAATAGTTATTCCAATACGGATATTAGCATACAGACCGGTGCAGGATTATGTAACCCATTTGGTGGAGTGAATGCAGGTAGAGTTTGGAATGGAACCATTTATTATAGAAAAGAAGCTTGCCCATCAGCAAGGATCCCGGTTAGCGTAGATGTGATAGCACCTCCGATCGCTGATCTTGGTCCTGATCTCACTGGTTGTACCAACGCAAATACATTGGATGCAACAGATCCGAATACAACCTCTTATTCCTGGTCAACCGGAGCAACCACACCTACCATCGCAGTTCCGTATTATTCTCCTGGAACTTTCTGGGTGGTCAACAGCAATGCAGGATGTTCGGATGCAGATACGGTGAATGTAAATATCAACCCGTATCCGAATCCATCTTTGGGACCGGATACTGCTTTATGTCCTGGAGATGTAATCGTTTTAGATCCCCCTGATACCCTCCTGGCCCCAAGTTATACCTGGAGTACAGGTGCAGTTACCTCCACATTGAATGTAAGTACTCCCGGAACTTATTGGTTGTATATGCAAGATTTCACAGGATGTGGTGCAACAGATACCATTGTGATCGGTTCTAATCCTGGAGCAGGGGCAGCCTTTACTCCAAGTTTAATCAGCGGAACTACCTGGCAGTTTACGGATAACTCTACGGGTTCTCCTACCACCTGGTTATGGAACTTCGGAGATTCACAAACCTCTACCTCACAAAACCCATCGCATACTTATGCAGCCAATGGAAGCTATACGGTTACTTTAATTGCTACCAACGATTGTGGACCTGATACGGTGACCTTTGTATTATTGATCAATGTAGGTATCGATGAAAATGATTTGAGTACGATGCAAATTTCACCCAATCCTACCAATGGTTGGTTATATGCTTATATACCCGAAGATGGAGATGCATATATTTCTGTTCTTGATATGAATGGTAAAGCGGTTTTGGTAAAAAGTATGTCGGTAGTTACAGGTCAGACCATGATTGCCGATCTGAGTACAATAGCCAGTGGAATGTATATTGTTCGAATGGATTTGAATGGACATACTTATCATGCCCGTGTAGTGAAGAAATAATTTTTTCAGGTTGAAATGGAGCACCCTGGTCCCGGTTTAACCGGGACCAGGGTGCTTTTTTTGCTTTTTGATCTCGATACGCGGCTATGGCCGCTACTCGAACTGATAAAGGCAAAAAAGGATGCCCGCCCTGGCGCATATCTGTTTTCATTTTTTTTGAAAAAATAATTATCTTATCAAAAACTAATTTGACAATAAAACAAGCAGATGCAAACTAAATATCTCAACAAATACCGAAAGGCATCAGCAAGATTGACAACATACGACTATGGATCAAATGGAAATTATTTTGTTACGATCGAAACAAATAAACTTAAAAACTACTTCGGAGAGGTAGTACAGACGGACAATTGTCCGTCTATACAGCTAACCCAAATTGGACATATTGCTGATGAATATTGGAATCAAATACCTAAGCATTATCCATTTGTTGGGCTGGATGCATACCAAATAATGCCCAACCATATACATGGTATCCTCTGTTTTAATAAAGAGGAAATTCCTGAATGGCATCCCAATGAATTTGGAGCTCAATCTCAGAATTTAGGAGCCGTTATAAGGGGATTTAAATCCACATTGAAGCGTTATGCTAATCAGCATAATATTGACTTTCAATGGAAAGCAAGGTATCATGATACAATAATCAGGAATGATAAAGCCTTACAAAATATTAGAAACTATATCCAGGATAATATAAATGCTTGGGCTAAAAAATATGGATACCCATTAAATTAATTCTCTTAAAAACTTAATCGAGTATTTTCTATTTCAATTTTACCGCTACAAAAAAGAAATTATTGTAGGCAACAATGATCTCGTAGTCTACCCGGTAGGCTTCCACGAAATTTTTAAATGCCAGGAACTCATGTTTAGGGACTGCAAATTCATCAAAGATCAATAAATCTCCTGGTTTTAAATAAGGGGCAAACATACCCAGTACATACATGGTGGAAGTAAACAGGTCTGCATCCAGGTGGATGATCTTCCTCTTCTCATTATCCAAGGTTTTTATAAAATCTGGCAAGGTATCCTGGAACAATCCTTTGATAAATTTTCCACGGGCATCATCGATCTGTGGAACCGAATCTTCTGTGCTCATGTCACCGGCTTTATAGGGTCCCCAATCTTCTGGTAACCCTGTAAACGTATCGAACCCATAAAAACGGGAATCAGGGTTCGTATTTTTGTCGATCCACCATTTAAAAGATAAACCACGGGCTACACCAAATTCAAGATAGTTAACGGGTGTATCCAGTTTTTCATGCTCAAATAATTTTTCGTATAATAAATATCGCTTAGTATAATCCCATTTTTTACTATAAAAATCGTTGTAAGGAATATTTTTTTGGGAATGGATGAATTTCGACAACTCACTTAAGTAAGCCAGGTTGAGATAGAACTTATTAAAGGGAGAAAATATTTTATGCAGGGCCAGCCTGTAAAACAAAAATTTTGTACGGCGTATAAATTTTAATTTCCCCTGCATATATGCATTTGAGTTTGCAAATATAGGATTATTATGGTTATGTGGCTACAACCCATTTACAGCAAGCATCTTCTGCATATGGGTGTCCAGGTCAAGCCCGATATTTTTAATGAGATCGGTGGGGATGTTAAAGGATTCTTTCTTGAGGGATAGGATGATATTTACCCAGGTTTCGGGTACCCGATCAGGAGCTATAATGCCTAGTTGAGGTTGGAGTATCTCTTTTGCCCCGGTATTGGGAGAAACCACTACGGGCACCTGGTGATGGAGGGCCTCTGTAACTACTTGCGCAAAGGAATCATATTGGGTTGGGTGTAGAAGATAATCTCCCAAGGCATATGCCTTGCTGATATCATTGAAATAACCCAATGAAGATACATTGGGAAGCTGTGAGCTATGAGATTTACCAACGATGAGAAGATGATGTTGGGTGTCCTTTAATCGATTGAATACAGTTAACAAAAGATCCAGCCCCTTCAGTTCATGTGAAGTAGAAATAAAAAGGTGATAGACCTTTTTAGGATCTAACTGATAGGATTTACGAATAGCATGGATCTCTTCCTGAGAATATTGCTGATGAGCTTCGGGATTGAAAGGAGGATATAGTACAGTTATTTTTTCAGCAGGGACCTTATAAAAATCGAGGATCTCTTTTTTTACTTTTTCAGAGGCAGCGAATATATGAGTTGAAGCATCATATCCTCTTTGGTCCATTTCTATATAAAGCTTATCAGCTTTTGTCAATATTTTTTTTTCTAATCCCCTGATAAAACCTTGATGTGTGGCGGGAGCCAATATGTTTTTTTGAATGGTGGTCCGGCCCAGCGACAACTCAAAATCAAAAACCGGTTTTTTCCATTTTTCCAGTTTCTTATTGAAAAGGTAATTTTTGTTATGACGGGTGAACAACAATGGCTGAAACGTATGTACCACCACTCCCGGCTTTACTACTTCTTTTTCCGCTCTTCGGCAGGCAATATGTACTTCCCATCCTTTTTCGAGAAAATAATCCGTATAATTGAGAAGGCGTGATTCCAATCCACCCATTCGGGCCAGCCGGGGATGTATCAATAATACTTTCATGAAGTGGGAAAGATAGGAAAATCCTTTAAGGGTTGGGTACTTCCTTCTGTAAAATTGACCTCAAAACAATAATGTTGCAGTCCATTTGTAACCGCCAGGTAAGGGCATTTTAGCTTGGAATTGTACTGGGCTGCTTGTTCGAATACGGATGCGGTGATAGCAATAGGAGGGGCCTTACATTCGCAGATCAACCAGGGTTGAAGGGACCTATTCATCACCACCAGGTCGAACCTTTTTTTTACTTTTCCTACCATGATCTGACATTCAGCTTGCATTAATCCGGCCGGATAGGCTAATACATCCGCGAAATAGCGGATCAGGTTCTGGCGTACCCATTCCTCAGAAGTTAAAAGGATCCATGATTTCCTGATCGGTTCCCAGATATATTCCTGGTTGTTTTCTTCTTTGATCTTATGTTCAAAGGAAGGGAAATTCAGTTCGGGATATATATGGATCATATAACGCTTTAATGTTTATTTATAAATATTTTTTCATCGTAGTACGAACTCCTGCCTGCCGGCAGGCAGGTTTTACGAACCTACGAACTACAAACCACATCAGAGGTGATTCGTAGTTCGTAGGTTCGTATAGTTTTATTCGTACTTCGGTGAAAGTTCAAAGATAATGAGAAGATGAATGTATTAAAAACTGTGATTATATACTATATGCCTAAAGTAAATCCACCCAGCACATTGAATTGCTGTGTAGGATAATTATACCAGCGGTTATATCTCCAGGCAGCCATATTGTTAAAGTTTACCCATACCGAGATCATTTTGGTGATCCTGTATTCTGCTCCCAAGTTTAAGTCGATCTGTGGATTTAGTTCCACTGTAACAGGGGATTTAATAAAAGTAACGGTATCCGTTACAAAATCCCTGGCGAATTGCCCCCCTCTAAAATAAAGATCAGCAGTAAAAATGAGTTTATCCCTTAGGTTATACCTGGCTCCCACGGATGCATCCCAGGATGGACGGTGATAAACGGTGGTAAGATTATCCGGTTTATAGTAATGGAAATTTCCTTTGGCAGTTACCGTTAATTTTTCACCCAGGATATAGGCCAACTCACCATATACATTTAAGTATTGGGCATTATCGTAAATAACGTTGAAGCCTCGTTTAAAATAATTGGTGGTGTCGTTCACGTAAAAATGAAGGTCACCGTAATAGCTGAAAGATACACCGGCATTGTACGACATATTGTCGAAGAACTGACCTTTTAACCCAGCCTTTACCTTGATAAATTCGCAGGTATTTCTCATTTCAGTTACCGGCATGATGAACGGATTTTCCTTGCTCATCTGGTAAAAGGAATTTCTACGGTATTCTCCATTCGCCTCAGCATATAAAGTAACATAGTGGCGGAATATATTCCAGTGGAATTTAATATCAGGAAATGCCCTGAACCTGGGTACTGAATCTACTGCCAGCGAAAATTTAGCTCCGGCCAGCACACCCCAGTTCTCACCTGAAATTCGGAGGTATGGATTTAGATGAACAAAATGGGATGGAAAACTCCCCAATGAATCATTATGGGTATTTAAATAGGTGTATTCCAAATTCACTCCCATAAATTCTCGGGCAAAAAAGTCAGTCATCTTATTGATCCCGCCATACACAGAGAATTTAGTTTCAAAGGAGCCATATCTATCGAATATATGATAGAACCCTATGTTGGCATTGTGATTCCATTTAATTGAATCTGTGCGATAGCGTGAAAATAATCTCACATCCAGGTTAAAATCATTATAGGTTTGTTTAGTGCTATCTCTTTCGGTGATCAATGAATCGATGGTTGGATCAAATCCATAATAATGTACCACATTTCGATGGTATTCACCAGCCAGGTTGATCGTATGGGTTTTGAATAAATGCTTATAGTCAGCAAATGCTTCATTGTTGCTCATCCATGGATCACCTACTCCAGAAATGGTTCCCTGGGAGGAAAGATGTTTATACCTGAACGAATAAGCATCTGTTTTATGTCTCAATGAATTGATAGATACATCCACGTAAGGAGTAAGGTAATTACCAAAACCAGCTTTTAAATAAAATCTATGCAATTTAGGCAAGGGTTCAGATTTCATTTTTACGGCAGCAATGGTATCCGGCTTATAATCTGCTTTTACTTCTTTCGAATTGATCTGATAGGTAAATACACCTGTATTTTTCAAGGTATCATTGATCACAGGGATATCATTCATTTTATCAGAATCCTGGATCCTGGGCTCATAACCGGTATAGATCTCAATATTGTTCTGTGACCATAGGTTAGTTCCCAGCAACATGAGGGATCCGGCAAATATATATGTAATGGATGCTCTCATTTAATTCTGAATATTGTTTTCGTTTTTCGGCTGGTTCGAATTATTATTCATATCCATTTCTATATTGTTGTTATAGTTGGATCTATTGTTATTCCTTTCCATTTCCATAATGGCATCCAGTTTTTGCTGGGCAATGTCTTTGAGCTCTTGCGATTCAGCTTTATCAATGACCGTTTGCAATAACGATTTTGCCTGAACCAAGTCGCCCATTGCTACATATACATCACTCAATAAGATAAAGCTCCTGGCCAACCAGTCTTTTTGACCTCCCATGTATTTTACGGCTTTGTTCAGGGTCTTTTCGGCTTCTTTGTTTTGACCCTTGTTATATTGAATATAAGCAATAGAATACATAGATTCCGGATAATATTCAGAAGATGTTTTGGTAGAAAAATATTTGAAAGGGGTGATGGCACTTTCATAATCCCCTAATTCGAAATAACATTTACCGAGCGTATAGTTCACTTGTTGTTCCTGGCCAGGATCCAGTCCTCCTCCTGATTTAATGAGTTGAGCATAGTTCAAAGCCTCACTATATTTTCTGAGTCCAAGTTTGATGCGCATCAGACCTAACCTGGCTTTTTTCAACTGAGATGGGGTAGGCCCACTTTGTTCCTGCAAAGCATATATGCGTTCCAGGTTATAATCATCTTTGTTGAACTCGTAAATTTCTACGAGTGTGGTTAGTGCATCCTGTGAATAATCACTTGTTCCGGAAGCCAACACAGCTTCCAGGTCAATGGCCGCTTTATCATATTCCTTTTGTGCCAAATAACAATTGGACCTAAAATGATGTGCATCCAGGCTGAAGATTCCATTGGGGAATTTTTGCAGGTATTTGGTCATGGCATCAATGATCCTTGTACAATCATTGCTTTTAAGTGCTACTTCTGTGGCTGCATATGCACTTGAATCTGCTTCACTTTGGTTGATCTGGATATTGAGGCTGCTAGCATAGGCCAACCATCCATCATTGTCACCTTCTTCAATATATATTTTCTTAATATACCCAACCGCTTCGTGCATATAAGGGGTGTTGGGATATTCGGCTACGATCTTTTTAAACCATCCCATCGCATCCCTATAATTATTGGCATTATAATAGATCAAAGCGATCTGTAAACATGATTTTACCCTGTAGGGGCTATTGGGTTTTTGATTCACCAGTTTTTCGAAGGTAGTGTTGGCTTCATTTAGTCGACCCAGTCTTAAATAAGTGGTGCCTAGCTCGTACCAGGCACTTTCCATATAGGTGGATGTAGAATATTCATTAAGAATCCGCTCTAGCGCAATGGCTTTTTCAGAATAACGGTTGTCTAATCCTAGAATCAGTGCTTTTTGTAACAAAGCATAATCATTTACATTGCTGTTATTGCTAATGGCCTTCTCATAACTCTCAATGGCTTTTTTATAATTTTTCGCCATGAAATAACAGTCGGCTATCCTGATATAGGCATCATTGATCTTTCGATCGGAATACATGGCCCTGGAAGTAAAATTCTGGAACTCGATCAATGCTTTATTATATTCCTTTTGTTTAAAGAAGGTATAACCCAGATTATAATATCCATCATTGTATTCCTTCAGGTTCTTGGCTCCGGGAGTTCCCAGGAAATCGGAAAAAACAGAACCGGCTTTTGAATAATTCTTTTGCTGGTAGTAGGCATCTCCCATCCAGAATTTTGCCGTAGCAGCTACTTCACCATCCAGATTTTTCTCGATTGCTATTTTAAAATGATCTATGGCACCCGTATAATCTTTTAAATTAAATAATTCCATTCCCCTGTATAAGTAAATTCTTTGCTCCGCCATTTTAAGGTTGGTGCTCTTTACTTTTACGCTGGCAATGGACTTTAAAGCATCTTTATAATTCTTTGTACTGAGATAAATATTAGCCAATAACTCGTACGCTTCATCCAGTTTTGAGTCAGTGGGATATTTGTTGATGAAATTATTTAATGCATCGATGGCTTCGTTATAAGGATCATATCCCAATTCATAGGCCAGCCGAGCAAAATTCATCAAGGCTTCTTTGGCCATGGGATGATCAAAATCGTAAGTATGGGCAAAATGCAAGGCGTCTAAGGCACTTCTTTTATTGTTCGTTTTGATCAAACAATCAGCCAGGTAATAATAGGCGGATTGCGACATGGAATCAACCTCACTGGTGGCATTCTTCAAATGTTCCCCCGCCGTTACATAATCTTTGGTAAAATAACTGGCTAAGCCGAATTTATAATGACCAATGCGATCCAAATTGCTGCCGGCATCCAATACCTTGTTGTAATACTCCACACTTTTGGGATAATCTTTCAGTTCAAAATAGGATTCAGCCAATAATCTTCTCACCAGACCAGTATTGGGTCCTTTTAAAGTATCGGCAATAGGTGAAGCATAGTCAATGGTTTCCTGGTATTTTTTCTGGACAAAATAGATCTGAGCAATATAGAAGGGAACGATCTGCGAAAATTTCTTTTCATCTTTGATGAGCAGGAAGTGCTGGAGTGCTACTTCATATTTTTGCTGTAAATAGCATATATGTGCATAATAATAAATGGCCGGTACCTGATATATGTTTTTCTCATCCTTTATTTTACCTAAATGCATCAAAGCATTGTCGTAATTCTTGATCATATAATAGCTATAGCCCAGTTTGAAGCAATATTCAACATATTGGTCCTTGGTGAGCTGGTAAATATCTGTAACGCCTAATTGAAGAATGGCATTTTCATAATCCTTTTTGCGGAAGAAGATTTTACCTAGATGGAAACGGGCCAAAGCTATTTTCGGACTCTCAGGGTAATTAACAATGAATTTTTGCATGAGATCCTGGGCATCGTCCTGGAACAATTCAACGGCACAAGCTGCATAATAAAAATTGGCTTCTGCAATGGAGTATCTGGTTGCTGAAGCTTTACCCGCATAGTTCACCGCATGGAGATAATCCTGAAAATGTGTTTGGGCAGTTACGTATTTTTGTTTCTGATAAAGATCGATCCCATCTTTCAGGATACGTTCGCTATCCTGAAAATATTCGGATTTTTGTGCTGATAGTGCATGGACCGACCCAAGACCAACCAGTAAAAAAAAACACAATAACCTCATCCTTTGTAAATGCACGAGTAGAATATATTAATTTTCAAAGGTAAAGTGGAAGCATAGTTGTTGAGGTGAAGTGGCTAATAACTTATTAACGGTATGGGTTTAATAATTATTACAGCAAAGAGGTATTAAACAACCTTAAAATGCCAACTTTTGAAAAAAATAACAGAAATTGGATTCAGCAGTAATTTCTATCAAGAATGGAGTGATAATGCAGGGCAAAGTGCTGGTGCTGAGCAATGTAAATTTTGAGATAGCGGCCGGGGAATTTGCTTATTTGGTGGGAAAGACCGGAAGTGGAAAATCGAGTTTACTGAAGACCTTATATGCTGAACTGCCTTTACCGGAAGGTGAAATGCGGGTTTGCGGATATTCGTTAGGCAAATTAGCTCAAAAGGATATTCCATATTTAAGAAGAAAGTTGGGTATTATTTTCCAGGATTTTCAGCTGCTTACCGATCGCAGTGTTACAGATAACCTCCTTTTTGTGTTAAAAGCCACCGGATGGACCAACCAGTACGAAATGGAACAAAGGATCGATGAAGTGCTTACCATGGTTGACCTGCGTACCAAAGGATTTAAATTTCCACACGAATTATCCGGAGGAGAGCAGCAAAGAGTAGTGATTGCAAGGGCCTTGTTGAATCAACCCCAGCTTATTATTGCTGATGAGCCTACAGCTAACCTCGACCCTGAGACTTCAGCCGAAATCATTCGATTGCTGGTACAGATCAGTAAAAAAGGAACATCTGTTTTGATATCTACTCATGATAAGATGATTGTGGATGAATTCCCTGGAAGGATATTAAAATGCGAAAAGAGTACGATTACGGAGTCTCAAACAGCATTTTCATAAGTTTTTGTACGGATACTTGATCGAAGAAAGGAGCTAACATGATCTCCCTTTCCTGTATTTCGGAAGTGGTGAATTCAACCCCCATTTTCTCCTTTACTTTTTCCAGCAAGGCCGATCGATCGTCAGTTTCAACGATCTCCACCATATCTTCTAACCCGGTTCCTTCTACCATGGCCCTGTTTACCATACAATGCCTGCCATTGAACAAGGCATACAGGAGTTTTAGCTTGAGACCCGAATTCTGATGGGTGATCAATAAATGGATATGGGCATTGATGATGAGCTTCATCATTTCGGCCTCGGTGGGGTTGGCCACCATGGTTATGTTAGAGAAATGGCGGCATGCCTCTTTGAGTTCTTTGCGGGGCGACCCTCCTGCAATTACCAGCTGCACTCCTTTATCTCCCAATAATTCAACCAGGAATAACGCGGCTTTGTTGTTTTCGGCGATGGAGAGATTGCCATGGTACAATACATAGCTTCCATTACCCGCTTTGGCATTTACCTGCTGTTGACCATGAAATCCGGGAATGGTTTTTACCGAATGATGAAATTTATTGAAATATTCCCTTTCCTTTTCTGTAATGGCCGCAATACCTGAGCCATTTGCCAGAATAGGTTCATAAGCTTCCAACTTGGTGCTTTCATTGAGGAAATAATATTTCTTGAATAGGTTCTTTTCGGCCTTGGCCAGTTGCTGGTAATACTCATGCTCAATATTATGGGTACGCACAATGATCTTGCGATTGGGCCAGTAACGGTCATTGAGTAACCAGGTACCATGCAATCCCTCAATTAAAACAGGCCAGGTATTTTTTTGTAATTGGAGTACCAGTTCCTCCGACTGACGGGAGATGACTATATAGGGCAATTTGTGGAACAATAACCTGCTTGATATTTTCCGTGGATAATAATGCACTTTTTCGCAATAGGTTTCAAGTTCGGGGGCTGGTGGCCGATGGTACTCAAAACAATGTAAATGAATTTTTACTCCTTGCTGATGCAGGGCCTTTATTTTATAAAATACATCTATTACACCTCCATAGTCGGCCGGATAAGGAATATCAAAGGAGACAATATGAAGTTTCTGAAGGCTCATGGTAAAGTATGTCAATGCTAATGAATTTTTTTGGGTAAACCCAAAAAAATTGGTTGTTGGTTATTTGTTACTAGCCGTATTTTGGAGTTTTTTGCGCCAGTGTTGTGGAAGGCTTGGTGACCCGCGGGCAAGCGGGGCAAGGGAGCAAACCGAACCCGGTACTGACAGTTATCGGGAGTAGCGCCCGGGCGCCCTATAAAAACATATCCCCAAGATTTGTCTAAATTTCAAATTATTGCTTCCTTTGCCAGATGCAGTTTGATTTGTTAAAAACCTATGTTTTTGAACAACTGGAAAAACACCTAGCCTCTACACTTTATTATCATGGAGCGCATCATACTTTGTATGTATATAATGCTGCCTTAAAAATTGCAGAACACGAAAAAATTACCGGTGACGACCATACTTTGTTGATGACAGCAGTTCTGTTCCACGATTATGGTTTTTTGGAAACGTATAGTGAACACGAAGAAAGGGCTTGCATGATTGCCCATAGGATCTTACCCACTTATGATTTTACCCCAGACCAGATCGACCAGGTTTGTGGTATGATCATGCGAACCAAAATACCTCAAATTGCCTTTAATAAACTGGAGGAAATTATTTGCGATGCCGACCTGGATTATTTAGGCACAGATGATTTTTTTCCGATTGGTAATCTTTTATTCAAGGAATTCATGCACTATGGGGTGGTAAAAGACGAAGAAGGCTGGAACCGGCTTCAGATGAAGTTTTTGGTGGCTCACCAATATTTTACCGACTATGCTAAAAAGTTTAGAGAGGAAAAAAAACAGCAAAATCTCAAATTAATTTCTGATATTGTACAAGGGTATGATATCAATAAACCATAATTAATCAACCAGAGTTATGATAAATAAAGAAAAAAAGGACCTGATCATTTCACTTTGTGATTTTACTCCTGAAGCCGAAGTGGCACTGAGCCATGCCTGTAAAATTGCTGAACAGAGCCATGATGAAGTAAGACTTTTACATATCATCAACAGTGATACCAAATCGAAGCTCAAAAAAAACCACGAAGGAGAGGAGGCTGTATATCAAAAACTAAAAGAATGGTCGGAAAATAATTATAAAGCCACCAATATAATTACCAGCTACCATGCGGAAGAAGGAAGTATATTTTCCACCATTGGTGAATATGTAAAAGAAACAGAAGCCGGATTAGTAGTATTTGGAACCCACGGAGTACGTGGTATGCAACATATTGTAGGTGCTAATTCACTCAAAGTGATCTTGTCTTGTCCTGTTCCGGTAGTGGTGGTTCAAAAGAAAAAAGCGGATTATCATGGATATAAAAAGATCATGCTTCCCATTGATCATTCAAAATTTGGAAAAAACAAAATTGCCCATGCCATTCAGATGGCGAAGAATTTTAATTCGGAAGTAATTGTTTTCGAATCATTGGAAAAAGATCCGCATTTAACCAATTTGATCCATAACAATGTAACTTTTGCCTCTAATTTACTGAAGGCTGAGAAAATAACCTTTACCCATCATAAGGAAGATCCTACCAAAGGTAATTTTGCCCGCCAGATCATTAAACATTCAGCTGAAGTGGATGCCGACCTGATCGTGATCACCTCACAACATGATACCGACACGATTGGAGATTTCTTCTTTGGTAATCATGAGGTAGACATCATAAACAACGATGCGCAAATTGCAGTGATGTGTGTGAACCCTGTGCAGAATGCCAATGTGAGCATTAGCGGGATCAATTAAAAACTACTTATGAAAAAGCATATCCTATTTTTGCTTCTGTTTTCCTTTAGCACTTATATGTTTTCACAAGTGAGGGTAACGGTCCTCGGAAGTGAGGTCTACGTTAAAAAACAACATGTATTCAACGTAGTTGCGACAGGTTATAGTTCTACTTGCGAATATGTGGTGATCAATACCCAGGGCAATCCTCTTTTGGCTTTTGTGCCTTTCAAAATACAGGATGGATGGAGGTCCGAATCTTCCGATACTCAAAATGGGGGTTATCATTCCAAAAGTGGAACCAGTTATACTTATTTCTTTCGGGTATCCTCCACTTCCGGCGATTTTTGTGATATTCCAGCCAATGGACTGTCGAGCATTCGAACGGTTGCTAAGTACGTGCTAAGTTTTGGGCTGATAAAAACGGATGCGCTGGATGCCATGTCATTTCAGCAATTCTGTGCTATGCATGGCAAGGTATACGAGAATCTGAAATATTTTAAGTAGGCCGCATCTCCCACTTATTTCTGTGATACTATCTAAAAATTCTTTTGAATTTGTTCCTGAGCTTCACAATTCCATTTAGCCTTACTTCAGGCAAGGGTCCTTCAAACGGCTCACCTCTTTTTAAATAATATTTGGAAAAATCACCTGGTGTGATCCCCCATTTCTTCAGGAATATTTTTTTACCATCGTTTTGTTGGATACGGCCGGTACTTTTCGTTCCGAAATGATATACCTTGCTCTTGCCTGTACCTTTAAAATATCTGATCCCTTTTTGCCATAACTTCATGGATAGATCAGGATCGGAGTACATACCGGGAGAAAACTCCTGGCTCATACCACCCACCATGTTCCATACATTTTTATGCATCACATTCGGGGGCCAGGTAGCTCCATTCCAATCTTTTTTTTCAAGCGTTGTATATTCGTTTAACAAAGCCTCTTTCCTGAAATTTTCTACACTGTTACCGTAATCCTTAACAATCACACAATTGTTATCTGTTGGACTAGGCTCAATCATGGTAGAGGATAGAAAAAACTTGGTATGCCCAATTTGTTCGATCTCTTCTTTTAATGCCTGGTCCCAGCCCGGCAACACATACATATCATCGTTCATATAGAGGATATAATTGGTATTGGCCAGTTTGGCCGCTGAGTTAAGCGCATGGCAAATGCCAATATTTTCTTTAAAATAGATGGACTGTATATTTTTTTTGGCTTGTATCCATTCCTTCGTCCCATCCAACCCTTCGTTAATGATCACAATCACCTGATGATTCATGGTAGAATGATCGTTGATGCTTTCCAGGCATAATTGCAAATAGGAAAGATTGTTCCAGGTGGGAATGAGAATGGAGAATCCAGTAATATTTTCTGTTGAACTATCGTGTTTTGCCACCGTTAATTTTTCCTTTCTTTCAAAACCATGTCGATGGTAATAGCAGCTGATACAATGGCTACTTTTTTATGGTATTCCATGTCCGACCTGTCTAAGGTTACCATATATTTATCTGCCGTAGTGAACAATTCCTTCAGTGCACCGGCCCATTGTTTGTTTACCCGACCTATTTCTGATCCACTCATATCTGTAATTGTAAAATTCCAGGCCTTCCAATCACCGCTAATCTCACCGATCTTTTGCTGGCTGCTATCCAAAATAGTAAAACCTGCGCTTAGGAATTTAAATCTTTGCTTGATATAAAACGGAGGAGATCCGTCAGGAAGAGTTACTATGATCTTCGACATAAAAAAGGTAAACCCTCTTGATATGGTAGCTTGTACTTGCTCATTCAAATCTAAGATCTCTAATTTAAATGGGAGCATGGCCCGATTAATGATCAATCTGAGAAAGGCAGCACCACCTGAAAGCCTTTGTTGAATGGCTCCTATTTGCTGGCCATTGTCATCAAATACTTCGTATTTATTCGCAATCTTTAAAAAATTCACCTTTTGATTGATGATATATAAGTCATGATCGAAGAACTTTTTCATGTATCTATGATTGTATTATAAATATTGTTTAGGTGTTGTTCCTATAAAACCAGTGGCTAAATTTAGTAATAAGTAATTGCATCAATGCTTGTTTAACTTATTTTGTTCTTTACCAAGCCCACCAAGATACTCACAATTATAGAGATCTTGCATACTGCTGAAAGCAACTACATCTTTTTCGTAGTTGAATGCTTCCACCATGGTCACCGTTCTGTTGTTGTCACCGCAGCTCATATCTATATCTTTCATTTTCATCTCACAGGGATGTTCATAGCCACAGGCATGGGTCATCTCCAATGTTTCCTTACGAAGAGTATTGATATACTTCGCAAACCGTACAGATTTCAACGTAGGGTCAATTCCACTGCTCAACCATTTGTTCTGGGTAGCAATTCCGGTTGGACATTTATCCGTATGACATTCCTGAGCCTGTATACACCCAATAGAGATCATGGCCTCACGGGCTACATTCACTACATCAGCACCCATGGCCAATGCTTTCATGACTTCACTGGGGAAGCCTAATTTACCCGATCCTATAAATACAATGTCCTTAGTAATGCCTGCTTTCTGGAAAACCTGGTAGACTTCCGAAAACCCAAATACCCAGGGGAGGGCAACGTGATCAGCAAAGGAGGGTGGGGCAGCACCTGTTCCACCTTCACCACCATCGATGGTAATAAAATCAGGACCCCGGTTTTCTTTTTTCATGATATCGGCCAATTCGTACCATTGTTCAAGATCACCTACAGCTGATTTAATACCCACCGGTAATCCTGTTTTGCTGGCTAATTCTTCAATAAAATCAACCATTTGCCTCACATTGCTGAACGCAGTATGATAGGTGGGTGAGAGGACATCTGTATAGGGCTTTACACCACGGATGGCTGCAATTTCCGGTGAATTTTTCTTAGCGGGAAGTACTCCTCCCTTGCCAGGTTTTGCTCCTTGTGATAGTTTCACTTCAATGGCCCTTACCTTATCGTATTTATCCATTACCAGTTCTTTAAACACATCATAATCAAAATAACGTTGTCCATCTTCTCCGGTTTTTCCGCAGCCAAAATATCCCGTTCCAAAATGGAAGATCACATCTGCACCTTTCTGGTGATAGGGTGATAATCCACCCTCCCCAGTATTGTGATAAGCTCCTACCATAGAAGCACCCAGGTTCAAAGATTCCTGTGCTTGCTTAGATAAAGAGCCGTAACTCATCGCAGATATATTGATGAGGGAATAAGGCCGGAAAGGTTTTTTTCTTTTATGTGCTATTCCCATTACTTTGGCGCAAGGCATAAAATAATGATCGTTTTTCTGGTGATTGATATGTGCCGGATCTACCTTAAAAGGAAACATTTTCGGATTAATGAAAACATGGTTGGGTGCAAAAAGGTCCTTATCTGTTCCAAATCCCTGGTAGTTATTCTCTCCTTTCGAGGATGCATAGATCCAAGAACGCTGGCCCCGGTTAAAAGGAAGTTCTTCCCTGTTGTTGGAAATAAAATACTGACGGATCGGTGGACCGAATTTCTCGGCTATATATCTTCCTCTTCCCAATAAAGGGAAATTACGTTTGAGGGTTTGTTTTTTCTGGGTAAGGTCTTTGAGGGTGATCAATAATAAGATCAATAAAATGGACCCGAAAATAATAAGGTAAACCATGGTGTATAGTTTGGATTGGTTTAAAGGTAATAACTATTTATAAAAGATGAAAACCGATCACCAAACCACCAGCTTTTGAGTATAATAGCCTTGTGTAGCTATTATTTTTACTTGATAAACACCTGCCGAAAGGTCTTCAATGGCAATAGAACTCATGTTGCCATCGATGGTCTTCACGATCCTTCCAGAAATATCTGTAAGCGTGATTTGAATGATTGATACATGGTTGTCCAGACCCATAAATATGATATCATCCGCAGGATTAGGATATAAACGGAATATCGTCTCCTCATTTTCCCCCATTCCTGCTATTCCTCCTACCAAGTCTTCTTCAGTCGCATTCAATACCTCATCGGTCTCATGATTGGAAGAAAACCGATAGGCGAATGCAATGAGTTTCACTTTATTTTCATCAACCGTGGGTGGTAAGGTATAATGGATGGTATGCACAAAATTCATTCCGGTGGTAGGGGTAGAGGAGATAACTCCAGCTTGCCCCCATGCGTTTGGTAGCAAGGCCCTCACCACATGACGATGCACATAATTCACAATAGGATTTCCCATTCCATAAAATGGATTTCCGGGCAGTGCATCATAAAAACTAACCTGGTCATAACCGCTACCCGTTCCTATTACTGAGTCTTCAGCTACGTATAGCCCGATCCTATAATCACCTGCTGGCATATTCGATATAATATCCACTGATATTTGGGCGGAAATATTTCTGGTACCACTATTCCATGTTGGAAGCACGCTAATATCCAGGGAGGGTGTAACCGCTAACCTGGCTTGTATATTTGATGCCCAGTTAGTTTGGTATTGCCCAACATTGGTAGATATACCTCCAGGATTGATTCGATCGATCGCTGCCAATGGAGCGCCTCCTGCATAGGTGGTATAGGGTGTATCAATCGTTGGAAAAAACATTGAATCCGGAGAGGAATAAGCATGCAGGGCAACCACGATCAGGTTTGGGTACTGGGTTGACATGGAATCAGCAAAATAACTACCCATGGGGCATTGTCCACAGTGGGCACCGGTAAATTCTTCCAATAAAACATAACGCGTTTGAGCTTGAACAGCCACGGTAAAAAACAAGCCGATCATTAAACTAAGGATCTTCATACACTTGAATTGATCCATAAATATATAAAAAAAGACCTGTGCCGCAGCATGGATGTATTTATTGTAAAGCTACGGAAATACTTACAAGAAGATGATTCTATTGAGATCGCCAGTTTGCATGGGAATGGGTACAGGTTGGTGGAGAGATGATAAAATGATCGATACTACAAAAAAAAGGTCCACTTTCGTAGACCTTTTCTATTTTAATTTGAGTTAGACTAACCTAAATACGATTTTAACAATCGATTGCGTGTACCGTGTTTCAATCTACGGATCGCTTTTTCTTTGATCTGGCGAACACGTTCACGGGTAAGATCAAATCTTTCACCGATCTCTTCCAGGGTCATAGCCGTTTCACCGGCCAATCCGAAGAACAAACGGATCACATCCGCCTCACGAGGGGTTAATGTGCTCAAGGATCTTTCGATCTCTTTACGCAAAGATTCAACCAGTAGTTGATTATCAGGACTTGGACTTTCGCCGCTTTTTACCACATCATACATATCTCCATCTTCGCCTTCTTGTAAAGGAGCGTCCATGGAAACATGCCGACCGGAATTCTGCATGCTTTCTTTTACTTCATTTTCCGTGATCTCCAAAGCCAATGCAATTTCTTCCGGCGATGGTTCACGTTCGTATTTTTGTTCCAGATCACTGAATGCTTTATTGATCTTGTTGATGGAACCTATTTTATTCAAAGGCAAACGAACAATACGGGCCTGTTCGGCCAACGCTTGTAATATACTTTGACGGATCCACCATACAGCATAGGAAATGAATTTAAACCCACGGGTTTCATCGAAACGCTGGGCAGCTTTTATCAATCCTAAATTCCCCTCGTTGATTAAATCTGGTAAAGTAAGACCCTGATTCTGGTATTGTTTGGCAACTGAAACTACGAATCGTAAATTGGCTTTTACCAATTTTTCCATAGCAGCCTGGCTGCCTTCTTTTATTTTTTTCGCAAGCTCAACTTCTTGTTCTGCGTTAATCAGTTCTACTTTGCCGATCTCTGTCAAATATTTATCAAGGGATGCTGTATCTCTATTTGTTACCTGTTTGGCTATCTTTAATTGTCTCATACCTGGGATGGCTTTGTTAACTAAAACATATACGGTGTGAAACCAAAAAAGGTTGCCTGGGCAACCTTTTTTAATTCTAAAATTATTATTAACAAACTGGTTATTCTGCAGCAGGGGCAGTGTTTGTAGCCGGTTTTTTATCACCCATTCCTTCCGGTTTAGGCAACAAGGCTTTTCTGCTCAGCCGGAATTTTCCGGTTTTAGGGTCTATTTCCAATAATTTAACATCCAGCCTGTCGCCTTCCTTTAAAACATTGGCAATATCATCTGTTTTTTTCCAATCATATTCAGAGATATGTAGCAATCCTTCTTTTTTAGGAAGGAATTCAACAAAGGCTCCAAATGCCATGAGTTTTTTAACGGTACCATGGTAAGTGCTTCCAATTTCAGGAGAAGCAGTGATGCCTTTTATACGGGCAACAGCGATTTCAACTCCTTCTTTATTGGCACCAGCAATTTCAACGATCCCTTTGTTATCTCTTTCTTCAATACTGATCGTTGTACCGGTTTCTTTCTGAAGTTCCTGGATATGTTTTCCGCCTGGGCCAATCACAGCTCCGATAAATTCGGTAGAGATCTCCAGGGTTACAATTCTTGGTACAAATGGTTTGTAATCTTCTCTTGGTTTAGCGATGGTCTCATTCAACTTACCTAAAATATGAGCACGACCCGCCTTCGCCTGATCCAAGGCTTGTTGCAGGATCTCATAAGAAAGACCGTCCACTTTGATGTCCATTTGGCAGGCAGTGATCCCTTTGGAAGTACCGCATACTTTAAAGTCCATATCTCCCAGGTGATCTTCATCACCTAATATATCGCTCAGTACAGCATATTTTTCACCATCGGTGATCAAACCCATGGCAATACCGCTTACATGCTCTTTGATAGCAACACCGGCATCATGCAACGCCAACGAGCCTGCACAAACCGTAGCCATAGAAGAGGAACCATTGGATTCCAATACATCTGATACAATGCGGATCGCATATGGGAAATCTGAAGGTACTACTACTTTAAGTGCTCTTAAGGCCAGGTTTCCATGTCCTACCTCTCTGCGACCTGTTCCTCTCATAAATTTTACCTCACCTGTTGAGAAAGGAGGGAAGTTATAATGCAACAGGAAACGGCTGGTTCCTTCAATAACAGCTCCATCAATAATCTGCTCATCGAGTTTGGTACCTAAGGTTACCGTGGTCAAAGACTGGGTTTCGCCTCTGGTAAATATGGCCGAACCATGGGTAGATGGTAAATAATCCACTTCAGACCAGATCGGACGGATCTCGTCCAGGGCACGACCATCCAAACGTTTACGTGTATTCAATACACAATCACGCATGGCTTTCTTTTCCACGTCATGGTAATATTTCCAAACAAGGAATTCTTTGGCTTCATATTCTTCCACTGGCATCGTAGCTATATACTCTTCGATCACAGCTTTGAATTTTTCGCTTCTTATTTTTTTATTGGCATTTCCTTCGCCTGAGATAGCATAACATTTATCATAGCATGCAGCGAAGATGGCTTTTTTCAGATCTTCATCATTGGTTTCGTGGCTATATTCTTTTTTAGCCTTGCCCACTTCGGCTGCCAGTTCTTGCTGAGCTTTTACCTGGATCTTGATATGTTCATGTGCAAACTTAATGGCCTCTAACATGTCTGCTTCAGATACCTCTTTCATCTCGCCTTCTACCATATTCACATCCTTCATATTCCCTGCTACAATGATGTCGATGTCAGACTGGGATATCTGTGTTTTTGTAGGATTTACGGTTAGTTTACCGTTTACCCTGGCTACACGTACTTCCGAAATAGGTCCGTTAAAGGGAACATCAGAAACAGCAATGGCCGCAGAAGCAGCCAAGGCAGCCAAACAATCAGGTAGCATCTCTTCGTCCAACGACATGAGGGTTACCAATACTTGGGTATCGGCATGATAATCATCTGGGAACAAAGGGCGTAAGGCCCGGTCAATCAATCTTGAGATCAACACTTCATAGTCAGAAGGTCTGGCCTCCCTTCTTAAGAATCCGCCTGGAAACCTTCCGGCAGCAGCATATTTTTCCTGGTAGTCAACAGTAAGTGGCATAAAGTCCACATTTTCTCCTGCTTCTTTTTTTGCACAAACAGTTGCCAACAACATGGTATTACCAAATTTTACAACCACCGACCCGTCCGCTTGTTTGGCCAGTTTTCCTGTTTCGATTGTGATGGTACGACCATCCCCAATATCGAATGTTTTTGAAATTAAATTATACATGAATATTTTGAATTAAATGAAATGAAGCTAAAAACTAAAAAAGGCATCCAGGTTAAAGGGACGCCTTTTTTCGCTTCGCGAATATTATTTTCTAAGTTTCAGCTTTTTAATGATAGCCCTGTATCTTTCGATATCACTGGCTTCAAGGTATTTGAGGAGTTTTTTGCGTTTACCTACTAAACTGATCAGTGAACGCTCAGTGCCAAAGTCCTTTGGGTTCTTTTTAAGGTGCTCGGTCAAATGGTTGATTCTTTCCGTAAACAAGGCCACTTGGCCTTCGGCGGTACCTGAGTCATTCTCAGATTTACCGTACTTTTTGAAGATATCTTTCTTCGCTTCTGTATTCAAATACATCTTTTTACTTTTTTACAAGCCGCAAAGCTACTATTTTATTTTACAAGTCCCAAATAATAATCTCAATTAAAACCCACTAAAACCGACCTTTTTTTTATTTAAATTTCATAAAACACGGATGTATTTGTATTAGTTTTTTATTTACTTTCGGCTCGAACATTATTAATAACCATTTGTGAGCCTGGCTCGAACATATATTAATAACCATTTGTGAGCCTGGCTCGAACATATTATAAAACAGAGTATATTACCCTTGATTATCCCTTACTATTAAAAAGAAGAACATGTCAGAAATCGCTAAATTAGAGCTACAGGGCAAGACATATGAATTGCCTGTAATTGAAGGTACAGAGCAGGAAAAAGCCATTGATATCAATGACCTTCGGGCTGAAACAGGTTATATTACCCTGGATTCGGGGTATAAAAATACCGGAGCCACCGTTAGCGGTATTACTTTCCTGGATGGAGAACAAGGGATACTCAGGTATCGCGGCTATCCGATTGAGCAACTGGCCGAGAGGTCTGATTTTCAGGAAGTGGCTTATTTACTCATTTATGGGGATCTACCCACCAAATTGCAATTAGAGAGCTTTTCCGAAAATATCAAGCTACATACCCTGATACACGAGGATATGCGGAGGTTTTACAGTGCATTCCCCACTTTTGCCCATCCGATGGGAGTGGTGTCCTCGGTTACCTGTGCTTTATCTTCTTTTTATCCTGAGTCCTTGAATCCGCATAGGGGAGAGGTAAAGATCAATTTAACCATGACCCGATTACTGGCTAAGTTTCCTACCATTGCTGCTTGGGCTTATAAAAATTCCATAGGGCATCCGGTTATTTACCCAAAGAATAAATTGGGCTATGTAGAAAATTTTCTGAACATGATGTTCTCTATGCCAACCGAAGAATATGAAATGGATCCTGTTGTCGTAAATGCATTAGACAAGTTATTGATCCTGCATGCCGATCATGAACAAAACTGTTCGACTTCTACAGTTCGTTTGGCCGGATCATCCCAAGCCAATCTATATTCTTCTATTGCTGCCGGTGTAACTGCCCTTTGGGGACCTTTGCATGGTGGTGCGAATCAGGAGGTCATTGAAATGCTTGATAAAATCAAAGAAGACGGAGGTTCAGTTGATAAATGGGTTGAGAAAGCAAAAGATAAAAACGACGGTTTTCGTTTAATGGGATTTGGACATAGGGTGTACAAAAATTTTGATCCACGTGCCAAGATCATTAAAAAAGCTTGTGATGATGTATTGAATCGTTTGGGCATCAAAGATCCGGTGCTGGAAATTGCCAAAAAACTAGAAGAGGTAGCTTTGCATGACGAATATTTCATCGAAAGAAAATTATATCCGAATGTGGATTTTTACTCTGGCATTATTTACAGGGCCATGGGTATTCCCAAAGATATGTTCACCGTATTGTTTGCCGTAGGCCGCCTTCCTGGCTGGATCGCCCAATGGAACGAAATGCGCCAGAACAAAGAACCTATTGGTCGTCCAAGACAGATCTATGTGGGACCCAAAGCAAGGGACTATGTGAATATAGCTGATCGCTAATTAAAAAACGCAATATAGATATTGGGAACCTCTTTGATCTTTTCAAAGAGGTTTTTTTATGCCCGTCCAGCTGAACGCTGTTCGGTAAAGGGCACCCCTGCATCGGTTTTACTATGAACAGGTAGACAATACATGTCATACTGGCAGTTTTTATTTTCTGGCTCTCTTTTTGTAAATTTGATCTTGTGAAATTTCTCAGATCTATAGGAAAATTGAGCCGCAAATTTGCCTGGGCATTGGTAATGGCCTATATGATCGCCTGGCATAATGTATACAAAGAAAGGTCGGACATGCCAAATACTATCGAGTTTCATATGGAGAATGACCAGCAAGACCACCATGGAATGAGTTAAAGGATCAGGCTATTCGTTCTTTTATTAACCGGATCTTTTGCCATAATTAGCTGATTGATCAAGTATTGAATCCAAAAATGTGAATTATGTAAGAAATTCACGTCGAAATAGGCTTGTCCTTGGTTAAAATAACATTATCTTTAGGATAGTAGAATGTTATTCTACTTTATACTGTTTCCCCAAGTTTAATGCTAAGTTCTTACTATGAAAAAACAAGTACTTGTCCACTACTTTGTTATCATCTTATTGGGAATAGGTCCTGTGGGGCTATTCAGCCAATGCCTTACTGGTGTTTTATGGCAATCAGGTGCTACACCTGTCTGCAATGGAAGCCCCAATATTCTGGTCTCCGGTCAGTATGCCGGTGAATACTCAACAGTTAATCTTACCGCTGGTACACCCTATATTTTCAGTTCCTCCATTGGGACCGATTTCCTTACGGTGGCCACAAATGTTCCCGCGGCTGTGGCTTCGGGAACCGGTTCTGTTGCTTATACTCCAGCGGTAACAGGTTTATACAGGATTTATATTCATACCAATCCAGCCTGCGGAACCCAGGCAGCCAGCAGAAATATTCTGGTGAGTTGTGGAGTTCCGCCCAACGACAATCCTTGCACTGCCACACCGCTTCCAGTTACGGTAACCTGCTCTTATGCCACTTATACGAATGCTTCAGCAACCAACACAGCTGGGGTTCCCCTTCCATTGTGTGCAGGCTATGCCGGAGGTGATGTTTGGTTTACGGTTACAGTTCCTGCATCAGGTCAGCTTAATTTTGATACACAAACCGGCATCATGCTCGATGGAGGAATGGCTGTTTACTCAGGAACCTGCGGTTCTTTAAGTTTGGTGGCCTGTGATGATAATAGCAGTCCGAATGGTGCCATGCCTGCATTGAATCTTACCGGTTTAACTCCGGGAGCTACCTTGTGGATCAGGGTATGGGAAAACGGAAATAACAACAACGGAAGTTTTGGAATTTGTGTGGTGAATCCCAACCCTCCACCCAATCCAGGTGATTGTCCGAATGCCATCAATGTCTGCAGCAATACTTCATTGAGCATTAGCCCCAGTGGACCTGGAAATATCGTTGAATTTGGAACGGGATCGGTAAGTAATCCATCGGTTAATCCTAACTGTTGTAACCAGGGTTGTCTCATTACGGGGGAAGTACATTCCACCTGGTTAAGAGTGACCATACAAACCTCTGGAACTTTTCAATGTTCGTTTGGAAGTCCGGCAAGTGGATTTGTTTGTTATGATTGGTCGATGTGGGGGCCTTACAATGCATCTACCTGTACCAATATTGCCTCCAATTCATTAACCCCACTCAGGTGCAACTGGAATGGTACCTGTGATGGATTTACAGGAATTGCCGCTCCACTGCCTCCAGGTGGTATTGCCAACAATTTTGAAGCACCTTTCGCAGTCATTGCGGGTCAGCAATATATCTTTTGTTTCTCTAACTATTCAAGTCAAACGGCCACTATACCGGTCAACTTTTTTGGAACGGCTACCATTGGTTGTGGACCTCTTCCCATTGAACTTCTTAGCTTTTTCTGTAGCCAAAAAGGAACGAAAATGTCGTTGGAATGGATCACTTCTTCTGAAACCAACAATAATTATTTTGTGGTCGAACGATCACCCGATGGAGTAAATTTTGAAGATATAGGAACAAAACCCGGCAGTGGAAACTCAAATGCTGCCATGAAATATAATTTTACCGATCACCATCCTTTGCCAGGACCTAATTATTATCGGCTGAAGCAGGTAGACTTTGATGGTAAAACCGAAACCTTTCAAACCTCGGTATGTGATTTTACACCCGGACAGGAATCGGAAGTAAATATTTATAATATGACCGGTCAGATCATACAGTCGATCCGCACTGCAGATTATATGGTGGATATCAACGGACTTACCTTGCCGGTTGGGATGTATATTTTGGAGATCATTCATGGCAATGAGAAAACCTATCAAACTCATTTTCATGGAGATGGAGGAGCGCATTGGTATGGAGAATAATTTGTATATTGCATTATATATAGATTAACTAATACCCTAAATAATGAAAAGAAGTTTACTCCTCACACTTCCGTTTCTATTAGTTGCTCCCTTCATTCATGCTCAAGTTCCTGGTGCCACCTGTGCCGCTGCACCCACCGTTATTGTGAACGGCCCTTGTGTTTCCTCAGTTACCGTAACTGATAATACCATGGAACCGGGAGTTACGAATACCAATATATGCGGATCAGGCCAAACGGCCCAAAGTGAAGGTTGGTACAGGTTTCAGGCAACCGCTACCCAGGCTACTATCACTGCAAATTCAGGTAATAGAAATCTATATCTGCAGATATTTTCAGGGCCATGTGGAACCTTGACCCAACTGGGATGCTCAAATACAAATACTACTGCAAATTCTGCACAAACTGAAGCTACAACTGTTTTTGGATTAACCATCGGAACTTTTTATTATATAAGGATTGGAAATATAGGTACACAAAACATGTCGATTTCCTCTTTATGTGTTACTGCTCCTGTACCTCCAGCCAATGATAACCCATGTAGTGCAACACCATTGGTCGTTAGCAGTGTATGCAGCTATGCCAACTATACTAACCTGAATGCAACAGCATCACCCGGAGTTCCCTTGCCATTTTGTGCAGGCTATGCCGGAGGTGACGTATGGTTTACGGTTGTAGTGCCTGCATCAGGTATACTTAATTTTGATACACAAACCGGTGTAATACTGGATGGAGGCATGGCGGTTTATTCAGGGACCTGTGCTGCTTTAACTTTAGTAGCATGTGATGATAACAGCAGTGTAAATGGAAATATGCCTGCACTTAACCTTACGGGTTTAACACCAGGGGCCACTTTATGGATCAGGGTATGGGAAAATGGAAATAACAACAATGGTACTTTTGGGATCTGTGTTACCAACCCTTTTGCACCGGTTACGAATGGGGATTGTCCAAATCCGGTAAATGCATGCAGTAATACTTCTTTTAATATTACACCAAGTGGACCTGGAGGAACAACTGAATATACCTCTTATTCCGTGAGCAATCCGGGAACCAATCCTAACTGTTGTAATTCTGGTTGTCATTTATCTGGTGAACTCAATTCCACCTGGGTATTGATCAATATTCTCACTTCAGGTAACCTGGAGTTTTCTTTCGGAGCTGCTGGTGGGGTGGGATGCTATGACTGGGTAATGTGGGGACCTTATAATGCTTCCACTTGTCCGGGTATTGCCTCCAATACGCTTCCACCCATCGCATGTAACTGGAACGCTTCATGCCAGCAATTTACCGGAATGGCAAATCCAGTACCTCCGGGGGGAAATGCAGGAGATTTTGAACAACCGATAGCCGTAACAGCCGGTCAGCAATATATTGTAAGTTTTTCTAATTACTCCGGATTAACTACCACGGTTCCGCTTAACTTTTTTGGATCAGCTACTATTGGATGCGGTCCGCTACCGATAGAATTAGAAAGTTTTTGGTGTACACAAAAAGGGAACCGCATGTCGGTTGAATGGATCACCTCCTCTGAGATCAACAATAATTATTTCATGATCCAACGATCCGCAGATGGAACTAACTTCGAAGACATCGGAGTGGAAGTAGGAAATGGAAACTCAAACAATACATTGAAATATACTTTTATCGATGAGAAGCCATTGGAAGGCATCAACTACTACCGTTTGAAACAAGTGGATTATGATGGAAACAGTGAAATATTTCAAGTTTCTTCCTGTGACTTTATTCCTGGTCAGGAAATTATAGTGAATGTATATAATATGACCGGACAGATTATGCATACCCTTAAATCCAGGGATTATATGCTGGATGTAAACTCTCTTGTTTTACCCGTTGGAATGTATGTGATTGAAATGGTTAGCGGAGAAGACAAAATTTATCAAACCCACTTCCATGGTGATGGAGGTGCACATTGGTACGGAGAATAATTTTTATTGGGTCTTCTTCCATTCATGCAGTTGAATGGAGAATACATTCACCTGCAAATCCCAGAATTTCGTGGTTTTTATTTTCTTCATTCCATTCCGGGTGGCTACTTTTTCCGAAGCATGATTTCCGACATCAATGATGCTCACCAATTCGTTGGCATAGGCATTTTTAAACCCCAGGTTTTTAAAGAAAGTTGCTGCCTCTGTTGCATAGCCCTGTTTCCAATGTTGGGGGAATAAATGATAACCTATTTCAAGAACAGGTTCATGGTCTACTTCCTGGGTCAATAATCCACATTGGCCGATCAATTCGTTTGTTTCACGATGCACGAGGGCCATGAGTCCATAACGATTTTCTTTATACCGCATCAGTTGTTTCTCAATCCAGAAGGCCGCTTTTTCATTTGGATTTTTATCTTTTTGTAAGGGGAGATATTGGATACATTCAGGATAATGAAAAAATTTTTCCCATACATCGGTGTCCTTTTCAGTTAATGGTCTTATTTGCAGTCGTTCGGTGATATGGGTATTCAAATACATATTAATATAAGTTCTCTTCAATGAGCTTTCTTAGCTCCAATAGGTTGATGGAACCCTCCACACTTTCATCAGGATCTAAATGCTTAAAATCAATATACCCAACCTTTGTGATGGAATTAAATTCACCCAGGATATGGTCCATATATAAAAAAGCCAAGGTCTGGTAATTCTTGGGATCTTTATCCATATTACGGATAAATAAAATAATGTTCACCTTATCCCGTGCTTCATCTAATTCAGGAATGATCTCAATATCGCTACTTTCGTAAAACACTCCGTCGAATTCCAGGGAAACCTCGTCCCGGGGTTGTCTAAATCGAATGATCTCCCAACCGTTGACTGCAGGAGCAGCAGCCACAATTTCTCTGGTAGGCTCAATTCCATCCGTAATTCCATTGGGTGTAATGATTAATACGAATTGATCTTTTTCGTTGATGGTGATCTCAGGGTACAAAAGTTCGCTGAATTTTTGAAGCTCATCGGTCAATTGATGATAAATGGTATAATCTCTTTCCGGATCTTGAATAAATTCTTCTAATGCATTTTTGTTTGAGTTGAACCAGTTCCAGAAATTTTCTTTTGCTAATTCTTTACTCATTTACCAACAAATTGCGGATTGCTTAACTTATCATTCAATAGCCGTTCGTAATACTCCTTGCGTTGTGGAAGTTTTTCGATGATAAATCCATAATATTTTTTGAAATAGTTGGCGGCATGCTTAATATCTTCCTCTTTCAGGAGCCTTTCTTCCACGGTAAATTCATCTGCATAGGCGCTGTAAACACCTTCCAACTGTCTTACACGACCATCAGGTTCATAGGTATTCACGGAACCGCAGTTCGGACATTTTACATTCACTGATTGGAATGCCCATACCTCAACCGGTAATTGTCCAGCACATGAAATACAATTGTGGATCACATCTTCATCCACCACATCACGGATGTTTTTTTCAATCTGACGGGCAGCATCTGCAAAAATGGAAACGCTGAATCTTTCAAATTGATCCCACATCCACCGTGACACCTTTTCTCCTTTGGCACGGTGAGGATGTACATGATCATAGTTGATATCAATTTTTTCCAGTTCAGCTTCCATTTTTTCCCAGGTATCATCGATCTTTTTATCCAGTTGAAAAACACTTTGGCTTTTGATCCCCTGCAAGGCGTTATGAACAACAATGCTATCAAATTCTAATCCGCTGATGAGCTCTTTTAAAGGTTCTCTGGAGGAATCGATCACTTCAGTATAACGCGATTTTATTTTTTCAAGGAATCCATCCCATCTTTCAATCAAGGCTTTGTATTCGGGAGAGTTTGTGTCCATAGTATTTAATTGTTGTTTTCAAATAATTCACTTCCACAAAACATACATTTATCGTATTGCATTTCTTCCAGCCGGGGAGCACCGCAATTTTTGCATCGGATCGCCGACTTTCTGGCTCCACCGATTCCTTCGGAATAGTTTTTTGTGGTTAATTTTGCATTTTTAAAAATATCCGACATGCCACCAAATGGTTTGATCCGCCCATAATATTTCATTACTTCGGCATCCAGGTTATATCCGAATAAGATGTTCTGCACATCCTGGTTATCAGAAGCAAGCGAAGCATGTTTGGTTACAATGGCCTGGAGTACCCATCTTAATTCGATGGGAAAAGCCCCTCCTGCAATTTTCATATCAGAATTCAATAATGCCTCTTTTTGCTGATCAGTAAGAGGCATTATTGAATAAGTGGCTAACAGTGCATTCCAGGTGGGATCACCACCCTTGGCAGATTTAATAGCAGTAGCAAAGGCCTGATCCACTTCGGCCTGAAACTTTTTGATCGG
Source organism: Flavobacteriales bacterium (assembly GCA_025451235.1). Classification (GTDB taxonomy): domain Bacteria; phylum Bacteroidota; class Bacteroidia; order CAIKAF01; family CAIKAF01; genus JANWKQ01. Next base: position 388,504 of record JANWKT010000007.1, on the reverse strand, counting down.
TTCACTCATGCTTTAGAATTCAAGATCACCATGCGCATCACCCACCATAGATTCATACTTTTTGGTGTATTCTTCAGAAAGTGCAGCGAATTTAAGACCCAGCTCATAGTCACCGGCCATTTTACCGAACCAATGTGAACTAATATTTGAATAATCTGCCACGGTCATTCCAAACTCAGCCAATACAGATTGTGCATCACGGCCTTGTTTTCCCAATACATCCTGAGCAGCCATGGACTCAACAAATTTTTCAAAAGAGATGGTGGTATCATTGGTATCTGATCCACTTCCCATATTGCCTGTTGCTGAAGTATTAAATGCCTCACTATAAATAGGCATAATTTTAAATTCGGTATCATTGCTCATACGGGCCAACCATTCAGCGCTTACACGATCATATTTAGCGGCATCGCATCCACAAATATCATAAGCATCCTGCAAAGTTCCACCGGAGGCCATTTTAGCCTGAGCCTTTGCCCATTGTTGAACCGTAATTCCTTCAATGGGTGCAAGCACTCCTCCTTCTGCTGATTCTGTTACTGCCGTTTCAGCAATCATTTTCTTTCTTCCAATATCCGACATTCTCCACATAAAACTCATCATTTCCTCCCCATCTTTATTCCATAGTTCATTTGAATAGCCAAAATGAAATTGACTCCATTGACTAGTAGTTTCCATTCCATATTCGTTCATTAAAACAACGAATTGAGGATCTATCTCATCACCATCTTCATCCTTCATTGGGGGATATTTGTGGGCATTGTTGATCATGGCCCATTTAGCCTTTTCAATTTCATAAAACCAGTCTTCAGCATTGTCGACGTTTTGCCAGGTTGGAGGAACATTATAGGTCTCTCCATCATAAGTAAATGTTTTCATAAATATGATCTTTTGATTTTTATTGGTTAATAGTGCTTAAATATAATATTTTTCCATAACCAACAAAAGCCCCCTAAAAATGATCATAAAAAAATGATGACCAGGTATAGATCCATCCATACCTGGTCATCATTCAGCAATAGGTATAACTAATTAAAGCTCCGAATCATCCAACCAGTTCCGATGTAACCAATTTTTCTCCTTTTTATCAAAGGTGGTGAAAATCAGCACCTTGGCTGCATTGTGGGTGGAGGTTTTGAACTGGGTATTTTTGTTCACTTCTTCATCCACACATACTTTGGCATTGGGGATCAATAGTTTTCCGATCTCATCGGGATTGGCTTTTCCGATCGTCTTTTTGGAATCATATAAACTAATGGCCTCCGCTATTGCTGCATCTAAGAGCTTATTGAAAAGATCGGTAAATAGTTTGTGGTTATTGTATACATCCATATTGTATAATTTCCCATTGATGAAATAGGCAAAACCCACTACATCCGATTGGTTTTTTAATTGTTTCAGGATATTGTTCCTGTATTCAGTCTGGATCTTTTTAATGTCCTCATCCTCCAGGGTAAGCTCAAGGCTACTTTCCGAAACTGAGTTTTTTACACTGATCTTATCATTGGCCGGTCTTTCGGCATTTATATTTATTTCTGTCTGGTCCTGGTAAACCGCCACTTCTTCCCATACCTTGCCCTGGTCTTTGTCATATTTCATGGCTTTTTTAAGGTCCTTGGTCGATACTGAATTTTCGCTGGAGGTGAAGCCCACAACGGTTTCATTTCCTCTCTGTGTCCATCTCCCTGATTCCACACAAAAACTGGCTAGGTCAACCCCTTTTTCTTTGGGGGCGATCACCACATCATATTGGATGGTCCTGTCCTGTTTACCGCCTTTTACAATATCGCCTGAATTGATATAAATATACTCGTTTGAATTATTATCCAGGCGGAGCTCGTTTACATCCTCTGTTTCGATCAGATTCACCATTTTATTTTTGAGTGCTTGGGCCAGGGTAACGTATTTTTTATGGTTGAGTTGGGCGGGACCGTAGATCAGGCAAACCTGTAAATTCTTATAGGTGGCCGGTGCCGATGCAGTGAAATGGATCAGGTTGATATCATCATTGTAAAGCGGTTTCAATGGAGCCCTCTCAGGTTCCCTGTATTCTCCATCATTTGAAATGTTGTTTTCGTAAATGTTCTCCTGGACCTGTTCTTCCTGGTCGTTGTTATGGGTGGAGTAACGGTCTTTGAATTTGGAGGGGAGAAGTAATTTGGAGGAAGAGATCAGGATAACGAGGGTACCGGTCATAATAACGAGCAATACAACCCCAATGATGGTATTCTTTTTCATATAACTGCTGCTTTTTAAGTTCGTGTAACTACTACGTAGTTAACTTCAAACTGAGAAAGGTTCACCGGTATTGCAGGGGACTTGTTAAAAAGTTCAAAGTTCAGAAAGAATACCGGCAGGTTTTCCGGATACCAATCACCATTTACTACTTCATCGTTGGATTCTTCAACCCTTTTTTCATTTTTTCGATGGCTTTGGTGATCCTTTCACTTCTGGTCTTTTCCTGTTTGGCCGAAACGATCCAGATCACATATTCTTTTCGGTTGGTGAAATTCTGCTCATCGAAGAATTTTCTCACTTTTCCTTTTACCATGGCCGCTTCCAGGTCTTTGGGGATCTTTACCGTTTTCTTTTTAGCATCCACCCATTCTGCCACGTTGTTATGATAATCGTTGGAGGCTTTACTTGCTTCCTTTTTGGCAGGCGTATTTTTCATGCAAAATGAACTCCAGGTATCGTTCAATGAGATCATCGATAACCAGGTCATATCCACCTTATACAATGTCTCCCACCCTTTGTCACGGGTAAGATCTGTTTGAATACCGGAAGTTCCTTTTGGAAAACATATCCATAAAAGGGCATCAGGCTTCAGTAGTTTTACAGCTTTTAAAAAAAGTTGATCTACTTCTTCTTTGTTTTTCACGAAGAGAATAATGAAATCATGGCTTTTTGATTGTTCTACAAATGATGCCCATTTGGGTAAAGGAGAAAGGACTTTTTCTATTCCTTTAGGAGCATTCATTAGAAAGATACAGGTTCCTTCTTTGATCTTTAGTTTTTGAGATATGGAAAGTGCCATTGGTTAAAATGATTTAGTAAACCTACATGATAAAAAGTAAACTCATTTAATTTTTATATAATTTATTCGTGTACCTATTGTCTTTTCTGGTAAGCCCTCAATCTTTTTGTTCCATTTTTAAAAACAGAACTGAACTGAAACCGATCGAAAAGTGTAAGCGAATACTGTGATCACGAAAATAAAAAAACAAATCCTTAATTAGCGAAGAAAATGAAAAAAAGTAAGCATCAAAAAAAACAACATGACGAAAATGATTTTTTCAGTCATTATATGGAACTTGTTAAGAAAGAACAAGCCATTGCAGATCAATTAAAAGAAATGGAGCCTGATCTATTGAAAAAGAAAAACCTGGTAGGTTACGGAGTAGGTTTCAAAAGTATCCGCGGAGTATATGTACATGAAATTTGTGCAGTGTTTTTTGTAAAAGAAAAAACCGGAAAGAAACAGTTAAGCAAAAAAGACCTTTTTCCTGAATTTATTATGGTTAAAGGTAAAAAAGTGAGAACAGATGTGGTTGAGCTCATGGGACGAAAACAGGCTGCTGCCTTAGGAGATCCCACTCCGAACCGGGTGACATGTAGGCCCGTTGAAATGGGAACTTCCATCAGGATATGCCAACCTGGTAATGATACCACCGTGGCCGCTGGGACTGCAGGAGCGTTGGTAAAAGAGAAACTCGGTCCCAACCGCTTTTTACTTTCTGCCGGACATGTTTTTACTGCCGTTGGTAATGATGTAGTTCAACCTGAAACCGGGACCAATGTTGCTGACCGGATTGGTGCGGTGGTGGCAGTTGCAGGTACCAACGTGATGGCGGGTGTGGATGCCGGAACTGCAGAGATCGTAGCTGCCTCAGCATCCATTATTTCTATAGGAATACCCAACCCCGCCATCAAACCGGTGGTAGGATTGAATGTACAGAAATCAGGGATGTTCACAGGACTTACACAAAGCAGTATATACTATACCAATGTAACCATGCTCAATGTATTTCTGGGTTTGATCAGCAATCCTCCTTATCCTGCAACCAGCGGATTGTTTTTTGTTCAGAATGCAAGTCCGAATGTTCCTCATCCCTTGAATCCATTTCCTTCATTTGCATTTCCTGGTGATTCCGGAGCTTTGATCGTAGCCGGATGGCCAGGTGACCCTACCAACTATGGTCATTTACTTGCTCAAACATTTGCGATTCTGAGTCTTCAGCCAAATGGAGCAGCCACGATCGATGCCATGAGGAAAAAGTTAGACCGTGCAGCCTTAGGCTTGCTCCTCGAAATTGTTTCTGTGCCTCTGCAACATGCAAATGGTACTCTGGTTGGAGCATTGTCATTTGCTGTCGGGCAGGAGATTGGAATGGCACTCAGTGCATTAAATGTTGATTTAATTACCAGGTAATTGGTTGAATGATGGGAGCATTATTTGCTCTCATCATTCTTTTTCCTTGTATACAAAAGTTTTGCTCCACTTATCATGCCAGTCACCTCTGAATATAAATGACCAGGGTTCAAAGGGAACAAAGCGGATCAAGGTGCGGATAAAGATCTGCCGAAACGAAGCTTCTCCTCCCTTCTCGTTACAAACCCTCGATTCAGTAAGAAACTTGGCGGGTGTGGAATGGAATAAATGTTCGAAGAGTAAATAATAGAAGATGCGCATAAAAATAACCAATACCACAAAAATGGGGTATAGTCCTATGTATTTATTTATATAATTCACCCTTTCTATCAATAGGAACGATATTTTAGAAAGGGCCAGCACACAGATCAAATTATCCAAACCATGATGTAGCAACCTGGCACCTATGGTAGATTCTTCCGGTGAAATAACCGCGGAGGTTCCGCTTCCAATGGTTTCGGTGCTAATGATCTTTTGTTTTTTCAATAGGTCGAGTATATACCAGGAAATAAAAATAAACCCGCCATTGATTACAAAGCCAGGCACCATTTCAATCAAATCATACCTGATCCTCCAATGCGATCCTTGCATCCACAATATTCTCGATCCAACTCCTACCATTAACCCCATTAAATTGTTGATGAATATAATGGAGAATATAAACCTAATCAACCTGATCTCTTTTGCGTTGAGCATATAAAGAACAGCTCCCAATAACAATAAAATATAGAAAAATACTTCTATATAATGGTACAACAAGGGACGATGAAAATTAAAAAAAGAAAAATCCAACGACGAAAGCCAGAAGGACAATCGCCTGGTATTGAAAGGCGTTCTTCCAAAGAACCTCATAGGGTACAAAAGAAAAGAGAGTAATCCAGCTCCTGCAATCAGGATGCTGGCCATCAATACAGTATCATGTCTTTTTATCTTCATCTATTTACAGCCAAAAGTTTTTTCAATGGTCTCAAAACCATTTTTGTTCTTCAGCGAATCTTCAATGGCTTGCTGGGAGGAGACCAAAAAAGTTTTATTACAGCCGTAAAACACATGTATATCACCTTCCATTTCCACTCCCAACAAACTGCAGGTATAATCTTCGCACAGGGTAGGTGAACCGCGGTAACTGGATTCATAGGGCTGTGTAAAATTGATGCCTATATTTTTAAAAACAATGTTCTTTTTCATCTCACCTTCATAAGCCTCGATCCAGGCAAGTTGGTCAATGCTATCGGTAAACCAGCAAATGGTAATGATACCGCTTTGGTCCCAACCTTTTTTTTCGCAGATCAGGTAATACCCTCCTTCTTCCACGGGTTCTTCCTCGCTTATATACCAACCGGCAGGGCAATTAAACGAGACACCCTCTTTTTCGTAAGTAAATTCTTTCGAAGGAGGTTTACAGGAGATCAGTAACAGAAAAAGGATACATGCAATGGCTCTTTTCATCAAGGCTTTCTTGATTCGAATATAGGAATTATTTTCAGAACCTGATCCTGCCTTCCGCTATAGTGCCTCACCTGGTAACTAAGTATAGCTAAGTTTATAAAGAGCTTCCTGCCGGGCGCTTTTATAAACCAAGCTATACTATGCCACCAAGGTTTCGGCAGCTGCCGCTTCAGTCAGGGGTAAAAAACGGGGTACCCTCCCTATAAATAGGTAAAACCAACCGCCTTACAATATTCCTTTACCTGCCTCCGTTTTAATACCAGTTAGTTCCTGTATCTTTTTGGAGAAGGTTACATTTTATAGAGTAATACACTTACTGATATGAAGAAAGTAATGATATCTACCCTCTGTTGCCTTCTCACAGGCCTGGTCTTCTCACAAAATGTGAGTATCGACTATATCTATACCAGCAAACCCACCTATGTAGCCAAATATCCAGCACAGGATTTTAAGGATAAGGTCATCCTTAAAATGCCCTTTGCCAGCGATAGCATATTAAATCCTTATGCGCTTTTCAAAGACCTTGATCCAACCCTCCGTATGGTGATCAAAGTGGAGTTGATCTATACCACTTTTCGTACCGATGAAAGTTTCGATCAACCGGAGCTCAACAAAAACCGGCTTGAAAGTTTAAAAAAGTTAATGCCTTCTATTTTCGAAAGTAGTTTTATTGAGTGGAAAGTAATAGCACAAACTGGAGCAAAAGATGTAGAGACCGCTAAAACCTATTTTCATGGATTCCTGATCACTGCGGTGGAAATGCCCACTGTTTACGAAAGAAAATCGGAGATCGATAAAATTGAAGACATGGTGACCCATGTAAAGATCCCCATTTACGATACCATTTATAAGGAAAGAAAAAAGCGGTATTATTTACCGGTATCCAAAGCCAAAAGAGAAAAAGGGATCACCTATAAAAAGAAAGGGATCTGGAACAGGGAAATGGTAACCGAGGTGGTGATCAAACCACGGGTAGTACAAATAGGAGAAGTAGATTCTGTATTCATCAATGGGGATTATAAAAGTACCGATTCAAGGGTGAAGGGCAAAGGCTCTTCAGGGAGTTATACGGAGAATTATACCATGCGACAAGACAGTACTATTTACTCTGTTCTCACCCGGAATAAATGGGACGAGGTCATGTTGGTGATCGATGTTACCGGAAGTATGGGCACCTATACCCAACAGATCTTAAAATGGTTGGCATTAGAAACCAATTTAAAACGGATCAAGCATGTGGTATGTTTTAATGATGGTGACACCAAAAAAGACAAAACAAAAGAAACCGGTAAAACCGGAGGGATCTATCATTCTGAAGATGCAAGTCTGAATAGCATCACCCAGGTAATGATGAAAGCCATGAGAAATGGGGGAGGAGGAGATGCACCGGAGAATGATGTGGAAGCCTTATTGGATGGGATCAAAACCAATCCGAATTGTAAAGAAATTATTCTCATTGCGGATAACTGGGCGAACATGCGTGATTATTCAATGATAGCCGATGTAAAAAAACCGGTACGTGTAGTGATCTGTGGAAATTATTATGGGATCAACACCCAGTATATGGACCTGGCCCGTGTAAGCGGAGGATCTGTACACACCATGGAAAACGATCTGATGAACTTAATGAAGATGAATGAAGGGGAAGAGATCAAAGTGGGCAAGCAGGTCTACATGATCAAAGAAGGAAAATTTGTGTTGGTTTCGCAAATCTAGTTCTCGATACGATTTTTATCCTCCTATCGGTCGGATAAAAATCTACTCGAACTGACATTTGCTCAAAAATCCTTATTTTTATTGGATGAGGTCCCTATTTGTTTATATGCTCCTTTGCGCTGATAATACCTATTATACGGGTGTTACCAACAATGTTCCTCGACGTTTGAAAGAGCATGAAGATGCCATTGATCCTAACTGTTATACAGCAAAACGACTTCCCGTAAAACTTCTTTACCAGGAGAAAATAAAAGGACCTATGGATGCCATCATGGTTGAAAAACGTTTAAAAAAATGGAGTCGAAAGAAAAAAGAGGCATTGATCAAGGGAGAGTTGGAACTATTACCATTACTTTCAAAAAAAGATTTTTCTAAACGAAAAAATAAAAAAAATTGACCTTGTCGGTTCGAGTAGGGTTGTCAATTCAAGTAGCTCTGCCTTGGCTATATAGACTGGAAGGGCAACGAGAACACAACCCGTATCGAGAACCAAAGGGCAATTTTCATCTCCTCCTTTTTTTATAAGCCTCCACTATTTTCTTATCCTCCTTACTCAATCCATAAGGCCGCAAATACAACTCAAAAGTCCTGTTTGTATCTAACCCTTGCGGGATCCCCTTGGTACCTCCCGAAAAATATGCTTTTTGTAAACAAGGGAAATTGTCCAAGTCTATTTGGGTCAGGTCTACCGCTCCTTCTTTACCCCCATGATATTCCACCAGCATGATCTTTTGTAAGCAATGCAAAGAATTGATATTTTTGGGGAAAGGTTCAAACCCCGAATGGGAAGCTTCTATAATTTTCAAATTGGGCATTAAATGGAAGGGGGGAAAATTAAATACCCTGGATTTACCTAAACTCACATATTCGATTTGTTTCAACCATTGCTCGGTGGTATCGATGCCAACGGCACCTCCCCAAAAAAAGATCCCTTTTAATCGAGGGAACATATCGAGTCCTGTGATCTTTACATCTTTATTAGTCCAGTTACCCACCCCGGTGAAGGCCACATATTCCACATTTTTAAAGATCCTGAAACGTTTGGGAATGGTGGAATATCCACTGAACCCAATGCATTTTATTTTTCTAAAGGAAGTATCATGAGAATAGGCATCAAAAAGTGCTTTTTCCTTGAGAGAATCATGTTCTTCGCCCCATTGTGAAAAACGAACGTCTACATCATAGGCATTCCTTTCTTTAATCGGGCTGCATTCGCAGGAAAGGTTGTGGGGTACCAGGTGTTGATTGCTATCCTTTTCTTCGATCCGGGTGGAGTCTTTTTTTTCGGGAGAAGGTAGAGGGTCTTTTTGGGTGTTGGAGGGTTTTCCACAGCTTTGGCTGAGGAGGGCGGTAAGGGAGAGGAGGAGGAGAAGGTTTTTTTTCATATGTAGCTGCATTATACGGGGTATAATGCAGGGTTTTGGAAAAAGATACGGGGGAGGTGTATTTTGTTTCCCGCAGATTCACCTGACGCTTCGCTGGCTCATCTGTTTAGGTCCCGCAGAATTCGCAGAATTTCGCGGAATAAGAACCACACGGCTGCTTTCCTTATACTCTTGTTTCGCTACCGCGAGGGTTCTACTTTTTGTCTTGACACAAAAAGTAGACAAAAAAGTCAAGGCTGCATAAGACATCCATGTAAAACTACGGAACATTCCGGTCGTTCACCCAAACTCGTTTACGCTGTTACCCAAATTTTTTGCAAAAATTTGGACAGCTGGACCTCAAACATGGGTTCACTACCCTTCATTTATCCTTGTTTTACTATGGACGTCTTATGAGGCCCTTCCCCCTACGTGCAAGCCACATGATCTGGTATTTTCGTGGGTAAAAGAATTACCAACGAAATTGCAAGTAAGCAGGTAACTTAGTCAACTAACTATCTTGCAGATAATGTGGCTTGCAGGAGGCTTCTTCCCGAAATGGTGTGAACTTTGGGTTTTGCGGCTTAGGCGGCGTTGGGCAAAGGTGAAAAGCAAAAGCCCAAAGTTAGCATTTCGGGTTTGCCCTTTCTTCCTGCCTGCCGGCAGGCAGGTTGCTTACTTTTCTTTGGGCAAGCAAAGAAAAGTAAGGCCTTCGCGGCAGCGAATGCGAGCAAAAAAAAATCCGCGACTCCGATAGCTATCAAGTCTGCGGGAACCAATGATATGAGCCGCCAGGCGAATTGATAAGGATGAGATTGTGAGATCAAAAAAGAGGCGCCGTAGCGCCTCTCATCCACTTCCCGATACAAATCGGGGCGTAGAACCAACCAACCCAAAACTTTTTTTTAATAATACAATTTATGAACTACTTTTCCTTTGATCGTTTCAATCGACACATAGCAGATCCGGTTTAATATATCTGTAACGGGGATCATGATCTTTTCAGGACCCTGCACCGTTAATCCGGTTATTCTATTCCCGGTAATATCATAGATCTCAGCGATCAGCTTATCACCTGAACGAATGCCATCGATCACTACCGATTCAAAAGCATGATCATAATAGATTTCCATTTTCGAATCATCCAATCTTTCATCGTCAGGTAAAGTGCTCCAGCCAACCGTATCGATTTCAGTATTGGAGATCAGGCTTTCATCCATGGGATAGGAGTTAGTATGTTGGCTATATGCCAAACCATGCAGGAAAAAGTAAGAGAGGATAAATAATGCAGTTAAATTTTTCATATTCCGTTCTTTAATTGTTGATGCAAAACTATAGGATGGAGGTTACTTTAATTATATTGATTTTACTTAATCGGGTACGTAGTTATACGTAGGGGATTTCCTGGTTGCATAGGATATGAATAGAAAAAGCTTCGCCCAAATTGGGCGAAGCTTTGCACACCAAACATCATTCCTAGAAATACAATTTATGAACTACTTTTCCATGAACTGTTTCAATCGATACAAAACATATTTGTTTCAAATCTGATTTAACCGGGATCATCGTTTTTTCTGAGGCTTCTCCCTCTAATCCTGTTATTTTATTTCCTGAGATATCATAGATATCTACCATGAATTTTTCTCCAGTAGGAATACCATGGATCACCACTGCTTCAAAGCTAGGATCATAGTATGCGATGATATCAGCAACTGCATCAACATGGGTTGAAATTGTTTTCATTAATGTTTCCGCACCATCTGTATCGGTTTGTTTTAATTGATAATAGATCATACCTGTGCTTGGCTGTTGATCCACAAAACTATAATCCTGCTGAACATTGCTGTTACCGGCACCCGACACTTGTCCCACTCTTTCCCAATGAACGGCATCTGTTGAACGCTCAATGGAAAAAAATGCATTGTTGGTTTCTGAGGCCGTGGCCCAGGTTAAAGTAACTTCACGATCCACATGATTCGCCTCGAAGCTTAACAGTTCTACCGGCAGAGGCAAACTATAATGTACAGCCATTGAAACATGGTCTATCTCACCGCTCAATACCATAGCAGTAATAGATGCTTGCAGATTAACGGAGATTGCCACCCCAAAATCAGGATCATTGATATCAGCCTCAGTTAAGGTTAAACCCCACATATCGGTACTATTACCATAGGTCCTGTTCTCATCCGAAGATGACCATTCCGTACCGGATGCATGGTTGGATCCTGCAATAAGACCATTGTTATCGAGCAAAAGGATCGAATTGTCTCTTACCGATGAGCTTCCGAATACTGCACCCACTTGTCTGAGTTCAATATTGATCTCAATTCCACAAATGGTTGATCCAGCCGGAATACTAAATCCAAAACCTTGTATATATAAATAATTAGAGGTGATAGTAGTATTGGTATCCACCAATATACTCACAGAGGCCCTGTTATCGTCTGATACTTGTGTAGCAGACATATTGGTCCAGGCCACGGTGCCTATATCCGTATTATTGGAACTCAGGGCAGCGTCCGTAGGACCTGAGGAAATACATTGAGCATTGGCCAATGAAAGGAGGAGATAAGCGCTGATAAAAAGAGTAATACAATTTTTCATATTTCATTCTTTAGTTTGTTGGAACAAATGTAGAGGATGGAGAATACTGCGCTTAAATGAATTTTACGTAAATGAGTACGTAGAAATACGTAGGGAATTGTGCTAAGCGGTTTAATAGCCACTAACTTCAATTAAAGAAGTTAGCTGGCCATATTTGCAAAAAGGAGTTAGCTACTGGCAAACATAATTTCGGTTAGTTGATCTATTGGCTTGCTACTCTATTTCCAACTCGGCTTCTATATCAATTCTTTTGGTTGATTTTCTATCCGTTAATGAAGCCTTTAGTCGGCATGGATTATACATTTCTCCTGGAGTAAATGTGATGATAATACGCAGCGGATTTTTTTTAAAATCCCCGGCACTCAAACCAGTTTCTTCAGATTCCTCAAACAGATCAGGGTTAGAAAGAGCTTTTTCGCCTTTGCTTTCTGTAATATCTATTGAAAAAGCAGGATAACATCGTCCTTCCACCTCAGTTATCCCATTCAAACCTTTTAGGACTAATAGGAAGGTATCTTTTAAGTTTATATGCTTATCCGCTACCATGTATTCTGAACTTTTGTTCCACAAATAAATTTCAGAATATTCGATGCCTTCAGATTTAACTCGGAGCAATTTATTTTCTTCCACATTAAACGGCATTTCATAGATAAATGTACCTTTTCCATTTTTATCCCAGATCTTGATATATACTTTATACTTTTCCGAATTTTCATAGGGAAATGTACAAACAAATCTTGCCCGCAATTGAAGCGGCGATATATCAGTTCCTCCTCTATCGCTGAAAAGATCCGGAGAATACTCCATGGTATCATTTGCATTTTTCATAACCAATATTGAAAGCCCGGGATATACCATTCCGTCTTTTTTCTCAAATCCGGATATATTATTGAAAATAAACTCAACCTTTTCTCCGTAGATATACGAACTACGGTTATCCTCAGTACCATTCACTTTGATCTTTATGGTTTCGCAACTAAGCCCATCTTCCTTGGTATATGCACCAGAAATAAGGTCTTTGTGAACAGATTTATTGAATTGACAACTTGTCAATAAAACAAGAATAAATATGAGAGATTTAATTTTCATTGCTTGTAGCTAACGGATATACAACTTACAAAGTTGCGGTATTAAAAGTACAAAACTTTAACCATATAAAAAAAGACTAGCAGGGCTTAAATTATTTTAGTAAGCCCAAGCGGGTTAAGGGCTAAAAACGTTGAATTTAGGGGGATGTAGAAAATTTTGTAAGTTGTAAGTTAGCCACTGTTTACGGTTTTTTTTGCTTCTTTAGTGAGAAAAAGAACAATACGGTAGCAAAGACTGAAGTGGCACCAAGAAGAAAAACAAGAAATATATTGCCGAAATTTTCCTGTTTTCGTGAGACCACAATTTTATCATAATTTTCGATTATTTGCTCGTTCAATTTTATAATTTCCATTAGTCCTTTGATTTGAAGTCGCAGATTTGAAATAGATGAATCATATAGAGCAATGGTGGTATCTTGATTTTTAATTATATCCTCTGAAATAGCCAAGAGTGCAGAGTCTCTTTCCCCATCAATAAGACGAATCGCAATTATTTTAGCCTGCTCAAGATTCAAAATTATTTCACCGTTCCTCCCTTTCTTGGGTTTGTTTTCTAATAAAATTAAGCTGTCAACTTTTCTGTTTGCCTGAAGCCTCAATGTCCGTTCATCGTTTAACTGATTGTTATAAAATTCTCGTTGCTCATTAAATTTTACATGCCAACTAGGGTCAATTTCACTTAATAGCTTATTATTTTCTATCTGCATTTCACTTAAACTATCCTGTAGATTGTCAATTTTCTTTTGATTCCAAACTATTACAATAGAAACCGTCAAAGCCACCACTCCGGCAATAAGTGAAACCAGATTCCAATTTAATTTAGTTGTCTTCTTTCTTGTCATGTTGTTTAACAATTGTGCACATTACTTTTGTTAAGACCCAATTTATTTGTGAGGAGGCTTATGAATCTCACTGGCCATTGCATATGCCAAGTTCGCTAAGTTCTTGGTAAATAATTCATGCTTTTTATCTCCAAAATGTTCCTTCCATATTTCGGGATTTGTCACTCCATCATTTAGTATTCCGTTTGCTTTATTGAATTCGGTAAGTTTCTCTGCCATTGCCCCAGAAAGGAAAACATATCCCATACTTAATGACAGATTGAGATTGTCATAAGAGTCATTAAGTTTGTTAATTTCATTCTTAAAATCACTTGGATTTGGAGTTTTCATTCTGTGATTGTAAAATTTAATAAATTCACGTACTTCAATAAAGTAGAGCATCGCTTTACTAGCCATATCTTGGTAGCAATTCATTCGCATCTCCATTACCTTTTGCCGGTAAGAAAGATTTCCTTTATGCTTTTCTAGAAGTTTGTTAAAGTAATATCCAAATGCCAGAAGAATTAACGCAAGCAAAACTTTATCTATGATAATGTTTATCAAATCATTATTCATGTTGTAGAATTCAAATATAGATTGTGTCATTTAATTAATACGTTAATATCCATAAATTCCCTTTAAGTGCTCAGATAGTCCCTTAAAATCTGGATATACAGAATATTTATTTATTCCAAATTGCCTTAAAACTCGTCTTAGTTTTTCAACAAGCTCCATTGGTATTTCTACTTTTTCCAGACAATCATTACAAGTAGTTTCCATCTTTTCTTCGTTTGTGCCATGGATAGTAAATAGGCCTCGTTGCGCAAAAATTCGATCATTACTTCTTCTGGGATAAATTGCGATTGGATATTCTTTAATCTTAATTGTAGAATCATTGCATCGATTACCATAGGTCGAGTGATACTCCTCTAAATCCTCTTCCGGACTTACAAGGCCACCTAATTCTGAATATCTATCATTTAATTTAAATGGATTCAATATCCAAATATGTGGATTGTCCAGCTTACCGGAATCAAAAGCAAAAAATAGTGCAGTACCTATATTCTCAGTCCAGTCCAATAACCTTGTTGGAATTCCTTCATGACGCATGGCAAACACTGTTTCCCATGATGAGTCAAACTTTACTCTTGGTCCTACTAGTGATCTAAAATCGCAATACAGATTATTTTCCAAATCCCAAAGATCTGTTCCGGTTTTAGAATAATCACGGATTAAGGTTGGCAACAACTCGTGACCTCCTTTTGAATGTCCTCGAAACACTGGCGATGAACAGTCCTTAAATTTATCCAATTTTAATCTGGAATCAATTTCTTCAAAAAAATCATCTATATTCATTACATTGATTATTAATTAAGTTAAGATATATGGTGTTGACTTGAATTGTGGCTAACTAGTATTTGTAGGACCTTTTCTATTTACAAACGACAACAAACGAAAGCAGGGATTTGTAAGTCATTATAAATATGTATCAGGTAAGGTATAAACATACCATCATTTCAAAAAAACACCAAATTAATCAACCATATAGATAAAGTCAGGATCACAGCCTGCAGAGCGTATACCCCCAGGTATTGGATCTTGATGGAAGTTATATGATGGTGCATAAAACTTCTTTGCTCTAGTTCTGTAATTTGGATCTTATTAGTGGCTATCTTAAATATAACATCCCTCCATTCATTACACTTTTTATTGATGGCATCTTCGTTGAGTCCAGCCAGGAAACCCATTGCTATCCATAAAAGCATTAAAATACTAAATAGGATCACTTCAGGGCATGTGATCTTGAGATCATCCAATGGTTGTTTACCAAAGAAAATGGATCCCAAAACGATAAAAGGTCCTACATAGATCAAGGACACGATTCGTATTCTCCAACTGGCTCTCATCGCGGTTAGAGATGAGATCTCACCTGAAAGATGGGTAATAATAGTTTTCTTTATTTCATTCTCTGGATCATCTTCCATAGGCCAACATAAGTTCAGGGCGCTGTAAACCTATATTGAATAAACCATAATTCCAATTTCCTGCCATCCGTATTTTCCCGGATGCTTCTCACCAATTCTGGTGAGTGATTATTGGTAAATAGTTAATGGCTATTGGGTTATGTGATCTGTTAAATTTATGTGACCTGGAACAATTAATAAGCCTCCACATAAATCCCCAACAATTTCCCCGCCTCATCAAAATAAATATAGTTGAGTCCATCGAAATTATAGATGGTGTATTTCTTCGAAAATTCGGAGAGGGGTGAGTTCAGGAATTTAATGGTGTTGATGTATTTTCCTTTGTAGGGAGGTTTTTTGGAGATCAATAATATTTTGGCCGGTTCGGTTTGGAGGAAACAGAGTTGATCTTCATCTTCATCCATGCAGGCTTGAGTGCTTAATTCGCTTACGTACGAGTTGATGCGAAAACTTTGTTGGATATTTCCATCCAGGTCGGTGATGAGACAATTCTTGCTCAGGCTGTCGTAATAATACTCGTAATTGGGTGGTCCACCTACACTGTCGATGAGATCGTATAAGGATAAGATGGTGGTGCTGTCGAGCCAGCGGGCATGTACGATCCAGCTTTCGGGAAAAGTATAAATGGTATCACCATTTCTACCCATGATGCCCAATCCACATAAAAAATATTTTTCGTCCGACGAAACGGTGACATCGAAATCTTTGGGAACGGTGAACTCGTGTAAAACATGGTATAGATATTTCCCCTTTTTATCATAAGCCCCCACATAGGAATCGATCACATCTGTTCCATCAGGTGCATAGTGGAGCAGGACCAGAAAATTCCCATCCTTGTAACGATATATATATTTAGGGGACCATACCTCACATTCCTGCCTGCGTGAACTGGTATCCCAATCCATATAAATATTTCTATCAGCTATAAAATCTACAGAGTCTTTGTTGGAAAATACGATGCGTAAATAGGTCTTGTTTTTTTTAGTATTGAGCACTTTTACGATTCCTGTATCTTTTACCAGGCTATCAACTGTAAGGGTATCGTTGGTTGGAGGATTGGTTACATAATTGGGTGATGCTTTTTTCCCACAGGAAAAGAGGAGGAAGCAAAGAAGGAAGGCGGCGAAGATATAACATGCTTTTTTCATGTGGAGAAATGGAGATGGAAGATAAGATTTTTTTGTTTTGGTCCAGGACGCATCAGTTTCTTTTGTTCTTCAATCCTCCATCGTTCATCAAATGTTCTATTGTTCATTTTGAACAATTACCCTTTCCCCTTCACCAACCATGCGATCCCAAACATCTCCACCGCCGCGATCTCCATCCAGAAAGTAAGGTGGTGGGCCTCATAAAAATCTCTGTTAATGATACCAATACTTGGAATACCGGCCACCACTACCAGCATGGCCCCTACCATGATGCAGGCACATACCCTGTACAAAATATTTTTTATTTTTTTCTCTCTTGTTCTTTTATGGCGGGGAAGATTTGATCTGGTGAACAGAAAATACGACATGATGGCCAAACATAAAAGGAAAATAGCGGCCGCAATAAAATGGATCGTTTCCCTGGCAGCATTTTCGTTCAATAAGGTAACCGTATGTTTATCGGGATCACCCGGACAACAAATAGGACTTAAGTTATCGGTAGGAAGAATAATAACGAACAGGGCAGCAATACCTGCGATGGAAGAGAGATAAAAGTCGATGGGATCATGTCCCTTATACACCAATAAGAAAATACCCATGAGACCCAGGATCAATACAAAAACTCCGCTGGCCCTTGTAAAATAATAATGACTGACGGAGGGTAATACTGCACGATGTCCGGTATCCAGGTAAATCACCAACCATAGGAAAACGGGCAACATAATGCCCAGGATCCCGATGAGTTTTCGTAAAGTATATTGATTGGTTAACCAGATGGTGTCCTTTTCCTTATAATCAAGCCGCATGATTTTATGGGCTTTCTGTATGGTTTTTTTGGGCATGCTCTATAATAGTTGGTGGGATAAACATATTATTTATTGGATACAATTCCAAGTCGTAGTTCTACGATAAAATAGGGGAGTGCATAACTTTTTGATAACACCGAAGTACGAACACCAGCCTATTGGCAGGTTACGAACTACGAACCAATACTATAGGGTTCGTAGGTTCGTAAAAGTTCGTACTTCACTGGAAATAAATTATTTCGCTACAAGGATCTTCTTCCTCACCGAATCTTTTCCGACAATAAAATAGATCCCGTTCACCAGGCTCTCTATTCTAGCAGCATAATTATTACCTGCGTTGAGTTGAATGGTCATAAGAGTTTGACCCAATTCATTGATGAGGGTATAATTTCCTTGGATGGTTGAACTGATCGTAAAGGTTCCATTGGATGGATTCGGATAAATAGAAATTTCGGCAAGCCCATTTTCCTCCTCCACACCTACACTGTTAATCGTAACACACGAACTCAACGTACTGCAAGGATCTTGCGTAATGATCACTGCATAAGATCCATTTGAAGTGGCTGTAAAACTTTGGTTGGTGGCTCCGGCAATAGGTGCATTTCCATTGTTACAATCTACCCATTGATAAGTGGCAGATCCCTGGTTAGCCTGGATAGTGATCGGACTGATAGAAGTAAGGGAATTGTCAATATTGTTGGTAGTAACTGCAACGGTGATGGTGGATGTACCTGTACATCCGAAACCATCGGTACCGGTTACTGTATAGGTAGCATTGGAAGCGGGTGTAACAGTGATAGGATTGATGGTTTGGCTGGTACTCCAAACATAGGTACTGGCACCTGCTGCGGTCAGCACCGAATTATCTCCTTCACAAATAGAATTATCACCGCTGATGTTCACGATAGGATTTGGATTGACGGTAACAAATACACAGGCTGTATCTGTACAACCATTCGCATCTGTTACGGTTACACAATAATTTCCTGTTTGCGTAGGGGTTTCGGCAGGGGCAGTTGAACCGGTAGACCATTGATAGGTACCTATAGGTCCGCAGTATAAGATGACTGCGCTGTCGGAACAAGTTGAAATGGGTCCTGGAGGCGTGATCGTTGCCACCGGATTTGGATTCACGGTCATCGTAATTGTATTAGATGTTGCAGGACTTCCGCTAACACATGCTGCATTGGAGGTCATGGTACAAACCAATTGATCACCGGTGGTCAATGTACTGGATATGTATACCGGACCGGTAGCCACTGGACTTCCGTTCAGGGTCCATGCATAAGTAGGGGATGCTCCTCCATTGGAAGGAGTAGCGGTAAAGGTAACACTTGTACCTTCACAAACAGCTCCGGCAGGATTGGCAGCAATACTCACCCCTGCAGTTACTACAGGACTAACGCTAACAGAAGTAACCGTTGAATATACATCCGGACAACTGGGTTCTGAAAGTTTTGCTCTATAATAAAGGGTAGAAGATAAGGCTGCGGTTGTATAGTTGGCAGAGGTCGCTCCGCTTCCACCCACTACATTGGTCCAGCTATTTACTCCATTCGGACTTTGTTCCCATTGTATAGTACCATTGGAAGCAGTAACGGTAACTACCGAAGTATTTCCACCGCAAATAGAGGAGGGAGATGCATTGGCGGTACCACCTACATTGGCACAAGGAGGGCCACCTACAGAAATAGATACATTATCCACTGCAAAAGCAGGGTTGGTCCCATAACCTGAATTAGTAAAACCAAATCGGATCCTTAGGGTAGCCTGGTTTCCCATGGCGGCGCTGTTGATCACTACGTTGGTCCAGTTAGGTTGCCCATTGTATTGTGCAAAGGGTGAGGTAATATTTGTCCAGCTGGCACCTGAATTGGTGCTATAATCAATAAATCCGTAGGAGGCAAGGACTGGTCCTGTCTGGCCCTGGCATAACCAATCGAATGAGATAGCGATATTGGGATATCCAATCGTAGAGATATCAGAATTTTGGGTTGCATATACGGTACCACCTGCGCCGAAACCAAGAAATGCCGAATGGGCACAATAGTCATACCAAAGATCATCGTAGATATGCATATAATTTCCTCCGCCCTGGTTGGGGGTGGTGGATGCGCAGTTGTAAACATTGTTCACGATCCATACATCGAAGTTACCTCCATAACCAAGGATCCAGCCAGCACTGCCGCCAGAGAAGTTGTTGGTATAGAGTACTTGAGAAAAGGATGAAAGGGAGGTACATAGGAGTACGAATAGAAAAATGATTTTTTTCATTTGGGCTCTGTATTAATGCTTGGTAAACAAATATAGGGTTTTTACTATTCAATTTTCCTTTTTTTCACTTTACCGGGCCTTCTTTTCTTTTGCTCGGATTCGCTACCGCGAGGGTTTTACTTTTCTTTGCTTCTCCAAAGAAAAGTAAACAACCTGCCTGCCGGCAGGCAGGAAGAAAGGAGCCCCGAAATGCTAACTTTGGGCTTTTGCTTTTCACCTTTGCCCAATGCCGCCTAAGCCGCAAAACCCAAAGTTCGCACCATTTCGGGTTTCGCCACCCGCAGGCTACACAACTGGCTAAATAAGTGGGTTAATCAACCATATTACTTCGTTAATTTTTTTTTGGTTTTTTGCTCATAGAAAAGCAGAGAAGAAATCGGCCGGATGGCTGGCAAAGAAATGGTGGGTGAACCGAGCCGCGAAGAGGCGAGCTCACGAGCACCTTTTAAAAATAAAGCTAAAGCGAGTAAAGGTGTTGGACCAGCCGAGCGGATACGGTAGCGCTCGACACCGTTTGCTGCCTTGACGGGGGGCTAAGAAGCTGGGGATAACTGAAGAACTCAAAGCTCGAAGATCCAACAATAAAACCTACAACCCTGATAGCGATTGGAGTCGAGAACCTAGATAACCCTTCTAAAACAACCCATTTCCTCCCCAACCTTATTAACATTGCTTTCTTGAAATCCAATTCAAAAACCCTAAAAACATAGGGTCATCCATATTAGTTTTGTTCATTACATACGTTATTGTATGTGGGTTGCCCTATGGCCAAGAAGAAAAATACAGAAGATATCATAACACCTCCACGCAACACCTTTAAAAACAAGGAGGTAGAAGAGGATGAACTGCCTGCCAAAAAGCTCAAACAAAAACCTGTGAGCAATGGGAAAGAGGAAGTTAAACCCAAAAAAGAGAAAAAGGAGAAGGTAGCAAAAGAAGACGATGGTACAGGCTTCTTTTCAAAGGTACGCCGGTTTATCACCGATGAAAGAACGGTTAAGATCACAGGTCTCCTGTTAATAGGCTTTTCTGTTTTCCTCCTGGTTTCCTTTATTTCTTATTTCTTTAGCTGGAAAACCGATCAAAGTCTGGCCGATGGTTCAGGATTTACTACTGCCGAAAAGCCCGGGAATGTAATGGGACTTATTGGTGCTAAGATGGCCCATTTGTTTTTATATAACTGGTTTGGCATGCCCAGCTTTCTGTTGGTGCCTGTTTTCTTTTTATTGGGGGTACGACTACTCTATAAGCGCAACCTGGTAAAACTCAATCGCAGTATCAGTATTTTATTTTTTCTCACCATATGGAGTTCAGGAACCCTTGCTTTATTGCTGCCAAAAGTAGGAGGGGGGATCTTGGGAGGGAGCTTCGGATTCAAACTAAGTGCCTGGATGAGTGCCTTTGCCGGTGCAGCAGGTACTTTGCTCATTTATGCCGTAAGTTTTTTGATCTTTTTGATCGTTGCCTATAATTCATCCTTAAAAATACCCGGACTCAATCTTTTCAAAAAAAGATCCCCACGAACGGAGCCCGAACTGGCCAAATTGAACCTGGATGAAGAAGATACTTCTTTATCATCCGTAAGCAATGTCTATTCACACCGGGATGAAATTGTAAAAGAAGAGGAGGACAATATTCCCATTGACGAATTACCTGAGCTGGAGATCAACGGTCCCATAGAAGATGATTTTGTAAATGTCGACAAAGGAATTTTATTTCCACAAAAAGAAGTGGATGATGAATTTGATATTGTTGAACCTACGCTTGAAGACAAAAATTTGGAGATGCCGGAAGTGGAATTCTCCCTGGAGAATGTAGACGACAATGGATTCTCAATTGTAAATCCAGATGCAGAGCCGGAGCCGGTCACAAAAACGGAAGCCGAGGACCTGGTGAGTAAGTTTGGTCTATACGATTCTACGATTGATCTTCCAAAATTTAAAATGCCAGAGTTAAAATTGCTGGTGGATTATGGTGACCAGGAGATCAAGATCAATAAAGAAGAGCTGGAAGATAACAAGAACCGGATCGTTGATACACTTCGCAATTATAATATCGACATTGCAAAGATCAAGGCAACGGTAGGTCCTACGGTTACTTTATACGAAATAGTTCCTGCTCCGGGTGTACGTATCTCTAAGATCAAAAACCTGGAAGATGATATCGCCTTGAACCTGGCTGCATTGGGGATCCGTATCATCGCACCTATACCTGGTAAAGGTACCATCGGGATCGAGGTACCCAATCAAAGTCCTGAAATAGTTTCCATGCATTCTATTTTAAAGCATGAGAAATTCATCAATAGTAAATATGATCTGCCGATAGGTTTAGGTAAAACCATCAGCAACGAAGTATATATTGCCGATCTGGCTAAAATGCCTCACTTGCTCATGGCAGGTGCTACGGGGCAAGGAAAATCCGTTGGGTTGAATGCGATCTTGGTTTCGTTGCTGTATAAAAAGCATCCAAGCCAGATCAAATTCGTGATGGTGGATCCGAAAAAAGTGGAGCTTACTTTATATAATAAGATCGAAAAACATTACCTGGCAAAACTTCCAGGCGAAGAAGATGCAATCATTACGGATGTAAAAAAAGTGATCCATACGCTTAATTCATTATGTATTGAAATGGATACCAGGTATGAGTTGCTGAAAATTGCACAAGTACGTACCATTAAAGAATACAACGATAAGTTCACCAACCGCAGGTTGAATCCTCATGATGGTCATCGGTATTTACCCTATATCGTGTTAGTGATCGATGAGTTTGCCGACCTGATCATGACAGCAGGTAAAGAAGTGGAAATGCCTATTGCCAGGTTAGCACAGCTGGCCCGTGCGATTGGGATCCATTTGATCATTGCTACACAGCGACCTTCGGTGAACATTATTACAGGAACGATCAAAGCCAATTTTCCTGCACGGATCGCTTTCAGGGTATCCAGTAAAATAGATAGCCGTACCATTTTAGATACAGGAGGGGCCGAACAATTGATTGGAAGAGGAGATATGTTGTTGAGTTTGGGATCTGATCTGATCCGTTTACAATGTCCCTTTGTAGATACACCAGAAGTGGATAATATAACGGAATTCATCGGTGACCAGCAGGGATATCCGGATGCATTGCGTTTGCCTGAATTTGTGAGTGAAGATGGAAAGGATAAAGGAGATATGGATATAAGCCAGTTGGATGACCTGTTTGAAGAAGCTGCAAAAATTGTGGTGATCCATCAGCAAGGTTCCGCATCCTTGTTGCAACGGAGGTTGAATTTAGGATATAACCGTGCAGGCCGGCTTATTGATCAGATGGAAGCGGTAGGCATTGTAGGCCCTAACCAGGGTTCCAAAGCAAGACAAGTATTGATTGCTGATGAAATGGCGTTGATGGAGTTCTTAAAAACTTTAAAATAGAAATAATTCTTTGCACACCGCTGAACGTTAAATATTTGTTAGTGGAGTTATTAAAACAAAAACGGCTCAGTTTTTGAAAATAGATGTAGTAAATTTGTGTACTTAATTATTATGAAGGCCATGAGACG
The DNA here is from genome assembly GCA_025451235.1 of Flavobacteriales bacterium. Classification (GTDB taxonomy): domain Bacteria; phylum Bacteroidota; class Bacteroidia; order CAIKAF01; family CAIKAF01; genus JANWKQ01. Next base: position 365,279 of record JANWKT010000007.1, on the reverse strand, counting down.
CTTATATACCCTTACCGCAATTGCTCTTTTCACTGCTGGCAGCCTAGTTGCTCAGCATGATGCAAAAAGCAAAGACATGCTCGATAAACTGAGCGCAAAAACCAAAGCTTATAAAACCGTTGAAGTAAAGTTCAGCTTCAACATCACCAATAAAGACCAGAACATCGATCAAACCCAAACAGGTACCTTGAAAATGAAGGGAGAAAAATATTATCTCAAACTGGATGATAAAGAAATTTTCTGCGATGGTAAAGAAGTTACTACTTATTCAAAAGAAACCAATGAGGCACAGGTGATCGGTGTAGATGAGCTGGATCAGGATGGAATGAGTCCTAAAAATATGTTCACCATTTACGAACAAGGTTTTAAGACCAAGGTAAAATCAGAGCAAAAAGATAAACAAGGCCGCAATGTAATGACCATTGATCTATATCCTTTAAAACCTACTGAAAAGGATTATACCATGGTAAGGTTGGATGTGGATAAAGACAAAATAGAATTTATCAAGGCCACTATTTTAGGGAAGAACGGATCCTATTATTATTATACGATTACCGATATGACACCCAATATAGAAATGGATGACAATATTTTTATTTTCGATAAAACAAAATACAAAGGTGTAAAGGTGATCCGTTAAAATTTTTGTTGATTCACCAAAATCAATTGAAAAAAGCCGTCCATGTTATGTGACGGTTTTTTTTATGGCTGCCTGTCTGGCCTTCGCTTTAGTTGCAGCCGGTTCCCATAAGCGGTTATACATATCCACTGGTTGGCCCCTGTTAACTCGTGGCCATCAATAACCGCTAATGATCGCCGCCAGCAAGCTATCGCTGCGCCCCGGGGCAGAACCTTCATTTAAATTCAACCCGCTGAATAGGCTATGGTTAGGGATTTTTGCTTGTGGCTTTCATGCAGTTGGATTATATTTGCACAACTCAAATTTAAATCAAGTCTTATGAAGAGAAAGTTACTGATGGTGGCTGCGTTCACGTTTGCATTACTTGCAACCAGCCATAGCTCACATGCACAGTTTACCGAAGATTTCAATGATATCACTACGCTGGTTGGCTCAGGTTGGTATATGCAGAACAACAGCACAACCGTTGGATCGACCAATTGGTTCCAGGGTAATGCAACCGTGTTTGCTGCATACAATGGAGCTACGGATGATTATATTGGAGCCAACTACAACAATACCACCGGTGCCAATACCATTGGCAATTGGTTGGTCATGCCCAATGTTACCATAAAAAATGGGGATGTGATCAGTTTTCGTACACGTACTTTCTCTCCGGAGACCTATCCGGATCGTCTTGAACTCCGGATGAGCACCAATGGAGCAAGCACGAATGTAGGCCCTTTAGGAAATCCAGGTGCACTGGGTGATTTCGGTATACTCTTAACCAGTGTAAATCCGGCATTAGTATTAGGTATATATCCACAAGTATGGACCCAATATTCAGTTACCATTTCTGGTTTGGGTGCACCGGTATCGGGTAGATTTGCACTAAAATATTATGTAACGAATGCAGGTCCTGCTGGAGCTAATTCGGATTATATCGGTATCGATAATGTAGTGTATACTGCATATGTTTGTCCTACTTTAACCGTTACGCCAGGTTCCGTTTCCAATGGTACAACAGGAGTTGCATATAACCAGGTATTGGGTCAGACCGGAGCCTTGGGATCACCTACCTATACCGTAATTTCTGGAAGTTTACCTACGGGCCTCACTTTATCAGCAGGTGGAACTATTTCCGGAACGCCAACTGCCGCAGGAACTTATAATTTTACCGTTCAGGTAGCAGATAACAGTGGATGTACCGGAAGTCAGGCTTATACCATTGTGATCTCTTGTCCAGCACTTACCATTTTACCGGGTGTTATTTCCAATCCAACAGTTGGAACATTTTATAGCACCAACTTCAGTGGTTCGGGTGGTACTGGTCCATATACATTTGCAGTTACTGCTGGTTCGTTGCCTGTGGGTTTAGGTCTAACGGTGGGTGGAGTACTTTCGGGTACGCCTACAACATCAGGTCCTTTTGGTTTTACAGTTACCGCAACAGATGCTTATGGATGCCAGGTTTTAGCTACTTATAATGGGAATGTCAATTGTCCTTCCATGTCTATTTCCCCAGCTGTACTTCCAACCATAAGCTTAGGAGTTCCTTTTAACCAATCGCTCAGTACAGCAGGTGGCACCGCTGCATATACCTATACATTAACCAGTGGAACCTTGCCCGCAGGATTAACCTTATCTCCTGGTGGTTTAATTTCTGGTACGCCATCCTCTGCGGGTGCATATAATTTTACCGTTACTTCTACGGATGCTTATGGATGTACCACTTCTGCTTCTTACAATGGAAATGTTACTTGTCCGGGCTTAACCATGTTACCTGCGGCCATGCCCACGGGTACAGTTGCGGTGGCCTATAGCCAGAATATAACCACCTCTGGAGGATCAGGCCCATACACGTATGCAGTTACCAGTGGAACTTTACCTCCCGGATTAACGTTATCCACCAGTGGATTGGTTTCAGGAACACCTACATTGGCAGGTAACTATAACTTTAGTGTTACCAGCACGGATGCTTTGGGATGCAGTGTAGTTAGTTCCTATGTGATCAATATAGGCTGTCCGGCTATTACATTAACGCCACCCTCATTACCGAGTGGAAATTCCAGTGTAGCATATAACCAATCGATGTCATCTTCGGGTGGTACCGGTCCTTACAATTATAGCGTCACCGCAGGTTCATTGCCAGGTGGATTAACCTTAACCACTGGTGGTGTCCTCTCTGGTACACCCAATGCTTTGGGAACATTTAATTTTTCTATTACCACTACTGATGCAGGTGGATGTTCTCAAACAATTGCCTATACGATTACCATTACCTGTGCCAGTTCATTTGTTACACTTGCACCTTTCACAGCGGTTTGTAGCAATGATGGATTAATACCTCTTACCGGAGGGTCTCCTGCTGGCGGTACCTATAGTGGAACAGGTGTTAGCGGAGGATTCTTTAATCCAAGCGTAGGTTCGCAGATCATCACCTATAGTTTAACGGATGGACAAGGTTGTTCAGATAATGATGCCCAAGCTTTCACCGTGAATGCTGCTCCGAATGTTACTTTATCTCCTTCTGATCCTTCACCCTGTGTAAATGATGGAGCGGTTACCTTAACGGGCGGACCTTCGGGAGGAACTTATTTTGGAAGTGCAGCACTTACCGGTAATTTGTTCAATCCCACCACAGCGGGTGTAGGTTCACATCCGGTTTCATATTCATATACCGATGGAAATGGTTGCAGCGATACAGCAACAGTAACCATTGTGGTGAATGGTTGTGCAGGAATAGAAGATGCATTTGGTAATAATGTTCAATTATATCCAAATCCTGCAGATGAATTTATTTCGGTTCATTTTACTTCAGTTGAGGCAAACATGAATTGGAAATTAGAGATATATACCATTGAAGGAAAATTATTATTGGCAAAAGAGATCAATATAGGATCAGCTGATCATGTGGAGCCGATCAATATTTCTACTTTCACTTCCGGAACATATCTGATCAAGATCCAGAACAACAAAGGAGGATCTTCCACCAGGAGATTCATCAAGAAATAATTCTATTTTTAAGCAATAAGAAGAGGGGCTATCAGCCCCTTTTTTTATTGAAGTAGAAGGGTAAATATTCTGTACAGGATAATTTTTTTACACATTTTCAATTTATGTCAACTTCATTGTTCTTTGTTCCAATACATTAGCAGGTTGCTATAAAAAAAGAGCCAAAGGGGTTATTGCTTGGTATACCAGCTTGGTTTATATTTGTGAGAATAACCAAAATGTAAACTCAGTTTTATGAATAAACGACTACACCAAGTAGCCATTGTGCTATGCAGTTTATTTTTTACAGGAACCTGTATTTCTGCTCAAATCACCGAAAATTTTGACAACATTACCCTTCTTGCGGGCAATGGGTGGTTTCTTCAAAACAACAGCACCCCTGTTGGTTCCACCGCATGGTTTCAAGGAACCAATGTTGGGGCAGGAGGACCTTTCGATTCTTTTAATGGGGCAGCCAATTCATATATAGGTGCTAATTATAACAATACAGGTACCACAGGTACCATTAGTAACTGGCTGGAAACTCCCAATGTTACTTTAAAGAATGGTGATGTATTTACCTTTTATACCAGAAAGGTAAGCCCTGATTCTTATGCCGATAGATTGGAAGTACGCATGAGCACAAATGGAGCTAGTACAAATGTTGGTACCATCGCAACCGATGTTGGGGATTTTACAAACCTTCTTTTAAGTATCAACCCATCGCTGGTATTGGGAGTTTATCCTGTAGTGTGGACACAATATACCATCACTATTTCAGGATTGCCGGCACCTACTTCAGGCCGTTTAGCCTTTCGTTATTTTGTAACCGGCGCAGGTTTGTCAGGGAGCAATTCTGATTATATTGGTATTGATGCATTTCAATATACACCTTATGTCTGTCCTACATTAACAGTTTCACCCAGTTCTTTACCAAATGGTACCGGAGGAGTAGCCTATAACCAAAATCTTAGTCAAACAGGAGCGTTAGGTGCACCTGCTTATTCTGTTACCGCAGGTGCGTTACCTCCAGGTTTAAGTTTATCAGGCGCTGGTGTTGTTTCAGGAACACCCACTGCTACCGGAACGTTTAATTTTACAGTTACAGTAATGGATGCCAGTGGATGTTCAGGTTCGCAAGCGTATAGTATTACGATTGATTGCCCTATTGGAGGCGCCAACTTATCATCCTTTCCGCAACAATGTTCGAATGGCCCTCTTTATACCTTGGTGGAAGGTACACCTGCGGGTGGAACTTATTCAGGAACCGGCGTAACAGCTGGGCAATTTGATCCGTCATCAGGTACACAAACCATTTTCTATAATATTACAGATGCCTTTGGTTGTCCACAGAGCACTAGCGGTATGATTACCGTAAATACGGCTCCAACGGTTAACCAGCAACCTTTTAATCCGGTTTGCTCCTATGCATCTCCGGTTACTTTAAGCGGTGGAAGTCCAGCAGGGGGTGTTTATTCAGGAAGCGGAGTAAGTGGAGGGCAGTTTGATCCATCCTTTGGAACGCAAACGATTACTTATACCTATACGGATGCAAATGGTTGTTCTGATAATGATGTACAAACCTTCACGGTGAATGCAGCACCTACAGCAGGTTTATCTTCATCTGATCTTTCACCCTGTGTAAATCATGGAGCAGTAACCCTCACGGGTACTCCTGCTGGAGGAACTTATTTTGGAAGTGCAGCCCTTACGGGTAATTTATTCAATCCCACTACTGCGGGTGTAGGTTCACATCCGGTTTCATATTCATATACCGATGGAAATGGCTGCAGCGATACTGCAACAGTAACCATTATGGTGAATGGTTGTGCCGGAATAGAAGACGTATTTAGCAACAATGTTCAATTATACCCAAATCCTGCGGATGAATTTATTTCGGTTCATTTTACTTCTGTTGAGGCAAACATGAATTGGAAATTAGAGATATATACCATTGAAGGAAAATTATTATTGGCAAAAGAGATCCATATAGGCTCTGCTGATCATACAGAGCCGATCAATATTTCCACTTTCACTTCCGGAACTTATTTAATAAAGATCCAGAACAGCACAGGGGGATCTTCTACCAGGAGATTCATAAAGAAATAAAGATACTATTTGAAATAAAAAGAAAATTTTCAACGAAGTACGAATTTTTACGAACCTACGAACCCTTATAAAGGCAAGTTCGTAGGTTCGTATTGTTTAGTACTTCGAGTATATTTTAATCTTCGTCAGTAGTGGTGATCTGATTGGCTCTTTTTCTCCATAAAAAATAAAAGGGTAATCCAGATAGGATCAACCCAATTCCGATCAATGATTTTACTACGTTTTCATTGAACGAAATCACCACCAGTAATACACAGAAGATCACAAATAGGATAGGTACAACCGGATAACCAATGGTTTTATATGGACGGGGAGTATCTTTCATTTTTCTTCTTAAAACGATCACTCCGAAAACGATCATGCCATAGAAAATAAATGCCGCAAAAATAAGGAGATCCGTTAACAAATCGAACGAGCCTGAGAATACCAGGATACAAGCCCAGATACATTGATAGATCAAAGATTTCGAGGGTGTATTGTTTTTCGGGTGAACCGTCGCAGCTTTTTGAAAGAACCAACCTTTCTTAGCCATTGCATAATAAATTCTGGATGCTGTTAGAATCGTTGTATTGGTGCATCCAAAAGTAGAGATCAATATCATTCCACTAATGATATATCCACCCCATTCCCCGAATATCTTTTTCATGACAATGACGGCTGCAATCGCATTTTGATCCGCATTTACTTCTGCGAGTAATTGATCGATCGGCATTACATACAAATAGGTAAGATTTAAGGAGACGTATGCTGCTATTACAATAAGGATCCCAATGATCAAGGCTCTAGGAATATTTTTTCCAGGTTCTTTTATTTCTGCACCTACATAACCCAGACTGATCCATCCTTCATACCCCCAGAAGGCATTTCGCATGGCGATCACCATTACCATAACGATACCAAGTCCCCAAAACTCACTGAATTTTGGAGAAGGGTAACCGACCGAATTAGTGGATACATTTTTGAACGATCCTCCTGCCCAACTTAAACCAACACAAATAATGATGAGGATACAGAATACAATGATCCAGGTGAAGATCTGGCTTACACGACCTCCGTGTTTAGCCCCACGTACATTTACAATGGTTAGGATAATGATGAGTAAGGCAGCAATAGCCTTTGCACCTAAATTATCAAATGGCTTGATCTCTCCCCATAAGATTGTTTTTGCAGCTATACCATGAGGTGAATGTTGCGCTCTAATGGTCATTGAAATAGGATTGGCGGGTAATTGTCCATCTCCAGGCTGAGTATACACTTGTGATGGAATAACCATGACCAATGAATCATTTTTAAAATAGGAGGTGTCGGGTTGATTCATCTCAGGAGCAAGACCTCCTTGCATAAGCGTATTATTGGCTGCAAGTTTTTGAATCGTATCTCTTGAGTTAGTGACAAACACCCGATGACCGCAATCTACTTCTGCAAACAATGAATCATTTACCACAAAAACTTTACTTGATTTTATTTTTTCACTTCCATTCGATAATCCCGGAAGATCAACAAATCCACCTAATGCCCCGGCAAATACGAAAGCTATACTGGCAATGGCGGCCGTTTGGATCACTGTAAAACACGACCATCCATAAAAGAAGGAAATGGTTTTACCATACATTTTCTCTAGCCATGAATATGCTCCTCCTGAATGTGGGAACATGGTACCTGCTTCGGCCACACTTAGCACACCGAACAAGGTGACCAATCCTGCCAACACCCAGGCAAGTATCACCAGGTTAGGAGATAAGAGACCTTCTGACATGGGAGCCACCTTTTTAAAGACACCAGATCCGATGATATTACTCACCACTAACACAATGGCCATGCTGAGTCCGAAGGATTTGAGAAGTTTAGCTTTTTCTTTGTTCATGCAATTGGTTTATGCCATAAAAGTAAATAAATCCTTAAGTTTGTTATGAAAAACAAATCTCTCATGAAAAAACTAACACTCATTCTCTTCGTTACCCTTACCTCAAACCTCTTTGCGCAGACTTATACCTTATCCTCTTATTGTACAGGCTTTAGCAGCCCTATCACCATGGCACAGGCTCCTGGTGATGACCGGCTATATATTGTAGAACAACCAGGGACTATTCGGATCATTAATACAAATGGGACCGCCGTAGCTGGGGATTGGTTGGATATTCAATCCAGGGTTTACGACAATGGAAATGAGCAAGGCCTGCTGGGGCTGGCTTTTCCTGATGATTACCAAACCACGGGTTATTTCTATGTTTATTATACCATCGATTCAGCGGGAAGTTCTGCGGATGGGGATAACCGGGTATCCAGGTTTTCAAGGAGTACTGGAAACCCTTTGGTAGCTGACCCAAATTCTGAAGTAGTTTTATTTACAGTGCCGGATAATGCCAGCAACCACAATGGTGGATGTATTCAATTTGGCCCTGATGGATACTTATATGTGGGAATGGGTGATGGAGGAGGAGCAGGTGATATCCCTAACAATGCTCAAAATAACCTCACCAAAATGGGAAAGATGCTTCGGATCAATGTGGATGCACCTGGTTATACCGATCCGGTTTCGAACCCTTTTTATGGAGTGGCTGGATATATAGGCTCCACCTGGGCAAAAGGATTAAGAAATCCATGGAAGTTTAGTTTTGATCGGATCACCGGCGATATGTGGATAGGAGATGTGGGCCAGGATGCCCATGAAGAAATTGACCATCAATTGGCTTCGAGCACTGGCGGTGAAAATTATGGATGGAGATGTTACGAAGGATTGTTCCCTTATAATACCAGCGGTTGCCAGCCACAAAATACCTATAACTCACCTGTTGCAGACGTTCCTCAATCAACCGGACCTATGTGCAGCATTACAGCAGGTGAAGTGTACCGTGGCGCCATGTGGAATGACCTGTATAAAAAATTATTTTTCAGCGACTATTGCAATGATTATTTCTGGACATTGACCTGGGATACTGCTGGTGGAGGAGTATATGATACCACACGTCACAACAACTTATCAGGCAGCCATTTTATAGTTGCTATGAACCAGGATACCCGTGGATATATTTATGCCGCGGATATTTCTAATGGGACCATATACCGTGTAAATAGCAGTAATTGTACTCCTGCGGCGGTTATTGAAACCCCGTTGAATCAAATAGTGACCTGTGATGGAAATCCAATCCAATTGGTATCCGCTCCAGGAACCGGTTTGAACTATCAGTGGTTATTCAACGGTTCACCGATCGGTGGGGCAATTGACTCCACCTATCTGGCAAGTGCTCCAGGAAATTATCAATTGATCGTAAATAAACCATCCTGTGGTGTTAATCCAACGGATACCTCTTCCATTTTGGTACTAGGATCCTCTACTACCCCCACGGTATCTTTAAACGCTACAGCAGATACTGCATGTATATCGCTAACTACCGTTGTTCTTACCGGAACCCCGTCGGGTGGAGATTACCTGAGTCCATATGTGGATGCTGGAGGCGTTTTTTATGTTCAGGTAGCTGGTTTGGGCAATCATCAAGTGGTATACCGATATGAAGGAGCCGGTGGTTGTACAGGCTATGATACCCTTACCATTACGGTAAATAATGGACCGGCGGTTAATTTCAATTTTGCTATTGATTCTGTTTGTTCTTCAGCGGGTATTGTTACGCTGAGTGGAGGTACTCCGGCTGGTGGTACGTATAGCGGAACAGGAGTTACAGGTACAAGTTTTGATCCGGGGATTGGAGTGGGGAACTATGTAATTACTTATACCTATACGGATGGGCAAGGATGTACCAACCAGGATACCGATAATTTATTGGTAAGCGGATGTCTGGGATTGGATGATATGTCGTTCAACGATATTTTATTGTATCCCAATCCTGCAGATGATCAGGTGAACCTGAGTATTTCATCTAATATAAATGCGCAGTTTGACCTTGCTATTGTAAATGTGGATGGAAAACTGATCCAACAAAGAAACATACAAGTGGGGGTTGGGAACAACAACTTTACGATCCAAACCACTGCTTTTGCTTCTGGAATTTATTTTGTGCAAATGAACGATGGAATTCATTACTTTGTCAAGAAAATTGTGATCCAATAACTACATGAGTTTATCTTATATAAAAAGGGCAGAACAGGGAAACCGTTCTGCTCTTTCTTTTATAGCCACCATCCTGATCTGTGTAGGAGGTTTATTTGTTGGTCAATCGATCCCTATTTTTTTGGCAGCGTTCATCAAAGCCGGTATGAAAGGTGAGGATATTTCCAACATCGATACAACTGCTAAACTTATTGGCTACTTTCCTTTTCCGGTAAGCTTTGGTTTACTCATGACCGGTTTTGTGGTATTGATCATATGTCTTTGGATCTGCATGAAGCTTTTTCATCGCCGTAAGTTTTCCACCCTTTGGAGCGATCAGGACAGGTTCAGAAAAAAGGATTTTTTGCTGGGCTTGTTTATTTCTATCTTATTGTTTGTTGGTACCGATCTTTTGACCCATTTCCTTTCACCAGCCGATCATAAATGGGTGTTTGATCCTGCGGTGTATTATTTATTCGTTCCATTGGCCCTTGTTTTCATTCCCTTACAAACCTTATCGGAAGAACTTTTTTTTCGCGGATATTTATACCAGGCATTTGGTTTAGTGGGCCATAATAAATGGCTGGCTTGGCTGGCTTCAGGTATTGTTTTCGGATTGTTCCATTTTGGAAATGTAGAAATGGATATCAGCTTCTGGAAAATGGGGATCGTCTACATTGGTTCCGGCCTCATGATAGGCCTCTCAGTGATGTTCAGCAAAGGCATTGAATTCGGATGGGGCTTCCACCTTGTTAACAATCTTTATCTTTCGCTCATTACCAATTTCAAAGGAAGTTCACTCGACGGGCCCACCTTGTATACCATTCCTAAACCCTCCTCCGATAGGATATTATTGGAATTTGGACTGATGTTTTTGATTTTTACCCTCATTTTGGTGCTCGTATACAGGAACAATGTGAAAAATTTGTTCGTCAGGGCAGCCTGATCCTTGCAACTTTTTCGTTAACTATGTAGTCTATAAGTTAAATCACCAGCATGAAGTCTTTGTTTGCCATTATTCTTCTCTTAATTTCGATGGGTTTTGCAAATGCCCAAAGCACCAAAACCACGGAGGATGGCACTGATTTGTTGGTAGATTATGAAGGCGATGGTCCACCCCCCCTGCATGGTTATAGAAGCCAGTTCAATATAGAGGTGAGTGCTCCCCATTATTTTTACAATCCTGCTAATGCACAAGCATTTAACGGCATTATTCAAGCGAACCTTTGGTATAGCTTAAAAGTGCATAAGAACTTTTATATGGGACCTTATGTAAGGTATACCGGCTTTGAATATTATGCCGGCCGGGTAAATCTTTCGAATCCATTGGTTACCCATATCAGTAGTGGTTTACAAATGAGCTATGAGGTGAAATTAGGAGATAGGTTTACCTATACTCCATCGGTATTCCTGGGTTTTGGATATGTTCAATACAACAATATCAGCCTGCCACCAAAAGGAGTTGATGATACCGGCAGGAATACCTGGTATGAATGGGGATTTGCTGCCCAAACCAACCAAAGCTTTTATTATTATGTTACCCAGAACCGCAAGATCGCAGTGGGACTGGTATTAGGATTGAGCTTTAATACCCATGAGTTCAAACTAAAGGAAACGGGTTTAACTTCAGATGCATCTATCAGCAGCTTCAGTGATGAAGGACCCACTTTATTCGGCAACGTAGGTTTTGCTATGTTGATGAATTTCGGTAAGATCAAAAAATGATCTATTTAATTCCGAAGCTTTCCATATTCCAAATAACCACATCATTATCCGAAGAGCCACTTACCAATTGTGTGCCGTTGGCATTGAAATTTAGACTGTTTACAAAGGAAGTATGGTGCTTAAGTGTGGCCACTTTCTCGAAAGTAGCACTGTTGAATACGTAAATATTTCCATCGGTAGAAGCACCCCCGGCAGCAAAATATTTTCCATTTGGTGTAAAGGCAATAGCCCTTACCAGATCATTCATTGGAATTTCCTTGATCATATAGCCTTCCATATTCCCGCTAGCCAGGCCCGTTTCCCAAACAATGAGCTTATTATCGTCACCTCCGCTCACCAACCACCCACCATCTGGACTAAAGCGAACGATGGATGTAGCACTTGTATGCCCGGTAAATACCTGTTTTTTTACATGTTCCTCCGCATCCCAAAGGATAACGGTATTATCGTCGGCGGCAGAGGCGAGGTATTTGCCATTGGGACTAAAACTTACTGCACAAATACGTTGGGTATGTCCTTCGAGCTTGACCAATTTAAAAGTGGAAAGATCGAGTATATAAACATGTAAGTCCCATGAAGCAATGGCTAATTTTTTTCCATCAGGCGAAAGATCCACATGCCATGCTTCGGTGCTATTGGGTATGATAAATTCTTTTTCCAGTTTCCAATTCTTTGTGTTAAAGAAGGATATTTTTCCGTCGCCACCGGATGTGATGAAAAGACTGGCATCTTTGTTAAATATACAGGAGATCTGCGGTTCATCAAATTTGAATGACTGTAATTCTGTTCCAGTCTTGGCATCCCATACTTTTGCCGTATAGTCATCATCACCGGCAGTTCCTACCAATGTTCCATCTGCATTGAAGCAGGCTCCTGTTACCAAACCGGTATGCCCTTTTAAGATCAGTTTATCCGTTTGAGAAATAAGTTGTAGAGGGACGATAAGGAGCAGAGCGATCCAAATATTCTTTTTGTTTTTCAAGAGCTATTAAGTTAGGAAACTAAATTACACATAAAAAAATTATTTGCCATAGAATTTATCAGATGCCAGAGGTCAGAATTCGGAAGTCGGCCTTTTTTCGCCTATTTCTTTTCTGACATCTGAATTGCGGTCTCTGGCATCTGAAAGGATAGGGCAGGTGGGGGAAAGGGGGCCGGTAAATAAAGGTCAAATCATTGAAATGGAGGCCATTGACCCATAGTTGTCGCCTATTTTCATTGATTTTTGATCATTATGCATACCTTTGTTAAAACACTACTGACACTTAATGCGAAGATTGTCCAATATCGTATTGATATTAACCAGCCTTATTTGTTTTCAATGCAGTTCTTCTGCAAAAACAAAAAACAGCCATGGCAAGGATCAGGAAACTCAGGTAAAGAGTACACTTTTATCTGCCAATGAGTTTGAATCGAAACTTGCTGCTATGCCCAATGCCCAGTTAATTGATGTAAGAACACCGGAAGAATTCAATGCGGGTTATATTAAAGGAGCACTCAATATTAATTATCAGGGATCTACATTTATGGAGGAGGTCGCCAAGTTGGATAAGACCAAACCTACTTTTGTTTATTGCCGTTCAGGCGGCAGAAGTTCAGAGTCGTGCAATTATATGGCCAATCAGGGGTTTAAAGAATTGTATGAATTGGAAGATGGTATAAGTAGCTGGATACATTATAAAAAACCCGTTGAACAAAGCGGCAATTGATGAAAAAACACGAGGTTGAACTGGAATGGAAAAGAGATCTCTCCTTTAATATAGGAGTGGATGAACATCTGATTGTTTTAGATGGAGTGGATGAGCATGAGGGTCTATGTCCTAAACCTTTGATGCTGGCTTCCCTTGCTGGATGCACTGCCATGGATGTGGTAAGCATTTTGAAGGAAATGAAAATGAAGTTCAAAGCATTCCATATTTATGTATCCGGAGAATTGAGCCGTGAAAAGCCACAGACCTATACAAAAGTTCACCTGATATACCAGTTTGAAGGAAATGAACTCGAAAAAGATAAAATTGAAGAGGCTGTTAGGTTATCGGTTGAGGAGCAGTGCGGTGTTCTAATGATGTTCAGAAAGTTTGCCGATGTCTCGTATGAGATCGTTATCCGTTAATCGTTATCCGTTACCAGAGCGAATCACCACTCATTTTTCTTGATCCCATGTAACATAGAAATAGAGGCATATTCAGGATGCCGGTCGATGTACTTTTTTATGAATGGACATAAGGGCATTACCTTCAGATGATTTTCTTTTGCATATTCCAACACATGTTTAGCAAGGGCGGATCCTATCCCTTTTCCTTCCAATTCACCCGGAACTTCAGTATGTGTATAGTTGATCCCATTGTTAAATAAATTATATTCAACAAAAGCGGTGATACCATTCACCGTTGTTTCAAATCTTCTTTTATCGGTATTTTGTACAATAGCTAACTCCATTATGCAATCGTTTCATTTAATTCAAATTTAATTAAAACCCGGTAGATTCAGTGCGTTGAAGAACGATAAGAAAAATTTAACAAGACAAAAATTTTGTAAAAACGTAAATTTTGTTAACTTTGAAAACACATCAAAACCACTTGATTGATGCTAAGACTTGGGATTGTTACTTCGTTGTTTTTATTTTTATCGGTTGGACTTTCTTATGCAGGCGATTATTATGACCTAAATGGAAGGCATCTAGGCATTGACAGCCTGGAGGATGGAAAGGTGTACGTGGCCACTGGAATTGATACCAGTAAAAAAGGTCCCGACCGATTTACCCTGCATAAAGACCTGAATATTACACATTATCAGTTCAAAGTAGCTGCCAATATCATTCGTCATGAAAGTGTGGATGGTAACCGGTTAGAAGTTCTGTATATATCTCATACAGTCCATAATAGGGCCAAAGAGATAGGGGCTGATATTTATAGCCTATTGATGACCGGTTATTCTTCGGTTCCATCCTCCCTTAAAAAAGAAATGAAGACCAGTTCGATTGATGATGGATCGAACAATACCCGTGCAGCAGTGATAGATGTTCTACTAGGCAGGCCAGATCCTACTTTGGGTGCTACTTTCTGGGATGGGACAGATTTCCTGGCCTGGGGATTAAGATCACCCAACGGCACCCCACAAAATAAATTCGAGGAATATAAAAGCATCATGATACCCATGAATGTATTTTATGAATACTTACATAACCATTGCAATAAATACCCTCGTGATTATGTAAAATACAGGGGAAAAGTATTTCAGTATCCGGCCAAAGTTTTCTTAAAAACAGAACATTGGGTAGGAGATAATTTTGTGTATCAAACAGGCTATAACCAGCCTTATGGGATCGTAGCAACCGTAACGGCAGGGTTGACCATATTCTGGAAAACCGTTAGCTAGAAGCACCTCTTATACCTTCTTCGAAAGATCAATTACCGTGATTAGCCTATACAATCACAGCAATACAGCATAAGGGTTCTATTGCTTGATAAACGTTTCAAAGGTTATACCAGCTTCAGTTCTTACCTGAATAGTGTAGAAGCCAGAAGCATATGGTGAAACATCAATCGAGGGAAGGTAGGATTGAAAGTTCTGACTCAAAATTAATTTACCATCAGCACTGTAAATCTCTGCTCCTTCTATCTTTAGATCGGCTTCAATGGTAAGGAAGTGGGTACATGGATTAGGATACACGTTGATTTCGATATCATGGTTATTTTCAATACCCGCTTCGGATATACAAATGGATTGTTTGGTGAGATCGAAGGGCTGAACAATGATGGAAGTGGTTGTAGGATTCAGGCTCGCAATTCCAAATACACTTAAATCAGTTGTGGAACCCTGGTAATAATCCAGGTCAATAAAAGTGGGGAAGGTCTCCATAAAACCAGCACATGTGTTCAGTGCAGGTGAGTCCCTAATGATCTCACATTGATTGTAATTCCATGATTGGTCAAATGTGCAAAAAGCAAAAGTGCCGGCGGCATTGGATAAAGTAGGATTCGGATAAAGTACATTAGATCCTTGTTTTGAGATGGTATGGGTAATTTCGCCCAGTGAATTAAGCGTATGAATATGAATAACATTCGCCATCACTGTTACTAAGAAAGTATTAGTTCCATCACTTATAATGTCATAGGGTGAACCATAGGCTGGATCTATTTTATATAACGATTCAATGTTTCCATCAGCATCTATAATTGTGTAGACATAATAGGATTCCATTGTACTTTCTTCGTATCGGGTTCCGGTCCCAATAAATTTCTGACTATTGCTTAAAGGAGCAATTTTCATCAGTCTGATGTAGGTGTTATCGTACTCGATAAAGGTCTTTAACCATCTTTTGCTCCCATCCGGATTTATACAAAAAATAAGCATGTCGTTATTTACTTTACCACTTCCTATCATAGAACCATCGCTCAAAACACTCAGATCGTATATTGGATTTTTTTGCAATCCATAACTTAATGTGCTTCCCCACACCAGATTGCCAGATCCATTTATCTTATATATCGCGTGATACTGGTCGGACCCCGAAAGAACAAGCGTAAACGTAAGGTATATGGAATTATCCTGAAGGTTAAATTGAATGTCTGTAATGACGTGTGTAGGATCGGGGGATATTTTTTTGGACCATACTTCATTACCTGATGAATTGATTTTGCAAAGTGTAAAGTCACCAGTTAGGTTTCTCCATCCAAGAACTATATCAGTGCCATTGCCAGCCATAAACAAGTTGTATGAGTAATTCAGAGAGTCTATAGCGGATGTTTTGATTTCCTTTTGCCAAACAATATGATTGTCTTCATTGAAACAAACCAATACATTTTTTTGGGTGTAGTCAGAATCATTATTTATTTGTAAAAACACTGCATAAAGACCGTTATCCAAATGGCAACTATTTATTGGCTGCAATTGATCATTTCCATGATGTAAAGTAAAATGCTCGGCACTTTGACAAATACACATCAATGGAAGGAGGCCAAAAAGTAGTATGAAAAGGTTTTTCATAATGATGATTTTGAATGATGATAGAACTAAACTAAAACTACTTAGCTATTATGATCTTTTGCTGCCCACCTAGGGGTGTGTTCATTAAATATATTCCTGAAACGAGTTGAGTAATATCCACCAGGTTTTTAGTACCAGCATATAGTTTGAAGGTAGCTACCGTTTGACCAAGTAAATCAATAATAGTATATATCCCATCTGTTTCCACTTCCACATAGAAAGTTCCGTTGTTTGGATTTGGATATAGATGGAAGGATGCATTCTCTTGGTTTTCAATACCCACTCCATTGATAGTTATGCAAGCTGAAGTATCTGCACAATTTAACTGGTAAATGATCACAGCATAACTCCCGTTCGCAGTGGCTGTATAACTCTGATTGGTTTCTCCGGCTATCGGAAGATTACTGTTGTTGCAATCTATCCATTGATAGGTGGCAAATACGGCATTTGCTGTAATGGTGAGTGAAACTGTATTGGTGGTATTGTCGATCGTATAAACACTCACATCAATGGTATCAGTACCCTGACAACCAAAGCCGTTAGTTATATTTACATAATACACTCCAGGAGTGGAAACGTTGAGCGTTTGTGTTGTTGTGCCGTCATTCCAGAAATAGCTGGCCCCCGGGTTTTGTGCATCCAGCACCAAGGAATAATCGCCAGCACATAAGGTGGTATCGTTCCCCAGGTTTACAGTAGGACTCGGGTTGGCCGTTATCATGATAATATCGGAAGCTGTACAGGAATTAGGATCGGTAACTGTTACCGAATAAGTGCCAATACTGTTTACATTAAGGGTTTGGTTGGTAGATAGATCACTCCAAACATAGGTTGACCCAATATTGCCTGCATCCAGAATAATTGAGCCACCATTACAAAATGAAGTATCATTTCCAAGATCAACGGTTGGTAGCATGAAAGTATTTTGTAAGGAGGCTGTAGGTACAATGGCGCTGTATTTTCTTACCCTAATAAAATCAACATAACCAGTATAACTGCCACTATAGGATGAAAATCCTACATAAAAACTACTTCCTGAATAAGAGTTGAGCAAAGTAGGTGTGGTATTGCAATTGCTGGTACTTACATTACAATATTCCTGTGCAAGTATATTGGCCCCACTTATTCCAGCGGTGAGTTTATAATTATAATACTGTGCTCCTGAAGTAGAAGAAGGAACAGAAGGATAGGATGTGTTGAACCATGCATTCCCTCCGGAAACATCAGGATCCTCAGTGCATCCCAACATGCCTCCATTGTCTCTGAAAGTATAGCGGTTATCGGTTCCTGTATAACCCAATACCAAACCAAAGGATGTACCTCCATTGGCATGATTTTCTTCAATGATCACCGGCTGAGTAAAGTTGGTATAACTGCGGATATATTCCCAATTGTTGTTCCCGGCAAACGTAAGTTGACCACCGCTTACACTATATGTTGGAACACCTCTTACTTCCCATTTGGAAAGATCCAGTGAAGATCCATCGAAACCATCGTAAAGATCAAAAGTACTATCAGGATTACTGGCAATAGCAGCAGCAGGATTTCCATAATACATATAAATGGTATCGATCGTATTCGCTGCGATGGATGGAACTTTTACCCATATTTGGGTGGATGGGGTATTGATCCCGCTTTCTATCCAATAATGAATATTATCGGTACATTGAGAAGTAAAACGTATATCACTTCCATCCGAATTCATTTCGGTATTTGAAATAGGAGTTTGTGTATTGATAGTTAACAACACCTGGTAATTCGATAATGGAGAAGGATTGGTGCTGTTATCGATTACAATGGCTTTTGCATATTGCCAGGGTGAATTGATAAGGCAAGGCATGCAGGTTTGAGCGGAAATGGAATGTGCTGAGAATAAAACAACCCCAAGGAGGGTGGATGTGAAATACCTTTTCATAATACTTTGATTAATTGAATGAACCAAAGATAGCTTTTTTATCATCACATAATATGATGAATCAGAACCGGAATATACTTGAAAAGATCAGACGGTTTTCACTGGTAACCAAGTCAGCAACATAGCCAGTTGGATTTCCAATGGGGGCATTCCAGCCGTTAGGGGAGGTGACTCCACCACGACCTGCAAAATAAGGAACTGAACTATGACGGGTCACAAACTCTATACCGATCGTTGTATTTTCGTTGGGCATCCACTGGATCCCGGTGGAAGCATCCCATGCCTGGAATTGGTCGCCAGGATTTTGGGTCAGTATTCCATTTCCGGTGGGTAACAGAGCCAGGTAACGGCCAGGATTATCAATCACCCCTCCTCCGAAGGTCCAGGCAAATTTTCCTTTTTTGCCGAACCAGAGTCGATGCGAAAACATGAGACTTAAAAAGTTTTGTGAAGGTGTGATAGAGTCACCACCGAAAGCAACCACCCCACCTCCTTGTTCAAAGCCAACATCAGCGGTAAAGGTAAATGCCCCTTTATTGAAAAATCCCTTGTTAGGATTGTTAAAATAACGGATCAATACACTGTTATCGCTGTGGAAACGAAACCTGCCTGGGGTATTGGGTGTATCAAATCCACCATACACGCTGGCCAGGATTTTGACCCATTCTTTGGGCCTATAGTCCCATTGAATCCCCACACCAGGAGCCTCATTGAACATGGCATAGGTTTGCCAGCCATTGATCAACCAGAGCTCAAATTTCATTCTATCGGTTGGATGCATCTGCATTCTTATTCCTGTAAAAAACCATGGTGTATTGTCGGAAGTATAGGAGGGTTGATAGTTCCAATTTTCAAAATTGTTGTAGGAAAGTAAACCAACATATGACTTAAACATGCCTACATCAATATTAATTCCATGCATGGCATTGAAATGATAACCGGCATAAGCTTCTGTTACAAACCGCAAAGCTGTGTACAGGTCAAATTGCCCTTTTAAGGGTGTGTTGTCATTCCGGGGAACGCCCGTTGCCCTGGTGCCATATTGTAGCATGAGCCGGCCTCTAACCCCTTTATAATGAAAATCTCCTCCTGCCTCGATATAAGAAATATTGAATTCATTGGCCCTGAAGGTGGCCGTAGATCCTACGTTTGTATGATCAATGGGAAAATTAAAGTTCAAATTATAATTACAGTCAATGGTTACATCTCCTGTAAAATATTTGGAGTGCAAGAACCTCGTTGAACGACGGTCATTCCCCTGTGTCCAGCTAAAATCGCCCCATGCAAAGGGTGTGCTTTTTTCGGGCTTTTTATACACATTTTTATTTTCATCTAATAAAAGTGCCTTGATCTCTGGATCTTTTCTTAATGAATCCATGATTTCTTTTTTCATTTGATCAATCAATGCTCTTTTATCATCTTCGCTTAATACGATCTGAGAAAATAGGGAGGAGGTCGCCTGAAAAAATAGTAATGCGATGAGTAGCAGTCTTTTCATAAAAAATAAATTATTAGGTGCAAAACAAGTTGGAATTTGATAAAGGATTTATGATAACTATCATTAAAAGTATAAAGATTTTGTAGATTTTTGTTTTTTATCTAATAATTTATTTTGTATTATGGTAGTTAAGTTTACCTGATGAAAAAGAATTTGGGTTGGATTATAGCAATATAACCATCGAAAAATCTCCATTGACTCTTAAACAACCCAATAACATCATTCTTACCAGGGAATAAATGATTACCTTTGCAACCTTATGTCATTAGAACAGGAAATAAAGAAGCGCAGGACCTTTGCCATTATCAGTCACCCGGATGCCGGAAAAACTACTTTAACCGAGAAACTCCTTCTATTCGGAGGGGCTATTCAAACTGCGGGTGCAGTTAAAAGCAACAAGATCAAAAAAACCGCCACCTCTGATTTTATGGAGATCGAACGGCAGAGAGGTATTTCGGTGGCTACTTCGGTGATGGGTTTTGAATATAGCGGGATCAAGATCAATTTGCTGGATACCCCCGGTCACAAAGATTTTGCCGAGGACACTTATAGAACCTTAACAGCTGTGGATAGCGTGATCCTGGTGATCGATTGCGCAAATGGGGTAGAGAGTCAGACCGAAAAACTCATGGAGGTTTGCCGGATGAGAGATACTCCTGTTATTATTTTTATCAATAAAATGGATCGGGAAGGGAAGGACCCGTTCGATCTGCTGGATGAGTTGGAAGCTAAATTGGATATTAAAACACGTCCTCTTAGTTGGCCCATAAATATGGGTGCCCGTTTTAAAGGGGTATACGATATCTATAACAAACGCCTGAATTTATTTTCGGCCAATAAAACCAAGATCTCGGATGATATTATTTCGTTCGATAGCCTGGATGATCCTCAGTTGGATGAGATCATAGAAGATGATGCAGCTACATTGAGACATGATATACATTTGATAGAAGGAGTGTATGATCCTTTTGATGTAAACAAATATTTAAGTGGAGAGGTAGCTCCTGTATTTTTCGGCTCAGCAGTGAACAATTTCGGTGTAAAGGAAATGCTGGACACGTTTATTCGTATTTCTCCCAATCCACTGGGAAGAGATACTACGGTAAGATTTATTGAGCCCAAAGAAACAAAATTTTCCGGCTTTGTATTTAAGATCCATGCCAACTTAGACCCAAAACACCGTGACCGCATTGCTTTTTTACGCATTGTAAGCGGTGAGTTTGAAAGGAATAAATTTTATCACCATGTTAGGTTAGATAAAGACCTGCGATTTAGCAATCCTACCAGCTTTATGGCACAGGATAAATCGGTGATCGATGAGGCTTATCCGGGAGATGTGATAGGTTTATATGATGCCGGTAATTTTAAAATAGGAGATACATTAACCGAAGGAGAAGATTTTTTCTATAAAGGAATTCCTTCTTTTTCACCTGAAATATTCCGTGAGTTGGTGAATAAGGATCCCATGAAAAGTAAACAGCTGGATAAAGGAATAGAACAACTTACGGATGAAGGGGTAGCACAATTATTTTATTTGCAACCTGGGAACCGGAAAATAGTAGGTGTGGTAGGCGAGCTCCAGTTTGATGTGATCCAGTACAGGTTGGAGCATGAATATAAGGCTTCCTGTATGTTCCAATCCATGACCTATTATAAAGCCTGCTGGATCACTAGCAAAGATAAAACCAAACTGGATGAATTTGTAAAGCGCAAGGCAAATAATATCGGATGGGACAAAGACCAAAATCCTGTATTCCTGGCACCTTCTGAATGGTTGTTAAATACAGCTAGGCAGGATTATCCGGATGTGGTCTTTCATACTACCTCTGATTTCAAGGAGGTATTGAGTTGATGAGGCAACGATCTACATACCTATTCCTACTCCTTACAGTGATCATGTTTTCCTGCAAGGTACCATATGAGATCAGGCATTTTAGATCAGGTTACCATCGCTTGAGACCGGCTACGTTGGATCCTGTAGACCGAAAGTTGGCAGCTACCAGCATTTTAAAAAATAGGTTGGACTTTAAGGAGGCTAACTTTTGGTTTGAAAGATCCTATAGTTCAGAATTACATGCTTTGGCCGGGGAAAAGATCAGATACTCCATGACAGGTAATACATTAACCGATTTTGATTATTTATTGGGAGAACTGGTAATTACCAATTATTCCGTGCCTTACCGCAAGACTGAGAACACCTATTTCCCTTTTTATATTTCATCTTCCGATTCAAATGGTGTAGCGTTGATAAGATCCATGTTCAATACTACCACCTGGTTTACCTTGCTCAAACATAAGGACACTATATTTTCAACACCAATTAAAGCGTATGATGAATTGAATCTCCTTAGTCCGGAGATCGTTAGCTACGATAAATATATGCGATACAGCGAGATTATCAAATGGAACAAGGATACCAGCAACAGAGATGGAATTGAAGTGGATGTTACCTGCTATCAACAAGAAAAAATCATCGAGTCGTTTGATTATATTACAGATGATATAGGATCATTGATGCTATATCATATTTATGAGAAATTACCCAAACAGACCAGTGATGTATATTTAACCCTATGCCGAAGAAAACTGGTCTTTATTAAAGGAAATGATGGGAAAACCTATAAAATATCCATTGCATCACAGGTTTCGACAGGGTATAAGATACCTTAATATCAAGACTTATTTTTGGGGTTATATTGAATATTGACTTTTATCGTTATCTTTAATATATCAAATCATTTAATGGTATTTCCGTATGATCTATTCTTTACGAAATCTCATTAAACCGGCGCTGTTGATCTGTTTACTTTGCTTTAGTTGTTCGCCAGAGCAAGCTAACGATAAATACATAGGTACTTATACTACCACCTATGTCCAAAACTGCTGGGGAGCGCTGCCTCCCTGTTATAGCACCGGTCAAGAAGATATTACAGTTAGTTCGGGTAATACGAGCAATGCGGTTATCATTAAGGGATACGAAGTAACCATCAATAGTGATGGCACTGGTTCCTTAGGCGGCGGATCATCCTTTGGCTTTAACGTAACCTTTAGGAACGACAGTATCTTTATGAGTGAACATAGCGGAGGTTTAGGCGGAGGTACTTCCAGGTCGAATATTGGTAAACGGAATTAGTATTTTTTTCAACAAGGTTCGTAAAAGTTCATACTTCTTCGGAGATATCTTGGTTCGTAGATAAGATCATTTGTTTTCTAAAAAAATCCTTTACTTTTATGGAACCAATTTTACCACTATGGAAAACAATCCATCACTCGAAGAAAGAATAGAAGCCAGGATGGCAAAACGTGTAGATCTCAATTTCGATCGATATTTTGCGGATGGCTGGAGGATCTTCAAACAGGTTACCTACATGATAGCCGGAGTTACATTTTTATTGGCCATTCCTATTGTTATTGTTTATTTTCTTATGTTTTTTTCAATGTTGGGTATTACTTCTTTTGAACAATATCTTGATATAGCCAAACATGATCCTTATTATTTCCAAAGGATATCCCGTGCACCTCGTTACTTAGTGACACAGTCTATTTTTGTCCTTGCCATATCACTTGTTTCGGCACCCATAACAGCAGGCCTGATTAAAATGTGCCGGGATGTGGATAAAGATGGCAGTACTAGTTTTGGAGCCGCTTTTTATTATTTCAAGGGAAGATATTTTATGAAAGTAGTGGTGATTACTTTAATCATGTCATTTGCCCAGCAAGCTGCAAATCTGGCTTTTGGTTTTATTCCGGTGTTGGGGAGCTTTATGTATTTGGGAGCTGCTGTGCTTATGTATATCCTCTTTGCTTTTTCCATCACTTTGGTCATATTTGCGGATGCTTCCATCAGTCAGGCAATTTCACTCAGTTTTAAACTGGCGTCTAAAAATTTCTGGGCAATTCTGGCCTATTCACTTTTATTCGGCCTTCTTGCCGGTGCTGGTATCATTGCCTGTTGTATAGGTATATTTTTTAGCATTGCATTTGTTTACGTAAACCAATATCTTTTGTATAAATATGTTGTTGGATTTCCTGAAGATGAAGCTGCTATTGAAGAGCCAGGCAGCTGGCAGCAACAACCACCAACAATGTAAGTAGATGACCATGGAGGAAAATACCGAAATCAACATTGTCGAAAGGGTTAACAAGCGCCTCGACGAAGGGATAAAAATTAGTTTTGAAGATTTCTTTGGCAGGTCTTATGAACTGTTTAAAAAAACCTGGTGGCAGATCATGATAGGTTATATTATGATCACAGCGGCCACCACTATTATCTCCAATGTTCTCAATCCATTATTTATGGGATCAGTTGATTATGATCCGAAGAATTTTATGAATGGCTCATCTATTGACTGGGAGGAATTATTCAATTTCATTATCAAGATGCAAAGTTCGCCCATGGTGCATGTATTGGGATTGGTTACGGGTATTCTTACGGTTTTTTTATCAGCCCCTTTACAGGCGGGATTTTTGAAGATGTGCAGGGAAGGAGATAAGGGAGAAGTGAATATTGGATCTCTTTTCTCGTATTTTCGCAGCCCTTATACAGGGAAATTAATTATTGCAGGATTAATTACGGTGTTCTTGAATTCATTGTGTGCATTTCTACTTAGTTTTATTCCGATTTTCGGGTCTTTCATCAATATATTTTTCACCCTTGTTTTTTATTTTCTGTTTATTTTTGTTATTCCGCTGATCATTTTTGGCAACGCAAGTATTCAAGATGCTTTTAGCTTAAGCGTGAAACTTTGTATGAATAAGTTTTTCCCTATAGTTGGGTTTATGTTCCTCTCTTATTTATTATCTATATGCGGACTTGTGGCCTGTTGCATCGGAGTAATTGTTACCATAGGGTTTTTATGGATTGGGGTTTATCATCTTTATAAGGATGCAGTTGGCTTTCCGGAGGATGAAAAACAACCTGAAGAACCCCCTCATTGGCAGCAACAACCTCCATCCATATAAGGAGTAGGTCCCAGGAAATGAGTCTTGTCCTCCTTTTCTGCTAAATAAATATTACTCTGTATTTCAGTCTATTACAATTCAGCTTACACTTTTTATTCCTATTTTGGGTTACCTTTTCTATATAGAGCTACTTATTAGCAGACAGGCTGTTATGAAAGAAAAAGAAATCATCGAACTCCTTGGATCGGGTAAAATCGAGAAAGCTTTTGTGAAGCTTTACAAGATATATCCAAAAGTAAGATCGATTTTAAAAAAATATGGAGCTACCAAGGACCAGATGAATGATATTTTTCAGGATGCACTGGTTTCACTATATCAGAAATTACAGAGAAACGATTTTGCTATTCAAACTTCTATCGAATCGTATATAACGAATACCTGCAAGTATATGTATTTTAAAATCCAAAAGGATGCTCGTTCTATGGATGAGTTAACCGAATTGGTGCAGGAAGAAATGGATATAGAAAGCATTTTATTGGAGGATAAAAAGATCCAGCAAGCGGAAACTGCTTTGCAGTTGATAGGACAGAAATGCAGAGAAATATTGATTAGCTTTTATATAGGTAAGAAAAGTATGCAGGAGATTGCGAAAGAATTTTCCTATAGTTCAGAAAATGCAGCTAAAACCCAAAAGTATAAATGCCTGGAAGCGGCAAGAAAGAATTATAACGAGATATTAAAAAATATTCCTAATAACTAGAGTATGAGATCCGATCTTGAAACTACCAAACAGATTGAATTCTATCTCACCAATAATATGAGTGATGTGGAGAGAAGGATATTTGAAAAGGAAATGGAATTGAATCTCGAATTAAGGCATGCAGTTGAACAACAGAAAAACTTAATGAAGGCAATGGAAAAATCATACATAAAGGATCTGGCGGTTTCTGCAGGCATTAAATATAGAAGGACCAGGAGATTGGTGGCAGGAGCAGCCATATTGGCGGTAATAGTATTGGTTACAGGGGTTTTTGCCATTTATGATTATATAAAGGATCAGCCAAAACAGCAAGTGGAAATAAATATCAAGAACCCTATTGTTTCTGAGGGGCAACCAGAAATGTCGGATCCAATAGTAGCTGATTCGACTGTGGAGGTTTATTCAAACAGGCAGATGAGCGACTTTGTGAATACCATTCCTATGGTTACCGAGCTTGAGAAAAAATCGATGGCGGTGAGTGATTCGGGATTCTATATCCTAACTGCGGTTAAAACGAATGAGATAAAAGAAAATGTAACGACGACCTTTGTAGAAGTTCCAAAGGATAGTGTAGCAGAGAAGCCTTTAGGTAAAGTGAATGCATCTGGAATATTTGAACAATTCCAAACAGATCCACAAATATTTAATGTAAGTGCTGATAAAAAAATACATATTACCGGAGCCGAGGGAACCGTGATTGATATTCCTGCAGAGTCATTGGTAGATGAAAGAGGCCACCCGATCAAGGGCCCGGTATCTGTTGAACTAAAGGAATATTATCAAAAATCAGATATCATATTGGGCAATCTCCATACCATGGCCGACGGCCAATTATTAGAATCTGGAGGAATGATCCACGTAAATGTGTCACAGGATGGCCGGGAGAGCATCCAATTGAAGGATGGTAAGACCATGTCAATTAAATTTAAAGGCAAAACCGAAAAAGACAGCATGTTGATATTTGATGGAGAGGCATATGCGGAAGGCGTGGATTGGTCATTGAATAAATTATATTACACCACCTATGATACCATTTATTGGAATAAGCCCAAAAAGCTGAAAGGCGCTGGAATTTATAGGGGAGGTACGAAAAAGCATACAAGAAAAACAAATGATACAACAATAACCACAATAAATCCGGGATTTGGCGACATTGTCCTTGAAACTGGTAAATTGGGATGGATCAATTGTGATAAGTTTTGTAATTATACCAACAGATCTACCTTAACGGTGAAATTTAATAAGGGCTATGCACCCATCATAAGATTGGTTTTTACCAAAATCAATTCCACTGTTTCCACCAACGAGAATGCCGAAGATCATTCGATCTTTTGGAACATTCCAGTGGGCATGGAAATGCATATTGTAGCTTTTACTACCATAGATGGTCAACCTTATTTTGGCAAACAGAAAATAACGATGACAACCGATCATATTGAGTGGATCGATCTGCAAAAAACCTCCTTGGAATCGCTGGAGTTTGAACTCAAGAAGCTAAACACTCCAGATAAGAAAAATGACACTTTCGATATTTTACATTAAAAGGTGAAGCGTATTCTTTCATTCGCACCAATGGGTCCTATCCAAAGATTGGGAACCACAAAGAGTATATCTGTTCTCCGATCCGCCTTTGGCGAGATCGGAGAACAGATATGAGCGTAAGATCTTATCCCAGCCGAAGCTGGGATAAGATCCCAAGCCAAAAGGCAAGAACAAACGACTTTTAAATTATTTCGGCTTTTATCCTATATCCCTATACCTATTTTTATGTATTTTCGCTGCCGCAAGCAATAAATAAACCCTTTTCCCTTTTATTTGTACAGCCGTCTATGATGAATTTTAAAGGTACTGCCCCAGCCATTATTACTCCTTTTACCTCCAAAGGTGAAGTGGATTACAAGGCCCTGGGTTCATTGGTTGAATACTGGATCACTGGAGGTGTTGATTTCCTGGTAGTTTTGGGAACCACCGGCGAATCGGCCACCCTTGATAAGCAAGAGAAGAAAGAAGTATTTGAATTTGTGGCTACCCAGGTGAAGGGTAGGGTGCCCGTTGTATTGGGAATAGGAGGTAACAACACCAAAGAAATTATTGAATCCTTGGGTCATTTCGATTTATCAATGGCTCAAGGGATCTTATCTGTAAGTCCTTACTATAATAAACCTACACAGGAGGGTATATATGCACATTATTCGGCTTTTGCTGCTGAATGTCCCTTGCCTATCATTTTGTACAATGTACCGGGGCGAACGGGCTCCAACGTATTACCGTCAACTACTTTAAAGCTGGCCCATGAAGTGGAAAATATAGTGGCGGTAAAAGAAGCCAGCGGTAATATGGAGCAGATCATGCAAATCATTGCTGAAAAACCGAATGGTTTCAACGTATTAAGTGGAGATGATGCCATTACATTGCCTTTATTGGCTTGTGGTGCCGATGGGGTTATCTCCGTAGTTGCCAATTCACATCCAAGGGAATTCTCGAATATGGTAAAATTTGCTCTGGCGGGTAAATTTGCGGATGCCCGGGAATTGCATTACCCCCTCTTAAAAGTGATTGAACAATTATTTTTGGAAGGTAATCCAGGTGGAATAAAAGCAGTGATGAAGATCAAGGGATTATGTGGGGATAATATGAGATTACCTTTGGTGAATATATCAGAGGGATTATATGAAAAGATTGAACGGATCGTAAAATAAGTTGTATGTTGATTTACTTGCTAAACAAGAACTTATTAAATTCACCGGATTGAACTTTTATTTGTACATTTTTAAATTTTATACCTAAATAAATCCAACAACATGTTCAACATGAACCAAATCTTTAAAACATCCGCTATCGCCATTGCGGTTTTATGGGGAGCTCATGCCGCTCTTCATGCACAGCTGGAAGTAAACAGTTATTATGTTTCAAGCAATGGAGTTGCTGAAGCGGTTTCTTCTAAATCAGGGACCAAGTTCTTTGCCGCCGATAATTATTCCACCATCCGTATGTTTGATCTTACTTCATTCGATGTGGTTGATCAGTTTGAGGCTCCGTTCTCCGAAGTTAAAACCATGGATATCGACCCGCAGGGGAACTTATTATTGATAGGTGGTAAGGATGGAGGACTATCGATCATGGACCTGAATACCAAAAAAGAAAAGCTGGCTTTAAAAAGTGGTAGCATTGATTATTTCTATGTTGCACGCTTTAGCGCAGATGGGAAAAAAGTGGTGGCTGCTAACCTGGATACCATGATCTATGTTTTTAATGCCTCTACAGGAACATTGGAAAAGAAATTCAAAGGCCCTTCGGATATCTGGATATGGGCACTTACCTTCGATAAAACCCTGAGCTATTTTGTGGCCGGTGGTTCGGATGGTAAAACAGAAATGTATGATTCAAAAGGAAATTTTTATAAAAAAATAAATGGATTTACCAGTACCGTATGGAGTGCAGATGCTTCACCGGATAGCAAAGAATTTGCGATCGGTTGTTGGGATAATACGGTAAAAGTGTACGAGTTCGGTTGTGGTTATATGAGGTTGGATATTAAAAATGGAGATAAATGGGTATACAGTGTAAAATGGTCGCCTGATGGAAAGTATATTTTATCAGGAGATGAAGGTGGGGTTTTACGTTTGTGGAATGCCTCTGATGGAAAGCTGAACAGTGCTTACCAGGCCCATACCAGTAGCATTGAAGATATCCGTTTTAGTCCGGATATGAAATATGTTATTACATCCGGTTCGGATGGATATATGAAAGTGCTGAATTACGATTCATTAAAAACGCCTACGGAAGATGTATTGGCTGTGTATGAAGATCCTTACTATGATGATCCTTATTATGACGATACCTATAACTACAATCCGGTAGTGGATGGGGTGACCTTGTATCCTGCGTATAGTATGTATGGATATAGCGGAGCCGTGGATGATTTTGATTTTTGTTCGGATGGAACCAAGTTTGCCACTGCCGAAAACAATTATACCTCGAGTGTATATAATACCCAGGATGCAACATATATTAGCATTAGCACCAATCAGCAGAACAATGTGATCACTTGCGTAGCTTTTGAACCCAAAGGAAATAAAGTGGCTTATGCCGGCGAGGAAATGGTGATCACCATTTATGATGCCCAAAGTGGTAATACATTAAATACCTTAAGAGGGCATACCGCTAGTGTATATGGATTGAAATGGACCTCTGACAATAAAATTATAAGTGGAGCTACCGATAATACCATAAAAGTATGGGATGCCAATAAAGGAACAGAATTAAAGACGATGAGCGGACATACTGAATGGATCTGGGAAGTGGATGTGGACCCCAAAAATAAGATGGTATTAAGTTGTGCCAGTGGCGGTGAATTGTACTTATGGGATATTAAATCAGGTAAGTTAAAAACCAAGCTCACCGGAATGACGGGTACTATATTTGATTGTGGCTATAGCACGGATGGAAAATACATAGTGGCTGCCAGTTGGGATGGAATGGTAGGCTTATACGATGCCAAAGGAAAAAGCAAATGGATCGCCAATACTTCCAGCAATACCTGGGCGTATGCGGTTGGAATTTCTCCTGACAATAAATATGTATTTGCTGGTGATAATTATGGGAACGTATTCGTATACGATGCCTCCAATGGTGTTTTGAAAAAAACGGTATTTGCTTCCACCAGTACGATCAATGCGATTAAGTTCACAAAGGACAAAAAGAGCATTGTGATCTCTGATGATGCCGGGGTAGTTGGTTTCTTTAACTACGACGATTTTATACAATAAGAAATTTTATTCAAGATTCGAAATTCAAGATTCAAAATCTTGAATTTCGAATCTTGAATCTTTTTATCTATGCGAAGCCAGGTAAATGGCATCTTCGATCTCCTTCTTCTGCGGAGAATTCATTTCGAAGATATAGGTAATTCTTTCGGGCAGAACGATCAGCATTCCTGTACCCTTGTTTCGTTCGGAGGTTTGCCCGGTTTTATTGTCGATACATTTTTTAAAGACCAATTTCAAATCATTGAAATTCTTTTCTTCAATATTTACAGTATAAGGCTCACCGCCACTATAGGTCCCGGATGAACTTCGTTCGGGGGTCATAGGGTCGTAAGTAATGGTGGTAGAGGTAATGGTATATTTATTTCCACTCCCATCTATATATTCATAGCCTGCCATTTTAGATGAATTTGTTTTTTGGGTTATACATTGAGTAAAAAGAGGAAGAAGTAAGAGAAGGATATATATTGATTTATTCATGCTTGCATATTTATGACCAATATATGAATAAGTTACCTAATTATCTTCCTTACAAGTATTGATAATGCCATCCAATGCATCAATCAATAAAGTCAATATCTTCCCTCACCGGGAGCTTCATGAGTAAGCCGATGGCATTTTGCACCGGAAAATCTTCGAACAATACCTTATATACCAGTTTAGTGATAGGTGTTTTCCATCCATAATGCTCACTCAAATGATAGATCAAACGAGTGGTATTCACTCCCTCTGCGGTTTCATCCATATTCTTGAAAATATGTTGAGGTGACTCACCTTTAGCCAGCCGGTAGCCGACAGTATAATTTCGGCTGGTAGGACTGTTACAGGTGGCCATGAGGTCACCAATACCTGCCACTCCTAAAAATGCTTTTAAACCAGCCCCCATATGGGTTCCAATATGGATCATTTCTACCATCGCCCGGTTGACCAATAAAGCCTTGGCATTTTCGCCTAACTCAAATCCGCTAAGGGCTCCGGAGGCAATGGCCATGATATTTTTAATGACCCCACAAAGTTCCACTCCATATACATCATCACTCCACAATACCTGGAAATTGGATGAACGTAACAAATGCTGACCTATGTCCAATACTTCCTGCGACGAACTGGCCACTACCGTAGCGGCCGGTTTACCTTCAGCTATTTCACGGGCCAGGTTGGGTCCGGCTAAACATCCGGTATTTTTATTACCGGTTACTTTTTCCATCACCTGGGTCATGGTCAGCAAGTCTTCTTTTCGGATGGAAGCGGAGATTTCAGTGGTTAAATGCAATCCTTTGGTCCCATGAATGAGAATATGTGCCGGAGTGATGAATGATTGAATATCCTGCATACAGGCATAAAAATCATGGCTCGGGATAATGGGAAATATCACCTGGCATTTCGAAGCCATTTCATCTAAACGATGCGTCACTTCAATATTTGCATGTAGGTCTTGGTTGGCAGTTTTTCGGGTGGAATGGATCAGCCTGGCGGTAGTTTCATCATGAGCCACCAAGATCACCTTTGAATTTTCTGATAAAAGATTTGCAACTGCAGTTCCAAAACTGCCGGCGCCTATTACACCTACGTATTCAGTATTGATCATTATTTCAACACAGCTTTTAATGTATATCCTTTTTTCCTCAATAAGTTGATCACTCCCTGTTCTCCCCCTAAATGGCCGGCTCCTACGGCAAAGAATGTTGCCCCCGATCTCATATATTCTTCGATCTTCGGGATCCATTTCCGGTTCCGATTCCCCAATAAACTGTTCTCATGGTTATTCATTTGGTTATCTTCTTTTTCGAAGAGTGCATTCAGGCTGTCCAGGTTTTGTTCCTTGTAAAACTTCACCAGGTTTTCAATTTCTTTGTTTTCTTTGTGGATGTTCCTGATGCTTTCGAGTAACATATCCGCTTGCTCCTGTAAGGGAATGCTGTCTAAGATCATCATTTGCTCTTTGGCGGTTTCAAGCCCTCCGAAATCTTTATCCATATTAAACCCAAGCTTGGTTAATTCAACCTCATAACTTTTGGTGGCACCGCTTAAAAAACCGGTAGCAGAAAGTTGTTGCTGAACAAAAAGAGGTTTCACTTTTTTAAATTCTTCGATGTCCATATTAAACGAATCACGCATTACCTTGGTAATTTCCAGGTATGTAGTTTCATCATAAAAATCTTTTAACTCATGGTCTTTCATCTTCGTCATCTGAACTACTTGCATTTGCCCAACGAAGTCCATCATATTTATTTCCATCACCAGGTTTTCGGCTGATTTTAATGCCTTCTCATAAAACTTAGGGAAATAATAATCCTGGGCCGGGATAATATGAATGGTACCCAATATATAAGATTTCTTTTTTAAACCGTTCCCGCTTATTTCCCATAGTAAGCCTTTTCCGAGCGAAATATTCTCCTGAGAAAATCCGTCGAAATGATGAGCAATGAAGAACAACAACAGGGAAGCAATCTTTATTTTCATTTTTTTGGAATTATGGAGTAAACCAATATACGATTTTTAGCTGGATCCCTCTTGTCTTTTCTATGGCAGGGTCATAACCGATATTTTCTGAATATACCAGAAAAATATCACTCATGGGAGCAAACCTCCATTGAAAACGGCTGTAGAAATTGATATTGTTCACTTGTGTATTTATTTGTACGAACGTGGTCCAGAAAATATTCTTGCGAAAAGTGAATTCAAATTTAGGGCTTATTAACATTAAATGTGCTTCCCCATAAGGTTCCGGTAGCCAGATCTCGTTCCGGGTAAAATTAAGACCAATGTTACCGAAAGGCTGGATCCTGTAATTTAAGCCGGCCGTATAGGATAATTTATGTCCATTGAAAAAGCTTCCAAAGGTAACTTCACCAAAATAAGTAAACTTCTTACGGGCATTCCCCGAGAAGTTCACCGTTGCATCCCGGTAATTATACGGACCGGCGGGTAGGGGAGTAAGTGTACTTCCAGAAACATCGATAGGAAAGAGAAGGTAAGTATAATATTCTGAATAATTAAAATTAAGTGCGGTGGTATTATAAAATTCAAATTCCGTATAAAACCTCACCATCATATCGTTTACCCGAAATGATGAATCAGCGTAAGTACTATTATATAAACCAAGAGAGATCCTGTATAATTTTTTTGATTTTGGGAAAATACTGTATTCAGCGGATGGCTCTAATCTCCAATAAGTAAGTTTGATGGTGGTATCTCTTTCCTGGTCGTAAAAAAACTGACGTGGAACAAAACCTGTTTCAGCATTATAATTCTTTCCTACATATTCATGGTTCCATACCAGCGTTAATTTACGGGTATTGTAGGCAAAGAAAGAAGCATGTGCAAATGCATTTTCATTGTTTTTAGGTGAAATGCTATGATGGAAGAAAAATTTCCCAAGCCATTTATTATCTCTCGATTGAAGGTCATAATCAATTCCAATGATACGGTTATAGTCGTTGGCTGATATGGTATCTCCTTTGAACCCCTGCCTGTTTACAAAGATCAATCCTATGCTCGATCTTCCAAAAGCCTGCCATTGAAGAGCAGCTACAGAATAATTCTGTGCTTCCAGACCCAGCAGTCCGTTTCCAGCTGTTTGAATATTCATGGCCCCAATTCTCACTTTCTTGCTGAGTTTTCCACTCAGTCTTGCCCCGGCTATAATGGGTACCTGTTCTCCGTTATATAATCCCACTCTTCGTGAAAAGAACGGCCTGATCTTCGTAAAGCCAAACCTTGAAAACAAGTCAGAATTTTCAAGAAAAAATTGCCTTCGTTCAGGAAAAAATAAGCTGAACCTGGTTAGGTTGGTTACCTGCTGGTCAACATCCACCTGTGAAAAATCAGGATTAAAGGTAAGGTCGAGATTGAGTGAAGGGGTTACACCTATTTTTATATCTCCACCAAAATTATAGTTCCATTTAACATTATTTCCTGCCGACATATTGAAACCTCCTATCGCATAAGGAATAATAGAAATATTGAAGCTGGGTTTGGGAGGAGGGGTATCCCATAACATTTCACCGGTATAGGCCAGCGACATATTGCTGAAATTAAAGGGGACTTTGTTCCAAACAGATATTTCGTTATCACCTGGAGTGCTTCTCATAAAATTGATCCTCCACAAGCTGTTGCCAGATTTATACCGGATGGTTTTAAATGGAATTTTCATTTCAACTGTCCACTTATCTGTTTCGCGGGTAACAGCCGAAACCCATTTATTGTCCCAAAGATAATTGGCATCGAAATTTCCTCCGGTTTCGATGAGTCCTTCACGCTGTGATCCGAATGGATTGACGCCGAATAAAAATCCATTTACCTTATCATTATAGGGATCTATATATACATTGAAGCAATCACTTCTTTTAAAGCCGAAATCTCTTCGAAGGGATTCCACAATATATTTCTTGCCTGGTTTTTCGTAGCATACAGCACTGATATAAATGGCTTTATTATCATACGTAACCCTTACATCCGTTTTGTTTTTTGCTTTAGATGTATCAAAAGGAAATTGCTGCTGGAAATCATTGGCCACCTCAACAGTTGACCAAATGGTCTCATTTAATTTCCCATCGATGGTAATGAATTCATTGGTTTGTTGAATATGGTATGACTTCACACTTATCTCTTGTGAAAAGGATAAACTGATCAGCATAAAACCCAATATGGTGGTATACAGCTTTTTCAAGGGGGAATAAAGGCGCTAAAATCGGCAAAATAACGCAGTTACGGAGCCATTTTAACAATATTGGCCCAATTTTATCTTCCTTACAAAATAGCTTTGAATATAAGGTATAGGAGTCCGGATAACAATACAGTTACAGGGAAAGTAAGCAACCAGGCGAATGCAATGGACTTGATTGTTTTTTTCTGTAGGTTTTTGATCCCCTTGCTGGCCACCATACTTCCGGCAATGCCAGAAGACAATACCTGGGTGGTGCTTACCGGCAAACTAAGCGAGGTAGCCGCCTGGATCGTAGCAGCTGCCACTAATTCGGCACTTGCTCCCTGAGCATAGGATAGATGTTGTTTGCCTATTTTTTCTCCGATAGTGATAACAATTCTTTTCCAACCTATCATTGTTCCTAAACCCAACGCAAGGGAGACCAATAATTTTACCCACCATGGAACTCTACCTACATATTCGTCGAGCAGGGATTTGGTATTCGATAATTTATCCCTTGATTCTTTAGAAATGGGGGCAGTTTCTGACTTCGACAGTTTATCGATGTTCTTGTTGATGCCCATGATTATTTTCCTGGCTTCAAAGCGATGTGCAATGCTCATAACTGCGGTAGCCCCATCCAATCTTATCATGCTGTCAAGTTTGGCGAAATCTTTATCCAGTTTTTTAACCAGGCCTCCATCCGCTTCATTTAACCCACTTTTAGTGAATGATTCCGACAGAACGCTGTAATTAACAACAGCCGTTTTCATATGATCGGAATTGATCTCGCTATTAATGGAAAAATAAGCAGGAGCAAATCCTATCAGGATGAGCATGATCAAACCCATTCCTTTTTGCCCATCATTGTTTCCATGCGCATAGCTTACCAGTGTACAAGTAGATATCAAAGTAAGTCTCACGAAGAATGGAGGTTTTTTACCACCTTCGGCTTCCTTGAAGAACCGTTTACTCTTGATGACCGCCTTGAATATATACATAGTAAGGATGGTCATGGAAAATCCTACCATAGGAGAAATGAGAAGAGAAAGACCGATCTTATAAGCTTCACTCCATTTTACACCTTGAGAAATATCGATATGGTTAACAATAGAAAATCCAATTCCTGCTCCTATAATAGAACCGATCAACGTATGCGAACTACTGCATGGGATTCCAAAATACCAGGTACCTAAGTTCCATGCAATGGCCGTAATTAAAATAGCCAGGACGATCGAAAGACTGACCGAAAGATCATTTGACATGATCACCGAAGATGGAAGTATTCCTATGATCTTATTTGCTACCCCAAGCTTTGTTGCAATAGCGAGAAACCCAAATACCCCAATAGCATTCCATAACCCCGACCACATAACTGCATAGGCGGGTTTAAGCGAATTGGTATATATAACCGTTGCCACTGCATTCGCCGTATCATGAAATCCATTGATAAATTCAAAAAACAAAGCACATACCAAACATAGTATGAGCAAGAGGGTCATCGTGGTATCAAGTCCGAACATAATTTCTACAATTATCCTGATTTAGGTCAATATAGTGGTCAGCAAACTTACATTTACAATATTAAGCCAATGTTATCAGTTAAGATTAATCCTAATAATTTTTTTGTTTATTTTTTTAAATATCTTATTATCAATTACTTATATTAAATACCTAATTCAATCTGAAACTTCCACTGGAAATAATTGCCTTCATTTCTATTCGAGACCAGGTTTCGTTCTCTATGATAGGTGAGATCGGTCTGTATTTTCAGTCTATGTTTTTTAAAATATTTGGAGAAACATAATGCATATTCACTTTTTAAATTTTCATCTGCTATGATTTGGTTATCCGGGATCAGAACGCTGTGGCGGAATGCGATCTCATACATTTTTTTGAAACAATAACTTGCCTGGGAGTTCACCCCATGACCAACATATACATAGCGGGAATTGCCCAACGTATCAGCTGTATAGGCTGAATTGGTGGTTCGAAACAAATATTCACTGCTAAGTGCAAAACCTTTGAATTTAAAAATCATATCAGCATGCACCGAAAACAAACTTCTTTGCTCATATAAATATTTGCCTAATTGGCCTCCTGTTCTCTGGGCAAGGTGGTTAAAATGTGCTGTTCCACCAATCGCCAGTTTTGGTTTAGGTTCTCTTGCCAGATCGCCTTCGTAATAATCCCCATCATCTGTAAATTTTCCAAATGGCAATATCTCTAAACGACCTGTATATGCAAGGCCTTTATCGGAGGACAGAATATTTCTTCCTTCTCCCGAGCTAATAGCCGTTTTAATAATGAAATGAAAATTTTTAATACGACCTGCATAATTAACAAAGACCCCAAAGTCCCTGTCCAGGGTTAGTGCATTGTTCACGACTGATCTATCAGTAAATTGCTGCTCTCCGGAAGAAATAACTCTTTGACGGTTCCCTGGCAACTTACCTTGACCTATCGCAAAAGTAAATCCGCTCTTGGTTTCATAGGATATCATGGCATCCCGTAAAATATTAGGTACCTGAGATACATCCCAATCCTGGTCGGCCCTGCTGAACGACAACTGTACGTTGTATTTTAGTCTGGGTGTAAACAGAAAGCCACCAATTCGAAGCCTCATTCTTCTTACCCTAAAGTCAAATTCTTCCGGTGTTAGGTTGGTGTCACTTTCTGAGATGTACCCAACCCTGCTTTGGATCCTGAACCGGAAGTTGAGGGAAAATGTACTATCCGGAGTAGTAATACCCAAACCATTTTTGTAGTTGAAATAGGGAATTTTATTCTTGGATGTTTTGAGGGAATCTTGTCCATAGTTGAATGAAACTATGAGAAACATTACCACCATGGTGGCAATTCGAGTAATTATTGTCATCTTATTGCGAGTAAGTTGCACAAATGTAATTGCCCAATATTAAGCCAATGTTAAGCCT
Source organism: Flavobacteriales bacterium (assembly GCA_025451235.1). GTDB lineage: Bacteria > Bacteroidota > Bacteroidia > CAIKAF01 > CAIKAF01 > JANWKQ01. Next base: position 327,373 of record JANWKT010000007.1, on the reverse strand, counting down.
AGCTTACCGAATAAATAATAAAGAGGACTAATAACTTGTTAATAACCAGATGAATGCGGACTATTAAAGATGATCAATTGATTGAACTTGAATGGTGTATCCATTTATTTGGATAAAAGCCTTCCAATAATCATTACTACGAACAGGTGAGAAAAGATGGATTCTATCACCAGGATGTTGCGGATAAAGGGATTCACATTATCAAAGGGAAGATCGATACTGGCCAGGGTATAATAGGCCAGGGTATTGGAATGGGTGTCCAGGACCATGACCTGGTCGACAGGAACCACCATGCCTGGAAAAACAGACCCAACTATATTAATGATAAACCCAAAGATGGATCCAATCAATAAAAATATATTGGCGGCACCCACCAATGAATATACCAGGTCGTGTTTATACCTGAATATATCCTTTACCGCCACGTAAAAAGTATAGCAGAGACACCAGAAAATGGTAAAAAACGAAAACAGGTTCATCTTTCTTAATAAGCTGGCATCTGCCCTAATGGTTGGACTAATATGTGCAACGGTTGAAACAATAAAACTCACTGCATAGATGAGGCAAATGACCAGGAATACCCATTTATTGCCAACAAACTGTTTTAAAAAAAGAATATTAACGATGATGAGCACCAGTACCAAAACATTTTCGATCATCCCCATGGTATCGAAGTTCATGGAAGTCCTTCCCTGAACAATTAATTCAACCGTCATCATAGGCCAGAAAACCACCAAAATCTGAAAAACCAATAAGGCAACATAATAGAAGCGCTTTCTTCTTGACAGACTTTCTCCCTGGGAATTATTGTCCAATATGTCCATGACACCAAATATAATTTAAAATTGGATGGTTAGAATAGGAGGAGTACCCTAATTCGATGGGCTACCGTCGAACCGGTTTGGAGCAGACGAATGGTTGTATTCATCTTTCATTTTAGGCCAACTATAGTGTATGGTCAGGGTTATAGAGTGAATAACCAACAATAGTTTTGATACATGGTATCTCTATTATTTTTGATACTTTTGGGGGGTAAGCAAATAACTATGAAACTATTAGAAAATAAAGTGGCATTTGTTTCAGGTGCATCACGTGGAATAGGGAAGGGAATTGCCCTGGAATTGGCCAAACATGGAGCACATGTGGCTTTTACCTATAGAAACAGTCAAACAGAGGCCGAAGCCATTGAGAAGGAGTTATCGGCATTAGGTGTCAAAGCCAAAGCATATCAAAGCAATGCCGCTGATTTTACTCAGACGCAAACCATCGTGGATGATGTAATTGCCACTTTCGGTGGACTTGATATCGTGGTCAACAATGCAGGTATCACCAAAGACAATTTATTGATGAGAATGAATGAGGAGGCATGGGATGAAGTGATAGATACAAATCTTAAATCGGTTTTCAATGTGGTGAAAGCTGCCCAGCGCCAACTATTAAAGCAAAGAAGTGGTTCCATTATCAATATTAGTTCAGTGGTGGGAAAGAGCGGCAATCCTGGTCAGGCAAATTATGCAGCCTCTAAGGCAGGAATGAATGGACTTACGAAATCAATTGCCAAAGAATTGGGTTCCCGCGGTATTCGCTGTAATTCGGTGGCCCCAGGTTTTATAGAAACTGAGATGACCCATGGATTAACAGAAGAACAGAAAAAACTCTGGCTTGAAAATATACCCTTAAAAAGAGCCGGAAGTCCCCAGGATGTGGCTAACCTGGTTGTATTCCTGGCCAGCGATATGAGCACTTATATTACCGGACAGGTGATCAACGTATGTGGTGGAATGCAAACATAAATTCTATATGTTGGTAACGACGGACAATTGTCCGTCACTTCTATGTATATCCAAAACTTGTTCCTCGAAATAAACTAAACTATTACACGTTCTCCATGATCCAAGCAATCGTAAATCGTAAATCGTAAATCTGAAATTGTCAATCGTTTTATCATATCCCTGGTGGTTTTTATTGTTCTGCTTAGCAGCAGGAGCAGGATATGCTGCTATCTTATATTATAGAAGCAAAAAGAACCAAGGGATCAATCCTACTTTAACGAAGGTATTGGCCATTGTCCGGTTCGTTACGGTTACCATTATTTGTTTTTTCCTGTTATCACCTCTCATTAAAAATATTTTTAGAAAAGTTGAAAAACCCATTATTGTGGTGATCAGGGATAACTCATTGTCCGTTCCACTGAACAATGATTCTGCGTATTATCTGAATATTTTCCCCAAACAAATGGATGAGTTTGCTTCCGGCCTGGGTGATGAATATGAGGTGATAGAATATAATTTCGGGAATGGACTGAAATCCAAAGACAAGCTCAATTATACTGAGAAAATAACCAATATCTCCGCGGCATTGGATGATCTTAAATTAAGATATCTCAATAGGAACCTGGGAGCTATTGTTTTGGCGACCGATGGACTATACAATCAGGGAATGAATCCCGTATATGATGCGGCTTCTTTAAAAGCACCCGTATTTACGGTGGCTTTGGGGGATACAACGATAAAAAAAGACGCCCTGGTAAAGGAGGTTGCTTATAACAAGGTAGTATTTTTAGGCAATCAGTTTCCCATCGATATTTCGGTAGTTGCCAATAAGCTCCAGGGAACCAATACTACGCTAACGGTTAGCCATAATGGATCAACCGTATTTACAAAAGGCCTTTCCATCAACGGGAATAAATACAGTTCTTTCAGCTCATGTGTGCTAACGGCAGATGCACCGGGTACGCAGCGTTATCGAATCGCCATCAGCAAAATAGAAGGAGAAGCAACGGTATTGAATAATTATTACGATATATTTATCGATGTTATTGATAGCCGGCAGAAAATTCTTATTCTCACCGAATTTCCGCATCCTGATATAGCAGCCTGGAACCAAGCCATCAATCAAAACAAAAACTATCAAAGCGAAATTGGAATTGTGCCAGGATTTAATAAAAACCTGAAGGACTATAGTCTGGTGATCATGCATCAACTACCCACCAGTTCCAGTAATGCTTCCAATTATATCCAACAAATTACCACTCAGCAGATCCCGGTTATCTATACCATCGGTAACAGTACAAATGTGCCAAGTTTTAATGCCATCAACGCAGGGGTAAGGATCATAGGTAATAAAAATAACCTGGATGATGTTCAAGGAAGTCTCAACACCAATTTTACCCTTTTTAGTTTAAGCGATAATGTTGCAAAATATTTCGGGAAATTACCACCGCTCAGTGGACCTTATGGTAGCAGCTTTGAAGTTTCTCCTACCACCGAAATACTTGCTTACAGGAAAGTAGGGAATGTATCTACTAGCTTCCCCTTGATATGCTTCACCAATCTCAATAAGCATAAGATCGGTGTAATTGCCGGAGAGGGCATTTATAGATGGAGGAATTACGATTATGAGGCTCACCAGAACAACGAGATCTTTTTTGAAGTAATGAATAAAATGATCCAGTACGTAGCGGTCAAAGAAGACAAGAGTTTTTTCAGAGTGAGCAGTGCTCAGCAGTTTTACGAAAATGAGCCCATTGTTTTATTTGCTGAACTATACAATGAAAGCTATGAGTTGATCAATGAACCTAAAGTAACCATCAAAATATCGGGTATTGATGAACCCAAAAATTTCAGCCCCTCCGGCAAATCGTATCGATTGGGGATTGGGATATTACCCGTAGGTGAATATAGCTATACAGCTTCCGTTCAATACAAGGGAAAAACCCTTACCAAATCGGGTAAATTCATTGTTAAACCTATACAGTTGGAAGCATTGAACACCAGTGCCAATCATGATATGTTGATGAAGCTCAGCAAAACTACTGATGGTAAAATGTATTATCCTCAACAACTGGATGAATTGAGGAAGGAACTGGAGTCCAGGAAAAGTATTACTTCAGTAGCGTTTAAGCAAAAACAGTTAAAAGACCTGATCAACTACCGATGGATATTTTTCCTCTTGCTCTTCCTGCTGGCTTTCGAATGGTTTGTAAGGAAACGTGAAGGATTGGCCTAGCTAGCGAAAGACCAACTGTATATCATCTATTTTAAAATTCTGCTTTTTCCAATTTTTTAAGCAGATCACGTAGGTAGTTTCCGGCCCATATTCATCAGGGATTTGATAATAAAGTGTAGTAGTACTTTTTTTCCATTGATGTACTGGAAAACGATAATGTGCCTTTCCGGCATATGCCACCTGTGTTTTTGACTCACCTTCCACCAGGAACAAAAATACATCGTAATTAATATCTTCTTTTTCCGTATATATATATATATAGCACTTGATGATCCTTGCATAGTAGGGAATGTCCTTCTTTTTAAATGCATAGATGGCATATTGGTCTACGCTGTCTTTTATTGATAATACGTTGCTTCCACTCCTGGGATTCATAAATGGTTCAACGTTTTCAACTTGGGTCAGGTTCTCGAAATCCAATTTTACGGTGAAGGAATTATTGTTGATATAGTACCTATATTCCTTCCAATTCCAGGTTGTACGTCCTCCAAACATGTGATCAAATTTATAAATGATCTTTTGGTTGAGTAGAATGGCTGATAGTGAAATGAGCGAAAATAAAATGAGCAATACCTTTCTTTTTTGTTGCATCATTTGTTCCAGGGCAAAGGCTAAAATAAAAGCATAACCAGCAAATATTTGTACATAATTCCGCTGGCCATATCCATCTCCAAAGGAGGGTGCCCACCAGCTGGCGATCAGATAAATGGCCAATAACTGGTAGACGAAGAAATAAATGGCATAGGTTTGTTTTTTTATAATCGCATAAATATTAACAGGCACGAGAACAATGAATAGAAGACTATAGGGCACCAAACCATTGTAGGGGGCAAATAGAACCTGTAGGATTTTTGGATGCAGGATATTGGAAAAACCTTCCTTGGTATAAGAATAATAAATGATCTTTCCAGAGGAGATATACCAATAATACATCTGAGGGGTAAAAACGAGTATAGATGCTACCAATATAATCATCAAATGCACTGGTTTAAATAGGATCCTGAAATTTTCCCGGATGTTCTGTGTAAGAAAAAACAGGATGGGCAAAAATAAAATATCGGTGGGTCTGGTGAGTACAATAGTAGCCCCCGTTGCTGCCACCAAGAACAGGTAAATGCGTTTTCGTTTTAAAAGAAAAGTATGCCCCAACAATAAATAGGCACTGAACAAAAAGAAAGAATATATATGCGACATGCCCGGAGCGTATACGGCATAAAAGAACACATTCGTTCCAGCCACGATCATAATAATGGAAATGAAGACATAGGGTTTTTTAAAAAACCGGATCAGGAAAAAGAACAAGCACAAGGCAGCTGCCCATACATAGAATATGGCAGCTATATCAATGGTCCTTCGGGCGTCGATGCTATCCGGAAGGTTTTTGCCATGTTTAATATGTGACATGGCCTTATGTGTAAGATAAAATGGGCTCAACAGGTAAGCTTCCCCGCAGGTATATTTATCTTTTACTATTGGGCCGTTCAGTCTGAATCCTTTGCCCAATGCACTGTCCAGATCCTTCGGAAAATCTTTTGATTGATAACCATAATCGTACCACATCATTAAATACGCATAGTAACCGGCAGCATCCGCATGGTTTTCCTTTTTCCAGATGGTATGGTCATTTCTTTTATGGTAATAAAAGGATTGGTAAAGCATGCCTAAGGCCAACACCGTAAATAGGATGACGTATATATAATTTTTTCGCCAGATATTTTGGGGCATGCTCATGTTTATTCTATCTCAATTCGAGCCTGATCAATTTCTATTTCCTCCCGATCTTTATTGTATACGTATATAAATAACCCACATTCCCTGGGAGTTTCAGGTGGAATATGGATATAAAATATTCCAGTTACCCTGTTCCATTTTCCTGGGGTCATTTTCTTATCTATATATACCATGGTAGTACTAAAGTATATAGAATCTTGATGAGTTACCCATAACTCCATATTAAAACCTGGTTGGGCCTTGGCGGTTCTTACCTTCATAGAAAAAAATCCCTTCCTTACGTTGGGTGGTACTTTATAATAACTGATCGATAGTAAATGTGTAATTTCATCGGTGCTGGGTATACGTAGGTAGGTAATGTTGTTGGAGGTAATGGTCCTGGTTTTATCAAAGTAATGGTTGAAATCATCTTTGATCACAACTTTCTTAAAACTCAGGTTATACCAGAAATTGTCGAAATTCCAGTACCCGGTGGCCATGGAGCAATGGTTATACTTACTTACCAGTTTCAGATTAAATGCGGTTGTGCTGAGACCCAGGATCAATAGTAAGGAGAACAGAATAAACTTTCTTTTGAGTTCCAGTTGCTGCAAGCTGATGGCAAGCGGCAACGCTGCTGCACCAAATAATTCTACAAAATTTCTCTGGCCATAGCCACATCCGAATGTAGGAGCATGCCAACTGGCGGTTAAATAGATCATCACCAATAACAGGAACAAATAATAAACCGAAAACCAGTTCTTTTGAAGAGCAGATATAACCGTAATTCCAAGAATGACCAGCGTAATAGGATTATAAAGCACGAGTCCATTAATGGGAGAAAATAATACCTGAGCCAGTTTTGGATGGGCCCAATTGGTAAAACCTTCCCCTGTATACGAATAATATATAATACTCCCATGCAATTGATACCAATATATACTTTGAGGTAGCCAAACCACGGCTAGGCATAACAAAGCAATACCGATCCATTTGGGTTTAAAAATGGATAACACATCTTTGTTACCACCAGGGATAAAGAATAACAGGGGAAGAAATAATATATTGGTAGGCCGTATGAGAACAATGATAGAACCTGCGATTGCCAATAGAACAAACCAGGTATTTTTTTTCGATTGTAAAAAATTCCATCCGGCATAAAGGTAAAGGGCACTTAAAAAAAATGAATATATATGTGACATGCCGGTATGATATGCCGAATAATAGATCACGTTGGTGCCGCAAACAATGAAGGCTACCGAAATAAAGGCATATAGCTTTTTTGTAAACCTGGAAATGAAAAGGAACAAGAATACCGCCCCGGCCCATAGATAAAATGAAGCCGCTATATCGATCATTTTTTTATTACTTAAGCTATTGGCATCTGTTTCATAGTTCAACAAGTTTCCCAATAAACGGTTGGCCAGGTAAAAAGGGGTTTGTAAATATGCCACGCCACAGGTATACTTGGTCTTAACAATGGATGTTTGATCAGTAGTCACTCCGGAGCCTCTTTCATATTGATAGTTGGGGGGATAATTTTTGCTCTTATAACCCAGGTCGAACCACATGATCAAATGAGCATAATAACCTCCGGCATCCGCATAGTTTTCACCTCTCCATATAGTTTCCCTATAAGTTTTGTGATAGTTAAGAGATTGTTGAAGCGAAAATTTGGCAATAATTCCAAATAATAGAAGATAGAATAAAGTCGAATTTAAAATACCTGTTCTATTTAAGGCTGTATTCAAATGGGTTATTTTTTACTTCTTAAGTCGGCAAGGGTGTACAACGAAGTTTCATTTTCCTTGCCCCTGAAAGTTTTCGTGGTAACATATTCAGCTTTTATCTCGGGCAAAAGATCTATCCTTCTTAATAAATTCTCACTAATCAGGATCTGACGTTTCAAGGTAATACATTGGTTCAGGATCCGTTCGGTGGTATTGATCACATCTCCATGAAATACGATCTCCGTCTTGATCTTTCCTACTTCTCCAGTAATTACTGTTCCTCCATGAAGACCTACTTTAAATTCAGGAGCTATTCCGTAATCCTTAATATAACTTTCCTTTAACCGGTCCATTACTTTTACTATACGGAAATATGATTTAATACAATTCGAATTTTTCAAACCATCTTTCATTTTCCACGTTACTACCACTTCGTCACCTACATATTGATAAATTTCACCATCATACCTGCTGATGGGTGTTGCAATGTCATGAAAGAACTTGTTCAAAAAACTATGGTATTTTTCCGTACTCATCTTTTCTGCCAAGGTGGTGGATGAATTGATATCAATGAACATGAATATTCTTTCTTCCTTCACCGGCTTATGATATTTACCGAAAATATAATTGTACATCAATCGTGGACCAATGATACGGCTGGTGAGTTTTACAAAATTCATAATAATGCTGATCATGAAACTGGTCCATAGCATATTTAAAAATGTATGCCATCTAAAAACATCTTGAAAAACTTCACTTTCAAATATCTTATTCACCGGTAGATCTGTAAAGAATAAATTATAAGCACCAACTGCTATATACTCCGATAGTTTGAATAGAATGATGAGGATAAATGTCCCTATAAGCAAGGCGGTGGGGAAACTGTACTTTCGCAACACCTTATACTCGAAGAAATCGTTGCCGAATTGAAGGAACAATCCAATGATAAAACCGGAAATGGCCCCGATGATCAATGAATAGCTAACAACTCCCCATACATTGATACTTAAAGAAATCCCAATAAATAGTCCTAGGATCATCGATAATGACATCAACCGGATAAGATCTCTTACCCTTTTAAGATAAGATTTTGATTGTACTGTAAAAGAGGCCAATTCTTCCTGTTGCAATCGTAAACTATTTTCTTTTTGTAATTTATAGTTGACGAGTTTTTGTGGTTCGAGGTTTTCTTTTGCATACTTGGTGTTGAAACTCGATTCAGAAAGATATTGCAACTGAATATCACTCCATTCTTTATCCGAATATTCTTTATTGAGGTAAACGGCCCATTCTTTTCTTAACAAGTCTCCTCTTTTATCAAAATTCGGACGGCCCATCGAAACCCTATCGGCATCAATCACAATAGCCTCCAGGATATTCCCCAAACTATGCCTGTATTTGGTAGCAATGATACAGTTCTTAATGATGGATATTTTCTCTTCAGGATAATCTATGGACTTAAGAAACTCTTCAGCCATGGCCTGGCTTTCTTCTTCATGACCAATATATTGTTCTGTATAACCAATGTCATGCAGCCAGGCGGCCAGTACAACAATTTCTAATTCATTATTCGAAAGCCCTTCACCTTTTCCGATCTCTACCGCCGCATCCACGATTTCTTTTGTATGACCCAGGTCATGAAAATATAGATCTTTCGGCAGCTTTTCGCTGAAAAGTTTTTCTACATATACCCTCGTCTTGTTAATGAATTCGGATTGCACAGGGTAAAGGTAAGAAATTGTCAATTATAATCAGAATTGTACCCAGGTAGGAGTTGTACCCTTTTCCAATTGACAACCTGCAATTAGCAATAGGCAACGTTTTAAGGCGTATGCCTATTTGCTAATTGCCCATTGTTTATTGCTTATTGGAAAAAATATAGTGGAAAACTCACCGCAGAAGTCCTACCTATGTATTCTTTTATACTTCCTTTGAGCCTTGTCCAGTTTAGATGGAAAGCTGTAATTCAAGCCTATCTTAAACAATTGAGTGAATCTAGCAGATTCAAATTCATCGGCGAAAAAATCATACCGGGGTCCAAACTCAACGATCAGGCATAAATTCTTGCTGAGCTTAAATTGAAAGCCAATACCAATGGCAAAACCGGTTGTAAATCTTGTATCAAAAGATCTGTCGAGCACAATGGGATTATATTGCCCGAAGTTATAATTAAAGAAAACGTAGAGCGCAAAAGGGGATTTTAATTCTTTATGTTTATTTATTCGATAAAAGGGGAAATAATACTTAATAAATGGACCTGTTGACCAACGGAAACCTTCTACACCAAGATTGGAAATAGCTATTTGAGGTGTAAAATCCCAACCGATCAATAATCGCTTCACAGGGAAAAAACCTACCTTGAAACTGGGCACAAGCATCATGCTTAAATCTCTTCCATCATCTATACCCGACATCGGTTGGACGAAAAATTTTTTTCGAAGGAGATCCAAACTGAATTCGGTATAGATATGATTCTTTTGTAAAGCCGTATCCATTAAATGACCGACCTTGAAAGTATCTAACCTATAAACGGTTGTTTTTTGGGCAAGAAGTGCATAGAAACTATGCAATACAATAGCCACGATCATGATTCTCTTCATATCTTAAACTTGGATTTTAAACTGAGAAAAAAACGAAAGGGGTCGTGGATTATTTTAGCTTCTGGGGTGATATTGAATCATAATATCTCTTAAATAGCCTCGATCCAGATGGGTATAAATTTCGGTGGTGGTAATGGAGGCATGACCCAGCATTTCCTGTATGGCCCGGAGGTCAGCCCCTCCATCAATCAAATGTGTAGCAAAAGAATGGCGGAAGGTATGCGGACTAATGGGTTTTTTGATCCCGGCTTTGCTAGCCAGTTCTTTGATGATCAGGAATACCATTTGGCGTGACAAGGTTTTCCCGAACTTATTCAGAAATACAATATCCTCAAATCCCTTTTTTATGGATACATGGATCCTTATATGGTTCATATATAGCTGCAACTGTTTAACCGCTACAGAACCAATAGGAACTAGCCTCTCTTTATTACCTTTCCCAATTACTTTAATAAACTGGTCTTGCAGAAAAAGGTTAGATATTTTCAGTTCGGTGAGTTCGCTTACGCGCAGTCCGCATGAATATAAAGTTTCGAGTATAGCCTTGTTACGTTGACCTTCAGGTTTGCTGGCATCAATTTGATCGATCAACTGATTGATCTCTTCAATGGATAAAACTTCGGGAAGTTTACGGGCCAGCTTGGGTAATTCGAGTAGGGAGGAGGGATCATCTTTGATCTCATTTTCCAGTTTTAAGTACTTATAAAAGGCCCGTATGCCTGAAATGATCCGGGCTTGCGAAGAGGCTGCTAATCCAAGGTCGTATAAATAATGCACAAAAGAGGAAAGATCATCTAAGTCGGCTCTGAGTGGATCTTTTGAATTTTCTTCCAGGAAATGGAACAATTTGGTAATATCTTCCAGGTAAGCATGAATGGAGTTGGCAGATAAAGATTTCTCCAATTGCAGGTAAGCTTTAAAACCATTATGGTAATGGGTAAAATTCAATGCTGTATTATTTAGAGTAAAAGTATAACTTTGGCAAAAAATTAACCGGCATGAAGATTTTAGTTATCAACGGTCCGAATTTAAATTTATTGGGAAAGAGGGAGAACGATATTTACGGAAATTTCACGTTGGCCGAGTTGGAGCAGGAATTGATAAATACATTCCCGCAAGAGGAATTTGAGTTTTACCAATCAAATGTGGAAGGAGAGTTGATCAATGCCATCCAGGCGTTTAAAGGTGATGCCATGGTGATCAATGCCGGGGGCTATACCCATACCTCCGTGGCTATTGCCGATGCACTAAGGGCCGTGGCCAAACCTTATATAGAGGTACATATTTCCAATGTATATGCCCGCGAAGATTATCGACATACTTCCATGATGGCGGCCGGAGCCAAGGGCGTAATTGCCGGCTTCGGTAAGAATTCTTATCTGTTTGCTGTGAGGCATTTGGTGGGTTAGCTTTTTTTGGGCGCCCGGGTGGGCTTTCCGCAGTACTCCTCGCCTCCTTCCAGTTGGCTGTGGGGTACTTGCTGCAATCCCTGGCGCCATGCGGCTTTTTATCAATCATAATAAGATGAGGGTAATTTAACGGGCAGAAGGATGTGATCATTCCCGGATTTTATATATTTATCCCTCAATTAAATAAAACATTATGGCACGACATGCAATCGCCGTTTGGCAAGGATCCGGCAAAGAAGGTAAAGGAAACCTCACTACCCAAAGTGGAGTATTAAATAATACCCAATATTCATTTTCATCCCGTTTCGAAGAAGGTGCAGGCACCAATCCGGAAGAACTCATAGCTGCAGCGCATGCAGGCTGCTTTACCATGAAGCTTTCTTTTATATTAGGCGAAGCCGGTTTTACAGCAGATAAATTGGAAACCAAATGCGAAATTACCTTGGCCAATGGAGCCATTACCAAGTCGCATTTAATATTGAAAGCATCGATACCTGGTATCAGCAAAGATAAATTCGATGAGTGTGCTGCCAATGCAAAAGACAACTGTCCGGTTTCGAAATTACTGAATACGAGCATTTCGCTGGAAGCTACGTTGGGGTAGTTGGAATTTGATGAGGATATTTCGTCCCTAAAGGGACGAAATATTAAAACAACACTTTACCTGTCTCGGATGTGATGAATCTGGTCTTATTGCTTGACCTGCTTACTTATTTTTTTGTTTTTGAAATAGGTAGGTGGCACGAGAATTTCTCCTGTACTCGCTGATACAACAGCCAAACTAAAAGCGGTTGCATGCAACTTGGTCCAGGTAAAGAACAACCGGTCCTTTTCCTGCGTAATATAAAACTGAAGAGGTTGATGGAACAGTTTCTTCGAGACCAATTGTTGTTTGTTGAGTTTCCATATTTCCTTGCTATCAAAACTTACCTTCGAAATAAAGATTTCATCCGTCGTATCATCCATGGTAGCCTGGTGGCAGATGAGCATTTCTTCATCCAGTTTTATAAATCTGGGTTTCAGGAATGAATCTTTCCCTACGTGGCTATTTTCCGTTGGTTGGGTAAAAAAATCTCCTACAAACAGATAAGAACGTTTACTACCGGGCACTTCCACCATTTTTATGCAGGGGCCCAATGGATCCTGATCATTGAGTCTCCACTTGATCTCAAATATGGGACTGTATTCTTCAAATTTTGGAGCGCTCAAAACATCAAAAACCTGCGACAGGTTTGTTGAAGGGATGCTTGTAGCTGATATAATGGTACCTTGAATGGCCAGGTGATTTCCCTTCATATCCACCACCAGCAAAGCTCCGCTAGCGGGATCAAATTTCCAATCCTGATCAGAGATCTCGACACCTGCAGCAGATTCAAGGGATCCTTTAGTGGCTACCCGTTTTCCAAGTTGAATATCAAAAATGGTAAGGTCCTTTTTTAAGGAAGTAAGATATATATACTTACTTGAGCAACCCAGAACGTTTGCATAACTTTGAAGCAATCCGGCGGTGATACGCTTGTACGGAATATTGAAACTAACTTCCTGGGTTTGCAGGTTCATTTTTTTTAGACGATAACGGCTGATGATGATAGCCCCGCGTTTACTCATGATAAAGGTTTCGATATTCATCAACACCAGTAGGAAGATATTTTCACCATCCGGGATGATAAATAGAGCCTCGGTCTTTCCGCGTTTAATAGTGGGAAGAAGGAAAAGATAGGTGATGAACAGTACCAGCGCTATGATTAAGATGAGTCGGAACATCCGTATTATTTTAGATAAATATATCCAAAATAATACAATTCATCTATACCCACGTGAGGAAGATGAATGCACCATACATGCAAATCGCCGAAGCAAACATGCATGGAAAGTGGAGAAAAATTAATTGGATCAATCCATAGACCAATTTGGTACGCCTAAGTGTTCGATAGGACGACAAGGCAGAAAAAAGAAGTGCAGATATACCACATACCAACAGGATGCCTATGGAATAAGGTACAATGTTAGTTTCCCGAATAATAGCATAAGAGGTATAGGACATGGTACTGAGGAGCCATAATACAGCTACCATACTCGAGAGGATCAACCAACTCAGAAGTAGATAACCATGCTTCCAAATAAACGCCTTTATTTTCATCCTTATTGCTTAAATAAAATCTTTCCTTCTGATTCTCTCTCAACCACCGGATCCATGATAGCATAACCTAGGGTGATCATTTTTAGTCTGCACAACCTGGTATGCATTTGTTGGTTGGATTCATTCACCGCCTTTTCCAATGGATAACCATTACAATAGCGACGTAAAAAATAAAAGTAGAACAAAGGAGATGCACTTACCTGACTTTTATGTGCCACATATTTATTTACACCCAGGCGTTTCCATTCCTCCTCTTGCATTGATCCTGAACAAGCTGTATTATACACAAGGCGGATCTTCTTGCGTAAATCATGGCTGATCTCCTGCAGCCATACATAGTAATAATTACCATGGGCTAGCAGGAATATATCCACGCTATCATATTGGTTGAGCAGGGTGGTTAGATCAGATATAAAATTTTCTCTTTTTTCTTCTTTATAACCTTCGGTATGGTAAACCACCTGATTATAATGTTTATTCAAATAAGGTATGGTAAACAACCTGGTCCCAAATTTTTCAAAAGAGCTCACATTATCCCGGATCGTAATGGCGGCATACTTCTTATCGTGGTGTTTTTCTGGCCTTATAGGGGATTCGAAAACATACATGACCAGTAGAAAGCTGAGACCAACGAATAAGATGGTTATGATCAGCGCTATTGGCTTGGAGGTTTTCATGTATATTTTTTCTAGAATGTACTTTCATCATTTACAACAATGGGTTGCAAAAGTTCATGAAGTGGTAAAATCTCCTTCCAGGTCACTGAACTTTCTTTTCTTTCTTAAAAAGAAGTCAAACACCACTGATTTTTTATAGATACGTCCCACTTTTTTATTTGGCACATTCTTTCTTTTCCTCATTATCCTGAAGAAGTAGTAATAATAGCTCAAATGGGCCACAAATACTGCCCAAAAATTTTTCAGTCCATTTTTATGAGGCAAGAAGGAAATGGCAGCAATTCCATCCAGAATCATTCGTAAAAACAATAAAGGGAAAAAAGACCTCTTGGGTAAATTTTTGGTCATTAACATCAGGTTATTCCTGAAATTCAAAAATGTTTTTTTTGGTGAGCCCATTAATAATGTTCCGCCGCCTACATGATATACCAATGACCCAGGATGAAAGAATACTTTATGTCCCAGATTCTTTATTCTCCAACATAGATCAATTTCTTCCATATGGGCAAAGAAGTCTTCATCCAACCCATCTACTTCATGATATACTTCGGAACGGATAAACAATGAAGCTCCACTGGCCCAGAAGATCTCCGTTACCTGATCGTATTGACCTTCATCTTTTTCGAAAATATGGAATATCCTTCCGCGACAGAAGGGATAGCACCATTTGTCAATAAATCCTCCTGCGGCACCGGCATACTCGAATTCGTCCTTTTGTTTATAGGACCTGATCTTTGGTTGACAGGCGGCAATCCCTTTATCCTTATCCAGCAGGTCTATGATAGGTTCCATCCAACCTGCGGTTACTTCTACATCCGAATTGAGTAAAACATAGTACTCTGCCTCGATCTGTTCTAGGGCACGGTTATATCCGGCAGCAAAGCCCCAGTTTTTTTTGAGAGCAATGATCTTTACGGTAGGAAATTGTTGTTGAACAATGGATATACTATTATCTGTAGAAGCATTATCGGCCACATATATATCGGCATAGGCGGGACTATGTTCTAAAATTGCGGGTAAAAACTGTGATAAGAGTTTTTCTCCATTCCAATTGAGTATAACGACTGCAACCTTTGCCACTTAGATAATCATGAACGACAAAAGTATCAGAATTTTATAGGGATGGCTAAAAAAATTACCGGGGGTTGTTGTAATAATCCCTGGACCAGCTGCCAAAATTGGGATTCATTTCATTCTCATCTCCCTTCCAGGTGTTGTTTCTAGAATATAACATCTTTTCCCATTGCCGGTTCTGGATCTCACCCCTCAAGTCTGAATGTAACAGTCTGAAATCGTTTGTAGAAAGATCATCACACCAGAAAATGAATCGAACCCTGGTTTGAGAGTTAAGCTTGTAATAGCTCCAAATCTCATAAGGAAAGGCGCTTGGGTCGATATGACGCTGGGAAATGGAATTAGGGGCCCCATATTTTAGATATACCCTTCCGCGTTCGGTAAGGTATCCCTGAGAAAGGGTAGTTCC
Organism: Flavobacteriales bacterium; assembly: GCA_025451235.1. Lineage (GTDB taxonomy): Bacteria > Bacteroidota > Bacteroidia > CAIKAF01 > CAIKAF01 > JANWKQ01. The sequence goes on along the minus strand of JANWKT010000007.1, from coordinate 311,616 downwards.
AAAGGCTTCATTTACATAATAAACTAGGTTATTATAGGTCTTGAACTCACTCAGCGAACGGTAAGGATTTCCCGGTCCGTCAGGATACCTGCTCGTCCAGAAGGCATAAATAAATTTGCGCATGGTAGCAGGATCATTTTCCTTCATAATGTTTTTTACATATTGGTATTCGTTCCCTTCGCATATAGGACGCAAAGAATGTAAATATTCTTCCAAAGAATCCTGTTTGAGTCCATCGGCCCAGGTATTTTCTGTGCTAATGGTCCGGTAGGAATCTTCTGTTAAAGCTGATATATGACTTTCACGTTCTACGGTAACGGAGGCTTTTGCCCTGAATTGGTTAAGGCTGTCCCTTATTTCCACCACAAAATTATAGGATCCGGCTCCCAGGTTAGCAATAGGAAATTCTGATAATACCACTGAATAATCTTCGGCCTTCATTCTTTTTCTAATAAAGAAATTTTCCAGTTGCAAACCGGTGACCGCATTTTCCAGATAGCAATTCATTAAATATTTCCCCCCTTTACCCAGGTCTTTGGATGCATTGATGATCTCGGTATAAAACAGGATCTTTTCATGGTCGGATGAATAATAATTTCCGTGATAAGGAAGTATGTCAAAACCTCCCTTGCTGAAACGATTTTCAGTTTCAGTGGGGATGACAAAATCGACCAATTGGATATTTGAAACAAAAAGGTTTGATGTAGTAATGTTAGCGGAGTTGATGGTATCCTTTGTGTTAAAGCTACTTTCCTTCGTGGAATGTAGGTCTTTAATGGAAAGCTCCATATAACTAATACCTGCAGGGATCATGATACGTTTTACGTTATACACATCACCCATCAACGAATCATTTATATCGAACTCTAAGGTCTGCAGTTTTATTTTTTCAAAAGAAAATACCTTGCTGGTATCTTTGTCGCTAATGATCAGCGTAATTTCCAATTCTCCTTGCTTTTTTGAATCGGATACTTTTTTGTATTCAATGGATCTTCCTTCCACCCAATAATAAACTTCAAGGTAAGGCTTACCTTCGGGGGTATAAAAAATAAAATAATCGTAACCTCCTGAAATTGAATATGCCTTCAACAGGGAAAAGAGAAATAGTGCAAGGAGCAATGACCTCTTCATAGCATTTGTATTAATACAGAATAAAGATACGAAAAAAAGAAGCCGGTTTTACTTACAAAATTATGGGTTTATCGGTTTTTCAGCCTTTGTTCCTTCAGGTAAACAAAGAGCCTTTTGCTTGCCCCAGCCGAAGGGAGGTAATAAGGGGAATAAGCAAATTTACCCTCTTTATCGATCAAAAAGGCAGTTGGATAGGTAATCACCTCATAAGCGCTTTCAGCAGCAGGGTCTATGATCAGGAAGGTCCATTTTAGCTTATTTTCTGCAATAAACGCTTGTAAGGAAGAATAGGTGCAGCTAGAACAAACACTGATAAAGGTGACTTCTTTCCGGTAATCATCATATAGGCTTTTAATGGCAGTTACTTCTCTAATACTGGCAGCATCATCCGTTGAGAAAAAAGTGAGGTAGATATACTTTCCCTGGTATTCGGATAACTGATGAACATTGCCTTCAGTGTCTTTTCCTTCAAAATTAGCTGCAGGATTACCTGGTTTAAGTCTTCCTGTGATCATCAGAAAGTAGGAAACAATGTCTTTTATTTGCTGGTTAACTGTTTTCTCTTTTAACTCAATGGCCAGTTTCTCTACATTTGTTTTATTGAACTCAGGATTATAATAAATCTCAAATAAACCTTTCATACAAACCAGTTCCGTTAGATCTTTATCTCCACCCGTTTCTTCTTTTTGGATAGCGGTTAATACGGAATCAATAGAAGTACCATCGAGAAATGCATTTTTCAATCCTGGATACCTTCCTGATTTATAGAGGCCATTCATCACTCCGGTATAAAAGCTATTAAAAAATGCCATATACTGGGGATGGTTGTACAAAATGGGTTTATTTTTTAAAAATGTTTGATACATGGTATTCCTGCTTTTATAATGTGCCGTTGACATCAGGACAGCCATTTTATACTCTTTGTACTGGGTAAAATAAGGGTTTGTAATGGATTTGTATTTTACATCCATGCTATCAATAAACTTTTTGAGCTTGTTTTTGATCCTGCCATTGCTAAAATCTTCATAATTATAAATGGAAAAATAATTGACCTCATAGTCCAGGTTGGATATCTGATACAACAATAAAGTAGTATCGGTTTCTATAGGATAATACACTTGCTCACCGGTGGGGTCGGGAATTTCCAGGTTATATATATGGCCTGGTTCAAGAATAAGGGAGTGGGCTGAATTTCCAACATGGAGCATATACTCACCGGTGGGACCATCCTTCACCGACAGGGAGAATTTTCCTTCGGCATCTATATTCCCCTTGGCCACCATTACTTCACTTTGAGTGATATAATCGGCGAATTGGGTAAGAGATACCGGAGTATTTGCCAGCATAGTGGCGTTGCCCTTTACCTCAATAGTCGTGTTCTGCGCATATAATATGCCCGAAATGAGTAGGAATGTGCTAAAAACGCGTTTTGGCATAGTTCAGTGGCTAAGGGGTATTGTACTTAACGTAATTATATGCTAAAGTATTATTCAATAATGATGCCGGAAGGAATAAACTGGCTGATATCTCCTCCATGTCTATGGATTTCCCGTACGATGGATGAGCTTACAATGGATAATCCTGGATTACTGATCAGGAATACAGTCTCAATCTCAGGATTGAGTGTACTATTGGCCTGGGCAATGTTTCCTTCATATTCAAAATCGGTGGGGTTTCTCAGACCTCTTAGAATAAAACGGGCATTTTTTTCTTTACAATAGTTAACAGTTAACCCATCAAAAGTGTCTATTTTAACCTGTGGATAATTCGAAAAAATGGTCTCTAGCCAAGCTTTTCTTTTCTCAATCGGAAAATAGGTTTGTTTTTTGGAGTTATGACCTATTGCAATAATAATTTCGTCGAACAAAGGAAGCGCTTTTAGCACAAGGGCCTCATGACCTTTGGTAACAGGGTCGAAAGTACCAGGGTATACCGCTATTCTTTTCATATATCAAATTAAAACTGAAAGATACTAAAGTTAACATTACCGTAATTTCTTTCCTCTACAAAATGGGGCGAATCTTTAAAAGATTGATCATCTCCGTGTTCCAAAATTAATAATCCTCCCGGTTTTACCAGCTTATTTTTGGTGATGATCTCAGGAATTTCTTTGAGGCCTTTTAGTGCATACGGTGGGTCTGCGAAAATAAGGTCGGCATTCATACGGGCCGTGTTTAAGAACTTAAATACATCCTCTTTGATGATGCGGATCCCTGTTACTTTCCAGCTATTCACAGTTTGTTGAAGGAATTGGATACAATTTCGGTTATTATCGATGGCAGTAATGTCTTTACATCCCCTGGAGGCCAGTTCCAGACTGATGGCCCCGGTTCCACTAAATAAATCTATACATGAAATATCTTCAAAACTGAGCCGGCTGTTCAGCAGGTTGAACAGACCGGTCCGGGCATAATCGGTGGTGGGGCGTACGGGCAGGTGCGAAGGAGCCTGTATGATCCGCCCTTTATGTATTCCGCTAATGATTCGCATAGGCAAAGATAAGAAAGTTGGAAGACCGAAGTCGGAAGAATACAGGTATCCTCCCATTTCGGTCTTCTTACTTCCAACTTTATTCCCCACTTTTGCACCATGGAAGTGATCAAGATCGGGCATATTTATTTTGCTATTGCATTTATTATTGTGTTTGCCATTGTATTGGTAGTTCTGTATATCAAAGACAGAAAAATGCACAAGAAAAATTACAAAAATTCCTGGCAGATCATTTTGATCGTGGCTGTTTTATTTATCCTGTTCCTGTTTTTTAAGAACTGGCTGATCAAGCTTTGATCAGATGCATGATCTCCTTGAATTCGCTAAGAATAGCGGCAGTTGCCCCCCAAACTTTTTGTCCTTCAATTTTATAGTAAGGAGCTTTTATCTGCCAGCCAGATTGCCCACCAGCCATAAAACTCCCTTCATCTTTAATGGATTCATCCAATAGAATTTCAATATCGGGAAGCAACAGACTTTCTACTTCTTTTGGATCAATTGAAAATATAGGGTGGTCTTTAAGCCATCCGATAAACGGGTAAACAATGAAATTACTTGGTGGAATATAGATCCTGCTCAATGCACCTATCAGTTGAATATCCTGAGCCGGAATGCCAATTTCCTCTTCTGTTTCACGCAACGCTGTATGCTGGTAGCTCTTATCGTCTTCCTCATATTTACCTCCGGGAAACCCGATCTGTCCACTATGTACTCCCTGGTAATCGGGCCTTTTTATAAGAACGGTTTTCCATATATTTTCTACCTGGAATAACAGGACCATCACCGCACTTATCCTGGCCGGACTCATTAAGGTTTGGATATGCTCTTCGGTATTTCCCCTTCCTACGGGTGACATTTTGCTATGGGCAGATGCACCTGGCAGGGTTCCTTTCAAAAATGTTTCCAGCTGGCTAATCCATTCATGCATAGAGCAAAAATAGTAATTTAAGGGGATTGTCTGCCTATAGGCAGCGCATGAATGGCAACATTATCCTTTTTGTTGTTTTTGGGTGCTTTCCGTCAACATGGGGAGACGTGCAATTGTACGTCTCTACTAACGGCTTTGAAACAGGATACTAGTTATAGCTACAACAGTTAGCCAGGTTTGGGCAACTTGTTTTAATATTCCTTTAACTTAGCGGAACATCCTCATTATATCTTTATTAAAACCCATATGGTAGGCTTGCAGAATAAATTATTACCATTATATTTGAATTAAAGCCTGCTTGCATGCCATTTAAGGACTCTGAGTTGATCATTACTTCCCGCGGGTCTGTATACCATATGGACCTCAAACCAGAGAATGTGGGTGACTATGTTATTTTAGTGGGTGATCCCGATCGGGTGAAAGAAGTTTCCAAGCATTTTGATTCCATTGAATTTAAAACCCAGAACCGGGAGTTTATTACCCATACGGGTATGCTGGGCAATAAGAAGATCACTGCATTATCTACCGGGATTGGTACCGATAATATTGATATTGTTTTAAATGAATTGGATGCTGCCATCAACATTGACTTGCAAACCCGGGAAGAAAAACCTGAAAAAAGAAAGTTAAACCTGATCAGGATAGGTACTACAGGCTCCATTCAGCCAACTTTGGATGTGGATGAGTACATTGCATCTGCTTACGTAATTGGATTAGATGGATTGCTTAATTATTATAAATACAATAAAAGCATTGAGCAAATGGATATCATTGACCAGTTCATCTGGCAAACAGGTTATCCATATATTTTTGCCAAACCTTATGTTTTTAGAGCCAGCGAGACCCTGCTGAAAATGATGAAGGAAAAATGCCAGACAGGCATCACCATTACCGCTCCAGGTTTTTATGCTCCCCAGGGAAGACAATTAAGATATGAGTTAATGAATCCCGAGTTGATCGATAATTATACCAAGTTCAGGTATGGTGCATTGAAAGCCACTAATTTGGAAATGGAAGCATCGGCACTTTATGGCCTGGGAAATATTCTGGGACACAACGTTTGTACGGTATGCGCTGTAGTGGCCAACCGGATAAACAAGACATTTTCGAAAGATGGGCATGCTGCTGTGGATGGATTGATTAAATTTGTACTCGAAAGCATCGCCAAAGCTTAATGAGTAGCATTTCTCCTGAAAAAATAAACGTTGTTCAACTTGAAGGGTTTTTGCCCTTAATGGAGCATTTCTATACCATCCAGGGAGAAGGAATGCATGCCGGAAAACCGGCCTATTTTTTACGATTAGGGGGTTGTGATGTGGGTTGTGTATGGTGTGATGTAAAGGAAAGTTGGGATCCGGCCATCCATCCAATGACCAGCATTGAGGACATGTTGGGTTATATACGAAAAACAGCTGCTACCAACGTGGTGATCACTGGAGGGGAGCCTTTAATGTATAATATGGAGGAATTGACAAAGACATTGAGATCAGCGGGTTATCAGGTGTGGCTGGAGACATCCGGAGCATATCCACTTACCGGTACCTGGGACCATGTATGCCTTTCTCCTAAAAAATTTAAAAAACCAGTTAATAACATATATCCACATGCGAATGAGCTAAAGATCATCGTTTATAATAAGTCGGATTTTGATTGGGCCATAGAACATGCTGAAAAGACAGGGGATGGTTGCCATCTTTACTTACAGCCTGAATGGAGCAAGGAAAAGGAAATGTTGCCTTTGATCATTGATTTTGTAAAAGTGCACCCTGAATGGACCATTAGCTTGCAAACACATAAATACCTGAATATACCCTAAGATACTATGACGAAAAAATACCTTTTTTTACTGTCTTTTTCTTTTTTATTACTCAGTTGTCAAACCCAGTCGTTTGCTCAGTATTCATCTAAGAATAAGAAAGCCATCAAATACATGGATGCTGCTTTTAAATGTTACAATGAGTTTGATGATAAATGTGCCATGAAGAATTGCGATCTGGCCATCAAAGCTGATCCGAATTTTGGAGAGCCTTATCTTTTAAAGGCATTAATGCACAAAGAAAAAAAGGAATATGCCCAAGCGGAGGAAGCTTTATTGAAAGCGATTGAGATCGATAAAAAAGAATTTGGAGAGGCCTATGCAGCATTGGGAGATATTTATCATGAACAGTTCATGTTTGGAAAGGCGTATAAAGCGTATGTGGATTACCTGAAGTCGGGAAAGAAAATGAAAGAAGAGACCCGGCTTATTTATGAAAGAAAAGCCTATGCAGATTATATAGCCGATTCCATTGTAACCCATCCGGTTCCTTTTGAGCCACAAAACATGGGCCCAAATATCAATAGCGCTTATAGCGAATATCATCCTTCATTGGTTGGGGATGGGAGTTTTTTGATCTATACAGTATTGGAGCCTATGACCACCCAGTCCTGTGCTACGGCCAGCGGAAAAATCGAGGATTTTCATGAGTCGACTAATACAAATGGGCAATGGAGTTTAAGAAAGAACAGCGGAAGACCTTTGAATACAGATTGCAACGAAGGCGCAGCCAATCTATCGCCTGATGGTAGGTACTTATTCTTTGCGGCTACCACTAAGATCAACTTCAGGGAAGGATCGATGGATATTTATTATTCCGAAAAAGTGGGCAAAACATGGTCAACCCCCAAAGCATTGCCGGAAAACGTAAATACTACTGCCTTTGAGTCACAGCCTTCTTTTTCAAGCGATGGTAAGACCCTTTATTTTACCAGCACCAGGGGAGGGGGATTAGGCGGAAATGATATCTGGAAAACTACGCTGAACCAGGATGGAAGTTGGACCGATCCGGTTAATTTGGGCAAAGAGATCAATACCATAGGTGATGAGATATCACCCTTTATTCACCCTGACAATGAAACTTTTTATTTCGTTTCTAATGGAAGATACGGGGTAGGAGGGTACGATTTTTATTTTAGCAGGGTGGATAACCTTGGACATTTTTCAACTCCTCAGAATATAGGTTATCCCATCAATACACCCTATGATGAAAGAAGTCTGGTGATCAGCGCTGATGGTACACGGGGCTATTTTGCCAGTAAGAATATTGAAGGAGGAATGGGAGAGTATGATCTTTATTTTTTCGAGTTGTACAAAGAAGCCCAACCGGTATACACCACCTACCTAAAAGGACATATTTTTGATGCCAATACAAAGATCCCGTTACAGGCCGACTTTGAACTGATAGATGTAGAAACAGGAAAAGTGATCATCACTTCCTTCTCGGATGTAAAAACAGGCGATTTCCTGGTTTCAATACCTGAAAATCGCAGGTATGCTTTGAATGTGACCGCTGACGGTTATTTATTCCATTCAGAGGCGTTTGATATGAAGGTGGAGGACAAAAGGCAGCCTTTTTTAATTGATATTGGCTTGAAATCAATTGAGGTTGGAGAAACGATCATATTAAAAAATATATTTTTCGATACAGATATGTTCGATCTTAAACCAGAATCAACAACTGAATTGGAAAAATTAATTGCCCTGCTCAATAAGAACCCCAAATTAAAAATTGAAATTTCAGGGCATACGGATAACCAGGGTTCCAAAAGCCACAATCAGGTACTTTCACAAAACAGGGCAAAATCCGTTTACGATTATTTGGTATCAAAAGGAGTGGCTGCCACCAGGCTTACCTATAAAGGTTATGGGGATACTATGCCCATTGCAGACAATGGAACCGAGGCAGGAAGGGCACTTAACAGAAGGACGGAGTTTAAAGTAACTGGAAAATAAATACAAGCTTTTTTTAATATAATTCCCTTTTTTTGTTGGTTATTTACGTATTAGTTAGTACATTTATCTATAATCCGAGGAGTTATTATGAAAAGAACGATCACCCTGTTTTTCTCCTTCCTATTTCTATGCAATCTTTGGTCACAAAGCCGTTTTTCTTTTATTGAGAATAAGGGCCAATGGGATGGTGACTTTTTATACAAAGCAGATATTCCCAGTGGAGCTATGTTCCTGGAAAAAGGTGGAATCACCTACCATTTTGTTGATTGGCATGAGATCTATGACATGCATGGAACTCCACTTATTCCCGATCATGATGCTGTTATCAAAGGTCACTCGGTAAAAGTGAATTTCGTGAATAGTTCAGCTCCCTCTTCGGTGATCTCATCACAGCCTCAGTCCTATTATACCAATTTCTACAGAGGCAATGATAGCCGCAGATGGGTAAGAAAATTATATCCGGTGGCACAGGTGCTTTGCAAAAATATCTGGCCTGGGATTGATATTCAATATTATTCTGCCGGTGGTAAGATGAAATATGATTTTATTGTTCATCCAGGAGCTGATTATAAAAATATTCAATTGAATTATCAAGGAGCGGATAAGATCTCTTTGAAAGATGGCGGAGTGGTGATTACTACCAGTCTTGGTGAAATAACAGAAGAAAAACCTTTTGCTTATCAGAATATTGATGGAGATAAAGTAAGCATTGCATGCGTATATAAATTGTCGGGAAATCAGGTGAGCTTTGCCATGACCGATTTGGCGGACCCTAGTCTTCCGGTGATCATTGACCCTACCCTTATATTTGCTACTTATTCCGGATCCACTGCTGACAACTTTGGAATGACTGCCACCTTTAATGATGCAGGTAACTTGTATGGTGGAGGAACTGCCTTTGGGGTAGGATATCCGGTTACTGCCGGGGCTTATCAAACTACTGCGATCGCCGGATTTAATGTGGCTGGGATAACGGATGTGGTGATCACAAAATATTCTCCTGATGGAGTTTCACAGGTTTATTCAACTTATTTAGGAGGTGGGACCACCAATTCTGGAACTGAAACCATCCATAGTATGATCGTAGACAACTACGATAATCTATGTGTATATGGTGTTACCAGTTCCAATAATTTTCCAGTGACCACGGGTGCTTATGATACTACATTCAATGGCGGTTCTTTTATGTCATTTCCTCAAAACGGCTCTACCTTTGATATCGGGACCGATATCTATGTGACTAAATTCAATAATGCCGGTACTGCTTTGATCGGTTCCACTTTTATTGGTGGTTCGGCAAATGATGGCGTGAATTTCAATACGAATACAGCCCTATACGATTCCTTGATGTTTAATTATGGTGATCAGTTTAGAGGAGAAATTTATGTGGATTCGTTGGATAATATTTATGTAGCTACTTCTACCTATTCTCCCGATTTCCCTACTTTAAATGCATATCAACCCGCTATTGCCGGTAACCAGGATGCAGTAGTATTTAAGTTCAATCCAACCTTGGACACGTTGATCTTTTCGACCTTCCTGGGGGGCACAGGAAAGGACGCGGCTTATGCTATTAAAGTAGATGAATTCAACAATATGTTTGTTACCGGAGGGACGAGCTCCAATAATTTTCCTACCACCGCAGGTGTTTATCAACCTGCTTATGCAGGTGGGAAAACCGATGCTTATCTGGTTAAAATAAGTGCTGGAGGAAATATCCTTATGCATTCAACCTTAATGGGTACCAATGGTTATGATCAAAGTTTCTGTGTTGAATTGGATCCATACCGCGATGTTTATCTTTACGGGCAAACATCTAATTCAGGAGCATTTCCTGTAGTAAATGCCGGTTATGCCAATGCGAATAGTGGACAGTTCATCTGTAAATTTGATAGTACCCTTTCTACCTTATTGTTTTCTTCAAAATTCGGGAATGATAATTTTGGGATCAACATTTCTCCTACCGCTTTCCTGGTGGACAAGTGTGGAAATATTTATATCTCTGGCTGGGGAGCCAATATATTACAATCAACTCCTTTGAATGGAATGCCCGTAACAGCCAATGCCCTTCAAGGAACGAATGGCGATGGATTTAATTTTTACCTGGCGGCTTTCAGCACCAACTTTGGTTCTCTTTTATATGGTTCTTATTTTGGTGGAAACCTCAGCCATGAGCATGTGGATGGAGGAACCAGCCGTTTTAGCAGGCAGGGAGTGGTTTACCAATCTGTATGTGCCGGATGCCAAAATAACGATGATTTTCCAACCACTCCCGGTGTTTGGAGCACTACCAATAATAGCAGTAACTGTAACAATGGATTGTTCAAGTTTCAATATGAACTTCCAACAGTGGTAGCTGATTTCAATATTCCTGACACCTTGTGCAGTACCTATGATATTACATTCAACAATACCACCGTGGGTGGAAATTATTTCCACTGGGACTTTGGTGACGGAGATACTTCTTTGTTGCATGACCCCGTACATACTTATCCCGGACCAGGCACTTATGTGATTGAACTGATCGTTATTGATACTACTTTTATTACTTGTGTATCGCAGGATACTATGTACAAAACGCTGGTGATTGTGGATGATGATACGGCTTATGCATTGCCAACCCTTACTATATGTCAAGGCGATTTTGTACAAATAGGTTTGCCCAATAATCCAAGTGCCTCTTACCAATGGTCACCATCCACTGCTTTAAATTTTGATACGATTTCTGATCCTACCGCCAACCCTTCCAGCAGTATTTTGTATACGCTGTTATTGGATGATGGAACGTGTATAGATACCATCACCAGACAGGTAAATGTAGATTTACCTGTGAACGCTGATTTTAATTATACATCCTATGTATCATGCAATGGGGTCAGTCTTGCTTTGAATGATCTTTCTATCGGTGCAGACAGCACCCAGTTCTTTTTGAATTTCCTTCCCCTTCCGGCGGGAAGTGATAGTGTGGTGCTGGATTGGTCGAGTTCATATATCATTACCCTTTGGGCTTATAACGGAGCATGTATCGATTCGATGTCCTTACCTTTTAACTCAGGTAATTTTGGTGACCTGTTCGATTTGGATATGCCCAATGTATTCACACCTTTTAATACAGCTGGTTTAAATGATCAGTTTTGCCCTATCGGACTGAACGGAGAATATTGCTATAAGCTGCATGTATTTAACCGTTGGGGGACTGAAATCTGGGAAAGTGAATATGAGGAGCCTTGTTGGGATGGATTGCATAAGGATACCGATAATCCAGCGGTAGATGGGGTGTACTATTTTGTGGTTGAATTCCAGGGAGGGGATCAAGCTAGTTTCTTCCACCTCATCAGTCATATTGAATAACTAGATCAGGTTTTCGATTGCCTGGGCTAAGTTTCTATCTTTTTCAGTAATTATATTTCCTGCATCATGGGTTGATAATCGGATAGTTACTTTATTCCAGCAGTTGGTCCATTCGGGATGGTGGTTCATTTTTTCTGCTACAAATGCTACTTTGGTCATAAACCCCCAGGCTTGGGTAAAGTCTTTAAAAGTAAATTCTTTAACTAGCTGGTTATTGATCTCTGTCCAATCGGTCTGTTTCATATTCATCGAGGTTAATTACTTTATTTTTTGGAACATAAATATAACGGGTTACTATAACGCCGTTTTCCATTTCTTCTACGGGCACCTTCACATATTCAGTGTCATCCTCGGCCATTTCCCAATCGTATTTTTTGCGTTTGGGAAGATCTTTTCTAAAATAAACACTCATTACCAATCCTGCAACGAAACCACTTAAATGGCCTTCCCACGATACAGTTGGTTGCATGGGGAATATTCCCCAGATAATACTTCCGTATAAAAAAACGATCAAAAGAGAAATGGCGGCCAAACGATAATTCTTACTCCAAGCTCCGCTAAAAAAAATGAAGGCTGTAAGCCCATAAACTACCCCTGAAGCGCCGATATGTATATCGGGACGACCGATCATCCAGGTCCAGAAACCTGTTAATAGGTATATACTGAGGTAGACCCATCCAAAAAACCTCTTGTAGAAATAATAAAGAAACGTAGTTAAGATAAACAAAGGAGCTGTATTGCTTACCAAATGCTCTATACCTCCATGTAAAAAAGGCATGCTAAGAATTCCATAGAACTGTAAAAAACTCCTGGGAAGTAAACCATAATCGGAAAGACTGATCAGGTTGATACGTTCATAACCATACACCAGCCAGGGGGCCAAAGTGAACACAAACCCCACTAAAAGTGCTTGTGCTATGCTTTTTCGTTGTATGCCAGATTCCTGCTGCATAGGTTATTGTAAATGTACTAGGTTTATGAATGTGAAATTGTTATAGAAGTTGATAATATCTTTAATTTTGTTAAACGATGAGGTTTTAACACAATAAAAATCATCAAAAAAGACTCCTTGGATCGCGTTTAAAACTGAATAGGGACGTGCCTTTCCAGCCGATTTTATGCAGTTATAAATTTTTTCTAAAAAATCTTAAATAATCGTATCTTTAGACTGAGTTTACATCTTCATACATGAAAAAAATAGTCTTTGTTTTTTCCCTATTGCTATGCTTTACATCTTATGGTCAGATAACGCTTTTAAAAACCATCGACCTGGATTATCCGGTTTCAAGGATCGTTCATTTTCCAAAATGTGGTGATAGCCCCCTTTTCTTGTGTAAAAAAACGGATGACATTTATGTGGTGGTGAACGATGGCATAAAATTCGAGATCGGATTGAACGAAAATTTGTTGTTTGCCGACCATTACCATTTATATACTACCAGTTATTCGGAGAACGAGATCACCCTTCGCAAATATGAAGAGACCTCGACTACTTATAAGATAATGAAAGAAATTAAGTTTCCCAGGGTGAACAATGGGGCTCATTATTACCTGGACATAGAAATGACGGATGACCATCTTTTTTACTTTGCTTATCAACCCAACACCGTATCAAAGCCTCGCCAGGCGACCGTTGATTTTTATAATCCGGATCTTGAAAAGGTTTTCTCCGTAAATGAAGAGCTTTCTGTTTATAATATCCATTGTTTTGGGGTGGATAGCGTTTTGTTTTTGAAAGAATATATTTTTGATAAAACATTGACCACACATTTATATGACCATACCGGTAAATTATTGAATGACGAATCGTTTCATCTAGCCTTTAAACCAAGTACCCAGTCTACGGTAAGCGATTTTTTGAAAAACGATGGGATTATTTTTACACTGGAACAAACCGATACTCCTAAAACCCATGTCATGAAATTTGACCATTCAGGCAAAATTTTATGGGACGATGTTCTGGCCGACCATTATTATGGATTTATGGAATTTAAAGATCATTTGATCACTTACGGAGGTGGGAATTTTACGAACCCTTCCTATAAACTTCTGTTTATTGATGAATTTAAGGGTATTACAGATCAGACGGTGGACCTGCAAAAACATTATGAGGATTTTATTGTGCATAAAGGATTGAAGAAGGAAGAAAACTCATTTATCCCTTTTGGCCTCAATGTGAACCCCGAACATACCTGGATATCTTTTATTATGAGTATTTACTCCACCAATGGAAAAAATGTAGATGCGGATAGGATCCTTATTTTTCATGCTCCGCATAAAGTACAAACCCTGGACATTGAATTACCGGGAACCGAACATCCGAAAGTAGTTCCAACGGATAAAAATCATTTGATCGTTGGAATAGGGAAGAAGGTATATATTTATAAAGTGCAGTAATTTTGAGGAATTTATTCGGACGTAATATTGCGCCCTTATGATGTTCTAATCATGGTTACGCACCAGGATTATCATCCTTCATTTTTTGATCCCTCATCTCTTTTTTTAACTCTTCCTTGATCTCATCTTTCATTTCTTCTTCTCTTTCTTCCATTTCTTCCTCTACTTCTTTTTCAATTTCATCTTCCATTTCTTCCATGATCTCTTCCTTCATTTCTTTATTTCTTCCAGCAACGAACCAGGAAGCTAAGGTGGCGGAGAGCACGCCAAAAAGCCCCACTCCTGTACACATTAAGCAAATGGCAACAATTCGCCCTTCGGTAGTTACCGGATAATAATCACCATAACCTACTGTAGTGATGGTTGTAAACGACCACCAAATGGCCTCTTCACCTGTTTTGATCTTACTTTCAGGGACTGTTTCAAACTGTAGAATGGCAATTGAAGAGAAAATAACCATGGTAATGGCCACGAGGGAAATAGAGGTAAAGGTGCCCTTCATTCGATCAGCAAATACATGGGTCATTAAATGCTTGATGGAGCGAAATGCACGTAATAACCGGAGTAACCGGATGAGCCTTAAGGCGCGACCATACCGTAAAAAATCGAAAGTTGGAATGCTGGCCAGCAGATCTATCCATCCCCATTTCATGAATTTGAGTTTGTTCTCTGCTTTGAAAAATCGAACGAAGAACTCAATCAGGAAAAAGACACAGATAATATTGTCGATATGGTTGAGGAGCTTTGAAATTTCTGGAGGTAATTTAAAGAAGGTATCCGCTATTAAGGCTGCCAGGACATATACCGATAAAAAGATCACTACCAGGTTTAAGTAGCTGATGGCGTTTTCGGCTTTGGAATTTGTTTTTTTGGAGGATGTTTCCTTATTCATTACCTCTTTGGTTGATCTTAGAGATCACAAAGTAATAAAATAGTTCAAAAATACCTTACCACCTATTGCTCCTTACAATATTTCTCTATGTTAAGACTTCCACCGGCTGAGTATTGCTGGGAACATAGCTAGTGTCTCCTGTAAGATATTCTTCGTGCAAAGGCGAATTAAATGAACTACCCTCCACTATTTTTGGCTTGCCTGTTAGGGTAGGTTTGCACCCAGCCAGAAACATTACAGCACCTAATAAAAACAGAAGAGAAATTCTGATGGGTCTTCCATACATTTTTCCTTCCACCTGTTGCGCCAGATCCAGCAGAAAACGTTGTACCTGGTTATGTTGAATACTTACCTGATGGGCCTTGTAATGTCCGCAAGTTTTTTGACCTATATGCTGCTGAAAATAATTTTTGATGTCTGCATCCGTCATCTCTGTAAAATCCACCACTATTTTTTCGCAGGAACCACAATATTTACCGTTGCCTGCCGGGCTCATTTGGTCCCAGTTGGCCGGGCATGGTTTTGGAATGGATAGTTGAAAATCCTTCATAAGGTCATATATGGTGGTATTCAAAGATAAAGTACAAGTTCCCAAAAAAGAAACAGGATCTTGTTAATTAACCTAAAACTTTATTCTTTCTTTTTTAATACCCAGTTTTCTTTTGGCGTCAATCTTTTTCTATTCTGACCAATTTCGAATAACTCATTGTCTTTGCCAGTTTGCCGAACAAAAAGGCGTTGTTGGTCTTCCGATTTCTCCCAATTCAAAATATATACGGTAGCATCAGGATCCCTTTCATAACCACGTTCGGTATTTAGCTTGCCTTCGGTAAAATGAATGCTTAGATCGGCATTGGGCATCTTTTCTTTGGATATGGGTGCTTCGCTTAATTTGAAAGTTTGGTAATCTTTAGCTATTTGAAGTGTGGTTTTTATTCCTTCGCAATCTTTGCAAGGCAAAACACCCTCATAAATAGTGTATTCCTTATTATTGTTATTTTCGAGTGAGGTGGTGAACGAATCTTTTGAGGAATAATTTGCTTGAATGTAAACCTCCTGCGATTTTTTACCGCAACCAAGTATCATAACCAGCATAATAAAAAAAATATTTTTTTTCATGGTCTTCGTTTTAGTGTACCAATTGATGATTAAAAATACTATGTTTGAAATAAATTGTGGTATATGAAAAATATTGTTTTCTTTCTTTTTCTAACAATACTACTGAGTTGTGGCACAAAAAAAGCCGATACTCATGATACCAGTGCGAATAAGGATTCTGTTGCCGGCAATGATGCTGTTGGGAATGCAGATCTGCCTTCATCCATCTGTATAGTATTAAAGGATGAACATTCTATCACTAAAAATCCGGGAAAAGAAGTTGCTTCTTATACGATACCGGATATTGATTCATTTGTGGTGGATATAACAGGCTATCACTTTGTTTTGCCCGACCCTGCTTTTACCGATATCAGGGATAATTTTAACTATACCGAATTGCTCGGCGCCGGTGGTTCATTTGCTTATATTGATATACTGTATGGTGACTCCGGGCAAATATCCCCCAGGAATCCAATTTGGTGCCCTGGTGCTCATTTGAGGGTAATAGAAAAAGATAAAAAATTCTCGTTAAGCAGGATAAAAAAAATGTGTAACGGAAAGGTTCCTACTGAATTCATCCTGGCGTTTAGGGCTTATATCGATTCTCCTGGCGGCGGACAGCAGGAAATAGATCGCTTTAAGGTAAAGGTGCAATAGTCTTAGCCCCGGCTGGCAGCAGTAGCTGCCTGAAGCCGAGCCTTTGTATTTGTTGATATACAAGAGTGGCATGAGAATAAACTCCTTGTATATTTACAAATACAAGGTGAGGCGAAGGCATTACTGCAGAAGACGGGATGAGCTTATAATCTAGTCAAGGTATCCCTGGGATATAGCTATTAATTATACTTCTTAGAATCGCTTAACCATTTACCATTCTTGAATTCTCCCAGAATGATGATGTTTTTGGTTTTTTCGTATTCCTTGATGGCTAGCATCATTTCCTCTTTGGTGTCTCTTACGATCTTAACACCTGTTTTGGATCCCTTATTGCATACTTCAATATAAAATCCATTTCTAAATTCTATAGGTTTTACCGGAGGTCTTGCCATGGCTTATTGGATTTTAGTCTTTATACTTAAGACTGCTTGTCCAATCTTAGTAAAATAATAATGGAGGATAAAGCTCCGTATAAATTTGGAACTAAAAATTTGAAATTCCAAATTTTTAGTTTTTTAGGTAATTCAGAATTTTTTCTACACTGTCCTTGGCATCACCATACAACATATCTGTATTTGATTTATAGAACAATGGATTTTCTACCCCTGCATAACCCGCAGACATAGAGCGTTTCATAACGATCACTTCTTCAGCTTTCCATGCTTCAATAACCGGCATTCCATAAATAGGGCTTGATGGATCATCCTGAGCGCCAGGATTCACCACATCATTTGCACCAATCACCATGACCACATTTGTATCAGGCATGTCTTCATTGATCTCATCCATTTCCAATACAATATCATAGGGTACATTTGCTTCGGCCAACAATACATTCATATGTCCTGGCAAACGGCCCGCTACTGGATGTATGGCAAAACGAACATTTTTTCCTGACTTGCGAAGGGTTTGTACCATATCATAAATTGGATATTGCGCCTTGGCAACTGCCATTCCATAACCTGGAACGATCACAATTGATTTTGCCTCTTTCAATAGATCTGCCACTTCCTCATGATTGATGGAGGTAACTTCTCCTTCCATTTCAGTTGCAGACCCAGCTGAAGAACCTTCACCAAACCCCCCTAGAATTACAGAGAAGAAAGAACGATTCATTGCCTTACACATGATGATGGAAAGGATAGCTCCCGAGCTTCCAACCAATGCACCTGTTACAATCAACAAATCATTACCCAACATAAATCCTGCCGCCGCAGCTGCCCATCCTGAATATGAATTCAACATAGAAACCACCACGGGCATATCGGCACCTCCAATGGCCATTACCAGCATGATACCTATGAAACAGGCAATACCCGTCATGATATAAAGGTAAAGCATACCATTGGTTCCGTCTTGCATGGTGAACAAAACTCCCATAACAATACATGCTATTACCAACAAAATATTTACAACATGGCGACCAGGATACAACAATGGTTTGCTCCTGATTTTTCCTTCCAATTTTCCCCACGCAACGATAGAACCAGTGAAAGTAATGGCACCAATAAATACACCGAGATAAACTTCCACCAGATGAATGATATGTTTAACTGGACCTTCCGGATCACCTGGTAAGGATTCATGCTGATCCAGATAGGAACCAAACCCTACCAGAACTGCTGCTAATCCAACAAAGCTATGTAGAATGGCCACCAACTGGGGCATAGAAGTCATTTCCACTTTGCGAGCCAGAATGATTCCTATAACGGATGCAACTCCAATGGCTGCAACAATATAAATATATCCTCCTTTTACCTCTTCGCCTAAAACTGTGGCCAGGATAGCAATGATCATCCCAATGATTCCATAATATACTCCACGCTTGGCCGACTGCTGAGAGGACAATCCTCCCAAACTCAATATAAATAAAATACTAGCGAATACGTAAGCTGCTATTTGAATATTCTTTTCGATCATCTTCTTTTATTTTTTGAACATTTTCAACATACGGTGAGTTACAACAAAACCTCCAACTATATTAATACTTGCTACTAATATGGCTACACTAGCAAGAATGGTAATAGGTAGGTTGTCGCTGGCATTTGCCATGCTTCCAATTTGTACCAGTCCACCTACTACTATAATACCGCTGATGGCATTTGTTACTGCCATTAAAGGAGTATGCAGAGAATGTGATACATTCCATATTACCTGCCATCCAACAAATACCGATAATACAAACACGGTAAAATGTTGCATAAATTCTGAAGGAGCAAACTGACCTAAGATACCCAGCAATCCTCCAATGACTAATAACCGGATGAGCATTGACGCTGCTTGTTTTTTAGCATTTTTTTGTTCGGTTACTTTCGGATCTTCAGTTGTTACATTCGCTGTAGCATTCGATTTTGCTGCCGTTACCGGAAGTGGTTGCGGTGGCCAGTTGATCTTACCATTATAGGTGACCATTGCACGGGAAACCACTGCATCCTCCATGTTGATGTTAAACTTTTCTGCTTTGCCCATATCATCTAAAAGATGACAAAGGTTGTTGCCATATAGTTGAGAAGCTTGGTTAGGCAATTGATTAAGTTTACCTACAATGGTAACTCCATTATCTGTAGTAAAAACTTCACCATCTTTGGTGAGCACACAATTACCACCTGATGAAGCTGCCAAATCTACAATGACAGATCCGGGCTTCATAGCTGCGACATGATAATCTAGAATTAGTTTTGGAGCAGACTTGCCCGGAATTTGAGCCGTTGTGATGATGATATCTACCTCAGTTGCCTGTTCCAGGAATAATTTCATCTCAGCTTCGATGAATTCCTTACTCATTTCTTTTGAGTAACCCGAAGCGGTTGCTCCATCCTCATTTATATTAACCGTTAGGAACTGTGCTCCCATGGATTCAATTTGTTCTGCCACCTCTTTACGGGTGTCGAATGCCCTTACGATAGCACCTAATGAGTTGGCTGCACCAATGGCTGCCAATCCGGCCACCCCGGCACCAATTACCAGCACTTTTGCCGGCTCCACTTTTCCTGCTGCGGTTATTTGACCATTCAGGAACCTCCCGAAATGATAGGATCCTTCAATCACCGCTCTGTATCCGGCAATATTGGCCATGGAAGAAAGTACATCCATTTTCTGAGCCCTGGAAATACGTGGAATAGCATCCATGGCAATGGCATTTACCTTTTTTTCGGCAAGTTTCTGCAACAATGCAGGATTTTGGGCTGGCCAAAGGTAGCTGAGCAATACCAATCCTTCGTGCATGAGATCTACCTCCGTCATTGCAGGTTCTTTTACCTTTAAGACAATGTCGCATTGACCGTAGATTTCGGCAGCAGTACCTACTAATTTAGCGCCTGCATCTTCAAATTCTTTATCCGAAAAATTGGCCTTTGCCCCTGCATGCCGCTGGATATATACTTCAAAGCCTTGCTTTTGAAGGCGTTTAACAGTTTTAGGAGTTGCTGCAACCCTCAATTCATTAGGAAATATTTCGGATGGGATCCCTACCTTCATAATTGCTCTGTATTGATTCTACTAAATAAAGATTCTGGCCGGCAAAGCTAAGAAAAAAGGGCTTAAACGGTAATAAATGAATCTTTTAGAAGCAAAATATTCGATTTTTACTTATTGGGTCTGTAAAAACTTGGCACTTAGCCTAAAAACCTCTATATTCGCACCCTTTTAAACAAAGAAAATATATTTTAAACGAATGATTAACCAGTATGAGACAGTGTTCATCCTTACCCCAGTGTTAAGTGATGAGCAGCTAAAGGAAGCCGTGGATCGTTACAAAGAGCTCTTGAAAGAGAACAAATGTGAACTGGTCCATGAAGAGACTTGGGGGTTAAAAAAATTAGCTTACCCGATTAGAAAAAAGTCTACAGGTTTCTACCACTTGTTTGAGTTTCGTGCCGATGGAAATTTCATCGACAAACTTGAACTTACCTTTCGCCGCGATGAAAGAATTCTGCGGTTCCTCACAGTTAAATTAGATAAAGATGCGTTGGAATGGAGCAAGAAAAGAATAGCTAAACTAGCATCTAAAAAACAAGCTTAAACTATTTGAAACTATGAGCGCAGAAACAACAGCACCCGCCGCAACGACAAACGTTAACGTGAACGCAAAAGAAGAAAACACTTCGGAGATCAGGTATTTAACTCCTCCTCCCATTGAAGTGAAAAGATCAAAATACTGCCGTTTTAAAAAATCCGGTATCAAATACATCGACTATAAAGATGCTGATTACCTTTTAAAACTGGTGAATGAGCAGGGCAAAGTATTACCCCGCAGAATAACAGGAACTTCCTGGAAATATCAAAGAAAAGTGGCCCAAGCTGTAAAGCGTGCCCGTCAATTGGCTTTAATGCCGTATGTAGGAGACATGTTAAAATAATTAGGTTATGCAGATCATTTTAAAACAAGACGTAGACAATTTAGGTTATAAGAATGATGTGGTGAATGTTCGTGATGGATATGCCCGCAATTTTCTTATTCCAAGAGGAGCTGCTGTAGTTGCCAGTGAAAGTAACCTGAAAATGGTAAAAGAGAACATGAAGCAACAGGCTCATAAAGCCGAAAAAGTATTGGCTGAAGCCAAAGCTCTTGCAGAACAAATCCAAGGAACAACGGTTGATGTTCCGGCTAAAGTAGGTGATAGCGGTAAGATCTTCGGTTCTATCAATACGGTTGTACTCGCTGAAGCCCTTAAAAAAGCCGGTTACAATGTTGAAAGAAAAACATTGCATATCCTGGATGACTCTATTAAAACCACTGGAACTTATAAAGCTACTGCTCAACTTCATAAAGAAGTTAAAATTGAATTCAATTTTAACGTAGTAGCAGAGTAATTTTTCAGCTATTGGATACCTGCCTGTCGGCAGACAGGTTTAGACGCAAGACTTATGGTCTTGCGTTTTTTTTGCCAACTCCATTGGTGGGTGAACCGGGTGTTTCGCTATATCTTAAAAAAAAAGACCCAAGACAAAGGGATGTAAGACTTATGACTAACCTGATCGTACGTCTTTTGGAAAGGCCGTTGGACATTCTAAAGATTACCATTTTTTAATCCTTGGCATGCTTTTCGTATGTAATTTTTTGTGACCTTTGTAGTTATTATTTTAAAGCCCTTATATTGCTAACCCCATGAAGAAATTAATTATCCTAACAGTTATTGTATTTTGCTCACAGCTCAACGCTCAGAAACTCATTAATCTGGGTGTACAGGCAGGTGTAAATGTAAATACCTTAAGCACCAGTCTTCCGGATTATTTTAACTCTGGGAATGCTGGATTCAGGGGAGGGGTATTTGCCCGGATCAATATCAAAAGATTCCATATTCAGCCCGAGTTGAATTTCTCCATGGTAGGAGGGGAAGGTAATTTTAGCGAAAACCCGAATAGATATTATAGTGCGAAAGCCAATACATTAGAAGTTCCGGTTTTATTGGGATTTAAGATCATCGATTTTAAACTCATCAATGTTCGGTTACAAGCAGGTGGATTTTGGGCCTGGAACCTGTCAAAAACCATCGAAGTGCATGATGAAGCATTTCCTCAAAATGATACAAATATTACCAGCAAGGGAGGTTCAGACTTTAACGGGGGTATTATTATTGGCGCCGGAGTGGATATATGGAGGTTTACAGCTGATTTCAGGTATCAATGGGGATTGGCCAATATGTATGGGAACAACGTGATCTTCCAAGACCCCAGGGCCGGATTTAAGCATAGCAATTTCTGCATTACGATCGGATATAAATTCTTCTAAGCCTCCTGTAGCTTCCACCGATTTTTTTCTTTTAGGTGGTATAGGTAAGTAACTGTATATATAAATACAAATTGAGTACATCCTGCCTGGGTTTCCAAAGTATCTTCATCGAGCATACTGATGCAAGCAATGGTTAATGCAGCTACAAAAAGAACATGTAGCGATCGAAACCTGAACAAGGGAGAATAGATCAGAAAAATAAATAAGATCAATCCGATGATCCCAACGGCAAGTCCAACCGTAAGGTATTGTTGATGCGGATTCTTCTGGTTTTGTGGCAGGAGTTTTGATCCTGTGGCTGTATAGGCATTTTTCATTTCATCCTTTACATCGCCGGTACCATATCCGAATACCAATTGTCGTTTAAAGGCAAACATAGCTACCTTCCATGTTTCAAGCCTGGTGGCAAAAGAACGTCCGTTTGGATCTCTGTACATTTTATAATGATTAAGTTCCATCAATAATTGGTTGACCCTACCTCTTATATCCAACGGATGTACTTGAAGAAAATTAATCTTACCATTTTCTATAGCCCTGATCTCCCGGTCACTTAATGACCTTACCTCTTGTCCATTTTTACGCAGTCCTTTTGAAGTTAAATAACCGATCAATATCCCGTTGACATTCCAACCTTTTTTTGATGGCCCATTATAATCATATTCACTTCTTTTATTCCACTCTGTATTGAGTTCATCATTGCATATATACATATGGATATAATAACCATTAATGGTTCTTTTATCAGTGGTATCGTGAAAGTATGTACTCCCATCAGGAGTAGGATCATTCAGGTGATCCAGATCCATTTCTTTGACATCATATACCCGGTGGTATTCTTTAACAACAATTCCGGTTAATGTTCCCAGAATGATAACGAATGCCAATAAGAACAATAAAGATGCTTTTCTGCTTGATGGCTGGGTAAGGCCATGAATAGAAAGGATCAGCATGGTACCCACCAAGGCCACAATACCGGTGAGGGATTGTAGCAAAAGCAAAAAGCAAATACAGCCAAATGCAAAAACCAGATAAAAATATTTAGAGATATATCGCAATTCGGGTTTTAGAAACAGGTAACCAGAGAGGATAATGGAGAGTACCAACAAGGTGCCTAACCTTACATTCGATATAAATGGACTATAACTTCTCATATCCACTACTTTCCATTGGATCCAGCCCTTGTATACCATCCAACCGAAGATCATGGAAAATATGACCCCTATAAAAATGGAATGAAAGACGATCCTGAACTCGTTTTTACTCATTGGGAAAAACGAAAAGCATAGAACAGGAATTACCAGTAAAGGCAATTTTATTTTCAGATCGTGAAATGCATATTGCCAATTTGAAGTATGAACGAGGCCTACAACGAATAGGATAAAAACCCCGATAAAAGCCAATATTCTTTTATTGGATCCAATCAGTTTGAGTTTTGTGAGATATTTACCATCCCATAAAAACGCAATTCCAAGGCCAATTTCACCCCAACTCATCAATAGATTGGAGGTGGCTAAACCTACCCCAATCAGGATCATAGAAAGGAGGAAGGCCATTCTTGGGGTTATATAGCTCTTGATATTCAACTAATTACTTAATTTAGTAACAAATATGTAATATTTTTGTTTCTAAACTCTCTGATGGAGTTTTTATTATGAAGAAAGTAGCTGTTAATACAAGACTTTTGCTCAAAGGCAGGTTGGAAGGCCTGGGCATCTTTGAACATGAAGTATTGCAGCGATTGGTAAGATCTCATCCCGAGGTTGAATTCCATTTTATTTTCGATCGGCCTTATGATGCGGATTTTATTTATGGACCCAATGTAGTCCCTCACGTATTATTTCCACAGGCCAGGCATCCTTTTTTATTTATTTGGTGGTTCGACTATAGTTTGCCTCGGCTATTGAGGAAAATAAAACCGGATGTTTTCTTTTCTCCAGACGGATATTTATGTTTACGAACATCCGTAAAACAGATACCGGTGATCCATGATATTAATTTTTTTCATTATCCATCCTATTTTCCATTCTGGGTTAGATGGTATTATAATACCTTCTTTCCGCAGTTTGCAAAAAAGGCGGAGAGGATCATCACTATATCCGAATTTTCAAAAAAAGATATAGCTAAGAATTATAGAATTGATCCTTCTAAGATAGAAGTAGCCTATAATGGGGTGGGGCAGGAGGCTTTTCAACTCCTACCGGAGGAAATGGAAAAGACCAGGCAAAAATACAGTGGAGGAAAACCCTACTTTATTTTTATTGGAGCCTTGTACCCACGTAAAAACCTGGAGCACCAACTCAAAGCCTTCGACCGTTTCAAAGAAAGAACAGGAGCGGATGTAAAATTCCTGGTAGCAGGACAATCCTATCCTGAAAGTGAATCCATCTTTGAAACCCACCAAAATTTAAAGTTTAAAAAAGATATTATTTTTTTGGGGAGGGTAGAACCCAGGACCGAAATTGATAAGTTATTGTCAAGTTCATTGGCCCTCTCTTATGTCTCCAATTTCGAGGGATTTGGATTACCGGTTTTGGAAGCCATGCAATGCAATACAGCCGTGATCACTTCTGCAACCACCTCCCTGCCCGAAGTGGGAGGAGAGGCTGCTATATTGGTTGATCCGGCTTCCATAGAGGAGATTGAATATGCCTATGAGAAGATATTTATGGATACTGATCTGAGAAGATCATTAATAGAAAAAGGAAATCTTCAATTCAAAAAATTCAATTGGGATGAAACTGCGAAGAGGATTTGGGCAACTTTAGTTGAAGAAAAATAAAATTTCATCATTCTCTTTTCTCGAATATGTCAGGTACGATAAATGCACCAAAGATCCAGCCTTCTGTCGTTTCAGGGGCGGAAGCATTCCAATCGATAAAATTTATTTTGTACCAGGGATGGGTCCCCAATGGTTCTATGGTTTCCATACCTTCAATATCGATCACTTCTATATGGTTGTTATAATAGGAAACTTTAGAAATAACCTTGGAAGTGGAATTGGGTTCGGCCCTTACCCTTATATCCAATGCGTTGACCATACATAATTCTCCGCTTTTTCCTTCCTCCATGGGCAGCGGCTTTCTATAAACATACCCATCCTGGTATTCTACCTTTTTTCTAAGGGATGATTGTAATTGTTCAATAAGACTTTCGGCTTCTTTTATATCATCAGCGTCGTTCGTCTTAGCAATAAAGGTTCTTAAAGACGCTGACCGTTCCCGCATGGTCTCTCTGTATTCTTCTATTTTGTTCTCATACTCTTTTGTGGTCAAGACCTCCCCGGAATTTATTTTCTTGATCTTCCTGAAATCTGTGATATCAAATTCAGAATCATATTCCACCTCAATCATTTCTTTTCCAGATTCGTAAAAAGTGATGGAAGGAAAAAGAGCCACATTCTGACTATAGATAGCATTCCCATTCTGGTCGAAAAGAAAATAATAACCGAAATCCGAATCACCTTGGCAAAAAGCCCCTTCTTCATATATCCGAACAATTCTTTTCGATTCTTTCAACCGGTACACTCTATAAGTTAATGGACCATCCGTTTTATCATAACTTTCGCATAAACGATCATCTCCAGGCCAGCTCAACTCAAAAAACTCCACTTCTTCTCCAATAGGGATAGATTTGCAGTAAGCTTCAAAAGAAGGTATTTTTTCCTCCTTGATAAGGGTTTCTATTTCCGCTGAATCCCTTTCCTTCACTGTTTGCTCAGTTCCCGGTCCATCAACTGGTTTCTGTTTATTATGTGAACAGGATAGTTGAAGAAACCATACGCAACTCACCATCAGGCTGGATATGACAATGGAGTTGATTTGCTTATACATGAGGTTTAAGTGATGGTATTGAGTTGGGTTTATGAAATCTCGTTGTCAGCAATTTCCTTCGTTAGTTTGGTAAAACCTATTACCTCCCCATTGTCATCATGAAGAGCGGTAATGAGAATACTCCCCCAAAAAATGGTACCATTTTTTCGGATCCGCCTGCCAACGTGCATTGCCCGGCCTTCTTTCGTAGCCAATGCTATTAACTGTTCAGGAAGACCGGCTTGTCTGTCCTGCGGCATGTAAAATATTCGAAAATTCTGGCCTATTATTTCGTCTTTTGTGTAACCTTTTATTTTTTCAACTCCGATATTCCACGATAAAATGGTTCCATCGAGATCGAGTAAAATGATTGCATAATCCTGGATTTCTGAGATCATTTTTCGACGGAGCATTTCAAGTAATTCCTTTTTCTCCATGTTACTTTAATTGTTGCCTCCCAAATATACCAAACCTGATGGATTGAATTTAAAGTAAGGGTGCATATGTTTTTCTTTTAACAAGATTTGGCAATCAGGTCCCTAACAGGCAAGTTCGTTGACGAGTAGCCCATATCCTTTTAAAAAAATGCGTAAACTTGTACCGACGCATAATACCCGAAACATTATGTCAAAAACAACGAAAGTTCTACTTATACTGCCACTTTGTTTTTTGCTCAGTGGTGCGAAGCTATTTGCTCAGCAAAGCTATGCCGATTCACTCCTTTCTGTGATTAGTGTTGCGAATGACGATACCAACAAGGTAAAGAACCTGGTAGATCTGGCCTGGGAAATCGTATTAACCACAGGTGATTACGAACTAACCATTACCTATGCAAACGACGCGATTGCTATATCCGAAAAGATCGACTACAAAAAAGGAAAAGCTGAAGGGCTGAATGTTATAGGAGCAGCTTATATGTTCCAAGGAAATTATCCGGAAGCATTGAACAATTACCAGGCATCTCTTGTGATCAGGGAAGAAATGGGAGATAAAAAGGGTATTGCAGCTGCTTATAGTAATATAGGACTTGTGTATATGTACCAGGGGGACTATGCCAAGGCATTAAAGAACCATAAGGCCTCTCTTAAAATTGAAGAAGAAAGAGGGGATAAAGCTGGAATTGCAGGATCGTATAACAATATCGGAATTGTTTATGAAGATCTTGGAAATTATCCAGAAGCCTTGAAGAATCATTTGGCTACGCTGAAAATTGCCGAAGAAATGGGAGATAAATCGGTTATCGCCAATGCATATAACAACATCGGCAGTATATATGAAATTCAAAAGAATTATAAAGAAGCATTAAAGAACCATAGAAATGCACTTAAGCTAAGAGAGGAGTTGGGCGATAAAAGAGGGATCGCAGATTCATATAACAGTATTGGTAATTGCTTTAGAGCAGAAGGTGATTATTCGCAAGCATTAAAAAACCACTTAGCCTCCCTTAAGATAGATGAGGAAATTGGAAATCAACCGGGTATAGCCTCTGCTTATCACAATATTGGAGGAATATATGCAGCTCAGGGAGATTCGGCCATCTTCAAGGGCAATAAAAATTATGCAATGAATAATAGATACCCTCAAGCAGTGGAGAACTATATTGCTTCTTTAAAAATAAGAGAGGAGATTGGCGACAAAGCGGGTATTGCTGCGACTTATGTAAACCTGGGGGCAGTGAATTTAAAGCTCAAAAAATACCAGGAAGCCATGAAGTATTTGAACAATGGGTTATTGGTTTCAAAGGAGATTGGTAATAAAAGGATCATCCGCGACAGTTATAATGAATTGTCTATTTTAGACAGTACTCAGGGAAATTTTGGAAAAGCATACGAAAATTATAAAATGTATATCATTTATCGCGACAGTTTATTCAACGAAGAAAAGGTCCAGGAAACTGCTCAAATGCACATGCAATACGAAATTGAAAAGGATCAAATATTGGAAGCACAGGCTTTGGAAAAGGAAAAATCCCGGATCAAAAGAAGGGATACACTCCAGTTCATGGTTATTTTTCTAGTGGTGTTCCTGGTCGTTGGTGTTATTTTACTGCTAGGCTTTATTAAAGTTCCTGCGGCATTGGCTCAGGGTCTTAATTTCGTTTCTTTATTATTGGTTTTTGAATCGATATTGGTGTATACTGATCCTTACCTGGATTTT
This sequence comes from Flavobacteriales bacterium, assembly GCA_025451235.1. Lineage (GTDB taxonomy): Bacteria > Bacteroidota > Bacteroidia > CAIKAF01 > CAIKAF01 > JANWKQ01. The sequence goes on along the minus strand of JANWKT010000007.1, from coordinate 283,203 downwards.
TATACCAATGGAGTTCCAGCCTATAAATTACTGGTGAATATTTTACTGGCGACACTGATATTTCCTGTCCATACCTATTTGGAAAGAAGATTCAAGAGAAGATTACATTTGAAGTAGTAGTTGGAGTATTTATTCCATCACTATTACTCTCCTGGTAGTGGTTTTTCGGTTAGCTGTAAGCGAAATAAAATATATACCAGGTTTGAGATCCTTGTTCTTCGGATTAAAATGAAAAGAATGCTCACCACTTTGTAAATGTTCATCTACAAGTGACTGGACCTTTACTCCTAATACATTATAGATATCTAATTGCACTTTTGCATCAGCATTGAGTGTAAAACCAACCGTTACATTTTCCTTTACAGGATTTGGGAACACATTTAATTGATGAGGATCTGTTGAAATGTCGTCAATACCAATCCCGGGAACGATGTAAACACGTGAAGAGTCAGCAACATAATAGAGATTGGGGAACTGGTTGGTGGTTGCATCTACAATCAGGTCGTACACAGAATCCCTATGTAATCCTGGAATATCTACGTAGATAGTATAGTTACCAAAACCTACATTGTTGAAAATATATTCTCCATTCGTATCGGTTACGGTCGTTTCAATAATTTGAGAACTACCGGTAATTCCGCGTTTGACAACGACCCCATGCACTGGGTCTCCCTGCGCTCTTCCGAATCCCGTTTCTTGTATCACGAATCCCTGAATATAACCAATTCCAGGTGTAGAAGGCGTAAGCTCAACCATGGTTACATTAGGATAGGTATCACCGAAGCATCCATGCACATGTACACCGGCTGAATCCCACAACCAATGAGTACCATAATAGGTGGGGACAAGCGTAGGATAAGCCAGCGTATCTGGAAATATTTGGACTAAGTAATTTCCTTGAGGAACATGGTTAAAAATAAAATTTCCGAATGCATCCAGGGGGACTACCTGCACGGTGTCAAATGAAATGAAAATAGGTTGCTGTAGATAAAGTACCGCAAAACCACTTGTAACGGGCCCCAATGAATAACTTGCGGTTCCATACATACTCATACCTTGAGCAACACCCGCCGATGCAGTATCCCGGCTATTGCAGTTGATGGCAATTAAATAGGTTGTATAATAACCTGCAGCAGGATAGGTATAGGCTGGGTTTTGTTGGGTGGATGTGCCTCCATCACCAAAATCCCAGCACCATCTGGTAGAATTGGTGGATGTATTGGTAAAGGTAACAGGTGTTCCAAAACATTGGGGATCATTGGCTGTATAAGATGCCGTTGCCTGCAATCCACAAACGGCATTGTAGTTCGACCAGGTATCATGGGGCCAACCGGCAGACATTGCGTAGGCAACATTGTCAACCTGGATGCAATAGAGCATACCGCCGGCTCCCAGCGAATTCATGGTAGTCAATGAGGTGTTATTCCCGTTTTTTAGGTTCAGACTTGTTAAAAAATTTCCACCGCATGTCAGGGTGGTCACTGCAGTGTCTGTCGAAATATCCAGACAGGTGAGTGAATTGTTATTGCAATAGATAGTGGTGAGATAAGGTAGGTTATCTATGTTTAAACTCGTGAGATTATTATTGGTGCAATCTAGAAATGTAAGCGCAGTGCAAAGATGCACATCCAAAGTGGTTAAATTATTATTACCCACATCCAGTCCGGTAAGTGAAGTGAATGCTTCTATTCCGGTAAGGTCAAAGATACCCTGAGAACTTGCGTCAATGGACCCGCTATAGGCCGCTGCTTCACTTACTTGTATGCTTCCGTCGCCATTGGTATTGATGCTAGGGTCAGACACCAATAATAAATTAAAACTAAAATCAGGAATATTCACATTTTGAGCAAACAGTTTGCTTGATATGCTAATGAACGCAAGAGTGATAAAGGTTGAAATATATAATTTTTTCATGTTTCTGATATTAATACGCGGTTGAACTTGTTAAAAACAAAGATACGGAACTCACCTTTTCGGGCCCATTTATTCCATGACGATGATGCTGGTTGTCTTGGTCCGTCCGGCTACCGTTAATGAAATAAAATAGATCCCAGGCTCAAGATTCTTACTTTTCGGATTAAAATTACATTCGTACTCTCCGTTCTGTAAATATCCATTTACAAGTGATTGTACCTTTACGCCTAATAAATTGTATACTGCTAATTCCACTTTTGCGTTTACGTTCATGGCATATTTAATAGTGGCATTTTCTATTACAGGATTTGGGAATACTTTCAATTCACTGTTATCGTCAGGAGAGATATCTTCTATGCCTATCCCTGGGAGTATATAAACTCGGGAAGAGTCGGCAACATAATAGAGATTGAGGAATTGGTTGGTAGATGCATCTACAATAATATCATATACAGAATCTCTATGCAATCCTGGAATGTCAACGTAAATGGTATAGTTACCAAAACCTACATTGCTGAACATATATTCTCCATTGGTATCCGTTACAGTTGTTTCAAGGACCTGAGAACTACCTGTAATACCCCGTTTTACTACGACTCCATGTACGGGGTCTCCCTGGGCTCTTCCATAAGTACTATCTGATATCACAAATCCTTGGATATAACCAATCCCTGGAGTGGATGGAGTTAGCTCGGCCATGGTTACATTCGGATAACTATCGGTGAAGCAACCATGTGAATGAACGCTGGCTGAATCCCATAACCAATCAGAGGTATAATAGGTTGGTACCAGCGTTGGGTAAATAGCAGTATCCGGAAATATTTGTACTAAATAATTACCTTGAGGTACATGGCCAAAAATAAAGTTTCCAAACGCATCAAGAGGCACTACTTGTAAGGTGTCAAAGGAGATAAAAATAGGCTGATGTGGATAAAGTACTGCAAAACCGGCGCCGACATTTCCCAAGGAATAACTCGCTGTTCCATAGATATTGGTACCCTGGTTAACCGGCACGGACGTAGTATCTTTACTGTTACAGTTGCTGGCAATTAAATATACCATATAACTTCCCGTACCCGCATAGGTATGCGTTGGATTTTGCTGGGTAGATGTATCCCCGTCACCAAAATCCCAACACCACTTGTTAGAATTGGTAGATGTATTGGTAAAACTAACCGGGGTTCCAAAACATACCGGATCATTGGCAGTAAAGGAAGCTGTTGCAGGAGCTCCGCAAAAGAGATTATAGTTCGACCAGGTATCGTGCGGCCATCCGGCAGTCATCGCATACGCCACATTGTCCACTTGGATACAGGAAAGTGGAGCATTGTTCAGGGACGTCATGGAGGAAAGACTAGTATTATGTCCATTTTTAAGATTTAAACTCGATAAATTATTGTTGGCACAATTCAGGAGAACCAAAGCGGTATCCGTGGAAACATCCACACAGGTTAAATTATTGAAACAACAATTCAGGAAGCCCAGATTAGGCATATAAGACACGTCCAAACTGGTTAAGTTGTTATATGAACAATTACATCTGATCAAAGAAACATTATCCGTTAGATCCAAACTTGTTAGGTTATTGTTGCTGCAATCCAGCACCAAAAGTGCTGTAAAAGCTTCGATACCTGTAAGGTTATTGATGCCTAATGCACCTGCATTGATCGTATCAGCATACGCAGCAGCTTCACCTACCTGGATCTCTCCATCTCCACTGGTGTTAATGGTTGGATCCCCTACCAAGAAAGCCTTAAAAATAGGATCAGGAATATTCACGTTTTGTGCAAATGAGAAAACAGCGCCCAGTAAAATAATAATACTCAGTAATAGTTTTTTCATGTTGTGACCTTAATAGGGTTTGAATTTATAAATATGTGAAATACTATTTTCTTTTTCATTATTCCATAACCACAATGCTCATCGTCTTTGTTCTTCCGGCCACCGTGAGTGAAACAAAATACACTCCAGGTTCAAGGCTCTTGCTCTTCGGATTAAAATTGCATTCGTATTCTCCACTTTGCAAGTGAGCATTTACCAATGTTTGCACTTTTACACCCAATATATTATATACAGCAAGCTCTACTTTGGCATTTACATTCAATGCATATTGAATGGTGGCTATTTCTTTTACGGGATTAGGAAACACATTCATTTCGCTGTTATCCGATGACAAAATATCTTCAATACCAATACCCGGAAGTATGTATACTTTTACTGAATCCACGCCATAGTTAAGGCCAGTGAATTGGTTGGTTGTTGCATCTACCACCACATCATAAACAGAATCCTTTTCAAGCCCTGGCATATCCACATAGATGGTGTAATTTCCGAATGGAAGGTCTTTAAAGAAATAGGACCCGTTGGCATCCGTTGTAGTTGTTTCTAGTATTTGAGTGCTGCTGGTAATACCACGCTTCACCACCACACCATGTACCGGATCTCCCTCGGCTCTTCCAAATCCTGGACCGGTTTGTACATAACCCTGGATCAATCCGGGTCCAGGAGTTACGGGTGTTATCTCTACCATTACAATATCAGCAAAATCGTCTACAGAACAGGCATGTGTAAATACGGAAGCAGCTTCCCAGGACCATTCATCACCATAATAGGTTTCAACCAGCAAAGGATAGGCAATCGTATCAGGAAATATCTGAACCAAATAATCTCCTTGTTGAACATTCGTAAAATGATACATGCCGGCAGCATCCAAAGACTGAATTTGCAAAGTATCGAAAGAAGTGAAAAAAGGTACATGGGGATATAAGATAGCCACACCGTTGGTCACGTTTCCGCCGGAATAAGTAACTTGGCCATGCAGATCAGTGCCCTGAACAATGGTATATCCAATTGTATCTGCACCGTTACAGTTTTTTGCGATGAGACTCACAATATAATCACCTACACTTCCATAAGTATGCGTTGGATTTTGTGCGGTCGATGTCCCTCCATCTCCAAAATCCCAATGCCAATTGGTTTCAAAAGTAGCTGTTTCAGTAAAAGTTACCGGAGTCCCACAGCAAACAGGTGCGTTGGAGATAAAATTAGCTACCGGTTGAGGGCCGCAAACCAAGTTGAAGTTTGAGCTCGGATCATGAGAAATCCAAGTGCTATTTGCATAAGCAACGTTACTTACCTGGATACAGGTGAGAGATGGATTACCTATTGAATTATAATTGGTAAGAATGGTATTGTTCCCATTTTTAAGGTTCAAGGCGGTTAAACTATTGTCAGAACAATCCAATACAACAAGTGCAGAGTTATTGGATAGATCTAAGCAGGTTAATGAATTGAAGTTGCAATATAAACTGGTAAGGGCTATGTTGTAAGAAAGGTCTATACTAGCCAAGGAATTTTGAGAGACATCCAAAGCAGTAAGACCTGTAAACGCTTCTATACCGGTTAAATCAGATATACCCTGGGTACCAACAAATATGCCACCAGTATAAGCAGTTGCTTCGGAAACTTGTATCTCTGGATCTACATTGGTATTGATGGCGGCATTACCCACCAATTGTGCTTTAAAAGCAGGATCCGGAATATTTACAATTTGGCTAAAGGTTTGGGTTGGAAGAGTTAGGTAAATAAGGGTGAGGACAATGGCTGGGTAAAGTCTTTTCATGAAATGATATTGAGTCAGTAAATATAAAAAAAATACCTGAATTCCAAGTGCTTATATAGTTAATTTGACCCAAGGCCCAAAGAGGGTTAAGCACTCATTCGCGCTGCGGATCGAGGGTTTTTAACGTGTGTTATCATTTATAGTTTCAATTTAATAAAAACTTATTTTTTTTCATCGCTTTTGTTATCGGATACATTTTCCTGGGTCAATAACATTTTTTTTATCAATGCAATTTGTCCTAAATGATAGTGCATATGCTCTATGATCCCGTGAAGATTCCTATAATAATTTCCATATTTTTTATCGGTAAAGTCTTCCCAAAGCTTTTCTTCGGGTAACTCTTCGATCAACCTGGCAAAGTTTTCGGCATCTGCCCAAACCTTGTCCAACAACCTTTCCCAATCTGCCCGAGCGTGAATAGGGGGGTGGTCGAAACTAAATTTATCATGGGCATCGAGCGGTTTTCCTTTTAATACCTGCATAGCTGCACTTACAAAATAGTTCACATGATAAGTAAGGGTAGCAATGGTATTAAAAGACCCCACTTTGGTAGTAGCCTGTTGCCAGGTTATATTAGTCAGATGGTCTTTCAGGTTCGAGACGGTCCAATTCCCACCAAAATGGATATCTCTTAGATGCTTTGCAATTTGGGCTGTTAAGTTCATCTCAGCTTTCTATTTTAACCAGGTTTCAGTTGACATTAGATTGACCCTCTGTCGAATTTAAATATAATATTTTTTGCTTAAACCCAAAAAGGGTTTAGATCGATGCATGAAAGGCGTGCATATAAGTTATTGTTAATTAGGCTATTAACATCAAGTTGATAAACCCTTCGCCAAAAACCAATTTTTTTTGCTAGAACTTAGGCTATTAATAAGTTTTTATCATTAAATTTGAAAACCAAGTTTATTTATTTAGAACCCAAATACTCGTATAATATGAGTTATGTAGCATTCATAAAAAAAATAAAATTCTTGCTAATCGTGTTTTTTTTAGCAAGTGCGAATACCTCGTTTTCCCAAACTGCATGTTCTTCCGGCAACTGGGCAGCTGCAACTGTCATCGCAGCTAACCAATATCCATACCTAAGTCCTGGAACAGGAATTACTGTGAATGCGGTGTTAGGCGGAGGTGTAACTACTTTAAATAATTTCTCTTATACATGCAGCGGGATCACTTATAATTGTACAAATCCAGCATGGTGGTTAAATGCTGCCGGACAATCTATCACATTAAATTTTAGTGCTCCCGTATCCAGTTTTTCGGTGATTGTTAATGGTACGAATAATTGCGAACAATTTTATTTTGCCGTTGGACCGGGTCAACCCAATTGTTTGCAAGTTTCAGCTCTTTGCACTGCCAATTGGAGTTCCATCAATGGAGGAACAGGTCTGTTGTATACCGGAGGTCCGGCCACCAGTAACTTAATCGTTGTAAACAATCCTCCGGGTGCCACTCAATATGTATTGACTCACAATGGTTGTGGAGCAGGTTCAAGATATGCTGTAGTAGATTGTTGGGTACCAGCAGGCCCCGCCGCTGTGCTGAACATTGGTATGAACCATACTGATGCTACTTGCGGCGCATGTGATGGAACAGCTACTGCTTCCCCTTCCGGAACACCAGGACCCTTTACGTATTCATGGGCACCCAGCGGAGGCACAGCAGCAACTGCTAGTAATTTATGCCCTGGAACCTATACAGTAACTGTTTCTGCTAATGGTGGTTGTTTAACCAATAGTGCAACCGTAACCATTCTTGGCAACGTTTCTACCGCGGTCGTTAATCCAAATCAAACCAATGTTTCTTGTAATGGAGGTTCAGATGGAACGGCAACTGCGAATCCATCCGGAGGAACCGGTCCTTATACGTATTCATGGGCTCCTTCAGGTGGTACCGGTGCAACAGCATCCGGACTAACAGCAGGAACCTATACTGTAACAGTAACGGATGTGGGTGCAGGTGGATGCACCGTAACAGCCACCTATACGCTAACAGAACCTACGGCTGTAGTGGCCAATATTGTTGGTACCACCCCTGCATCTTGTAATGGTGCTTCGGATGGAACCGCTACGGCGAGTGGATCAGGTGGTACTGGAGGATTTAATTTTAGCTGGTCTCCCTCGGGCGGAAATGCAGCTACTACCACACCTGTTCCCGCAGGTGCTTATGTGGTCACCGTAACCGATGCGAATGGTTGCACGGCTACCACTACTGCAAATATTGCCGAACCTACTGCTGTCACAGTGAATCTTACTACAACAGATGATATGTTATGTGATGGAGATATGACTGATCTCACCGCTACACCTAATGGTGGAGCCGGTGGTTATTCGTATGCCTGGTCAAACTCATTAGCTGCTAATCCAAATCACAATGTTACGCCTACCACTACTACTACCTATTCTGTGGTTGTAACGGATGCGAATGGTTGTACAGCCAGTGCTTCTTTACCTATCAATGTATCACCATTACCCAATATGTCGTTCAATGCAACGAGTGTATGTTTTGGTAGTGCAACAGATTTTACCAGTACCTCCAACGTTTCTTCGGGAACTATTAATACCTATTCCTGGAACTACGGTGATGGATCACCTGCAGGTAGCTCTTCCGTAGCGAGTCATAACTATGGAGCAGCCGGAACCTATAATGTAACCCTAACAGGAACTACTGATATGGGATGTACTTCCAGTACTACAGTTCCTGTAGATGTATTGGAAACTCCTAATGTCAACTTTTCGGTGGATGATCCTTATGGATGTGTTACCCACTGTGTGAACTTTACAGATAACACCACCGTGAATGGTGCAACCATTACAAATTGGTCGTGGTTTAGTAATGGAACCAGTTTGAGCAACGCACCATCACCTTCGCATTGTTTTAACAATCAGGGACAGTATACCATCTCGTTGGTAGCTACCTCCTCTGATGGATGTGTAGATACACTTACGATGGTCAATTATATTGAGGTGTATCCTTTACCGGTTGCAGACTTCTACTTAACTGACTATAGTGTTCCGGTTACCGAATCATCCGTAGAACCTCATGATGAATCCATCAATGCATATACCTGGCATTGGGATATGGGTGATGGATCGACTTATAACCAACAAAGTTTTGTCCATACCTATCTTGACCTGGGAACATACTGCATCGTACTTGAAGTGACAACCATCAACGGTTGTGTAGATACCATGATGCAATGTTTAGTTGTGGAGGCTGTACCCACCCTGTTCATTCCTGATGCATTCACACCGAATGGAGATGGAATCAATGAATTATTCATGGCAAAAGGTATTTATATTGAAGAATTCCAAATGATGATCTTTGATCGCTGGGGTGAAGAAGTATTTGCTTTTAGTTCTATCGAAAAAGGTTGGGATGGGTCACTCCCCGGTGGTTCACTTGCTCCACAAGGAGTTTATGTATATAGAGTGAAGGCCAAAGGTACCAATGGAGATGAGTATGACATGATGGGAAGAGTTAGCCTGGTCCGATAGAATCAAAATATTTAATCAATAAAAAAGCATTCGTTTTTTACGAATGCTTTTTTATTTGGAGCCCATGCGTACAACTTTGAATGTGGACCTTTCTTTTTTTATTATTCCGATAATTTGATCTCAATTACTTCTCCCTTGCTGTTCTTGATGATGAGAAAAGACTTGCCTACCAGGGCCGGATTGGCCCCTGGAGGACCTTCCACGGTGGCGGTGTCTAACATATTGCCAGGAAATTTAATGGTATTTTCTTCGTTGGAAACCCTTATCATGATGGTTTCTTTTTTCCCATTCTCGAAAACAAAATCTGTAGAACCGGCATATACCACTGCTTCTTTATACACAACTTTTTCTTCGATATTGGTTGTTTGTTCAGTAGGATTATTTTCCTCTTTTTGTTCGGTGGGAACTTCTTTCTTTCCACCACAGGCAGCAAGAAGAAAGGTTAAAAGAAGGATAGTAGGAAAAATGCTTTTTTTCATAATGATCGTCTAAGAGATAAAGGTAGGATAATAATTTTAGCCGTAAATCCTTTATTTCTTTGCCATCCTCATACTTGCAATCGTTAGCATATCCCACGACTTAAGTCGTGGGTCAAGCAAACGAAGAATAACGAAGAATGATGATGTATATTGGCAAATAAATAAAGATACAGTGTCTCTTGCTATACTATAGGAAGTTATCGGGAAGTTCGGTGTAAGGTAGGTGGGGACTGCTGGCCTATGGTGATGAAGGAGACTCGGACACCCTTATTTTCTTATCTTTATATATACATTTAAAACAGGTATTATGAGTGAAGGAATTGAAATTGCCGGAACTAAATATGATCCGGAAACAAAGATCTTGAAGCTGAGTAAAAAGAATTTAAAGTCGATTCCTGATCTAAGCGGGTTCAAAAACCTGGAGGAACTGGATCTCAGTAATAATAAGATCGGGAAGGTTGAGAATGTAGAGGGACTTGTTCATTTGCAAAAACTTAATTTGCTGAACAACTCCATCACCAAAATGGAAGGACTCGAAAATTTACGGGACCTGAAAATGCTATGGTTAACAGATAATGATATTGAGGTGATAGAAGGGATCGATCAGCTTCCCTCACTGCAAGTTCTTCACCTGGGGAATAATAAGATCAAAAAACTGGAAGGATTACCAGCTTCACTGGAAATATTGGAGATTGATAGAAATTATATTAGCACTATGGCCGATTTAAAAGGATACATAGCGGTGAAAGAAATTTATATGCAGGAAAACGAACTCCCTGTTTTTTCATACGACCATATGCCTGAAAGCATCATGGTACTATACATGCATCACAATAAAATAAAAGAAACCTATCCGCCGGCAAAACCACTTCAACACCTCATCGATCTGTATTTGGTAGACAACCCATTTTCGAAATTGGAAAACCTGGAACATTTCCCCCGTTTGGAATGTGTTGCTTTTACGATTAAAAATATTACCGCAATTACATCGGAGACTTACAAGGTCTTGCAGAAAGATGGGATGATCAATGAAGGTGAATTTGATTTCCCTAAATCGATGACCGCCTCCCCCCAAAAATTGGAAACCATGGTGGCGAAAGGGATGATAAAAATTGTGGAATAGAATATTCGAACAATAGAACATTTGAATGACGAAGTAAGAATCTATCCATCCCTAAATCCGAATCTTTATTCTTCCCCCCCACATAGGGTTTTCACCCCTGATAAATCCACCCACGAAATCCACACGGATGATGCGGAAAATATTTTCGAATCCTACGGTAAACTCATAATAATCCTTGATCACTGGATTGTATAAAAAATGGAAACCCACCACTTCGTAGATCTTTGCTTTTTTAATACCCGGGATCTTGCCCAATAACAATCCTTCGAAATGATGCTGGTAATGTGCCTGCACAAACCATTCGTTGGTTGATGCCTGGTAATAAGGGAGGGTCCAGAATGAACGAAGCTCATCACGCGGTGCAAAAGCAGTTTGGGTAGTGTTGAAATGATGGTAGCCGAAAAAATATGCCGGTTTTTTAAAGAAATATCCTGCAGAAACAAAATATTCTGAATTTCCAATGATACCCATATCAATACTCTGGTCCATAAAAAATTCCCCTTCCATAAAATCTCCTATACTGCTGGATCCATCAATGTTCACAAAAACCAACCTGCCTGCCACTCCAAAGGTGGGCCATTTGCTGGGGTAATCCAGTTTGAATTTAGGACGCATCATGTATTTCTGACCAGGGGTATAGGAGAGCTGTAACTGGGTGGTGATGAACCATCCGGGAGCAGATGGCAATAGAACTGTTGGATTTTTAAAATCCGTATTGCTTCCAAAACTCCGGTTATTGTTGTTGATATAAAAATGCGTTAATGGGTTAGCGTTTTGTAGCACTTTTCGGTGGTCTGCTTCAAACACAAAATTCATTTTAAATCCATTCACAATCTCCCCACCGGTTGAAAATTTAATATAATTTTTTTCATACAACCGCCAATGATTGATCTCCAGGAAAATAGTGTACAATGAATTGTGCAGTTCAGGCATGGCATCTCCATTGAACTGCGAAATATAATGCCCCCCTTCTAATTGCAGGAACCAGCGGTTCACACTGTTGAACCGATGCCTGATCCTGCCCTTGGCAAACAACCTTCCATCATCGAATCCATACCTCACAAAGGCGTCGACATTGGTTTGTGCTTTTTTCTCTTTAAAATATTTTTCAAAACCTAATTCCTGGGTAAGCACGATCCCTTCTACCGTATTAAAATGGAATCCCATTAATGGAGAGCTTACATAAAATTCAAGCCGGTGGTACGAATTTCTCCAGGTATAGCCCGATAAAAGATCCGTTGCCTTGAATTTATTCCGCTTTCGATCGAGGGAATCCATATAGGATTTGGTACCCCTGACCTCCTCCAGGCTATCCTTGAATTCGTAGTCCTTGTTCTCTTCGTTGGTAAGGGGTACAGGGCGTATACTGTCCCAATAAGTATCCGATTTTTTATTGGACTCTTCATCAATCTTTACCACTTCACCATTAAAGAAATTCTTTTCGAATTTGGGATCGATGATATAGTTGTTAAAGCTGCCTAAGAAATGCCCATCCCCTTTTATTTTAAATAAGACAAAGGTGAATTTAAAATCAAATTGCTGGGTCCCTTTGAGCCAGATATCATTTGTAACAGGAACAAAGATCACCCTCATATTGAGAGTATCCAGGAAATCCATTCCATTGTTCTTGGTTACAAAAATATCAATGGCGTGGATCCTCCAGGTGCTGTCCTGGATCTCAACAATACCATTTACTAAAGGGCTTCCGGTGAGCTTAGGTTTTATTTCAATTTTATAAATGGTACGGCCATGGTCCTCATATTCTCCTAACAGTTTATATTTATAATAGGTCATGGCATCCACAGCGATAGGGGAGACCACGTCTCTATCAGTCACCGGTGTGGGTACCAGGTTCTCATAAAAATTCAATTGGAATTCAAGCGCCGAGTTCCAGCTAAATCCTTGTGATCGTCCCGCTACTTTGGAGGAGACCATGATCTCTTTTTCGTCATGACCTTTCAGGTATACTTTGCTCACTGATTCGGATAAATAGATCATCCCACTTCGGGTGGAATCAAGGCCATCCAAAAAAACTTCACGACCCATGACTTTCTCCGGGGCATTTCGTAAATAGGCTGATCCTTTGATATAAGAGTCGTATTGGTAATTTCTTACTTGTTCCAGATAGAATTTTCTTTTTTTCTGAGCCATGCGAATGATCCCGTAGGCAGGATCTTCTCCACCGGTAACATAATAAGGCTTTATTTCAATCTGCTGTTCGTTGAGGGTAACATCCAAGGTAAGGTCTTTCCCATTGATCACCACTTCTTTTTTAATGGTACTATACCCCACATACCTGAAGCTAATGGTATAGGTGCCATTTTTTAAACCCAGGGTATATGCTCCTGATAAATTACTGGAAGTGCCTATCCCGGTGCCGTCTATACTGATATTTACAAAAGGCAAAGGCTCGTTTTTTTCGTTATAAATAACCCCTTTCAGCTGCTGCGTATATGCATTAGTAAAAAGGAATCCGAAAAAAACGAGCCTTTGTAGAATATTTTTTAAATGCTTTCTATAGAAGAGCATTGAGTTTGGCTGCTAAAACATTTTTAGGAGCAACCCCCACATGCTTGTCTACAACTTCCCCGTTTTTAAAGAAAAGGATGGTCGGAATATTTCTGATCCCAAAGTTTACCGAAACCTGGGGGTTGTTGTCAACGTCCACTTTCCCGATCACAGCTTTATCACCGTATTCATTGTGTAATTCTTCTACCAATGGGCCAATCATTTTGCATGGACCGCACCATTCTGCCCAAAAATCGATCATTACGGGTTTATTGCTGTTTTTCACCAACTCATCAAAGTTTGCATCTGTTATTTGAACTGCCATAGTTTTAATTATTTGTTTTAAAGTACAAAGGTAAATATATAGCAAATATGGTTTTTTACATTAACTATAATTTACATCGCAAAATATGTTTTAAACAGGTTATTAAACAATTTTTATGTATTCAAAACTCCTTATGGAGGGCATCTTCCCGGTTCTATGTAAAGCAGGGTCTCACCCAAAAAGGGAGGCATTCTCCTTGCCCTGGTCGGGTTCAGTCAAGATGCACGGCTTTTCAATGGCCTCTTACCCCTCCAATCACCTGATAGCATTAGGTTTTAATTAAATTTTAATATCTTTTAACTTATATTTGGAGGTACTAAAAACTCCTCCCCCATGGTGAAAAAAACTATCCTACTTTTTACAGGTTTATTATTTCTTTTTATTGGATCAGCTCATGCTCAGATTTGGGCCGAAATGATGAAAGACCCAAGTGTAAATTATTATGAAACCAGAGCTGCGTTTGATAGTGCATGGGCCGGGATCATTCCGCAAAAAGGATCAGGTTATAAAGTTTTTGAAAGATGGTCACATTATATGGAACCCCGTGTATATCCCAAGGGAAATGTTACGGATGCCTCCAGGGGGTATGAAGAGTTCCAACTTTATCTCAAGGAAAATCCACAGATCGCCGCTAATTTAGAAACCCGTGCTGCTAACTGGACCCCTATGGGACCTACCGGTTCGCCGGTTGGGGGTGGGGCAGGAAGGGTCAATTGTATCCGTTTCGATCCAACCAATTCAAATATTATGTACGCAGGAACTCCTGCAGGTGGTTTGTGGAAGACTACCAATGGAGGTACCAACTGGACCACCAATACAGACCAATTGGCAGTGCTGGGTATAACTGATATAGCTATTGATCCGACCAATACCCAGATCATGTACATTGCTACCGGTGACGGAGATGCCCAGGATACTTATAGTATAGGAGTCCTTAAATCCACCAATGGAGGTACCACCTGGAATACCACCAATTTAAGCTGGACCGTCAATCAGGGAAGGACCATATCCAGATTATTGATCAATCCAAGTAACCCGCAAATCGTTATTGCTGCCACTTCTAATGGAATTTACCGGACTACGGATGGCGGAACCACTTGGCCACAGGTGCAAACAGGAAATTTTAAGGATGCAGAGCTGAGACCTTCGGATCCTACTACCGTATATGCATGTGGAACAACTTTCTGGAAATCGACCAATAGTGGGGCTACCTTCACCCAGATCACCAACGGGGTCCCTGGAACTCCGGGAAGATTAGCCATTGCCGTTACAGGTGCCAACCAGTCTTACGTATATATGTTAGCCTGTAACAATACGAATTCCGGGCTCACAGGAGTTTATCGTTCAGTAGATAATGGAACAACTTTTACCTTAAGAGATAATTCACCCAATTATTTGGGATATGAATGTGATGGAAGTACAACGGGAGGACAAGGTTGGTATGACCTTGCGATTGGAGTTTCACCCACCAATGCGGATGAAGTATTTATAGGTGGAATTAATATCTGGAGATCCACCAACGGAGGAACCAGTTTTGCTGTTGCAGCGCATTGGGTAGGAGGGGCAGGTAATTGCAGCACTCCTTATGTACATGCCGATATTCATGACCTGGTTTTTTTACCAGGGAGTGGAACCACTCTTTGGTCGGGCAATGATGGAGGTGTTTGGAGAACCACCAATAATGGAACCAGCTGGACGGATATGAGCAATCAAATGCAGATCGCACAACAATATAGACTTGGTTTAGCACCTACAAGCTCAACGATTATACTTGCAGGCCATCAAGACAATGGTTGCAATCGATTAACAGGAGGAACCTGGACGGAGGTATACGGAGGGGATGGAATGGATTGCTATATCGACAGAACCAGTAATGCAGTTTTTCTTGAATCCTATGTATATGGTGATTATAGAAGATCAGCCAACAGCGGTGGAACCTGGACAGGTTGTGATAATGGACTTCCCCAAGGAGCAGGAAATGCATCCTGGCTGTCTCCGTGGCATCAGGATCCAACTACTGCCACCACTTTTTATGCCGGTGGAAGACCAGCGATGTACCGAGCTACCACGATTACCGCAGGCGGTGGTAACTGGGCAGCATTGGGTACACCATCGGGCACTGGAAATATTGTAGAATTTGATATAGCTCCTTCAAATAATCAAATTATTTATGCGGTTAAATCCAATGCCGTTTCGCGTTCTTCCAATGCCGGAACAGCATGGACGAATATCACCGGAACATTGCCGGTAGGAAGTGCACAGTTAACCAACCTGGAAGTATCTCCTACCAATCCAAATAAAGTTTGGGTCACTTTTTCAGGATATTCATCAGGGAATAAAGTTTTCTTAACCACTAACGGAGGAACCAGTTGGACGAATTATAGTACAGGGTTGCCTAATTTACCGGCCAATTGTATTGTCTTTCAGACTGGAAATGCCAATCAGATCGTATATGTTGGAACCGATGTAGGTGTATATGTAAGGGATAGTCTTTCCAGTTCGTGGGCACCTTATCTGGCAGGTTTACCCAATGTGATCGTGAATGATCTTGAAATTTATTATGGAGCACCTAATAAAATAAGAGCCGCCACTTTCGGAAGGGGAACCTGGGAAAGTGATCTCTATACCTCCGGTTCTGAAGCACCCATTGCAGATTTTACTTCGAATACCAATTTAATTTGTCCTGGACAGTCAGTGAATTATTTTGATCAATCTATCTATACACCTACCAGCTGGATATGGACCTTCCCTGGAGGTACCCCGGCGAGTTCAACTGTACAAAATCCAACGGTTACTTATAGCACCGCGGGAACTTATGCAGTGACCTTACAAGCCATTAATGTAAATGGAAGTGACACTATTACCGTAACCAACTGGATAACCGTAGCTGGCCCGCAAGCCCTGCCTCTGGTTGAAGGTTTTGAAGGTGCTACATTCCCTGCTTTATGGGGTTTGACCGATGGAAATAATAATGGTGCTTATTGGTTTGTTGCGAATAATACAGGTGGTTTTGGTGCAAGTGCACAATCGGTAGTATTCAATAATTATAATTATGATGAGGCCGGATATAGGGATGATATTCGAACCCCAAAATATAATTTCTCCTCGTATGCCTCGGGCACCCTTACTTTTGATGTGGCGTATGCCCGGTATGATGCCACCTATAGCGATACTTTATCCGTTTGGGCAACTACCAACTGCGGATCCAGCTGGACACAGGTTTGGATCAAGGGGGGAACCACACTTAGCACGGCTCCGGATAATACCACCACTGTTTTTATTCCAACTCCTGCTCAATGGAGAACGGAAAATGTGAATGTAAGCGCTTATGCCGGTTTGCCGGATGTAGGATTTGCTTTCCGAAATCATGGAAGATATGGTCAGGTAATATGGGTAGACAATGTGAACCTAACAGGTTCTGGCGGTGCTCCTCCCGCAGCTTCCTTTACGACCAGTGGAAATACGATTTGTGCCGGACAGACTATCACATATACGAATACGTCATCAGGAGCAACTTCTTTTAACTGGTCTTTTCCCGGTGGTACACCAGTCTCAGGAAGTACTAGCCCTATCAACGTTACCTATAATACTGCCGGAACCTATACAACCACTTTAACAGCTATCAATGCCAATGGAAGCAGTACGAGTACTCAAACCATCACTGTAAATGCTTTACCAACCAATACGGCTTCCAATACCGGCCCTTTTTGTGTTGGTGGAACGATCCAATTAAATGCAACTGCAGGAGCAACGGATTATGACTGGACAGGCCCCAATAGTTACGTGATGAACAATACGCAGAATCCAGCTATTGGAAGTGCGACGGTGGCAATGGCAGGTACTTATACCTGCACCATTACAAATGCAGCAGGATGTACAACAACCAGTACAACGATTGTTACGGTAAATACTTTACCTACGCAAACTGCTTCCAATGGAGGACCTTATTGTCCAGGAGCCACCATTCAATTGAATGCAACCGCAGGAGCCACTGATTATGATTGGATCGGCCCAGCATCTTATACACAGAACAACGTGCAGAATCCAACCCGGCCGGGAGCAACGGTCGCCATGGGTGGATTTTATACAGTAACGATTACCAATGCGGCAGGTTGTACAACTACCTCTACCACCAATGTAGTGGTTAATCCTCAACCAACCGCGAATGCTACCAATGGTGGTCCTTATTGTGCAGGAGCAACGATCCAATTGAATTCGGTGGGAGGTTCGGCCACAGATGATTGGGCAGGACCTAGTTATACCCAAAACAATACTCAGAATCCAACGATTGCAGGAGCAACGTTGGCCATGGCCGGAAATTATACCGTGACTGTGACCAATGGATTTGGCTGTACTTCTACCTCTTCTACTGCGGTGGTTGTAAATGCTAACCCAACTGCGAATGCTACCAATGGAGGTCCTTATTGTGTAGGAGCAACCATCCAATTAAATTCTCTTGGAGGGTCAGCTTCGGACGATTGGGCCGGACCCAGTTATACTCAACCTAACACACAAAACCCAACCCGACCGGGAGCTACCTTGGCCATGGCCGGAAACTATACAGTAACTGTTACCAATGCGGCTGGATGTACTTCTACTTCCAGTACCAATGTGGTAGTAAATGCTAATCCAACTGCGAATGCTACCAACACAGGTCCTTATTGTGCCGGTGCAACGATCCAATTAAATTCTGTGGGTGGTTCAGGTACGGATGATTGGGCTGGACCCAGTTATACCCAAAGCAATACCCAAAATCCAACAATCACTGGATCAACGGTTGCGATGAGTGGGTTTTATACGGTAACCGTAACGAATGCTGCCGGTTGTACATCCGCCTCGTCTACCAACGTGGTGGTAAATGCTAATCCAACTGCGAATGCTACGAACGGAGGTCCCTATTGTGCAGGAGCCACCATCCAATTGAATTCTGTTGGAGGTTCTGGTACCGACGATTGGGCGGGTCCAAGTTATACCCAACCCAATACACAAAATCCAACAAGACCGGGAGCTACCTTAGCTATGGCCGGAAACTATACAGTAACTGTAACCAACGCGGCTGGATGTACTTCTGCCTCCAGTACCAATGTGGTGGTAAATGCTAATCCAACTGCGAATGCAACCAACGGAGGTCCTTATTGTGCTGGAGCAACCATTCAATTGAATTCTGTAGGTGGTACAGCCACAGATGATTGGAGCGGACCATTGACTTATAGTGCTCCGAATACTCAAAATCCTACGATCACGGGATCAACGGTTGGCATGAGTGGATTATATACCGTAACCGTTACGAATGCAGCGGGATGTACCTCCGCCTCTTCTACCAACGTAGTGGTAAATGCTAATCCAATTGCGAATGCCACCAATACAGGTCCTTATTGTGTTGGATCAACGATTCAACTGAATTCAGTAGGAGGTTCGGCCACAGATGATTGGGCGGGACCAAGCTATACACAGAACAATTTGCAAAATCCGAGCATTCCAGGAGCCACCTTGGCAATGACAGGTAATTATACAGTAACCTTAACGAACGCTGCAGGATGTACGTCTACCTCCTCAACTTTAGTAACGGTGAATACAACACCGGTAGCTACGGCGACGAATACGGGTCCATACTGTGTTGGTGGAACCATCCAATTGAATTCAACTGGAGGAGGTACATATTCATGGGCAGGTCCTTCAAGTTATAGCAATGGAACACAAAACCCAAGTATTGGGGGTGCATCGCTTGTGATGGGAGGAACCTATACAGTAACGGTGACCTTAGGTGGAAGCTGTACTGCTTCATCCACTACAGCCGTGGTGGTAAATGCTAATCCAACTGCGAATCCCACCAATACCGGTCCTTATTGTGCAGGTGCCAGTATTCAATTGAACTCCATTGGAGGATCAGCATCAGATGATTGGGCAGGTCCGAGTTATACCCAGAACAATATGCAGAATCCGACGATCCCTGGATCTACTGTTGCCATGTCAGGATTATATACATTAACTGTTACTGATGTGAATGGCTGTATAGGAGTTGCTTCCACCAATGTGGTGGTAAACGCTAATCCAACGGCGAATGCTACAAATACAGGTCCATATTGTGTAGGAGGAACTATTCAATTGAATTCAGTGGGAGGATCAGCTACGGATGATTGGGCTGGACCAAGTTATACGCAAAACGATATGCAGAACCCGAGCATTTCAGGAGCTACTTTAGCTATGTCGGGTAATTATACAGTAACCGTAACCAATGCAGCGGGATGTACTTCTGCTTCTTCTACATTGGTCACCGTAAATACAACTCCTACTGCAACCGCATCGAATACCGGTCCGTATTGTGTTGGTGGAACTATACAATTGAATTCAACCGGTGGAGGTACGTATTCATGGGCCGGTCCGCTGACTTATAGTAATGGAACACAAAATCCAACACTAGGTCCGGCTACCGCAGGTATGGGTGGAACCTATACCGTTACGGTTACCTTAGGAGGAGGCTGTACGGCTTCATCTACAACAGCAGTAGTAGTCAATCCAACACCTACCGCGAATGCTACCAACACGGGTCCATATTGTGCCGGTGCAACCATTCTATTGAGCTCAGTAGGAGGTTCAGCCTCGGATGATTGGTCAGGACCAAGTTATACGCAGAACAATGTGCAAAATCCAAGTATTGTTGGTTCAACTACCGCCATGACTGGAAATTATACAGTAACCGTTACCAATGGATTTGGATGTACCTCTACTTCATCTACCGCGGTAACCGTGAATCCATCCCCAACAGCCAATGCTACCAATACAGGTCCTTATTGTGCAGGTGCAACTATACAGCTCAATTCTGTGGGAGGATCCGGAACAGATGATTGGTCAGGTCCAAGTTATACGCAGAACAATATGCAGAACCCAAGCATTGCAGGTTCTACCCCAGCCATGACTGGAAATTATACGGTAACCTTAACCAATGGGTTTGGATGTACTTCCACTTCATCCACTGCAGTTACCGTAAATGCTAATCCAATTGCGAATGCCACGAATACAGGTCCATATTGTGAAGGTGCAACTATACAACTCAATTCTGTTGGAGGATCTGGAACGGATGATTGGTCAGGTCCAAGTTATACACAGAACAATATGCAGAACCCAAGTATCCCAGGTTCAACCGTTGGAATGACCGGAAACTATACAGTAACCGTGACCAATGGGGCAGGATGTACTTCCACTTCCTCGACCACAGTTACAGTAAATGCAAATCCTGTTGCCACAGCATCCAATACAGGTCCTTATTGTTCAGGTGCAACCATACAATTAAATTCCACAGGAGTAGGAACACCCTCCTGGTCGGGTCCGTTATCTTATTCAAATGGAACTGCCAATCCAACCATTGGACCTTCTACACCAGGAATGACAGGAATATATACAGTAACCGTTACGAATGTTGCAGGATGTACTTCTGCTTCGACCACTTCGGTGACCGTAAATACCACACCCACTGCCAATGCATCCAACACCGGTCCTTATTGTGAAGGTGCGGCAGTTCAATTGAATGCTACCGGTGGAGGTACTTATTCCTGGAGTGGACCTTCAGGTTTTAGTGATACCAACCAAAACCCTTCCCTGGGTGGAGCGGTGTTATCTATGGCAGGAGTATATACGGTTACTGTTACTTTACCGGGAGGATGTACGGCATCTGCCACCACCACCATTGCTGTGAATACTGTTCCATCCGTTGGAGCAAACGTATCTCTGAATACGGTATGTCAAGGTCAGAGCGTGGTATTCTCCGGCAGTGGTGCAAATAGCTATAGCTGGAACAATGGCGTTACCGATGGAGTTCCCTTTATACCTGCTATTACAAATACGTATACGGTTACCGGAACTGCATTGAACGGTTGTACAGCAACTGCTACTACCACCGTTACGGTGAACACATTGCCGAACGCAACCGCTAACAGCAATTCACCGCTTTGTGATGGACAAACATTGAATTTAACTTCGGGTGGTGGAACAGACTATGATTGGATGGGACCTAATAGTTATGTGCAAAATAATACACAGAATCCAAGTATTCCAGGAGTAACTACCATCAATGCTGGAACCTATACGGTAACTGTTACTGATGGCAATGGTTGCAGCAATACGGCTTCTACCTTAGTAGTGATCAATAGCAATCTTACCATAACAGCGGGCAGTAATAGTCCTGTTTGTGATGGAAGCGACCTGCTTCTTTCTGTTACGAATGTGGGGGGTGCTACCTATGATTGGTCAGGTCCTAATTCTTATATTTCCAATACACAAAATCCAACGATTACCGGTGCCAGTTTTGTAAATGCAGGAACCTACACGGTTACGGCAACTAACCTGGGTTGTTCGGGAACCTCTACTGTAACTGTTGTGATCAATGCGTTGCCAACACCTGTGGCTAATAGTAATAGCCCTGTTTGTGAAGGAAGCTCACTGGATCTTACAGGAACAGGAGGAATTGATTTTGATTGGATCGGGCCCAATAGTTTTGTGTTGAATGATACGCAAAATCCAGTCATCAATCCGGCCACACCAGCCGATGCCGGTGTTTATACGGTTACCGTAACTGATGCCAATGGATGTTCTGCCACGGCTACTGTAAATGCAGTGGTAAATCCAGCACCGGTTACGCCAACGATCTCTGCGAATGGAGATACGTTAATGGCCAATCCATCTTCAGGATTCAATTACCAATGGTATATGAACGGAAGCATTATTAGCGGGGAGATCAACCCTACTTATATTGCCAGCATTACGGCTGATTATTCGGTCGTGATCACAGATGGTAATGGATGTACGTCTACTTCCTCCGACTTTAACTATGTAAATACTACCGGTATTGACGGAAGCGAAGCTTATGGCTTTATCAATGTATACCCAAATCCGAATGATGGAGTGTTTAACGTGGTTGTATCCAATGAGCATGCAGCATATTACCATCTCCGGGTTTATAACAGCATAGGGCAATTGGTTGTGCAGAAAAATGACATTGCTACTTCAGAAATAGATGCTTATGAAGTAGATTTATCCACCTTTGCAGTGGGCACTTATACCTTGGTTATTTACATCAACAGGGATGCCCATTCGGTAAAAGTGGTGAAGAAATAATCCCATCTACATAAAAAAAAGCCTGACGATCTCGCCAGGCTTTTTTTATAATATCTTTTGGTTATTTGTTTTTTCCTTTACCGTTTCCATTACCCTTATTCCCTTTATCTTTTTTGGCTTTGCATTTACCTTTTAATGCATGGAATTCGTCGGAGCCTGGTTTTATACCTAGTTCCTGGGCAATTACTCCCCATCCTTTACCTTTATGTGTTCTATAAACTACCAACACATCCTCAACGGGTTTACGAGTAACGCTTCCGATCTCTAATGCCAGGTAAACCTCACCTGGAACCATGTTCATGGATAACATACTTTCAACGGTGCCGATAGATACCCCAAATGATATACTCATATCCGATTTGAAAGCGGAGATATCAGCATTGGCATTGGTGTTGATAATATTCAAATCAGCATCAAACTCAACGCTGCCCGTGTTAAAGGCTATTTGTGCATGAGTGGTGGAGCCTAAAGTGACTGCAAGTAGAAATAAAAATAGATGCTTCATAGTGTTAAGTATTTAATTGTTTGTTTATATGAATTCAATACCCATGCCAAAGTAGCCTTGGTTTGAACTTGGTTTAAAATTAGGCGATTGGTTTTAGATAGATGTTACATTTAGGAAAATTTAATGCTTAGGTAGGTAGCCCATTTGAAACAGTTTGTGCCAGCGAAGCACCAACCGCGCCAGCGATGTGAAGGGGAAGCCCCTTTGCATATTGGCAAAGGGCCGAGCGATAGCGAGTCCGAAACGCAGCGAAGGCGTCCTAAAAAAACTATTTCATGATCACTTTGGCATGACCAATGACCTTCCCATCTTGATAGATCACCAGGAAGTACATGCCGGTAGCTATTTCACCCCGGTTGATAGTAAATGTGGGCCCGTGGATATGGTGCATTTCTTTTACCAGCTGACCAGATGAATTGAAGAGTTTAGCAATTAAATGTTCACCATCCGTATGGGGAATATTTACAATAGCCGAAGTAGTGACCGGATTTGGATATACTTCCAGTTGCAGCGTTTCTGTACTCGGTTCTATTCCACTGGTTAAACTATCGTACTGGCTGCACGAATCTCCAATGAGATTTAAACGAAGGTATAATTCATCCAGGTAGCTATCATTGTCGGTTCCGGAAGTTCTTGTTCCCATCATGATGTATTTGATACTTCTGGTCCCCGCAGGCACAGCCCATGAATTTTGTTTCAAGGTCCATGTTCCATTCATATCTGTAGTTGTATCAGAACTTGCCAGCAACGCGCTGCTTCCATCAAAAAACTGAACGGCAAATGCAGGTATATCCGAACCATTATAGTCACTTAAGTATCCTCCAAATTTTGCGGTTACTGTTCCCTGATCAATTTGTGTGCTATAGGTGGTAACGTCTACTATTTGTTCAGCTGAACCAAATGCATTTTCTACACATAATGCTCCCACCGCGAAATATTGGGTACCTGCGTAAGGATTGGTACCTGCACACTGGCCAGCGGTTAATGCCTCTAAAACGCCTGCTGTGGCAGTCCAACCGGTGGTTCCGTTTTCAGCACCGTTGTTGGTAAGCAGGTTGGCGGTTTCACTGCTAGGCCCGGTAGAAAATGGAATGGGAGTACTCCAATCGCTCCATGCTAAACTTTTATCACGGTATTTTACCCTCCAGCAATAGTTAGTATTCGGGGAAAGAGTGGTTACCATTTCATCTGTAAGGTCATCCGTTGCCTGAAGATCGACATCGAAATACCAATTCTCAAATTGTTTCCATGAATCAATAACAGGATTAGAAAAATCACCACAGCTGGTAGTAACCTGCCATCGCGCTGCTCCGAAAGCATCATTGTCAGGATCTAAAAAATCATTCCCTTTGAGTATTAAACATTCTGGTATAACAACATCATTAACATCAGGGAATAATCCAACCGGTGTAACCGGATTATTGTTGTTCTTTTTGATGGTTACTATATCTTCCAATAAATTGGGATGAATGGTATCTTGGTCACCTATGCTATAACGTTTAACCGTAAACTGAGGATTAGCACCTGCTTGAACGGTAACATATACCCATCCGTATGTATCGCTGCTGATGAGGTATTCGGGATAATCCTGCTGGGCAAATTCACCCCAGTTATCAATAGCTCCACCAGCACTGGCTACATTTACCATCAAGTGATTATGGTCCCTGGAGTTACCATGAGAATAGGCATGGGTATGACCGAAAAAATGGATACTTGGTTTTCCTGTAGAGGTAGAAAAATTTTCCAGCCTTGTAATTACATCACCGGTAAAATTTGTATTCCCTGCGATCCATAATTCTGAATGAAAAGGATGGTGCATTTGCGCAAATACAAAATCGATATCCGGATCTGCGGCTGCATCGGCCAGCACACCATCCAACCAGGGAAGTTGTCCTAATAAAGTAAATGGAGTATTTGAGTTCAAACCGATAATTCTCACATTCGAATGGTCTTTGTACCACCAGTGTTCTTCCAGACCTCCTGTACCATTTGCGGGAAGTGTATGGTATTTAAAATAACTGGCATTGTTCTGTTCATGATTTCCGATGACAGGATAAGCAGGCACATATGAAAAGAGATCTGCGGCAGGATCAAAGTAAGTTTGTTCCCATTGGGCATAAACAGTTCCATTGTCAACCAGGTCACCAGGCATAATCACCATTTGCAAATTATCCGGAAGGTCACCTGCTACACTATCTGTCATGTATTGTAATACACCATCATGTATTACTTCGAAGAACTTTGTGGGATGCGATAAGTCTTGTTGCATATCACTCATGGCTACAATGCCTGTAGTTGTTTCCGCGGATTGAAGGGCAGGGGTATTGAATTCATAAATGGCCGATTCTACTGTACCGGTAACTGCCTTATAATAATACCTGGTAGCGGGTGTAAGTCCCATTAAAGGTACTGTATGTATTCGGCTTGTACCATTTCCAGTTACTGCTGTTCCACCCAGTATGGATCCCAGGGAGGGAGTGGTACCATATTCTACTGCGGAGGAATCATTGTTATCCGTTTCCCACATGATCACCATGCTAGTGGGTTCTGCATCTTGTAAATAAGGTTGTACAACGATGGTCTGAGCAGAAACAAGAGCAATGCTCATCCAACAGGTGGTACCTAAAAAGAGTAGAATTTTTTTCATAAGAATGTGAACTGCGTTCGGTATTTTACAGATCAAGAATACTGAAAAAATCCCATATGTGCAAGGGTGTTGTACCTATTCCCATTTACCCGAAATGAAGAAGGACCCTGAGAGATCTCTGCGGCTGTTTGTACATCCATATTCATCGTTTTGAAAAACTCCTATTTGTCCTTCCTGGGTAAAACTTTCGTCCATTTTTATTCGATCCAGGGTGTATTCTACCAGACCTTTTTCACCAGGTGCCAGCGTCATCTTTCTTGTAACCTGCTGGATATGACCTTCGGTTCCAAATATCAATGAAATAGTATCGTTTTCTGTATTGATGATCTCAAATAAAACATGATAGGGATGAGGTGCTATCCTTTCGTTCAACTTGATATAGAACCAGGAACTATATCTGCCTTTTGAAACGATCTTATAGGGCTCCATTAAAAGGATCGTGGAATCCTCTTTGTTTAAAGTATAGTCGGAATATTGGGCTTTACATTGGTTGGAGAAACCAAGAATAGAAATGAAGATGAACAAATATTTCATTATTTATAATTCGGATTCCTGGCAAATTTAGTGGATTTATAAGAAAGTGTACAGTGACCGACATATAAATCTGCATTCTTGGCTTGATGATATATGGTTGCCTGAATGGGTCCTAATTTTAATTCCCGGATCAGCTCATCTCCTGCAAATTCTAATTCATCTTTACTTATCAGGCAGCTGTCCATCGATAAAATAAGGGATTCATCATCACCCAGGCGGAAAACGATCTCTCTTTCCTGGCCCGTACTCAGTGATAAAATTTCCAAATCCCTTTCGTTATAATCCAGCAGCCTACCTGTTCTTCCCAGTTCCTCATTTAAAATAATGGTATACGTTTTTTTTGCAGAAGTTGATACCTCGAGTTCATAATAAGCATGCCCCAGTGAAGGATCTTTGATAAAGGTAAGAAACTCTTCATAGATAAGTTCCTCAGGCCGATCCAACCAAAATAGGATACGAAAACGATTGGCCGATGGATGTATATCCAAGATCTTACCGATGATCTCCAATGGACGTACCAGGTTATATTCATATTGAATGGTTACCGTATTGTTATCCCAACTCCAACAAGGAAGATTAAATATTGCTTTCTTTTTAAAATCATTCAAGCTGATACCATTTAACTTTACATCGCTTGTCAATATATTTTCCTTGGTATATGTATATTTTACTTCAAGCTGAATAGGGGAGGGTTCCATTTTTTTTGTGGTATTTGAAAAGAAATGCAGATCACCATACATGCTTCCACTGAATGACCCGTTTTTTATATACTCTTTTAGCTGGGCTACTGAAAGGGTGGCAGGACTTACCAGATATGCATTGAAATCGTAAAACCCTTCTAAAAATAACAAGCTATTGTCGGTAATCGATTTGCCGGATTGATTATGTCCCACCCATTCGAAACCATTGTCTTCCTTAACGAATGCAATACATCTTTCACCAAAAGGTAAGCTGATATGTCCGGAGGACGGATTGAAGTGGGTTTTACCCATCGCAATATCTCCTTTTAATACTTCCTCCACCTCAAAATTAAATTTTGATGAAGTGATTTGACCATTCTGGATCCCCCCTAAATATGTTCCGATGACAATGTACTTTGATTGTTGGATCATCTCATTGAAGTTAATGAACAAGGGCTCAGCAAAGGACTTAGCCCCCATACTTAGATAGAGGAGAAAAAACAAAGGAAGGGTTTTGGACAATTTCATGAAATGCAAGATTTTAGTAGTATACCCTGGTATTCATCATTGGTTCAATTTTCTACGGGACCATTCCAAAAATGCAATGATCTTTATTGGCAACATTCGCCCGGTACATAACTGGTAACACCATTCGCGTCCGCAACACATGCGTTCTCATAAGTAACCCCGTTACAGCCACAAACCGGAGCAAGAATATCTTGACAAACAGCATTACTGTCAATTAAAGCAGGGTTGATACAATTGCTGGACGCAGCAGGTGGAGTGCAATCTGGTTTGCAGGAAAAACTGAAAATGAGTATTGCGGTTGAAAAGGTAGAAATGATGAGCTTTTTCATGATTGCCTTTTTCTTTATTTTTTAATGAACTTTCTTACCGAATTTCCGATCTCTATATAATAAACACCTGCACTTAAACCGGTTAATGGGATCGTGAATTTATCCAATCCTGCAGTTATCTCATGCACATAGATCATTTCTCCCAATGAATTATACACCCTTAGTGAACCTGAAGTTATTTCCACACTATTTAGGAAATCAACGGTTATATAATCTATAGTGGGATTTGGATAAATCGTAAATATTGCATCTGGTTTGTTTTCAGTTATTAAATTGCTGCTGATACTGGCAAAACTACCCAGGCTTAAATTCTCATAAATTCCGCTATAGGTTTGCTGATCTCGTGCAGCCCTCACGATATAAGTATAATCCCCCCCACTCGTTAGGGTTGAATCATCCAAGGAGGTGGTACCGGTGATGTTTGAATTGACCAGGGTCCAGTTGATATCAGTCATTAGTTTTCTGAATACATAATAGCCTGCCACTGCTTCTGTGGAGGCTGACCAGTTCAGATGAACCACATGATTGCCGTCTTCAACCGCGATTAGATTGGAGGGTGGTGCAATATAATGTAACCGTAAGGATGGATCTCCCATAAGGGCAATATGCACCCATCTACCGAAATAACCAGGTGCTAACGTGGAGGTAAAATAGGTGGAAGTATTGTTATGTGTTTTTTGGGTACAATATCCAATATTGTATCCTAAAGCCATTTGATGAAATTGCCAATGAGGTCTTCCGGCCCATGCATTTGTTAACATGGCTCCGGATCCTAATGCAGACCTTAAAAAACTATTTTGCACATCCCAATCCCCAAAATAACTTCCGAACAGCATATTAAAAACTGATTGAACCGAGTAGGTAGCAAAATCAGTACTGGTAGCAATTCCACCAGCTCCCTGGTACCAACCGCCTCCACAGCCATAGCTCCAGAGTGCATCGAGCGTATCCAGTGTGGGCAACCAATCTGTCGTTAAAATATTAGCAGGTCCAACAGCAACAGAGAAATTTTTATATCCGCTTGCGCTAAAACCTTCGGTGAACCCACCAAAATTATCTTCTACCACTGCTACATCATTCGGGATGAAGCCCCTGATTTTGAAGGAGTGTAATTTATTCAAATAATTTTGCATCAACTGCTCTTCGGTAGCGGTAAATGCCGGGAGATCATAGAAATCAACCCTGCCCACTTGTAGTTCTACCAATGATGGGCATACACTTTGATCATATTTTCCATCACCCGGAATGTTCCGGTTTCTTGGATCTGTGGCAGATACATCATTTACGCTGGCATCCGTCCAGTTTCCATCCATTTCAGCATAAAATATATCTGCAGGCCAGGCACCATAATGATCCCCATGCCCGTCAGGATTGATAAGTCCTGAATAGGGGACAGGAATATGTCCGAGCAGCATTAACGCTTTTGTATTAGCTGGATCCTGGTTAAATACACCCACAATCTGGCTTTTTACAGAAGCTACCGAACTGTTACGGTTGATATTCACTTGTTTTACATACCAGCCATCGGCCTCATAGTCATTCACCAGTTGAGCAATTTCTGTATTCAGTGCAGGTAAAAAGAAACTATCCGTTAATAGGATCATGATCCCATTGTTATAATTGAGTTTGACATTTACCCCGCTTAATGCATAACCCACTCCGGTTGTAGAGGCAACACGGTCTACCCTGTATTCGTATGCGGTTCCCATGGCAACCGTATTATCATAATATACCGTGTCTGTTCCTGGTAAGGTGGCAATGGCAGCACCCCATGAACCTCCACTGGGAAGTTTACGGTACACATTATATTGGGTTACTCCCGGATACGACGGCCATTCCAAACCTACCGATACGGCACCGGTGCTGGCAGTGAGTTGAACAGACAGGTCTAACGCATAGGTTTGAGAAAATAAAGGGGTAAAAAAATAGAGAGATAAAATGGAAAGAGTAAAAATTGTCTTCATGCTCCTGGATTGATATACTAAAGATATAAAATAATCAATTCGTCGGCATTTTTTTTTGACCTTTTATACCCAGCCTGTCTTCTGGTAGGCTGGGTAAAAAAGGCTATTGTTTAATTGTTTTTGTCTGGAATCTGATTCCCTGATGATGAAACCTGATCATATATAACCCATTGGCGTATTGGGCTATATTCACCTGAATATTTTGTTCATCCATATTGGCATCTACCCAAATTGAATAGATCACTTCTCCCCATCCATTTAATATTTCAAGTCTACCACTTTCCGCTAATGGTGGAACTACCAAACTAAATGATCCATGGTGAGGATTGGGGTAAATTTCCAACGACTGGTTTTCCAAGGATTCAATACCTGAACCACAATCATTGAAGGTGATGCTAATGGTGTCATAGCTATAGCATCCATCCGGTTTGAATACACTAACTATGACGTTGGTTGTCCCAATTCCTACCAATGCAGTATCTACATCTAATAATTGAGTGGTGCTTGATCCCACCGACCAGGCATAATTCGAAAATCCTGCACCGGCATCCAAATGGATAATGGCATTTTCGCAGGTATCAATGTTGGCACCCAACAAGGGCAAATGCAGTGGAGAAATATCCATGATGGCTTGGTTGCTGGTATCAATGCCAAATGGACCTGTTACGATCAGGCTATATGCTCCTGAATCACTTAGCTGAAGTGGATTGATCACAAGGCTGCTTGAGGTAGCTCCCGGAATAGGATTACCATCAAATAACCATTGATAAGCAAAAGGTCCATCACCCGAAACAATTCCGCTATCCATCAGGAGTACATCGCCTTCACAAACAATCTGTCCCGGATCTAAAAAACAAGTTGGAGGTAAACCATAGCTCACGGTTAAAAAAGGACGCTGGTTGGGATTTGAATAATTCCTCGGCCTCATCCCCATTTTATTATTGAAGATATTTCCGCATAATATGCTATCTGCATTATTAAAAGGAACCCCAGTCATCATAGGTGCCACGGTACCATCGTCTACATCTTTCATCAAAAAGGAAAAGAAAGTATTGGATATGGAATAGTCTGCAGTAAATAATGGAGTAAGATCGTCGGAGGTGGAAAATCCATTCACCATTCCAAATCCGCCCATTTGAATAACAGTATCAGCAAAAAACAAAGTATTCCAGGTATACACATTACTGTCGGTTTCAAGCCAAGCCTGGTTATTATATCTGATAAACCTTACATCTCCATCCCAGCTTGGCTGGTGATAGAAAGAATAGGCATGAAAATCCACCGCCGTGATCACTGCCCCCGGGGGTATGGTAGATATATCGAATTTAAAGAAGCTGTTTTTTCCGGTACCTCCTCCATAGGTTTCAATATAATTATCATGAACCGGGCTTAGGTTCACAGAAGTTTGGGCATAAGAAAGGAATACGATCGGTAAGGACAATAAAATAGTGATTGCTGTTTTCATAGCATTACAGAATTGGTTTCATAATTTGTTCTGATTAAAAGATGGATGAAGATTTGAAATGGTTGCCTTCCATTCCGTTCAATGCTTCAATATCAGGGTTAACCCTTAGGCCGAAAAAAAATGTTAAGCGAAGATTTTCTACTTAACCTTCTTTTGATGTTTAAATAATACGAACCTGTTTTTTTTACGGACCATGGATTAGCTATATATTAAATGATACAATTATTTTCAACGTTACCTGAGTCTTAAGTTAAGTTGAACTTTATTTTTCTATTCTGTTTTTTTCTTTTTTGTAGGTAACATTAAATACATCTTGAATTTATATAGAAGTAAATGATCGATAACAGATCAAATACTTCATGTTCATATTCCCCCCATACATTTGTTGTATAAAATTTATACACTGAAGAATATGAAAAGATGTTGCCTTTTGCTAGTACTTACTCTGTTGGTTTCTGCATTATTTGCAGGCAATACTACACTCATCTTGCCTGGTGCAAGTTGGAAGTATCTTGACAACGGTACAGATCAGGGTTTTGCCTGGTATGCCCCCGGCTTTGATGATTCATCATGGCCTGAAGGTGCTTCGGAGTTGGGATATGGTGATGGGGGAGAAGCCACCGTAGTTAGCTATGGTCCTAATGCAAGCAATAAATATATCACCACTTATTTTAGAAAATCATTCAATGTAACCAATCCGGCCATCCTAAAAAGTTTATTATTGGGGATCAGGGCTGATGATGGAGCTGTTATTTATTTGAATGGAGTGGAAATAGCCAGGCAAAATATGCCTGTAGGTGCTATCAACTATACTACACTTGCCCCTGGTAATATTGGTGGTCATTTTGAAAATGTGTACCACCATTTTACGATCAATCCTTCCTTATTAGTTGCGGGAACAAACGTAATCGCTGTTGAAATGCACCAGGACGATGTAACCAGTTCTGATTTAAGTTTTAATCTGGAACTGCTTGCTTCTACCGAAGGAACTTTTATTGCACGTGGAGATGATTGGAAATATTTAGACAATGGATCAGATCAGGGTACTGTATGGAAAGATGTATCTTTTCCGGATGGATCCTGGGTTTCCGGAAAAAGTATTTTGGGATACAATTCTACTGCCGCGAGCAGATTAGAAAATACCACCGTAAGTTATGGTCCCAATGCTTCCAATAAATATATTACCACTTATTTTAGAAAAACAATTTTTATTGCGGATACTTCAACATTTAACCAATTCCAGTTGAATATGTACCTGGATGATGGGGCGGTTATCTATGTAAATGGAGTTGAGTCGAATCGTATCAATTTACCGGCCGGAACCATCACTTATACCACTACCGCTACAACCGCTGTAGGCACTGCGGCCTGGGCCTCCTATCCAATCAGCAAATCCCTGTTCATGAATGGTAACAATGTAATTGCCGTTGAAGTTCACCAGCAAGCTATTACCAGTTCGGATATGAATTTCGAAATGGAATTAATGGAATCTCCTCCTATACCATTGGTTGGAGGTGGATGTACCAACCAAAATATAGGATGCTTCACCTCATTGGCAGCCACCTGTCAGTCACCGGGCTTGTTTATACTTCCTTCCACCCATACATTTCAGGTTTTATGTCAGCAGGGAAATCCTTATATAGTTGGAGGTGGTACCATGCCAACCAACAATGACTTTACGGCTTATGTACCTATTAACAACAGCAGCGAACATGGATATCTTTCCATCAACCACGAGAACAATCCAGCAGGAGTTTCTGTATTAGATCTCCATTATAATCCATACACCGGTTTATGGATCGTGGATAGTTCCCAAGCAATAAGTTATACTGATGTAGTTAAATCAGAAAGAAATTGTTCCGGAGGAATTACTCCATGGGGAACAGTAGTGGTAAGCGAAGAAGCTATCACCGGTGGAGATGCGAATGCCGACGGATATACAGATGTTGGATGGCATGTAGAAATTGATCCGGTTACTAAAGAAATTGTAGACTATAACAATGATGGGTTATCCGACAAGTGCTGGGCACTTGGCAGAAGTACAAAAGAAAACATCTGTTTTAGGGCAGATAGTATTACTTCCTATTTTGGATTGGATGCCGGATCCACCAGCTATATATATAAATTTGTTGCAAATACACCAGGAAACCTTTCTGCAGGAACCTTATATGTGCTTAGACAGAATGTGTATTTGGGAAATACTGCTTATTGGGTAGTTGTACCAAATGTTACACAAGCTGATAGAAATAATTCGATGTCCATAGCTACAGGTCTGGGAGCTACCAGTTTTAATAAGGTAGAAGATGTAGAAATTGGTCCTGATGGTAAAATTTATTTTACTTCTTCCAATGAAGGGAGGGTATATAGGTTTTCCGATTCACCTTCGATCAATGATTTTGAAATTTATATAGACAAGCTTACCTATACCGTGAACACAGGTTCGGGCACAAGTTCTGCTTTGTTCAATAATTGCGACAACCTGGCATTTGATCCTTTGGATGGAAATTTATGGGTTAACATCGACGGAAACTGCAATTATTTTTGGATGGTCCGTCCTGGTCATACATCCTTAAGCCCTCAAATAGAAATTTTTGCAAGGCTTCCAAGTGGAGCTGAAAGTACCGGTACCACTTTTTCTCCTGATGGAAGATTTATGTTTGTTTCCATTCAGCACCCAAGTGCAACAGGGGTTACAATGACCGATATAGCAGGCAATGTTTATACACTTAATAAAGCGACCACTATTGTAGTTGCTAGAAATGAGGATTTAGGTGCTTTAGCTGCCATTCCTTTTATCGACCTTGGACCTGATGCAAGTATTTGCCAGAATGACACCATTGTATTAGACGCTGGCGCTGGTGCTGCCTCCTATTTATGGAATACAGGTGCCACTACCCAGACCATTTTTGTGGTGGCCTCAGGAACCTATTCTGTAACCGTTACCGGTACAAATGGCAGGACAAATACGGATGTTGCAAACATCACCGTTAACCCGCTTCCATCAGCGCCGGTTGCAGCTTCTGCTACCTATTGCTTTGGTGATGCTGTTACCCCTTTAAATGCCACCGGGACAAATATCAATTGGTATGACGATGCTTCCTTAACCAATTTTCTTGGAGCAGGAACTTCTTATAATACAGGATTGGTTGCCTCCGGGACTTATGATTTCTTCGCGACTCAAACGGATCTGAATGGCTGTATAAGTCCTGCTACCCAGGTAAACCTTACTATTTATTCTTTGCCTGCTGCTCCTGTAGCCACCAATGAAAATATATGTGAAGGACTTACCATACCCGCTTTATCAGCCACCGGCAATGATATAGAATGGTACAGTGATATAGCGCTTACCAATTTAGTGCATAATGGAAACTCATTTAATACAGGAAATACCCTTCCAGGTACTTATACCTATTATGTTACTCAAACGGATACCAATGGTTGTACCAATGATTCCTCCACATCATCAATCCTCGCGATTTATCCTGAACCTTCCCAACCAAATGTTACTGGAACAACCACCTATTGCGCAGGAGATACAATCCAACCACTCACCGCTTCAGGAACCGGAATTGATTGGTATGCATCACCCAATTATACCACTTTGGTTTCATCGGGAAACAACTTTACTCCATCTATTGCCGCTACAGATACTTTTTATGTTTCGTCTACAAGTCTTGATGGATGCGTTAGCAATGAAACAACAGTGATCATTACCATTCATAGCCTTCCATCTGCACCGGTTGCTAATGATGAAACTGCTTGTTTCGGATCTATTATACCGGATCTAAATTCAACCGGAGTTGGAATTGAATGGTACAGCGATGCTGGTCTCACGATCCTGGAAGGTACAGGGAATAATTTAGTCACGGGAAATACCGCTGTTGGGGTGTATCCATACTTCCTTACCCAAACGGACGCAAACGGTTGCACAGGCCCGGCAGATAATGTTACACTTACTATTTATGCCTTGCCTTCGGCACCTATTATTACCGGCGACCTAGAATATTGTATAGATGAAAATATTTCTTCACTCAACGCTACCGGAACAAATGTTACTTGGTACAATGATTCTTTGCTATCTATGATCGCCCATAATGGTAATTCATTTACTCCGTCTATTTCAACTACCACTACCTATTATGTAACCGATACAGAAAATGGTTGTGAAGGTCCTTCGACCCCGGTACAGGTCGTTATTCATTCTTTACCCGTTGTGAATATAAGTGGATTAAGTGCGAACTATTTACTTACGGCATCACCTGTAACGGTGAACGGTACGCCTGCCGGAGGAAGTTTTTCAGGTCCTGGGATTTCTGGAAATCAATTCAATCCTTCAACTGCGGGAATTGGTGGTCCCTATATGATCATCTATCAATATACCGATCCTTCTACGGATTGCGACAATACTGATACTACCTATGTTTCTGTATACTCAGATGCAGGTGTCTCCATGTTTGACAATGGATCTTCTGTAAACGTATTCCCTAACCCTTCCTCCAACCAAATAACTGTTACTTTACAAGTAACTGATGCGGGCAGTTTGGATGTGGAGCTATTGGACGCATTGGGCAAAACCATACGCATAAATACGCCTTCTTTTGTGGAGTCTGGAAAATTTGAATTCATGATCAATAAAAATGAACTCCAGTTGGCCGAAGGGACCTATTACCTACAGATAAAATTAGGTGGTTCAACTTCCAGTGTAAAAATTGTGTTTGTTAACTAAGTCATTATTGCCATCATAACAGAAAGGGGTGTTTGGCTTTCACCTCTTTCTGTTCCTTTAAAATCGAATAGCTTATGAAGTTGAAACAAAAATTAATGTTGCTCACGGTGATGATCGCTTGTTCTGTGATGACCTATTCTCAACTAGCTGAAAACAAAAAGGTGCAGGACGTGTTTTATTCATTTACGGATGCCCGAAACGCCGGCAATCAAGTGCTTTCGTTGAATTTCAGACAACAAGGGTTGGAAAGTCTTTCGCCTGAGATTGGAGAATTTTCTGAACTTACCTATTTGAATTTAATGAAGAATAAGCTAACCACTTTACCTAAAGAAATTGGCTTGTTGAAGAATCTACAACATATCAATTGCCAACAAAACCAATTGAACGCATTACCCCCAGAAATAAAAGACCTGCAATTATTGGAGACCTTGGAATTGGATAAGAATAAACTATCTACCCTTCCTGAGGAGATCAGGCAACTACAAAATCTCACCTATTTATCTCTTTTGGGCAATGAATTTACCACCCTTCCCGGATCCATCCTTTCATTGAAAAAATTAAATATACTTATTCTTACGAGCAATAGCTTGTCATCTATTTCTTCAGCAAAGAACAGGTTAAACGAATTGAAACGCCTTGATGTGGGGTACAACAAACTATCTGAATTTCCCGCTTGTATTTATAAGTTAAAAAAACTGGAAAGCCTGAACCTGGAGTCGAACCAGGTGGAGAAGATAGATGAAAAAATAGGGCAGCTCTCCAACCTAAAAGAATTGATCCTCAGTAATAATAAGATCAAAGAAATCCCATCTTCCATTTGTAAACTTAAAAAACTCGAATTATTGGTACTTAGTTATAACCAACTGGTAAAATTACCTGATCATATAAGTGAACTCACCAGTTTAAGAACACTTCTTTTGGTAGGCAATCCCATTGACCAAGCGGAGCAGGATAGAATCAAGAACGCCTTGCCAAATACAACGATCATTTTTGATAACAGTCATTAAGCAGTTGGTATGAAGACCCTCTCAAAGAAAATGGCTTTGCTCATTTGTATTGCAATCACCACTGGTGTAATGGTGCTTGAATTTGTTGTGAGTGCCATCTCCCATAGCTTGATGCTCTACAGCGATGCATTACATATGTTAGGTCATAACATGGCCCTGATCATCTCCTTGATAGCCATTTTAATTGCAGAGAAAAAGGGGAGCTCTAAGGTTGAATATATAGCTGCCCTTATCAACGGATTGAGCCTTATCTTTTTTGTGGTCTATATATTGGTGGATGGGATCAAAAGTTTAGTAAACCCTTCACCTATATTAGCAGCGGAAACTTTGATGGTATCGTTGGTGGGTTTAACTGTGAACCTGGTTACAGCTATGATCTTATTTCGAACAGGAGTGGAAGACTTGAATACCAAGAGCACTTTTTTACATTTACTGGCCGATACTTTCTCCTCGGTAGCAGTTATTGCCGGTGCAATCATTATCTACTATACCCATTTTTATATCATTGATGCTGTACTGAGTATCATTGTATCGATCGTGATTGCAAAATGGTGCATAGATTTGATAAAAAAGTCGGTAAAAATGCTGATCAAACCTGCTGTGGTCATTACAAATTGAGGGTGTTTTCCCTAAGTTACCGGCACCAACTCCACACTTTGCATTCTTTCTATCGCTCTTAATAATTCATTGGTGACCTCAATGTTCAGGCTTTTGTTTTTTAGTTCAATGGATTCACCGGATCTTATATTGATCACATTGAATTTTACGTTCACTTCTCCCGGATTTTCTTTAAATACCTGGTCAAGTTCTGTAATTACGTTCGGAGTAATATCGTTGAGTAATATATTCAGTTTTACCTGTTTCAACCTGTTCTTCCTCACATCTGCCAGCAATTCTATTTTCTGAAGGTTCTTATAGAACAAACCTGGTTTCATCCTATTTTCTGTTACCGACATGGTCATTAATAACATGGCTCCCTTCTCGAAAAAATATTTGAATTTTAAATATTCTTCTCCGTACAACCTTAATTCGTATTGGGTATTGTAGTCTTCGAGCATGAACATTCCGAAAGGTTTATTGTCTTTATTGGAAACCCTATGTTCTACGTTGTTTACGATGCATGCAAAGGTGAATGTTTGGTTCTTCAATTCACCCAGGTTGTTGAGCTGACTAATGGTCTTATTGGTAAATTTATCAATGTCAAATTTAAAATCGTCGAGGGGGTGGCCCGATAAATAAAAACCTGCCACTTCTTTTTCCTGGCTTAGCTCCTGCATCCGGTACCATTTTTCGGCATGGGGTGGTATGGGTTCTTTGATGGCTATATCTTCCATATCCCCAAATAAGGATGCCATGGTACTGTCTTTACCTGCATGTGCACTTTGCCCAAACTTCAATAATTTTTCGATAAAGCTTACTTCATTGCCCACGTCGGATGCAAAGTATTGGGCCCTATGAATATTGGGGAAACAATCAAATGCACCTCCTTTGGCCAAAACTTCCATGGTTTTCCGGCTCAGACTTCTGCCACTTACCCGGCTTACAAAATCATAAATACTTTTATATTCTCCACTGTTTTTTCTCTCTTCTACGATTGCATGGGTAGCAGCTTCACCAATACCACTCAATGCACTCAATCCGAAAATAAGGCATCCTTTTTTATCTGCTGAAAAATGAATATCCGATTGGTTCACGTTTGGCTTGAGCACTTCAATGCTCATCCGCTTACATTCTTCAATAAAGAAAGTGATCTTTTCGGATGAGCCTGCATCGTTCAATACAGCCGCCATGAATTCAGCCGGGTAATGTGCTTTTAAATACGCAGTTTGATAAGCAACAAATGCATAGCAGGTTGAATGCGATTTATTGAAGGCATATTGGGCAAAGGCTTCCCAGTCGATCCAGATCTTGTTCAGCTTATCTGCAGGATGCCCTTTGGCAGTGGCCCCTTCAATAAACTTCGACTTCATTTTATTGAGGACTTCGATTTGTTTTTTGCCCATGGCTTTTCGAAGCACATCCGCATCTCCCTTGCTAAAACCTGCTAATTTTTGTGACAAAAGCATTACCTGTTCCTGGTAAACAGTAATCCCATAAGTTTCCGCCAAAATATCTTTCATCTCCGGAAGATCGTACGTGATCACTTCCTTCCCATGCTTGCGCTGTATATAGCTGGGAATATATTCCATAGGACCCGGACGGTACAAAGCATTCATGGCGATCAGGTCCTCAAACTTATCAGGTTTTAGATTTTGTAAATGCTTTTGCATTCCGGGACTCTCAAACTGGAAGGTTCCATTCGTTTCACCGCGTTGGTATAATTTAAAAGTTTCTTCATCGTCTAATGGGATCTTGTCAATATCAATTTCAATTCCATGATTTTCTTTGATGAGTGCAAGTGCATCCCTTATCTGTGTCAAGGTTTTTAAACCCAGGAAATCCATTTTTAATACACCGGTATCCTCAATAATACTTCCTTCGTATTGGGTTAACAGAAGATCAGAATCTTTTGCCAGTGCCATGGGGAGCAAGTCGGTAAGATCGGAGGGTGCAATGATGATAGCGGATGCATGCACACCGGTATTTCGCACTGACCCTTCGAGGATCACCGCTTCTTTCAATACTTTGGCTTCCTGCGAATCACCCGCCATGACCTCTCTTAAAAAAGCCAGTTTATCTACATCTTCCTTTCTTAATCCATTTTTATCTATCAATCCATCCGGACCATTGATCTCGGCAAACAACATTTTGTTCAGGGAAATAGGTGCATCCGGTAATTTGGATTTTAATTCATTCATTTGGTGAATGGGCATATCCATTACCCGTGCAACATCCTGTATGCTTGTCCTGGCAGCCATGGTGCCATAGGTAACAATTTGGGCCACCTGGTTCTTTCCGTATTTATTCACCACATAATCGATCACTTTTCCCCGACCTTCATCGTCGAAGTCTGTATCAATATCGGGCATGCTGATACGTTCCGGATTTAAGAACCTCTCGAACAGGAGATCGTATTTCACCGGATCTATATTGGTAATTCCAATAGCGTACGCTACTGCTGATCCGGCGGCAGAACCCCTGCCCGGACCTACAAATACGCCCATCTTTCTGGCTGCATCAATAAAATCAGATACGATCAAAAAATAACCAGGGAATCCCATGTTACGGATCACATCCAATTCAAAATTCAATCTATCTTCTACTTCCTGATTGATCTCTTTGTATTTTCTACGAGCCCCTTCGAAGGTCAAATGCTTTAAATATTCCCATTGGTTCAAAACATCCGGGGATAATTCTTTTCCATTCCAGGAGGAGGAAGTATGATGTGTTTTAAAATTTTCAGGAATAGGGAAGTAGGGCAGTAGAATGTCCCGTTTGAGGTTAAGGGTTTTTATTTTACCAATGACCTCGTTTGTATTGTCCAAAGCTTCGGGAACATCGTGGAAGAGCTCACCCATTTGCTTGCCGGTCTTAAAAAAGAACTGGTCGTTGTAAAAAGCAAATCGTTTACCCCTCACATCACCATTGTCGTCCACATCTTTAAAGGTGGGATCACTTTGCCTGGCACCCGTATTAATGCATAGAAGAATGTCGTGTGCATTGGCGTCCTGCTGGTCTACATAATGTGAATCGTTGGTGCAGATCACCTTTACATTGTATTTTTGGGCAAAGCCAAGCAATACATTGTTTACAATATCCTGGTCGGGAATATGGTGTCGTTGAAGTTCAACATAATAATCTTCGCCAAATAGGTCCAGCCACCATTTAAATACTTTTTCACCTTCCTCTGCTCCCTTTTTCATAATGGTCCTTGGAACTTCAGCACCCAGACAACAACTGGTGGCAATCAAACCTTTATGGTATTTTACAATGAGCTCTTTATCGATGCGGGGGAACTTGGAATACATACCTTCTGTCCATCCCAGGGAACATAGCTTGCAAAGATTTCTATATCCTTCTTCGTCCTTGGCCAATAACAATTGATGGTAACGAACATCCCGGGTACCATCGGTAAATTTTTTCTTATGGTGGTCCTCCACCACATAAAATTCGCAACCAACAATAGGTTTTATTTTAAGGGATCCATCTTCATTTTTATGTTTATGGGCTTCGCCAACGAATTGAAAAACTCCAAACATATTCCCATGATCGGTAATGGCCAATGCCGGCATTTCGTCGGCCATGGCTTTTTTATATAATTTCCCGATCTCCGCAGCGCCGTCAAGCAACGAGAATTGTGTATGTACATGGAGGTGACTGAACTTACCCATGTTGCAAATTTACGAAAATGAGTAGGCAGGGAGGGGGCTGTTAATAATTATTGACTA
The DNA here is from genome assembly GCA_025451235.1 of Flavobacteriales bacterium. Classification (GTDB taxonomy): domain Bacteria; phylum Bacteroidota; class Bacteroidia; order CAIKAF01; family CAIKAF01; genus JANWKQ01. The sequence goes on along the minus strand of JANWKT010000007.1, from coordinate 241,908 downwards.
TTTGGAAGAGAGCTGTATTCGGCCCATGATCATGCCTTTCGTTGTTGGTTGCTTGTTGTTAGTTATTGGTTTTCCCACTGTTCAGTATAAGAGGATGCCACCAGCCTCTTCTCTGGATGCCTATCAGGGGGGCGGGGCATTCAAATTTGCAAAGTTTTCGTTATCGTGTCATTACCTGCCAACATTATTCTCCCCCTTTCGTATATCCTTTCCATGCTTAAACCTGTGTTTACTCTTTTTGTTCCTCTGAGCTTTCTTTCATTGTTGTTATTTGGTGCAGTATTCACTATCTATAACGCTCTTCGTACTGGAACCATTAGCTATGGTTATAAGTATTATGGACCCGGCACTACTTGTAAACGGGAGGATAACCCGGGAGGTTTCTGGTTTGGAATAGGTTTATACGGTTTTTGTATTATCCTCTTAGTTATACTGGCATTTTTTATTTTTCAAACTCTGGTCTGGTCAATTATATAACCGTATGGGATCTCCCTGGTCCCATCCTGTGTTGGGAGGGCTGGGTACCATAGTTCGAAGAACAAAAGTTACATCATTATTTCTTACCAAAAATACTTCTATAAACTCCTTCACCTCCATTCAGGTCCTTTCCATCTGTTTTCAATAATTTGAAACCATGTTTTTCTAGGATAGTGGTGGTTTCAATAACAGAATAATTCTTATGGGCCAGACACCGGCTTTCCAAAATATATACTTTGCCATCTTCCTTTAGTTTTTTACCGATATCATTCAGCATTTCTGTCATGTACGTAAATTCATGGAAAGTGGCAATGAGAAGGATCTTATCAAAGCTATTATCGGGTAGAAGAGAGGAGGTTTCAGTTCCCAAACATAAGTGAAAGCTATGTTTTGCGGATGATTTGTATTTAGCAGACCGCTTCAATAGCTTGTTGAAATTCCTCTCATTCATTGCTGTTGGATCGATATCCTGAACATAAAAACGGATGCTGTCGGTTAACAAGGAGAAACCCACTATATTCTGTCCATCAGCAGCTCCAATTTCTGCTACCTGATCCCCTTTTTTAAAATCGAAAAAGGTCAGCAGGTCATTTTCGTTTTCAAAGTAATTGGCCACATTCCCATATATCTTATACGAGAATGCTGACTTGGATTTTTGAGCATATATAATGCTTCCAGATACTACCAAGAGAAGAATAAGTGAAAATGTTTTTTTGTTCATTGTCCTTTTATTGTATCGTTCAGATTTATTCTAACTTAAAGTTGACCGGCAGGTAGATCTCCGATCCTTTTTTAGGATATTGTTCAAATTCGTCCTTGGGTACAAGCCTGGAAATTTTAACCAATACTTCCGCAGCTGCTAAAGCCAATATTGGACTATTGGCTTTTACCAGCACGATCTGTTCTATGTTTCCTTTTTCACCAAACTTCAAACGGAAATAAATCCTTTCTTCTATCCTGTGCTCCCTGGCATATTGCGGGTATTTGATCTCTGTCTGCAAATAATTTATATAATCTTGAAAACCAGCACCCATTCCTTTGGGCCTTGCTTTGAACCAATCTCCGGTAATTAATGAATCCATGAGAGTATATTGGTCCATTGTGTATAGATTGGTTTCTATCACTTCCACTTTCTTTTTTACCTTCTTTTTCTTTTTAGTGGAAACATCAGGATCCATAATTATCCTATAGCTGGTTATGGTGATCTCGTTGATCGTAACAGGTTTTGCCTCCAATAAAAAAACGATCGTATCATTCAATGAAAGCCTGTCCAGCGAAAAATAAAAAGTTTTGTATTCTACTGTGCTGGTTCGAAGCTGAGCCTGTGGATGAATTTCCGTAGGTCTGATCTTGATGACCCCATCGACATCTGTGATCCATCCGGCTTGCATGGTATCCGCTACTATTGCTGAAATTCCTATAAAACTCATTTCTGATGAATCTACTCCCGAAATAAATTTCACATAATAGGCATCTGTTTTTTGAGAAAATGAAGACGGGGATAAAAAGAAAAAAGCAAACAATATAACGAGGTATTTTTTCATCAACTTAAAGTTACAAAAAAGAAAGATATGGCAGTATTCAAGAACAGAAACGATGGTTGTTTATTGTGTGGATGAATAAAATGTAAGCACTAGGAATACCGCTGATAGTCCGATAGACGTCCCAATCTTACCGGATGATCTTTTTTATAATCTCCTCCTTGCCAATGGTTATGTTCACCGTATACATCCCAGAAGAATAGACTGACATATCAATGGAAAGAGTTTCCTCATTCGCCGGTTGACTTAATATTTTCTCTCCCAATGCATTGTATATTTCTACCAAGGTTATTTTTTCCTCTCCCATCAAGTGTAGGAGATCTGTGGTTGGATTAGGATAAACAATTACAGGATCTTTATAATTCCAGGGGATGCTTGCATAATTGTTGCCCAGCTGGGCTACCACTATATCATATACCCCATTAGAAGTTAAAGTAGGTGTGGCTCCAAAAGTAATGGTAGGATCATACACGATACCGGCTATATGAAAATTGTCTAAAACATCAATGGATATTCCAAAGGCCATACCCCCTGCCACCTCATAGGCAGAAACTGCATTCCCATTCGCATCATATTCCACCATAAATAATGCCTCGTTGGTGAGTGTATAGCTATCAAAAATAATAGTAGATCCAAACACTCCTGCTACCCAAATATTACCAGCTGCATCTATGTCCATGGCACTGGCCCAATCATTATTGGTGCCCGCTCCTGCTCCTTTTGCCCAAACCGAATTTCCATTCGCATCATATTTCGCAATGAACATATCTCCATAAAAACTCGTTCCTGAATTAAACAAAGTATCCGTACCAAATAGAATCGATGAACTATAAAATATGCCGCTGATATATAAATCACCAGCTGGATCGGTAACGACCGCATTGGGCTCATCCAGATAAGTTCCCCCTTCAGAATTTGCCCAGCTAACTGCCCCGCCTGAAGTATATTTTACTGTAAAAATATCTGTATAGGCACCACCGGAATAATTCACCGTATCTATATCAAAAAGAATAGATGGGCTTAAAAAGGCTCCGGTTACAATCATATTGTTGGATGCATCCGCAGTGACCCCATATGCTTTGTCTTCATTCGTTCCTCCACGGCCATCTGCCCATAATACATTCCCATTGGGATCATATTTCGTAACGAACATATCATAATTGCCTTTATTCAACAGGTCATAACCATCAAAGCTGATCGTGTCTGCCAGGAAATATCCAGCTACCAATAGATTTCCAGCCATATCCAGATATAATGAGGTGCCTGCATCTGTATAATTACCTCCGGCATTTTTGGCCCAAATCACATTTCCAAGTGTGCCATATTTTACAATGAATACATCTGAGCCCAATAAAGCATTTGTATTGGTAAGTGTAATAGAATCAAAACTAATGGTGGCGCTTTCAAAATAACCGGTTACATAAACGTTTCCCGAAAGATCTGAGGCAATTGCCAATCCCCTGTCGCTTAAATTTCCCCCCACTCTTTTTGCCCAAAGCGGATTTCCAAATACATCATATTTTGCGATAAATATATCTGAAGTATCTACCGATGAATTGTTTAATACATCTGCACCAAAGGTAATGGAGGTGCTGTTAAAATAACCGGTTACATAACTACTGCCTTCTGCATCAGTGGCAATGGAATTCGCATATTCAATTCCAAGGTTCCCGGCACTTTTGGCCCAACTCCACAAAGGTGTTTGTGCCTTAGTTTTTGCACACAATAGGAAGCCGTTAAAAATTAAAAAGCAAGAGACCTTAAAAAAAACAGTATTGGTTTTCATAACTTGGGGTTTATATATTTAACAATAACTGTAAATAAATCATCTACCTGATCAGGTTTACTTGCCCGATCTTGTTATCTACCGGAAGTTCACCCTCAAATTGATAGTTCAAATGATAGGAATATACGCCTAGCGGAACTGGCTGATCTTTATGCATACCGTTCCACTTATCTCCAATATTTGAGCTCGTAAAGATCTCCTGACCCCAGCGATTAAAAATGGTCAAGCGAAAAGACATTAACTCACAATTGGATTTAGCAAAGAACATGGGATTCAGTTCATCTTCGTTAGGCGTAAATGTATTAGGAAGGAAGATCTCACAATTACATCCCTTATAATTAATATCTATGCTATCCGCATTTACCCCGCAATTATTCGTGATTTCCACCCAATAGGTTCCTTCCTGGGTAACCGTAAAATTTGGATTGGTAGAATTGTCATGCCATAAATAGGCAATTGCTCCTGGGGTTGCGGCGTTCAGGTTCATGATCTCCCCGGTACACAAGGTGGTATCGGCACCTATATCCGCAATAGGCAAAAGGCCAAAGTTCACCTGGATAGTATCTGCATCTGAGCAATTGCTCACATTTACTTCCACGAAATAAGTTCCTTGCTGGTTGACGTTAAAGGTAGGATTGGTAGAATTGTCCTGCCATAGATAGGTGGCACTTGCAGTAGTGGCATCCAACAATAAAATATCTCCCTGGCATAAGTTGGTATCATTCCCCAGGTCAACCGTAACCAAGGCGATATAGTTGATGAGGATACTATCCGTAAAAACTCCGCAGTTGTTGGTGAGTTGAACCCAATAAGTGCCTGAAGTATTTACACTAAAAGTAGGATTGGCAGAATTGTCTTGCCATAGATAAGTTACACCAGCGGTGGTTGCATCGAGGTTGAGATTTTGTCCTTGACATACAGTGGTATCATTCCCCAGATCAACTACAGGTATTTGCCCATAACTTACTGCAATAGTGTCCGAATCTATGCAACCATTTACATTTACCTCAATCCAATAAGTTCCTTGTGCATTTACGTTGAAGGTTGGATTGGTGGAATTGTCCTGCCATAGATAGGTGGCACCTGCAGTGGTTCCATCGAGCAATAAAACATCTCCCTGGCATAAGCTGGTATCATTGCCCAGGTCGATATTAAAAGTAATGTTGTAATTAATGGTAAGGCTATCGGTATATGTTCCGCAACTATTGGTTACCTGTACCCAATACGTTCCAGGACCACTTACAGTATACGTTGGGTTAGTTGAGTTATCCTGCCACAAATAAGTAGCTGCAGGAGTTGTTGCATCTAAGTTGAGATTTTGTCCTTGGCATAAAGTAGTATCGTTCCCAAGATCAACCAAGGGTATTTGCCCGTAGTTCACTACGATGGTATCTGATCCGGTGCAACCGTTTACATCCGCCTCCACCCAATAAGTTCCGGATGAACTAACTACAAAAGTAGGGTTGGTGGAATTATCCTGCCATAGATAAGTAGCACCCGCCGCAGTGGCATTTAGATTCAGTGTTCCTCCCGAACATAAAGTGGTATCATTTCCCAATTGAATATTCGGTGGAGTGCTGTAGTTGACCACGATGCTATCCGTAATAACACCACATCCACTGGTTACCTGCACCCAATATGTTCCGGGGCTGCTCACGGTGAAAGTAGGGTTGGTAGAATTATCCTGCCATAGATAGGTGGCACCTGGGGTCGTTGCATTGAGCGCAAGAGTTCCTCCGGAGCATAAAGTCGTATCGTTTCCAAGATCCACCGTACCACCTATACCGCCTCCGCAAATAAAAAGTGAAAATATGGATCCATTGGGAACACCACTTATTACGGTATCTAAAACCGTTAGGCTGGTAATAGGACCAACAATTGTAGTTCCATTCCAGCCCGAAACGCCGCATCCTACGCAACCTCCAAGATTACCGCCTGGGGTAAGCAAGGCCATGGGATCACATCCATTCGGTGTACCTACAGAGGGGATCTGATAATGTATCCCATTCACATATAATTTTATTTCTTCCTCATGGGGTGCAGTATTGCTTGTGCCGCTAAAATTGAGCGTAAGTGCACTTACGGCAGGTGAAAAGGTAAATGTATAACTTCCATTACCACTGGTACCGCTTCCATAACTATAGCCTATAAAATAGGGTTGGGTGGCTACGCAATAAACGCTGTTCACATCCATGGTCCCGGATGATGTAACTGTGGTATTGATGCAATTGATCGTTTGTGTACCTGAGGTATGGGTTACCTGATAGGTACATTGTGCAGATAATGTATAGAAATTACCAGCGAATAAAGCAAAAAGAAAAAAAATACCAGGAATGATTTTTCTACACATCTGTTTTTTGCTTGAGTTCCTTTCAAGGTTTTTGGTACCATAAAATTAGTAAAAAATTGGGTTTTTGAAAGTATAATAGACCATGTCCTTTAGGATCAATAATTTAAAGGTATGGTACCCTAAAAAAACGCCTACCGCTTGATAAACTTTTGAGAATAGCCGGGATTCGACTTCAGGTTTAAAAAATAAATACCGGAACTGAGATGTGTAATGTCGATAATGGTAGATCCCTCGAATTGTTTTTCTTTTACCAATTCTCCATAAGAATTATAGATCTCAATAGATTCTTTTTCGGTTTTGTTTTTCAAGTGAACTGTAAGTGCATCTGCTGATGGGTTTGGATAGAAATAGAATCCCGGCCCTGTTTCTTCTCCAATACCAATGGTTGGATTGATCTGCACTTTTACCGTATAGCCTGTTAGTCCGAACGGATTGGTCATGACCCCTCCCAGTAAGGTATGAGGTCCCATAAATGAAATACTGCCACATAAACGGTAATGGTTCACCGATTGAGGATCATTCAGCACGTTCATCCTGGAAATTCGGTTTTTATTATTTCCCAATGTATCCATGATCCACCAATCTGCTCCTTGGATCTCTAAAGGAAATATATCACAATCTTTACCTGTCATGTATACAAAATGTCCCCCATCAGGGGTATAAGTGGGTGCTTGGGCAAAACTCTCAGTAGTTAATTGAGTTATCTGCAAAGTATTCATGTTGATGGTATAAATAGGAGTATTAAAAATATTTTGGGTCTCATAGGTACTATAAAAAGAAAGGGTGGTATTATCCTGTGAAATGCTTTCCAGTTCATTGGCTGCTAAAAGACCATCGGGTTGAAACGATTGAATATTGGCAATGCTGGGGGTGGGGCCATCGATAAAATCTGCCACCTGCATGATATATGCACCCGCGGCTAAATTCAGGTCCCAGACATTAGGCGCTTGAATTCTTTGCGACCAGGCGAACTTTGTACCATCGGGTGAAATGGCTCCATGGATCACACCATTGTCATAATTATTGGGTAGGTTGGTTAATTGCCAGGCCTGTGATCCATCTCTTTTAATGATCCATATATCTGTATATCCTCCATAACCAGGTATCGCATCATCAGGGATACGGGTATGCCCGGCTTCGGCCACATAAGCTGTCTTTTCAACATAACAGAAAAGATAATCTCCCGAGGGGTGCCATTCCTCTGCCCATTGATGTCGGTTGGGATCCCAAGCCGAGTAGGTAAGGGGCTGCTCATTATTTCCCAACGAATCGGAAAGATAGATCTTATAATATCCGTTGGCATCTTTTTTTCCATAAGCCACAGTATGGGTAGTTTCGTTCCAGATGGCACCGATTACACTGTCTTTCCACAAAGTGATGGTGGAGGACTGACCATAAAGTCCGTGCATTAAAAAGATTAAAATAATGGCAAGAAAAGCCCTGTTATTATTTTTCATAGTTGATTTCCACAGTTAAATATACAAATTAATAGGTGAAATAAGTCCCTATCATGACGCTTAAAGAAGTTAAAAGTTACATCCCGAAGGATTTATAATGCTTGCCTGCTGCTTCTTATCCTTGCCTTTTATTTATCTATCGAATAAAAGAATAATTAAAAATCAAAATGTATACATTTACCCCATCAATCCACTAAATACTATACCATGAATTGTATCATAGTTGATGATGACGAACTTACCCGGAAAGACCTGGAGTTTAAGATTCGTCAAACGGTTTTGCTCAACCTGGTTGGATCATATAGCAATGCGTTGGATGCTTCAGATGCAGTGATGGTTCAAAATATAGACCTTATTTTTTTAGATGTTGTGATGCCTGAAATGTCGGGAATTGAATTTATTAAATCCCTTACTATTCTTAAGCCGGAGATCATCCTTATTTCGGGGGACCCACAAAACGCTGCACATGGATTTGATTATGATGTTACAGATTTCCTTGTAAAACCGGTTAGCTATGATCGTTTCTTAACGGCAGTTGCCAAAGCCAAAAGAAACCATAATAAGAAAGGGTTAGTTATAAATACGTTAAATGAATACGTATTTATAAAGGTATCATCCCGCCTTGTAAGGCTGGAGCTGAAAAAGATCCTTTATATTGAAGCATTGGCCGATTATATTACCATTTATACGGAGGATGAAAGATATACCATTCTTTCCACGATGAAACGGATAGAAGAGATGTTATCCGCTGACCATTTTTTGAGGGTACACAACTCGTATATCGTCAACTTAAAGAAAATTTCCAGTATCGAGAATCATTCAGTTTTTATTGGGAAAACGTCCATCCCAGTAAGCCGTAACCGCTTGAAGAACCTGATGAATCTCTTGAAATTGATTTAGTGGGGTCAAGTATCGATGATTATATGACAAGTATCGAAAAATAGCGGATCGTTTTATTGCCTGTATTACATTTAAGCCCGATTAATGGTTTGGTTTACAGCCAAGTTCATTGCATCACACAACACTAACCATTCAATACTTATTATGGAGGATTATATACTCGTAAAAGTTTCGTCACGTCATGTTAAATTGCGGAAGAGTAGTATACGATATATCGAGGCCCTGGCAGACTATATTATCATTTATACCGACGAGGGGAAATATACCACCTTATCCACCATGAAAAAAGTGGAGAGTATTTTATCGGACGGGTTTTGCCGGGTCCATAATTCTTTTATCGTCAACCTGCATCATGTAACCCTTATTGAAAACACCCATTTATACATAGGTAAAATCCAGATACCCATTAGCAGGAATAGGTTTAAACCCTTAATGACCCGCTTCGAAATTATCTAGGATGTTAAATATCGAAAGTTATTGGTCAACTATCGAAAAAATGGTGGTTTGAATCCTTCTCTGTTTTATATTTGAACTGAATAAACCACTTAACCTGTGAATCGACTATAGTTAGTTATAAGCTCACTATGCAATCGCTTGATGGCATGTTGATGATTTAAAACAAAATTATATGGATAAGCGCAGTCTATCTGTTTTATTAGTAGATGATGACCTGGATGATCAATTTTTCTTCAGGGAAGCATTGAAACATGTAGATCAGTCAGTTCAGTTATCTGTTGCTATGCATGGACTTGAGGCCATGCAAAAACTAGGGTCTTTATCGCCTACCATTATTTTTCTGGACATTAATATGCCTGCACAAAACGGAAAAGAATGCCTCCGAGCGATCCGGGCTCAAAAAGATTTTGACCATATTACCATTGTTATGTTCACTACTTCTTCCAATGAGGAAGATATTGAGGAATGTTTTCGTAATGGTGCAAATTTATACGTTACCAAGCCTCTTTCCACTATTGAACAGGCCAATATCCTAAAAAAGGTCTTCTCTTTATATCTTAACAACAAGCTAGCTAAACCCAAGAAGGATAACTTTGTTTTTAGCGTCTACTCCTGATACGATTTAAGAAATCATTCGAATATCAACTTTCCCTTTGAAATCATCTTCCCGGCTGCATGAATGGTGTAGAGATATAGACCTTTTGGCTGAGCAGTGAGATCGATTTTTGATTTATCGGAGGATAAAGTGGTTTCCATGATTATTTCTCCTAGTTGATTGTAAACGACAATAATACCTTGATCAATTAAACCTCCAGTTTCGACCGTAAAAATGCCGTTGGAAGGGTTAGGGTAAATATTGATATCAAAATTATTTTCCTCCTCACCAATACCTACGTAACAAGAGGTAAAGGTTGGGGTGAATCTTCTGCCATCATTACTTGTACTGAAAGGATTCGCATTTCTTCCGGGAATTGCCACTGCTTGAGATCCGGTTGAGTTTTGTACACCTTGTACTGTAGCCCCACCATTCCAACCTGAGCAATTGGGCTTGTTTAAAAGATGCATTTCTATGATGTTGCTTCCTTCATTTAGAATCATTTGTTGGGTACAATAAGAAGTTAAACACCCATATAATGGTATTGAGTCAAAACTAACAACAAATTTTCTATTGGGAGGATTACCTACAGTATAATATCTTACCATATTAATATTGTTGACATACATATCATGGTATGGACCGAATATAGTATTTCGCAGATTGGTTGGACTAGGTATTGGAACTGCTGGAAATACCCATGGACATGAAAGATTTGCATAGGAAGTATCAAAGGTGATGACCCCATTTGTACCAACAACGCATGAATCATATATATTACCATAAAAACAAAAATTAAAACCCAAAGGTAGTATCGCAGAGAACATATCATCCTGGGTAAGGATGCTGGTACCGGTATCCGGCAGAGCCGCATAAGGGATCGTGCTAACGGTATATTGTTGTGAATATGCATTCAGGCTGCAGACGATTCCTAAAAAGAGAACAAGGTTTTTCATGGTTCAATAGATTTAGATATTTGAATTTAGCCCAGCATGACTCAAATATATGAAAATAAGGAACACTGTATATTTGATGTAATAAAAATGTATTAAATGGCATGCACACCAGGAATTCTTAACCCAAAAATTCTAGGTCAAGGTATTTTTTGTTTGTATCTACCTTATCAATATACAGATAGGTTTCTTTTTGCATGATAATGAGCATTTCAATGGCTTTAGGATCTTTGTTGAGATAGACCTGGTGTTCAATTATTTTTCCTTCTAAAGAAATCCGAAAACAAACCAGGTTTTGATTTTGTGTTACATATTTAATGTTCTTATCTGCATTTCCCGACATTTGATTGAACCCCCCGATCTGTCCCGATTCTACTATTGTCTCATCGGTCCAACTATTGTGTTTAATAGTAAAATCTTCTATGTTTACTTTTACCTTGAATGCTTCCTGTTTAAATTTTTCATGTTCTTTCTGGTCTGTCTTTTTTTTACGGTTCGCTGCGATAAATAAAATGCAAAGCATAATAAAAAATGGGATAAGAAGGCAAATACCTACAGTTAGTACGATAAAACGCCCAGACCCATTTGAATTTAATCCCACAAAAAAACAGATTACTCCTGGAATTCCTAAGAATGTTATGATCGAAACAAGAATGAGGATCAGTTTTTTTTTCATACCTGCTGATTGAAGAATTATTTATCCAAACAATCCTTGTATTCGGGTCTTATGTATAGCATGAGCTGGCTGATCTGGCGATCTGTCATCATTTCATATACATTATAGGTAAGTTTTTTTTGTATAAGATCCATGAAACACGTACAAGCCTGGGTACCACGGTCATAATTATCAAAGAAGATCATATTACATTCCATATGCATCATGGCATATTGAATATCCGTCCATTTTGGCTTTGAATTGGTGGTATCTAACCACATCGAGGTCGAATCTATTTCCATCATCGCTCCTTTTATATCATACAAAAATGCTTTGGTAATGCTATCACCTTCGTAAGTACCTGTTTGTTCTACTTTTCCATTGCGGTAATAGATGGTATAATCGCCTATTCTTTTTCCTAAGGTATAGGAGCCTTTTGATTTGAGTTCGCCTGATGCATAATAGGATTTCCATACCCCATCTTCTACGCTGTCCTTGATCAATCCTTCTTTGAATAAATTACCATTTGGATAATAGGCCTTCATATAATATACCTCAGGTTTTTCTTTGGTTCCTTTATCGATCCTTAAGGTGATCTTAGGTTTTCCATTTTCCCATTTTTCGGCGATGTATACACTGTTGCCACAGGAGGTCAATATCAATATGAAGAAAAAGAATAATACTGTTTTTTTAATTTGCATACAATGGTTTTATAATTTGCTGGTATATAGCATAAAAGATTCGCTAAAATTAGTCTTTATTTTTTGTCATTCATATTCCGTATTTGCGAAAGCATAAAAAAACCCTGTCACGCCAAAGCAGACAGGGTCTTTAATTTTTTACTTGAAAGTGTATTATTTAATTACACCAGCAAGTTCAGCACCAGCTTTAAATTTAACCACTTTTTTTGCTGGAATTTTAATTTCTTTTCCAGTTTGTGGGTTACGGCCTGTACGAGCTGATCTTTTAGATACGCTCCAAGAACCAAAACCTACTAAAGCAACTCTGTCACCTTTTTTCAAAGATTTAGTAGTTGCGGTGATAAATGCATCTAGAGCTTTTTTAGAATCAGCTTTAGAAAGACCTGCATCAGATGCGATCGCTTCGATTAATTCTGCTTTGTTCATTGTGTTTATTTATAAATGGGTTAAACGTGAAACAAATATAGCTGTACTTCTTAATCGGCAATAGGTACAGGACGAAAAAATGCTGTGTTGTTAATAAATTCAATGGTTTGTTAATTCCTACCCTCTGTACATACCATGAAACCTAGTTATTAACAAAAGTTCTTCTACGAAAAAACGTGGATGACCTTATTTTACAGGCCTTTCAGCTTCCAGTCACCTGTTGATAATTGTGAACCCCTTAAGTAGTCGGCTATTGCCAGCCTTTTCTTTCCTGGTAATTGCAATTCATCAATATATACGCGGCCTTCGGGATGTTCGATGGCCAGGAAGGTCTTTCCATCGGTTACCAGATCACCTTTGTGGGCTGCATTGGCGAAAGATTCAAGATGCGAACGATAGATCTTTACAGGGATTTCATGGCCTACCCTGTCTACAATCAAGGCTATGGCTGATGGATATGGACTCAACCCTCGGATATGATTATAAATGCCTGCCAGAGAAGAATGGATATTTATATAACAATGCTCTTTAAAAACTTTCGGAGCCGGTTTAAGGATGGTGTCTTGATTTTCAATAAGTTGTGACTGCTCAATTAAAGACACTTCACTATTTTCAATGGTTTTCACCGTTTTTACTACCAATTCAGCTCCTTTCACCATTAATAAATCGTGTAGTTCACCGGCATTCATGGTAGCTGTTATCCCCACTTTTTCATTTAATATGATTTTACCGGTATCAATTTCCTTATCAATAAAGAAAGTAGTGACCCCGGTTGCTGTTTCTCCATTCATAATAGCCCAGTTAATAGGAGCAGCACCTCTGTATTGTGGTAGTAAAGAGGCATGCAAATTAAATGTACCGTATCGAGGATACGACCAAACTACCTCTGGTAGCATTCTAAAAGCAACCACAATATTTAAATCAGGTTGAAGCTCCTTGTATTGTGCTAAAAATTCATCTGATTTTAATTTTTCAGGTTGAAGAATGGTAAGTTTTTTTTCTTTTGCATATTTTTTCACTGCCGATTCCTGTAATTCATATCCACGTCCTGCGGGCTTATCAGGCACGGTAACTACACCTACCACATGATATCCGTTTTTATATAACGCATCCAGGCTTGCAACAGCAAACTCAGGAGTACCCATAAAAACAATGCGTAATGACATGGTGCGAATTTACATTTTAATTGATTCCTCTGTTCACCGGATCAAGAAGTGATTTAAATTTTTCTCCAAGGATGTTCAAACAAAGTACGGTAATAAAAATGGCGAAACCGGGAAATACTATCAGCCACCAGGCATTGAAATTATTTTTTCCATCTGCTAATAGTTGTCCCCAAGTGATCACATTTTCAGGGACACCTATATTTAAAAACGATAGACCTGATTCAATGAGAATGGCCGCAGATACGCCAAAAACAAAACTAACCATGATCGGTCCCGAAATATTAGGTAATAGATGTCGACGAATGATCTTAAAATTAGTAAGTCCCAACGCTTTTGCAGAAGTAATAAAATCCTGGTTCCTTAGTTTAAGGGTTTCTCCACGAATAAGCCTGGCGATGCCTGCCCATGAACTAATACCAATGATGATGATCACATTGGTTACACTTCTATCGAGAATAGCTGCTAACGCTACAATGAGCATGAGCTTTGGAATGGAGGAAAAAATTTCGATCATTCTGGAGACAAGGGTATCAATCGGTAGATAAACCCTTTTGTTGAACCGGAACATTTTGTGAATAAGCTTACCTGTAAGATGTGAGAATAGCAGGATGAATGTTAGGGTACCTATGTATATAAAGATCTTTCCTATCAATATTCCGGTATTCTTCCAATCAAATCTTTCAATGGCAAAAAAGGAAAATAGATCGGCCAGGTAAACTCCAGGAATGATGGTCATGAGCATGAGGATGAAAGAGAACAACGGGACCTTCCAGGTATCATTTTGATAATAACCCGCTATGGTGCCCAAAAAGATACCGATTAGTAAAGCAATAAAAATGGAGAAAAAACCAATCTTTAATGAAACCGATGTGCCGTGTATAATACCGCTTAAAAGATCTTCTCCTTTGAGGTTGGTCCCCAACCAATGAACAAATTGAAAGGGCCTTTCTGCTTCTGAAAAACTTGTATAAGGACTCTTATAATTGGCGAATGCCATATCTGATCTTCCAGGGTCGTATGGAATGGGAGCAAATACTTTTTTTGTCTGATCCAGTTTTACCCAATCCATATTTTCTACATTATAAGTTTTTTTCCCCAGTTGTTCGGTGGTAAATTCATAGCTTTTTTTGTTATTAAATGCGGGAAAATAAACGTTCTGATTGTTTTTAATATATAATGGCTTTGATGTAGCGATCCAGTTACTGCATGTACCTGTTAGAATGATCAAGACCAGGCAAAAAATAGCTGCCTGTGAATACCAGTCCAGCTTCACACTCCATAGGCTATTTGGTTTCTTGATCATTTTCTTATCCGCGGATCAACGATTACATATAATATATCGGATATTAAAAATCCTGCTACGGTAAATATGCCAGTTAAGGTAAATATCCCAATGATCATGGGAATATTATCTGAAAAATAACTGCTGAACATTTCAGTACCCATTCCGGGAATGGTAAAAATACTTTCAATGATCACCGATCCACCCACCAATACAGGAAAGACATTGGCAAATACTGTGATCAATGGGATCAGGGCATTTCTAAAAGAATGTTTAAGGAGAATCTTCCAATAGGGCAAGCCTTTGGCTTTGGCAGTCATCATATAAGGATGATTGAAGGTTTCTAACATCGATGTTTTCGTAAGCCTGCTTAAAAATGCAATAGAGGCATAAGTAAAGCAGACAATAGGAAGTATCATGTAACGAAGTTGAACAATCCATCGCTCTATTAAATTGGCATCAGGATCAAACCCTCTTACCGGCTTAATTCCGGTTGGCTCAAAAACATGAAGATATTGGTCGTTGGCCAGATAAGTTTGCAATAAAGTTCCCATGAAAAAAACCGGGATGGCATACAAAGCAAAAAGCAGAACTGTAATCAGCTTTTCTACTATAGTATTGTTAATACCAGCAGAAAGAATGCCTACGGGTATACTGATCAGATAGGCCAATAAAATTCCCAGACCAGAAAACAATACGGACCAGAACAGGTTTTTATAAATATGATTGCGGATGGGTTCTTTGCTTACATAAGAAATCCCAAAATCACCCCGGATAATTCCTTTTGAATATTTGCCATCGCCCAATAGCCATTGATGGAATCTGGATTTAGCATTGAACCGGATAGTGGGAGCAAAAACTTCTAAACCCGGTCTTGATCTCAGGTTAATTTCTTTCTCCATCCCAACCATGATACCATGTGACCTGGAAAAGAAATTTGAATGGGTTAAAATGGTCAAATTTTCAATGTACTCATGTATTTTGATCTTGTTCGTTTCATAAGTAAGAAGTTGGATATTATGTGAGATCTCCGCCATCTCTTTACTGAGTGAATCTTTTTCAAGTGGTGTCAGATTCTTTACTTCACCTGCCCAGGTCAACTTGAATTCTTTGATACCCCTTCTCAGGTCCATCACCATATTGGTTTGGCCAGTGGATAAACATAAACTTCTGATGGTCTCTTTTTCCTTTTTATCGGTTATTTTATAAAGCGTATCTGGTAGAACGGATGATTGTATGGTAAAATAAAAAATAGGTAAGTTCAAACCTAGCTTATCTTCCCATTCTTTTTTTTGTTTTTCGATATGAGGAGAAACGGGCTTGAGAGGATCCTCTTGGTCGGATAGATTCAAAACAGTTTTTACAGGATCACCGGGTGTATATACCAATAAAACAAAGCCTACTATAACAATCGCCAATATTGTGGGGATCGACCATAGAAGTCTTTTGACAATAAAACTCATTTATTGAACATTAGAGGTACCATTAGCAGGGCTACAAAGTAATTTAAGATTATTGAGCATTACCCCGGGTCTTTCGTAATACATCGTAGCATTTCCAAACCTTTTATGGATCATGATCTTCCGGTTGGATGCCATGAAGAAAATAACCGGCTGTTCATCATATACCATTTTCTGGAAACGGTGCATCATAGGAATTCGTTTGTTCCAATCTAATTCCACATTCATAGAATCGATCAATGCATCCGATTGGGCATTTCCAAAGCCGCTAAGGTTAGATCCATTGCTGGTCCATGACCCAGTCCCCCATAGTTGTTTAAAATCATCAGGCAAGGCTGATTGGCCAAATGCAAAGAAAGTCATGTCGAAATCATGAACCGTTGCTTTGGGAACCAATTCTCCCATCGGCATTCCATCCGGGATAATGCTGATCATGGCTTTTTTCATAGACTCCATAACAAGGTCGGCAATATCCATTGCAACCGGTGAATCGGTAGGATACATGAGCTTGAATTCGAATTTTTCTTTCTTCCCATCAATCATTTTATCACGGATATTGTCTCCATCCGTATCTTTCCAACCGGCCTCATCCAACAAAGCGTTGGCTTTATCAATATCCAAGGGTATAGGGGTTAAAGTTTTATTGAACCCTTTTTTATTGGGATGCATAGGTCCCACCAGCCGATCTGCTTTTCCAAAATAAACTACTTTGATCACATCTTCCACCGGAGTAAGATACGCCATGGCCTGGCGTACTTTTTTATCTGTAAAGAAATTTTTATGGTTTACTCCATCCGGTTTACAATTCATCATGAGATAGGTGGAGTTATAAGCGGGCAAATATCCGAAATGATAGTTCTTGGTGAACTCAGGATTTTTCTCAAGGTCGAGCAATGCTTTGGTGGTAAGAAAAGTACTTACATCAATACTCTGGTTATTGGCTTCTATCTTTACCGCATTTTCATCTGCAACCATTTTAAAAATGATCTTATCGGGATAACAGGCATATTGTAGCATGGATTGATCTTGCTTTGCAGACCAATGATCTTTTTTCTTTACCAATACCATCGTTTGCCCTTTTTCCCAGGATTCTAACTTATATGGACCTGCTCCGGAAATATTTGCTACTTCAATTCCATAGGTGGGACCATTCATTTTTTCTGCCCATGCTGTCATTTCATTGATAACCGTAATTTCCTCTACTTTTCTTAGCGTTGCCAGAGAATATTTTGCCAAAACATTTGTTGGATCGTACACTTTTCGCTGCATGATCGGGAAGTAGGTAGACAAATAATCATTGAGGATATATTTTTCCTTTAGAATAAATTGAAATTTTGTATTGCTTCCTTGTACGGCTTTTACATCTAATAAACTTTCAATATATGGTTTTGCAAAAGCATTGTTGATCAATCCACATGAATTGGCCTTATAAGTGAATATCACATCTTCTGATGTAATGGGGCTGCCATCATCCCAGCTAATGCCATCTTTCAATTCGAAATCGTATGTAAGTCCATCAGCCGAGATGGTGGGTAGTGCTTTTACCAAATCCGGTTTTAATTCTAAAGTACGCAAGTCGACTAAAAGTAAATATGAGTGGATATAACCGAAAACAAAATTGCGATTGGATGTATATTCGTTGGTAGGGTGGAGGGTAGGAGGCTCATTAAGCCAATGGTTCACCACTATATTGTCTTTTGACCAGTTGGGTTCGCATTGGGTAGCATCTGGATTTTCACGATAAGCTTTGATAGAGGTAGAGTCATTTGGATTTCCATTTTGACCTGGTTTTTTAGTTCCGCAAGCAACGAGAAAAAAAACCGATAAAGTAAAAATACATAGCCGCTGTATCATTTTGAGATGTAGTATTGGATCGTATTCACAAACTTAATTTATTTATACGTGGCAGCCAAAGATTTAGAGGTAGATATTTTTGTGGCTTTATCGGGCCATTTTCAAACCGATGCTCATGCGCAGGTAGGACAGGGATTACTTCGTGATCCCCTGATGGGGGAGGATCAAGATTTTGAAAACGGAGGTTTTCTTTTATTTTCTTGTCTTCCATCCAGAGTAAGATAGGATGGGGGTTACTTCGTGATCCCTAGTGGGGGAGGCGAATCAAAACTTTTACAACCAGAGGTTTCTTTTTATAGGATATATGCATGTTTGAACAAGCTCAAACATGCATATATCCTATAAAAAAAGCCCCTTTCGGGGCTTGTAAAAGTTTTGGCGGTGAGGGGGGGATTCGAACCCCCGGTACGGTTTCCCGTACGACAGTTTAGCAAACTGTTGGTTTAAGCCACTCACCCACCTCACCGTGAGTTTTATGGGATTGCAAAGTTAGTAAGAAAACTATCTTTTGCAAATTAAACGCCGCTGTGCCCCGCCGGAGGCGGAAAACCCGGAGGTTTGACGATTAGCTGTACTTGGGCTTCCAGCTATGCTGGCACGGATAAGCCACCCAGTTATGATGTGAACAGAAAAGCAATTCTAAAAAAAAGAAAAATATTACTAAATTTAAGAAGAGATCAGTTTTTTATTGTGATAAATAGAGAACTTTGTTCTTAACAGAGGACCCAACAAGTTCATGAAAAAACTCATTTTTTCCATTTCTGCATGGTTGATGATAACACTTAGTGCAGCTGCGCAGCTTACCCAGGGGCCAAATAACCCAGGTAGCGCAGTAGCGGTTACCTGTGCTTTTATTCCCTCTTTTGTACCCTATACACCTGCGGTGAACGTAATGAGTTCTAATAATTCCTACGCGGTAGCTGTGCATGGACCTTGTTATGACGATAATACCAATTGCCTGAATTCAACCAATTTCGGATTTACTATTCCAGCCGCAGCAACGATCACAGGAATTATAGTAGATATTGAAAAAAGAAGCGATTTTGGCTCGAATGTGCAGGATAACCAGTTATATCTGATAAAAGCTGGAATTCCCATCGGTACAAATCATGCTACCTTATGGACTTCATGGCCCTGGACCGATACTTACGAAACGTACGGGGGATGCACCGATCTATGGGGTACCACCTGGACCCCTGCAGAAGTGAATGCAGCTAACTTCGGTGTTATATTTGCATCTATCGACTATAGCTGCGCCGATACCATTAGATCGTTTATCGACCATATAAGAATGACCATTTGCTATGATATGGTACTTCCGGTACAACTAACGGAGTTAAAGGCGGAGCAACGGAAGGATGAGATAGCACTTACATGGAAAACGCTTACGGAGACCAACAACGATTATTTCCTGGTTGAGCATTCTCCAGATGGGATCCACTATGCTTCAATGGCCAGGATAGTGGGTGCTGGTAATTCGAATATTCAACATGATTATTCTTTTATTGATGAAAACCCTTATATTGGATTGAATTATTACCGCATTGTACAATATGATTATGATGGAAAAATGGAAGTATTTGGTCCGGTTACAGTTAATTATAGCCCGGAATTCAATACTCCAGTCAAGGCATCCTGGTTGAATGAACAACTCATCATTTTCGTATCAGGAAATGAGGAAGAAAATATCAAGTGTACATTATACAATTCAACAGGACTGGTTATTTCGACTCAAATTTTTAAATTGATCCAGGGCTCTAATACAATTACATGGGATATATCACCCATCGCTAATGGCATGTATGTACTTTCAGTGGCAATAACGAATGGTAATCATTTTACCGAGAAGGTGGTAAGGATTATCAAGTAACGTAAGCTCTTGCGCTGCGGAGAACGTGGTTCCAAAATAAATTTGCATACAAATCCAAAATCTACTACATTTGCACTCCTTTAAAAAGGGAAGTTCTTTTAAATTCAGGGTGCAGTAATTACACCTTGACAAAAAAAAATGTTCGGGGTGTAGCAGCTACACCTTGACAAAAAAATGTTCGGGGTGTAGCGTAGCCCGGTATCGCGCCTGCTTTGGGAGCAGGAGGTCGTAGGTTCGAATCCTGCCACCCCGACAGAACATCAAAAGGCTCAACGAAAGTTGAGCCTTTTTTACTTTGTACCATGTTCTAAGCTTTGCTTAAGAACATGGTACAAAGTAAAAAAGCTACATTGGAGAATGCTTTTGGTGTTACGGAAGTCGCCCCTATAGGATCACGAAGCGTAGCGAAGTAATCCTGCCACCCCGACAGAACATCAAAAGGCTCAACGAAAGTTGAGCCTTTTTTTATTTAATCTGAGTTTTTCGTGATATCATCCGGGTCGTAAAAAAACAGGAGTTTTCCTGGTTTCTTTCCAATCTCTTTCCAACTGGAAATCTTGAATTCTATGGCAACGATACCGGCTGTAGGGACTTCGGATATCGCTTTCTCGTTTTGCAGGAGATTTGCAACATGTGTGGTGGCAGGATTGTGACCAATCACCATGATACAGTCATGATCATCATTGACCGATTTCAGCACATCTACATATTGCTGCAGCGTACATCCGTAAATGGTAGAATCCCAGGTTACATTCTGTATATTAAAATCAATTTCACCACAAATGATCCTTGCAGTTTCATAGGTCCGTTTGGATGGACTGGAAATAATAAGATCTAATTCTACTTTTTTTCTTTTCAGGAGTTCTCCCACCGTTTTTGCATTTTCTTCCCCCTTTTTCTCCAATGGCCGATCGAAATCGACTAAATTCGAATTTGTATGGTCTGATTTGGCATGACGAACAATGTACAAGGTTTTGGTGGGTGAACCAGATTGAAATTCATTTTCGGTGCTCATTGCTGGAATACTAGTCGTAAAGCCAATATAAGCAGATATTGCAATGAATAGAACCAATAGTATATATTTTTTTATCATCAGCGTTTAACAACTATTATCGCAACCATTACCACAAGCGTTTCCGCAGCTATCCAAGGGAATAAAGATCCCCATAAAACCTAAGGTTCTACCCTGTGTTTTAAGCTGATAGGATTTGCTGCATCCGATCATTCCTTCCAGCTACTTGTCGTTTCAAAAGATTAGGTAAAATATTTATATCTAAAATACAAAAAAATCAATTGCAGACCAATTAAAAGGAAAATGATCGAGGCGATGGGTAGAACAGGTAGTTCCAATAAAATGAGTGCAATGAGATTGAAATAACCGTATAACAGCGGTCCCTTTTTATGGAGCATACTCAGGGTTTTCTGTGAAAGCAACAGGTTTAAATGAAAAAAACCGAAGACCAAAAATAAAAGGGGGACCAACGAGATCAGGCCAACCAATTGTAAACTTTGGTGATACGCAGCGAAGTTAACCACCAACAGACATTGCAATGCGAATCCAAAGATCTTTAGCCGCCTGGGTATAAAGATTTGATCTTCTCCAATCATTCTGGCCCCATTTTCGATCACAAAACTCTTGCCTCCTGCTTCCAGATCGGTTTTCAGGTCTTTGAGACCACTCCCAAGGCTATTCACAGAGAGCAAGACCAGACCAAACGACCCTGCAAACAAAACGGTTGGAACGCTTACTTCATATTTATACATATAACTACCCGCCAGGCATAAGAAGGTTATGGACAATGCTAACGAAATCTCAGCGATCCATTTTTTCACAAACCCTTTCTTGCTAAAAGAATTGTAGACAACACTGAGTAAAATAGATAACAATAAAAATACATCACCATAAAACTTTCTTGCATGATCCCCTCCTACATGATAGCAGATGAACATGATCGGAAGTTGTAATAAAACCACAACCCAAGCCCCCTGTATTTTATATTTCCCACTCACCAATGGACTATCGCTCCTATAGCTGGCATGCTTGTCAATATCCTTGTCTACAATATCATTTAATCCAAAACCGAAAATATGGGCAGCTGCTCCAATGCATAACAGCAACGCAATGGTTTTTCCATCACCCAATCCTTCAACACCACACCAGTACCCCAGAACTGGAACGAACATGGTGAGTGGCAACATACCTGCACGGATAAAGATCAGGAAATCCTTCAAGGCATAAATTTGAAGGAAAATTACTATTTTTTTCAGTTCTGATATTTGGTATTATTGAAATCAAAGCAAACGGACTTCAATAAAAAAATCTTATCCAAAAACATAAATGCCCACTCAAGCAAGCTTTGTGGGCATTTATGTTTTCAGATGATCCTGTGAGTTTGATCATCAAGTGATCCGGATAGGATTCGAACCTATGACCTACAGATTAGAAATCTGTTGCTCTATCCAGCTGAGCTACCGGACCGGGTTAAGGAGGGCAAAGATAAATAATTTAAATAAAACTTACAAAGTCCCTGTTTACGATATATACCTCACCTTTTTTCCTTTCTTTGCATATGGCTTCAAAGGGGAAAAATATGCTCATATTTATCGGGCTTCTATGCTTGATCTCCTGCGGCCATCATTCACATCCTGATAAAAAAATATTCCGGTACAATGAATCTTCTGGAATTACTTCATTAGATCCTATAAAAGCCACCAATCTTTCCAATATATGGGCCGTACAGCAAGTATATGAGGGATTGATGATGATTGACAGTGTTGGCCAGCTTCAACCGTTGTTAGCAGAAAGCTGGGAGGTAAAAGATTCCATGCGGACCTATACCATTCAACTCAAACAGGATGTTTTTTTTCATGAGGATGATTGTTTCAAGGGTAAAAGAAAAAAACTCACCGCTTATGATGTTACTTATTCTTATCATCGAGTATTGCAGTCTTCATCCGCCTGGGTTTTTGAAAATATGGTAATAGATACCAACACAAAAGTTCCACAAATAGAAATTCCAGATAGTTTTGAATTGGTCATCCATCTCAAAAGACCCTCGCCTACTTTTCCTCAAATGCTGGCTATGCCACCATGTGCCATCGTACCTGCAGAGGCGGTTGATTTTTATGGAACTGATTTTAGGCGACATCCAGTAGGGACGGGGCCTTTTATTTTTCATTCATGGAGTGAAAATGAAAAACTCATTTTTCATAAAAATCCTACCTATCATATGAAGGGTTTACCTTTAATAGATGCTATTTCCATTAGCTTTTTAAAAGACAAGCAAACGGCTTTGCTCGAATTCATTCGTGGAAATTTTGACCTCATATCAGGATTGGATGCAGCCTATAAAGATGAACTCCTCATGGGTGATGGAAGCTTGAATCCAGCCTATGCCGATCGGATCAATCTCACTAAACAACCGTATCTGAATACTGAATATCTGGGGATATTATTGGATTCAACGGAACAATCACCATTAAATAATATGCACGTTAGAAAAGCACTTAATTATGGGCTTGACCGGGAACGACTGATCAAATATATCCGCAATGGAGTTGGGATACCGGGTCATTATGGGATCATTCCTCCTGTTTTGTTAAGGAATGGCGAACTCCCTCCGGGTTTTCGCTTTGATAAAAATAAGTTTGAAGAAGAGATCCAAGCCTCTGGATATGGAAAGGCAGCGAATATTCCTTCCTTCAAATTATCAGCGGATATTGCCTATACCGACATTTGTACCTATATCATTAACCAATGGAATGAATTAGGTTTACATGTTGAATTGGAGATCCTTGACCGCCCTACTTTAAAAAGCGAAGTGGCTAAAGGAAATATTAAATTCTTCAGGGCATCGTGGATAGCTGATTATCCAGACCCTGAAAACTACCTGGCATTGTTTTATGGCCCGCTTAGAAGCCCCGTAGGACCCAATTATACCCACTTCGATAGCGAGTACTTTAATCATGTATTTGAACGGATCCAGATAACCGAAAATGATTCGGTGAGAAACTCATTGTCTTTTTTTTACGACCAAGTGGTTTACAACCATAGCCCAGTGATCATTTTATATTATGACCAGGTCATTCGATTTACCAACAAGAGGGTAAAAGACCTGCCTCCACATCCCATGAATTATCTGGATCTAAGAAAAGTGCAGGTGAGCAATTAAGGACATTCTATACCTTAAAATTGCTGTGCGATCTCTTCAACCGGTTTCCTGTTACGCGGTGTTACTTCCCTGGTTTTAAAAGGTTCTTCCAGGCTTTCAGCTTCCCCTAAATATCCCAAAGCAAGGAAGCAAACTACCTCCTGATGATCCGGAATGGAAAAAAAATCATCGGTCCTCACTTTGTCGAATCCTCCTAAAAGATGTCCGTAAATATTCATGGAAACGGCTTGCATTAACAAGTTAGCATTGGCTAGCCCCATATCATGCATATAATGGCGATTAAACTCCCCGCTTTTTGCAAAATTCTTATTTGCAGTGCACATCAACAATACGGAGGCATCCTTTACCCAGAGCTGGTTTCCTACTGAGAGAAGATCCAACATCTTGCTAAACCCTTCTGTGTCGTGAAAAGCATAGAGATAATTCCAGGGCTGCTCATTTACCGAACTTGGAGCCCAGGAGGCCGCTTCGATCAGGGTAAACAATTCTTCCTGGGTGATTTGTTGGCCGGAAAATGCACGGGCACTCCATCTTTTTTTAATGAGTTCATGTACCGGAAATTGTGTGTTGGCTTCTTTGATCATTTGCGTTAGGTTAGTTGATGTTCATAGGGATATCCATTAAAAGTATTTCGGCATCCTGGTCCAATGCCTTTATTGAAATCTCTTGCTTGTCTTTAATTCCCGCAGCATCTCTGCTATCCAGTACCACTCCATTGATCTCCACTTTTCCTTTTATTACCATTACGTAAACTCCATTACCCGGTTTTTTGACGGTATAGTTCGTGGTAAATCCTGCGTCAAACGTTCCCATCGAGAACCAGGCATCCTGGTGGATCCATACTCCCTCGTCATCAGGATTTGGAGATAATACTTGCTGAAGTTTGTTTCTACGGTCAGCAACATTCAGGGTCATTTGATCATATCTCGGAGTTACATTTCTTTTATTAGGGATGAGCCATATCTGAAAAAGTTTCAACGCTTTATCCTTGTAATGATTGTATTCGCTGTGGTAGATACCCGTACCTGCACTCATTACCTGGATCTCTCCGGATTTGATCACTTCTTTGTTACCCATACTGTCTTTATGTTCAAGAGCACCTTCCAATGGAATGGTAATGATCTCCATATTGTCGTGTGGATGTGTTGGAAACCCCATGCCTCCTTCTACATAATCATCGTTAAGTACTCTCAACACACCGAAATGCATTCTTTCAGGATCGTAATAATTGGCAAAGCTAAAACTATGTTTTGCTTTCAGCCATCCATGGTCAGCAGATCCACGGGTACCGGCTTTATGTACAATGATATTTTCCATCATTTTTTCTTTTTGTTGGTACAAAGTTATAATAGTCTCTGCTCTTAAAAATTAAACAAGGTTAAGAAAATGAACCCTTCATTTTTGGTATTATAACTGAAAATATTAGAAACAAGAATGCCAGATTGACAAATTTTTAATATTTGCCGACAAAATATATTGTATTTTCGCCTCATAAATCCAAATAAATATGAATAAACTATACCAAATTTTAATGTGTTCTTTATTACTTGCACCTGTGGCAGTTTTTTCTCAAAACAGGACCAATGATAATGGAACAGAGCAGTTGCCTTCTACGCCAGGCGGAGTTGATTATCTTGGAAGTTGTGATACTATTAGTACCACTTTTATCGGTGGGAATGGTGCCGACGGAAATATTTTTTCCGTTCGGGCCAAAAAAGATATCATCCTTCAAAATTTTGAAGGCCACATAGATAATTCCGGAATTGTTAAGATCTATTATCTATTAGGTCCTTACGCAGGTTTTGAGAATAATCCAGGCGCATGGACCCTGGTGGACTCCGCTTTTGTGACCAGCAATGGATCAAATACAGCTACAGCCATCCCCATTCAACTGAATATGGAAATAGATTCGAACGAGATCGTTTCTTTTTATATAACCACCAATGGAGCCGGTGGATCGGTGGGCTATACGGATGGTGTTTTGGAAGGTGCTCTCTTTAGTTCTAATGGTGATATTGAAATATTCGAAGGCCAGGGGATGACCTATCCCTTTGGAGGAAATTTTACTCCCAGGGTTTGGAACGGACGGATTAATTATTGTCCTAATATTAATTATTGTGATGAAATCACTACTACTTACGCTGGAGGCAATGGTCTGGACGGTGTTTTCTTCGAAGTCACCAGCTTGCAGGATGCGATTATCCAAAGATTTGATGTAAGCGTGGAAGATACCGGATATATTTATATTTATTATAAAGCCGGCCCGTATACAGGAACTACCACTAATCCCGGAGCCTGGACCTTGGCTGACAGTGCTCTTGTAGGAACTGCAGGTGTGAATATGCCTACAGAGGTTCCTATTGATCTTGATCTATACATGCCTCAAGGACAATTGTATTCATTTTTAATTACTGGAAATGGGGTGGATGGACAAGGAGTAGATTATACCAATGGAACTGCAATTGGAGCTCCTTACGTTACTGATAATACGCTTCAGGTGAGAGAAGGAGAAGGGTCTAATGCTCCCTGGCTGGGTGGAAATAGTTTACCAAGGGTGTTCAACGGAACCATTCATTATTGTCATCCCGGTATGGATACGGCGGTCGTTTGTCATGATCTGTTTACCACCAATGCTGGAGGAAATGGAAATGACGGAATTATGTTTGATGTGGATGCTAAGCAGGATGCCATAGAGATCCAAAGTTTTGAAACTTATTTTGGATCTGCAGGTCCGCAGGAAGTGAGGATCTACTATAAAAACAATACGCATATAGGCTTTGAAAGCAACGATAGCCTATGGACCTTGATCGACAGTGTGCTTATCAATGTACCTGCCATAGGAACTTTGGTAAGTATCCCTATTCCGGTAGGCATCCAATTGGCTCCTTTCACCAAGAAAGCTTTCTTCATCTATTCTACCGGTGCTGTGGATTACACAAATGGAGTAGGGGTAACCGTTCCTGATACCATATTTGCCCAGGATAACTTTATGGTTTTCCGGGAAGGCACTGGAAAAAGTGGAATTTTTACACCTGGAGGTAATAATCCGAGGGTTTTTAATGGTGAGATCAATTATTGTTACCTGGAAAGCTTTATAGGTATTGAAGAAAATATACCTTCAGACGGTATTCTTATATGGCCTAACCCAACAGACGGAATATTTAATATTTCGATTTCCAAATCAGCCGAAGATATTCAACGTGTTGAAATTGTCAATATCAATGGGCAAGTGATCAGCCAGCTATCTCAGTCATCCGGTAATACCATTACAATGGATATTTCGGGCCAGCCTGCAGGGTTATACTTTGTTCGCACCTATACCAATAAAAGTAGCTATATACATAAGATCATTCATTCGAGTAAATAAGATTGAATTGAAGAAATTAAAAAAAGGGACACGAGGGTCCCTTTTTTTATGCCTGCATCACACATGATAGAAAATAGAAAAGGGCCCCTGTTTCCAGAGACCCTTTAATAAACCAACCCAAATCAAACTATTATGAGAAAACTATTTTTTAGGAGAGGCCTTTAAATTCAAATCGAATTCTATAATATCACCAATGGCCTTGTCTCCAATGTTTGCAAAAAATTTGCCAGAATTATATTTTACTCCAAAATCTGTACGGTCAATATTAAATTTAGAGGTTGCAGTAAACTGGGTAGCATCCATCGTTACGTTGGCAGGAATCGTTATATTCTTGGTAACATCCTTAATAGTAAGGTTACCCATGATCTTATAGTTATTGCCATTCGCGTCCGCTTCAGCTAATTTTTCAGAGCCGGTGATCTCGAATTTGGCAGTGTTAAACTTTTCAACATCAAAAAAATCCGGACCTGATAAATGTGCCACCAGTTTGTCGTTTTTATCTTTTTCCAAGAGGTCGGCATTGGTAATGGTCTTCATGTCAATGGTAAAACTACCGGCAGTGATATTGTTTTTTTCAACTGAAATCGTTCCTGAAGAAATACTGATATTCCCGTTATGGGCGCCACCCACTTTGGTTCCCTTCCACCCAAGGGTAGAATAGTTCACATCTACATCGTAGTTGGTGCTTAATTCAGTAGACTGAGAGACCTCCTTCTGGTCTTCTGTTTTAACGCTGTCTTTTTTACCTCCGCAAGCCACCAAAAAAGCTGTAATGGTCAGAAAGGAAGCAACTTGTATTAATTGAGTTTTCATAATGTATATATATTTCAAATTTGGCACAAAAATAAGAGGTAAAAGGGCCCAAAAAATTGAACTAGATTAAGAAATGTGGGAAGTTGGAAGACCGGAGTCAGAAGACCGAAGTCTTCACTCTAGCTTCCGGCTTCTGTCTTTGAGCTTTTCTTTGCCAGCTTAGCCCTTACTTTACTTAAAAACTCTGGAGTAACTCCAATATAAGAGGCGATGAGCTGTTGGGGAACCCGTTGTACCACTTGTGGGTATTTTTTTACAAATTCAAGGTAGCGGGCCTCAGCAGGTTTTGACAGGGTGTTAAAAAATCTTTGCTGAAGTGTATATGCGGAACGCTGGATCAATATCCTGAAAAACCTTTCGAATTGAGGAATATCATGGAGTAATTGCTCGTTGGACTGGTGATCAATGGTAAGGAGTTCAGTATCTTCGATGGTCTCGATAAAGAGATTTCCTGGCTTTCGCTCATAAAAACTCATGATATCGCCTACCCACCAATCTTCCAAAGCAAAATACATGATGAACTCGTGACCCTTTTCATCCAGGATATAATTTTTGATACATCCTTTGGTGATAAAACCCTGAAAATGGCTTGTTTCACCCGCCTGTAAAATGAATTGCTTCTTTTTATACTTTTTTACATGAAGGAATGAATGGAAATGATCCAGTTCCTGCGGACTAAGGGTAATATGTTTGGCAATATTGGCATCAATCAATTCGAACATATACAAATATAAACAACTCTGTTTTATTTCGGGGAGTTTGCTCTTAAATCAAGGTTAAATTCTATGATATTGTTGATGATATTGTCGCCAATGCCTTTGAATAATTTCCCCTCCCCATATTTGAGCTTGAATTCTCTCCGGTCGATAGAAAATTTTGAAGTAGCGGAAAACTGGTCGGCTTCGATCTTCACTTTTGCAGGAATGGTAATATTTTTGGTCACATCTTTTATCGTTAGGTTTCCTTTGATGGAATAATTATTTCCATCCGCATCCGGCTTCTCTAGCTTTTCTGAACTGGTGATCTCGAATTTGGAAAGGGGATATTTGGCTACATCAAAAAAGTTGTCGCTTGAAAGATCGTCCACCAGCTTTTTGTTTTCCTTTTGATCCGTAATATCCAGGTCTTTAATGGTCGTCATATCAATAATGAAATTCCCGGCGGTGATCGTTTCTTTTTCAACTGATAAACTACCCGAACTTACCTGGATGGTCCCATGATGCGCTCCTTTGGCTTTGCTGCCTTTCCATAAAAGCACCGTAGCTTTGGTGTCTACCTCATAATTCGTACCTGATTCGGTGGGAACTGCAATGTCTTTTTTATCTTCAGTGGTGGGATCGACCTTCTTGTTTCCACAGGAGATCAAAAGGAGTGATAGTAGGCTGATGAATATAATGGATGGTTTCATAACATATCTTGATTTATTTTTTCAAGATAGTTGAAATAGGAGGGAGGAGGAAGGAAATGCAGTTAAGAAATGTTTATTTAGGGTTTATTGGCTTATTATTTCTTTTTGTACTTCCCTAACATAGGTTGCCATTTTTTAAACCCCTCAGGAGCTTCTTTGTCGAACGGATACATATGAGCTGGTGTCGGCCAGACGATCTGCATCACCGGAAAGTCTTGATTTCCGTAATGATCCATTGCCATTCCCAGGTAGGCATCATAATGTTTTTTTTCTACATCTATCAATAAACATTTATAATCGTCCAGAATGTTATCGTGCATTTTGCCATTTTCAAAACTGATCCCTTCTTTATAATCGTAAGCAATATTGTTCAATAATGTATGATGAAGATCTTGCTTGAGACCAACAATAATGATCTCAGGCTTTTGATAGGTTTCGTACAATCCTATGGTATAAGAAAAATTAGGTTCTTCCCCTTCTTCCAGGACGTGAATGATATGAACACCATATTTTTTGATATCGGATTTGACTTTGGTGGAGGACATATAGCTTTATGGTAAATAAATGGGTAGAAAAAAAGTGAAAATTATCAAGAGCAAGTTAACTAAAACATAAATATTTTTTATTTTCCCCTTCACCAATGCGGTTATTAGCAATGACAGGAAAAGGATGCCCGTTAAAATGGAATTCAATGCAAAATAAATCATCAAGGTAATCCCTATACCCATTCCTGCTTGTGCTTGATTTTCTCCAGGTTCAAAATGTTCCCTTTCAAACTCCAGTCCATAACTCATATAGAAAGCAATAAATATGAGTAATACACAGAAAATGGTGACTATAATATTGAAAATTTTCATTTTACCAAGATGGTTTTTTAGTGGGCTTTAGCCCCATTAAAAAAAATTTAAAACTCTGTATCTGGTTCCATCTCATCCGGATCGTCCAGTGGATTTACACACATCACGGCAATTTCTGCTTCGTTGTTAATAATATTGATCTCATGAATTCCAAAGAACAGGTCCCTCATGGTATCCGATTTATGTTCTGAGGAGATCACCAACAGGTCTGCCTCGTGCTTCATGGCCAGATCAATGATCTGCACCGAGAAACTTTCCTCCACAGGGTTTTCCGTATGCAGAACGTGGGGGATCTGATCAATTTTTAAAAGAAAATAGGCGTAAGATAGATTGGTATTGATGATATCAGCCAGGTAAGGATCTTTTTCGCTCGACTTGAACAAAATCACCTCTGATTTAAAATATTTGGCAATCGCAATGGCATTCTCAATTTTGTTCTTCCCAAATTTAGAATAGTCGATAGGAACCACAATTTTTTTATAACCATGATAATTGGCCTTGGTCTTTTGAACTACGATGACCGGGATCGAAGCGGAGAGGATCACCCTTTGTGAATGGGCCCCAATAATGTATTGCATACCTTGAACCCCATGTGTACCCAGTACCATCAATACTGCCCCGATCTCCTCCGCATATTCACTGATGGTGGTAAAGATACTTCCTTCTATCGCATAATAGCTGGTTGGAACCCCGGTTTCAGCCTGGTTTTTTTCAGCCACTTCTTTTAGCTGTTCCATCAGACTATTCATGTCTGCTTCGGTTTTTTTTAGCTTTGACCTGGTTTCCTGGTTAACGATATGTAATAAGCGTACTTCGTTGCCTGTTTGTCCGGCAATAAGGCTAGCATGGTTCAATGCGACCCTGGCTTCCTGGCTAAAGTCGTACAATGAAATGATGAAATCTTTTTTGTCGCGGTTAAACATTCCTACAATATTACGATTTTACATTCTTTCCGGTGTTTCAATACATAATAATTTTAATCCATCATGGATCACTTTTCCTACCTTTTGGCTTAAATGAAAACGAAAACTTCTGGCTGAAACATCTTCTTCTTTCAATACTTTATGATCATGATAAAAGGTAGAAAACTCACTGGCTACCTGGTATACATAATTGGCTACCAGTGCAGGGCTGTAATTTTCACCCGCTTCCAGAATAATGGCTGGAAACTCCAATAAGGTCCTGGTTAACTTCGATTCCGATAAATTCGGACTATAATTTTTAATGGCTTCTTCAAATCCAAGGATTTCCGTTTTCTGCGCCTCTGCGTTTCGCATTAAAGATTGGGTCCGGGCATAGGTATACTGAATAAAAGGGGCTGTATTACCATTAAAGTCAATGGATTCAACCGGATTATAGACCATTTTCTTTACCGGATCTACCTTGAGCAGAAAATAGCGCAGTGCTCCCATGCCTATCTGGGTATATATGTTTTCTTTTTCTGCGTCCGATACTTCGGCAAGTTTTGCCTGTTCATTTGATTTTTCTTTGGCAATTTGTATCACTTCATCTATCATATCATCCGCATCTACCACGGTACCTTCCCGGCTTTTCATTTTACCTGTAGGTAGTTCAACCATTCCATAACTTAAATGGTATAGATGCTCAGAGCCTTGTAATCCCAGTCTTTTCAGGATCTCAAACAACACCTTGAAATGATATTCCTGCTCGTTACCTACCACATATACGCTGCGTTGAAAACTGAAATCCTTTTGTTTCTGGTATACCAGAGCAATATCCTGGGTCATGTAAACGGTTGTTCCATTGCTTCGTAAAACCAGCTTTTGATCAAGTCCCACATCAGTAAGATCGATCCATACGGAACTATCCTCTTTCTGATAGAATATGTTTTTTTTTAATCCTTCTTCTACTGTTTCACGTCCCCTGTTATACACTTCGCTTTCGTAATATTCTTTATCGAAACTAAGTCCTAACCGTTGATAGGTAACTGCCACCCCTTCGTAAAACCAGCCATTCATCATTTTCCACAACTCCACCACCTCAGGGATCTTCAATTCCCATTGTACCGTTAATTCAGCAATTTCCTTTTCCAGCTTCGATTGCTTCTTGGCTTGCTCTTCTGTTAACCCTGAATCGATGAGTTGCTTCATCTCTGCCTTCAGTAAATCAGAAAACCTTACATAATAATCTCCCACCAGGTGATCTCCTTTTCTACCTGAATTTTCAGGGGTCACTTTTTTAGCCGCATGCTGATAAGCCCACATGCTTTTTGAGATATTGGTACCACGGTCGTTGTATAAACAGGTTCTATATACTTTATATCCGTTGGCTTCCATAATGTTGGCCAGGGAAGAACCCAGGAATATGTTCCGGAGATGTCCTAAATGCAGGGGTTTATTAGTGTTGGGGGAGGGATATTCGATCAGGATGGATTGTCCATTACTACCGGTTCCCTGAATTCCATACGAACCATTGCTCAAAATATCTTGCAGACTATTTGACCAGAAAGTAGGAGAGAGTTCCATATTTAAAAAACCTTTTACCAAATTATGGTGATGGTAAGAAGGTAATCTTGATTTGAGCTCACTCGCTATCCCTTCCGCTAACTCATCCGGTTTTACACCTAGTTTTTTAATGAATGGAAAGAGCACCAGGGTATAATCACCCACAAAATCATTCGGTGTAATATTGATCAGGATATCTTTTTCTGTAAATACCAGGCCCTTTTCTTTGCCCTGATGATTGAGATATTGCAGCACAATATCTCCTATTTCTGTCTTAATATTCATTCTCTATAATCGTTCTTTTTTTATCATCCTTTCCACTACTATTTATTCTTTCCATTTATCACCCTGATCCCGATAGCTATCGGGATGTCGAAGGGTCATTTCTTCTTAACTATTCTTTTTGTTCTCTTTTTTTTCTTGTCTCCCTGAGCCTGTCGAAGGGTTTTCTTTATAGGCTTTCCCTTCAATACTTTTTTTGCCTTTGCTTTTCCTGTTTTTCGTGTAATGGCCACTTTTTTTCTGAGGGCCTTAGGAACCGCCTTTTTTCGGACAGATTTGGACTTTGGAGAAGTTTTTTTCTTCCTTGGTTTTGCTTTGGAAGCTGCTTTTTTTCTCACCGGTTTTGGTTTTCCAACCGTTTTTTTCTTTCCCGATTTTGGTTTTGGTGATTTCGAAACAGCCTTTAATCCAGGTTTAACCCTGGGGATTTTCGTAACCTTCTTCCCTTTGATCACTTTCTTCACAGCCTTCTCAATTTTCTTTACCACCTTTTTTTCCTTCTTCTTTCTTTTTTCAATGGTATTAATGGCTTCTCTGAAGATGGGGAATATTCGTTCGGCCGTTTGGTTCTCTTTATCTAATAGTGGGTTGATCTCTGTTACCTCGAAACAAGCCAGTCGCTGGTCCTTTAAGATCTCTTTTAAAAGCTTGGTGGTCTCATTTACCTGCAGGCCGTGTTTAACCGGAGTTCCTGTTCCAGGGACCAGTTTGGCATCCAGGGCATCAATATCGAAGGATACATATAGTATGTCACAGTTACCCAGGTAGCCGGCAGTAATCCTTTTGGCTAATTCTTTTATCTTACCCTTCCTTACTTCCTGCACTTTTACTACATGTACTTTGTTCTTTTGGATGTATTCTTTTTCTTCTTTTTCATAATCGCGAAGCCCAACAAAAACCAGGTTATCGGGGGTTATCTTGGGGCATATTCCTCCCAGGTTCTTTAATATTTCCCAATAAGGGATCGTATCTCCTTTTACCGGATTTTTCCCTCCTTTTAAACTTCCTAATCCCAGGGCCGAAGCCAAAGGCATTCCATGTATATTGCCAGAGGGGGTTGTATAAGGAGAATGCAGATCCGCATGGGCATCGATCCATATTACACCGATCTTCTTATCGGGATAAGCCATTTTTACTCCGGCAATAGTCCCACCTGCGCTGCTATGGTCGCCACTCAGTACAACGGGGAATCTGCCTTCCTTGATCTCGTTTTGAACCGCATTGGCCAACTTGTTAAATATCTTGATCACACCCCTGATCCTCTTTGCATAGGCCCTAATCGGATTCTTATATAAAAGGTGGCTGCTATCCCTGATCTCCTTGGCTTTGAACTTTCCAAAATAATAAGAACCATAGTCCAACGAAGCCAGTTTTAAGGCATCTATTCCTAAACTGGCCCCCCTTGTACCGGCTCCTAATTCACTTCGTACTTCTATCAATTTAATGACCTTCATATAATCTAATTCAGTTAGTTCAGTATTAAATTTTCAATCCAAGTGAGTTAGATTGTCCATTTATTGGTTTTTCAAGGTTTTTTCGGTTATTTTTGCACTCCTTTCATTCACAAAAACAAAAAACAGCATGAAAACAACGTATGAGGATTTGATCAACCAGACCTTTGAGTTCCCCCAGGAAGGTTTTCGAGTGGAAGATGGGGAGTTATATTTTCATGAAATTCCACTTAATGAGGTAATTAAGCAATATGGAACCCCTTTAAAGATCACTTATCTTCCCAAAATCTCTCAACAAATCCAGAAGGCAAAAATACTATTTAAAGTAGCAATGGCAAAAGCTGATTATAAAGGAAGCTATACCTATTGCTATTGCACCAAGAGTTCCCATTTTTCATTTGTACTGGAGGAGGCTCTGAAGAACGATATTCACTTGGAAACATCCTCCACTTATGATATGGAGATCATAGAACAATTGATCAAGACCAAGAAGTTGGATAAGAACAAGCATATTATTTGCAATGGCTTTAAAAGGGAGGCCTACCAGAAACATATTGTGAATTTCCATAAGAACGGGCATGCCAACATTATACCCATCCTTGACAATAAAAATGAGTTGGATTATTATGAAAAGCATGTAGCCCAGAACAGTAAAATGAAACTGGGAATACGTATTGCATCAGAGGAAGAGCCTAAGTTTGAGTTTTATACGTCCCGGTTGGGGATCCGATACAAGGACATTGTCCCATTTTATCAATATCGGATTGAAACGAATAAGAAGTTTGAGCTCAAAATGTTGCACTTCTTTATCAATACCGGTATCAGAGATAACGTCTATTACTGGAGTGAATTACAAAAATGTCTGGGTGTCTATTGTGAACTAAAAAAGATCTGTCCTACGCTGGATTCGCTGAATATAGGCGGTGGGCTGCCAATCAAGAACTCACTTGCCTTCGAATTCGATTACGAATATATAATCAATGAGATCATATTAAACATAAAGAACTATTGTGTTGAACAGGGAGTTGAAGAACCTAACATCTTTACGGAGTTCGGATCGTTTACAGTAGCCGAAAGTGGGGCTACTTTGTACAGCGTTTTGGATATCAAGCAGCAGAATGATACAGAGATCTGGTACATGATCGACAGTTCCTTTATTACTACATTACCTGATACCTGGGGAATGAACCAGCGATTCATCCTGCTGGCAGTAAACAACTGGGAAAAGGATTACCAGCGGGTAAACTTAGGTGGTTTAACCTGCGATAGTCATGATTATTATAACTCTGAAGCACATATAGGTCAGGTATTCCTTCCGAAGTATGTTAGGGAGGAAGATGAGCCTTTATACCTGGGTTTCTTCCATACCGGTGCTTATCAGGAATCGCTGGGAGGCTATGGAGGTATACAACATTGCTTGATCCCAGCCCCAAAGCACGTGATCATCGACCTGGATGAAAATGGGGAATATTATACCAAACTATTTAGTAAGGAGCAGAGCCATAAGAGTATGTTGAAGATACTTGGTTATTAAGAAGTTCAAGGTTCAATCGCTTCGCTATTCAAGGTCCAAGGTTGGGGGTAACATTGAACTTTGAACCTGTTGAATGTTGAACAGCACAACCGCCTTTGAGAAGTCTGCTTAAAGGGATCAAGAAGAAATTTCGTTTTCTTTGCATGCACATCCAACATGTCAATTTTCACTCAGCCATATCCCAAAGAATCAACTCCTCAACGGAAGATCATCTTTAGTCTGCTATTTGGGGTCTTTATATTTCTTTTTCTAATGGTGTTTCAGCCATTTGGGCTTCATCAATGGGAGGTAAGCAATAAGACAGCCCGGCTATTGGGCTATGGAGCAATTACAACCCTTGTACTTCTTTTTAATGCTTTCGTGCTTGAGTTAGTTTTTAAGAACTGGTTCCGCGAGGAAAACTGGAAAGTATGGAAGGAAATTATATGGGCTATTTGGTGCATTCTCATCATCGGCACTTTTAACCTGCTTTATAGCAACTGGATGGGTTTATTTTCGTTAACTATATCAAACTTCATTAATTTTCAGGTAATTACATTGGTTATCGGAATCTTTCCTGTAACCGTAGTTACCCTGATGAATTATACTAGACTCCAGAAAAAGAACCTGGAAAATGCCCGGAAGATCAACCAGATCATTGAAACGGACCCACAGATCCACCCAAAGGAAGCCACCGGAAAAATGCTGAGCTTTCGCAGTGAAAATGGAAAGGAGCAATTAACCTTTTTCCCGGACGATATCTTGTTGATTGCTTCAGCAGATAATTATGTGGAAATATATCACCAGAAGGACGGTACCCTCAAAAAGGAACTTCTTCGCAATACTCTTAAAAACCTTGAGCCCATTGTGGTGGATTATCCTTATCTAGTGAGATGCCATCGGTCTTACCTGGTAAACATCCAGAAGGTTGAAAAAGTATCTGGTAATTCACAAGGATATAAATTACATATGTCGATGATCCATTTTGCGGTTCCAGTTTCGCGGAACTTAAATGAATTCATTCGTGAAAAGATTGAAAACCACCATTCCATTCACCCCAGTTAGCTATCCATTCACCCCAGGATTTACTGTTCACCCCAAACCTTTGCTGTTAAACCCTTTCATTTGATCATTTCCTTCGTGCATTCGTTCTTTGCACTTATCAAAATATATACAATATGTCACCACTTATTTTTATCCATGTAATTGCCGGTTTTTCGGGCCTCTTATCGGGCATTGTTGTGATGGCCATGCCAAATAAAGGGAACAAGCTGCATAAGAGAATAGGGTTAGTCTATTTCATTACGATGATGGTTTCCACCCTTTTATCTCTTTATTTAAGCGTCAAGATCAACAATATTGCATTCTTGTCTATTGGGATCTTTACTTTCCATATGTTAACTACAGGCTATATATCTACTCCTAAAAGAGTAAAGAAGTTCAAATGGTTATTTATCCCCTTATCGGTTATTGGGTTTGCTTCCGGGGTCTATATGGTCTATACAGGGGTTATTTTCCTGATCGTTTTCGGCGGATTGCAGATTTGGTTGGTGGTGCAGGATGTATGGATGCTCAGAAAGAAAAACATACATCCATTGGATATTACCAGTTCGCATGCCGGTAAAATGGCAGGAAGTTTTATAGCGGCATCAACCGCTTTTGCAGTAAATGTTATATTTACAGGCGGAGAGTGGTGGCATTGGTTACTCCCAACCTTTGCAATTACACCCCTGATAACATTTTGGAACATTCAACTAAGAAAACGGAAAAGGAAGTTAATGGCCAAAGGATCGCTTTAGCCGTTATCCTTGGTATTTTCCTGTCTATTCCAGCTGTTTTCTCCCAACCTGCTTCTACCAAATATCTTAGAAAACTGGCAGTTCAAGACCTCGAGTATTTAAGGGAAGCCATTAAGAATACCCATCCCTTTCCTTTTGCATATACCTCTGAGGCCACCTTTAATCATTATGTGGATGCCGAGATCGCCAGTTTAAAGGATACTGTTGATTATTATATTTTGCGAAATGCGGCCCGCAGGATTGTCTATTATGTGCATTGTGTTCATAGCACTGTGTTATCCAGAAAAGTAACTAAAAGAGAAGCATTGGATCTGGCGGATAAATATTTCCCTTTGGAGATCCGGTGGATCGGGAATGAGTTCTACATTTTTAAGAACTATACGAAAGACACGTTGATCAAGCCTGGTTATAAGCTGCAATCCATCAATGGATATCCAATGGATCATATAGCCGACAGTATCAAGACATATAGAAGCGGAGATGGTCCGGAGGACGATTTTATCAGAGGATTGATCAATCTTCCTTTTCAATTCAACTTTTTATATGATCTGCATTTTCCAGAAGATAGTTTTTACCAGGTAGAATATATTGACTCATTCAACCAGATCCACCTCGATACATTGAGGGCTATTTTTGAGCCTCATGATAATTTAAGGGAAAAGGATACCAATACCTATGAGTATATCAACAAGCATAAAAGTTTGAAATTAAACTTTATTGATCCCAGTATTGCCTATCTTAAAATTGCCGACTTCGATGGGTTGCAGAATGTTCACTTTCACTATATTTTTAAGCTGATTGACGAAAAGAAAACACCTAACCTGATCATAGACCTTAGGTATAATTACGGAGGGGGTATGGACAATGCCAATAACCTCATGTCGTACATCATTGATACGGTCTCGTCGTTTAGTCTTGAAACCCCTGTAAAAACAAAAGAATTCGATTACTATGATGAATCAGGAATGGCTCAGAGGTTGGCAGGAATCGTTTATTTTACGTTGCTAGATAAAGGAACCTATTATATCAAGGGGGGCAATTGGTATTGGAAATCTTTTATTGAACCCAGAAAACATTATAACTATAATGGAAAAGTATATATCCTCATCAATGAGCATACCTTGTCTGCAGCTTCCTATGTGGCTTCACAGCTTAAACATCGGGCATCTGCCATTTTAATTGGCTCCAGATCAGGGGGAGGGGAATTTGGGAATGCAGGGTATACCTATACTACCTTTACCTTGCCCAATAGTAATTCGAAAATAAAAGTTCCTCATAACTGGATTAATTATGATATAGAGCATACCAATAAACATGAATTATATCCTCAATTTGAGGTACAATCTCAGATCAATGATCTATTGGAGGGAAAAGATGTAGTGTTGGAGCGGACCCTGCAAATTATTCGGAATAAATAATGGAGGAGCCTCCGGTTTCAAAGGAGAAATCAAATTTCCGGAGCTTGATCAATGATTTCATCAACTTCTGCTGATGTTGTTTTTCGCAATAGAACAACATAAATCCGCCACCACCGGCACCTAAAAGCTTGCCGCCCAATGCCCCATTCTTTAAGGCGGTACTATAGCATTCATCAATATCCGGATTTGTAATACCTGAAGCCAGTTGCTGTTTCAGGATCCAATTTTCATGGAGGATCTTTCCCATATCATTGATATGACCATCTTCCAGAGATTTTTGGAGGTCATTTACCAAACTTACCATATCCAGAAGGATCTTGGTCTTATCGGCAGAGGAAGTATTTTTTTGCTGTTCGGTCAATATATCTGAAGCTTTTCGTTGATTTCCCAGGTAAAACATCAATAAATGGCTCTCTAATTCTTCTATCAAAGCCGATGAAATATCAAGGGGCTCTACTTTTGTACTTCCATCCGTTTCAAACCTGATCACATTCAATCCACCAAAAGCGGCTGCATATTGATCCTGCTTGCCAATGGGTTCTTTTAAAACATTGATCTCAATATTGCAGGCCTCCTCCGCCAATTCTTGTTTTGATATCTTTTTGCCTGTATAAGCATATAGGTTTTGTAAAAGGCCTACCGTAAAAGAAGAGGAAGACCCCATGCCGGTACCACCGGGAATATCTGCAATGGAACTTACCTCGATCCCGTTCAGATGAAATTTTTCCAGCACCACCCGCAAGATGGGATGCTTTAATTCCGATAAGGAATTCACGGTTTCTGTTTGTGAATATTTTACCCTTACCTGGTTTTCCTCAAAATATTTATGAGATGAAATATACATGTATTGATTGATAGAAGTACTCAATACAGCTCCCGGGTGCTGACTGTAAAATGCTTCCAGATCAGAGCCCCCACCAACAAAACTCAGGCGAAAAGGGGTTTTGGTAATTATCATGGGGTAAAGATAGGTAATTATGGGCAAATGGAACAAGTTGTGATGGTCAAGAAGCTATGTTCATTTCATGTGTGTAATTTCATCAGGGATCAGAGATTTTTAAACCCGGTTTGGTCTACTTTTAATCATTCATTTTAAACCTTGTACCATGCATACCTTACATGATAAGATCAATAAAGTAGCCGAATTCCATGATGCTTTTTTGGTGGGAAATAATTATGAGCCCACGGTTATTTCGAATGATGAAGCCACCCTTCGGTATAACCTAATGAAGGAAGAGAACGAAGAATACCTCGAAGCAGCCCAACGAGGTGACCTGGTGGAAGTAGCAGATGCTTTGGGCGATCAACTCTATATTCTGCTGGGGACCCTCCTACGCCATGGTCTTCAGGATAAAATAGGAGAGGTGTTCGATGAGATCCAACGGAGCAATATGAGTAAGCTGGATGAGAATGGTAAACCTATTTTCCGGGAGGATGGGAAAGTGCTGAAAAGCAGTTTATATTTCAGGCCTGATATTAAGAAAGTGTTGGAGTTATAAATAGCTTATCGCTTTAATATCTTTGCCCAACCCTTTCCACTCTTCAAAAAATAAACTCCACTGGCATAGCCTTCTAAATCAATCATTGTATTGTTTTCACCTGGACTTATCGCTATCTTTTTTAGTATTTTTCCATGCGTGTCGGATAGAACCCATTCTTCCGGTTGTGCTGAATTTTCAAAAGAAATATGTATCCAATCACCAGCCGGATTTGGATAGATATGGAACGGGTTATTGGTGCTTTCTTCTATACCAATGGTATTTTCTAATTGGTATTTCAACAACCAAACACCGGTACCTGCTTTATCATAGCTTACATATAAGGCTCCATTCTTGAGCACAAAATGCGGTCGGAAATATCCTTGACCCGTTGTATGGATCCGCTCGATCAAATTGAAGTTTACATCAAAAGCCAGCAAGTCTATATGTTCCTGGCTAATGATTTCCAAGGATGAAATATGGTTCATGCCTATATACCAGCGTTGATTTCCTTCATCCCAGATGAGGCCTGTAGAGAACCAGTTCCCATCTCCTGAAGAAGAATTGATCAGGGTTTGTGGAGAGCCTATGGCGGGGGCCCAGGCACTGGTCCAGCGGGTCAGTACGAGATCAGAATTAAAACCAAAAATATCCCCTGAACACATATAAAACTCGTTGTTATGGAAGATGGCATTCCCAATATTGTTATGCGCCAATGTAGTAGTTGAAAAGGGCGAACCAACGGGATTCAGATTGGTATCGAAAGTATATACATGACTTTGGTTGGGTGGATCGAAATGTAATACATGGATATAGTTGCTATCGGTAACCAATATCATATCATTGGTGGGATCCGTAGAACTTGTAACCACAGGTACGATAGAACCTATGCGGTTCCCATTCAGATCTGTCTTGAATATATAGGCATCCTGATCGCCTTGGGTAGAGAAAACAATATACAGCTCGTTATTGAAAACAATGGATTTATGATCGGTTTGATTGGGGATGCTGGTGAAATCGCTATCGAAAGTGAGTTGTATAGGATTACTTTGCTGACTGATGTTGGTATAATTTACTTTCCTTAAATAGATATGTGGCTTACTGCCTGGAGTAAAAGTGGTGGTGGTAGCCAGGCTATCTCCGTCATCCGATAATACACCCCAGATCTGTGCCTGTGAATATTGAATGGAATCGACCAAGGTAAAAACCTGGGCGTGAAGACAGGAAACTCCAACCAATAAAAGAAATCCTATTTTATTCATACGGGTTATTTATACTGAAATGTATGGATTTAAGCGTATAAATAGAATGAATATTGGGTAGATAAGATGTTTTTTTGAGGGAATCGAACCAGCTGCCTCCAAAATTATTCTATAGCCGGAATCTGAATACTCATCGCACAGTTAAAATGGCCCAACGGACATGCTTTTTTACCATGGATGCTGCAAGGTCTGCAGAATAGTTTCATTGGGGTTTCTATGATCTTTCCATCATCGCTGAGTGGACCAAAACCAAATTCTTTTACGGTACTGCAGAAGATAGCTCTTACCGGAGCGTTCATAGCACTGGCGATATGC
Organism: Flavobacteriales bacterium; assembly: GCA_025451235.1. Lineage (GTDB taxonomy): Bacteria > Bacteroidota > Bacteroidia > CAIKAF01 > CAIKAF01 > JANWKQ01. The sequence continues at coordinate 199,379 of JANWKT010000007.1, read as the reverse complement.
AAAGGGGCACTGTCGTTCACATAGTTCATCCGGGCACCATTCATCAATGCAGCTGTTTGCAGGAACGAATATTCTCCGGCTAGTATTTCTATCCTCAACTGAGAATTTTTTACTTGCTCTTTTATTTGTTTACATAATCCAACATCGCTACTTCCGCCTAATAAAAATACCTGCATGGGTTGGTGGATGGAAGCGAGGAACTCTATCCATTTTTCAGCTGGGAATTGTTTGGTAAACCAAACGGAGGCCGGAGCAATGGTGATATAGGGTTGAGCCTGGTATTTTTTCACTGCATCCATGTCTTCATTCGTGGGATACAGCTTGGGCTTTGCGATGGCTATATGGGTATAGAATTGAACCAACTCATGGTTCCGCTCCGTTTCATGCCGGTGATACCTATGCGTGGTGGAATGGGTGTATAAAAAAGACAAGGGATTCTTATCGAAGCCGGTTTTTATTTTGGCCTTTGAAAATGCAGCGATCAATCCGGTCGACATGAACCTTTGCAGGTTCACTACCATGTCAAACTTTTCCTTTCTCACCGTTTTGATCAGCTCCAATAGATGTTTGTATTTCTTGGTCTTCTTGTTCCACACCCATACTTTTTTTATAAAAGGATGTTGGTGAAAAAGAGATTCGTTTCCCTTCCTGACCAATAGATGTAATTCCGCAAATGGATCATGGGTATGCAGTTCTTCCAACACCGAAGTAGCCAGGATGGCATCACCGATAAAGGCGGTTTGAATAACCAGGATCTTTTTCTGCTGAGGCACCATAGAAGCGTAAAACTACAAATTTTATTGGCTATGTGATGGTTGATGAAATGGATGAAATTATTTATCCAGTGGTGAATGGGGAAATATGTTTTTTCTATATATTTGAAAAAACTTAAAGCTTATGATCCTTATTTTCGGAACCCGTGGAAGACTTACGGTAGCATCACCGGGAGATACCCTTCATCATTCTTGTCCTACTTGCCAGGGCGACCTTGTACTAAAACACAACAAGGTTTGGTTTACCTTATTCTTTTTGCCCATTTTCCCTATTAACAATAAGGGTTCATTCTACCATTGTAATAGATGTGATAGTGCCTATAAACAAGAAGCCAGGCAGTACCTGATAAGTCCATCGCGATAATTTTTTGAAGAAGGACTTAATACTTATCACTCCCGACAGGGAAGTTGAATGTTTTGAAATAAAAAGGAGTATGAATTACTTGAGATCCTTGGTGTACACATCATAACTGGTAAGGGTATCCCCGGCCAGTGCATTTGCTTTCCAATAATCTACATTGGCCTTCGCCGTATCGCCCTGGATCCATGAAATGGCACCCCGGTTATAATAAGCCGCATCGATGAGTTCAAACTCTGCACTATCAAAAGGAAGGGTGATGGCACTGTTAAAATCATTATAGGCTTCTTTGTATTTTTTATGGCCCATCCAATGTTCGCCTCTGTAATAGTATAATTCAACATCCTGAGGATAAATAGCGATGGCATTATTCAATGCTTCTTCAGCTTTCTCGTCTTCATTTAATCTTTGATAGCTTTGGAATAAGCTTACAAACAATTCTTTTTCTTTATATCCTTTTTTATAGGCAACATTAAAAAATTTAACGGCCTTTTTTATGGCTTCGTCGCTGGTGGTATCCGCCTCACCTTTTCTAAACTCTTCTTTTCCCATATTATAAATCTGAGATGAGCTCATTAACATAAAAGGGTTGAAATAGGTGGCAGTAAAAAAGATCACAAACCCAAGGTCAATTACAATTAAGATGATCAGTATAATCTTAGAAGTCTTCATTCGTTTTTTTGATTTAATGTAAAAACGTGTCGAAGATAATAAAAATTGGGATTTGGATCGAAAACAGTTTATTAACTTTATCGGAAGCCCCAATGGATGCGGATTTGAGATATATCCATGCTCCATCAGGACCGCCACCGGCGATCTATCTGATCAGGATCAGAGGGAATAAAATGCCCCTTCAATCCGTTATTTTGCCTCAGGGTCGTTTTGATAAATACCATGGATGTTCCCATCCGGGTCGGTAAAATAGGCCAGCCAACCAACGGTTGGAATGGGCATTTTGGGTACCACAATTTTTCCTCCGGCAGCTTCTATTTTTTTTACATGCTCATCTATACTGGCCACATCAATGGAGTTGACAATAGGTTGGTTTGGATCACGTTTTTTCATGATACCACCATTGATACCTGGAGATTTTTCATCGCCGGTAATGGCGACCCAATATTCTTCTGTTCCGAATTGCTGAAATTTCCAGCCAAAAACTTCCTGAAAGAATCCAATGGTTTTCTCTGGATTATTACAAGGGATCTCGAAGTGTACTACTTTATTGCTCATTTGATTTGATTTTTTTGATGAAGGCTAAGGTATAAAAATATTTTTGGGGTAGGGTGGTAATACCTAACGATAGTCGATATATCCGGAAGGTCCTTGAATTGAAAGCCACCGGATCTTGTTCAGAACTGGATCCTTTTCAAAAACAATCGCCATCTTACCAGATCGGCCTATGTAAATATGCTCTATTGAACGCTTGACCTCATATTCTTTCAACCCTTTGATAAGCATTTTGGGAGTTGTGTTCGAATCGATCCGCATTCCATCAATACTCAACCGACCTTGATAGATCCCATAGGGCCAGTTCTCCGGAGTAATACTGGTATCGGGTTCAAAGTGGAACAAAAATCCAGTTATTTTATTATAATTTCTCCGTTCTGTTATTTCATAATCGAAGGATAAACCTTCGGCATCATATACATAGGTTTCAGAACCATCGAGGTTGGTGGTGATGCGGTTTTCCTTTCCCAATATCTTCATCACCGGTTGTAATCTCCTTACACTATCCATTGTGATCCCGTTGATCTTTAATTGCTCCTTGTTAAAGGTAAAATTCAAACCTGTATTCACTTGGCTGAATACTACAGAAGGGAATAATAAAGCAAACAGACCAATCAATAAGGAAAAAGAAAAGGGGAGGGATTTCATTGATCTAAGATAAAGAATAATTTATTCAATTCCTCCGAGAAGAGGGATTCCTCCGAAAGCAGGAATCCCCTGGATCGAGGACATATTTCCTTCATTATTTCCCCATTTTTTCTCATTTTGAAAAAAATCTATGCCACGTTTTTTCTATATTCCCCTGACTCATAAACAGTTTCTTCCTTTGGTTGGTTTTTTGGTAAGAATATGCATTCAGGATGTCGAACTTTTAAAACTCATCTATATGCAAACGATCAAAGCATTGTTATCAATTTTCATCATAGGTGGAGTTTTATTCCTGGTTACTTGTACCAAGGAAGAGCAAATGGCCACTATGACGGTGAAACTCACCAATACATCCGCTCCAACCACCTCCACTAAGGCCTCGGCTGACCAAGGCCAAACCACCAGAGATCTGAGTTTATTAACAGCGATCAACCTGGATGTACAGGAATGTCAGATCCATTATTATGGTAATCAGCCTTTCAATGGTGGATGGGTTTCATTGAATACTTACCCTGGAGTATATAACCTCATGGGATTGGATACGGATGCAACAGCCGTATTGGTGAACGAGGTAAGCATGCCGATGGGAACGGTGACCCAAATGCGGCTAAAACTGGGAAATCATAATACCATTGTGATCGATGGAGTTATCTATCCCTTAAAAGTTCCGAGCGGTGAAGAATCTGGATTGAAGATCCAGCTGAAAGAAAATATTTTATTTACAAATTATATTACAGTTATACTGGCTTTTGATCCTTATCATTCCATTGTGGAATTAGGCAATGGAGGGTATATACTCAAGCCGGTAATACAAGTGGATGTTGTGTATCAGTTATAAATAAATGAGTTTACTACTTGACCGGTAAATACTCATCTATATAGGCTGTTTTGAGTTCACAGGGAATTGATTAGGATGAACACCTACCTCAATTCCCTGTTTCTTTTTATTCAGTTGGCTTTTCTGTCAACCAATGTTCTTCTTTTACTTCCTGGGCATTCTCGTTGATTTTTTTGATCCGAATAAAGAAGAGGAGGGTCATGATATAGGGAATAGACCATGCAAAATAAACCGCAGTGGAAACCCATTTCATCATCATATCTACATGAGAGAATCCTCTATCCATTAATACGAACATCACTGCAAGAGTAGATAATACATAGATCAAAATAGAAAATACTTCCATGGCGAGGTGGCTAATAAAAATAGGTCTGAATGCCTTTATTTCTGGCACAGAACGGTAAAACTTCCTGAACAAATGAACAATAAATACAATATCAAATGCAGTGCCGGCAATAATGAAGAAGAGATAAGCCAATGACTCAAGTTGAAAAGAAATGTTTAAAAGGAATACCATGGATCGGAGGATTACCAGGACCATCATAATATTGATATAAGGCTGAATTTTCGGATGATCAGCTAATATTTTCTTCATCTGCAGGATGGACGGTATGATCAAGGCGAGACCTACCAATGTAAATCCTATTTTTTTTAACGGTAATCCCAGCCAAATAAATGGGTTTGGAATTTGCACAAATATGCCCTGGAGCATGGATAGGCAAATGAGTCCAATATTGCAGACAATACCAATAAGGATCTGATTCGAATATTTATTGGGGGCATGCATTTGTAGAAAACACTTTTTTCATGGAATAAAGATAAAGAATAATAGCTTTGCAGAAAATCAACTATACAGACTATGGAGAGTACTACAGAAACGAAGGAAAAACCAAAACAGAAACCCAGAAGGAATACCACAGAAGGCACAGCAGGGCTGGCCCTTTTTATGGGTTTTATAGGTGCCATGGTTCATTATATGCAACATGCCACCAGTTTTGGAGAAGGAGTATTGGGAGTTTTAAAATCTTTTGCCTGGCCAGCCATGCTCGTATATGAAGCATTGGAGTTTTTTAATAAGTAGGTTATTGCAATATTTGTTGAGATAAATATTGGCATTCGCCTGGCTGACCTGGCCTCGAATAAGTATGTCGGCAACAAAAAAGATAAAGCAGATAGTCCTATTAAGTTGACACACTAAAAAGAATTTATACATTAGATTATCAACGTCTATGGTTTTTTAGTCTAATGTCTATATGCCCCGATTGCTATCGGGGCGGTTTAAAGTCCATACTTGCAAATAATAGTTAATGAAATTGTTCAACTGCCCTCATTTGCTATTTTTGTTCTATAACAATCATCCACCATGGAAGTAGCAGATATTAAACTAATTAATGAGAGAATAGAAAAGCATTCTGTTTTTATTGAGGTCCTCAATAAAGAGTTGGAAAAAGTGATCATAGGCCAGGAATATATGCTGGAAAGATTGCTCATCGGTTTGCTATGCAATGGGCATATCCTGTTGGAAGGGGTACCAGGTCTGGCCAAAACCCTGGCCATTAAATCCCTTTCCCAGGCCATTGATGTACAGTTCAGCAGGATCCAGTTCACCCCGGATCTTTTACCCGCCGACTTAATAGGTACTGTGATCTATAACCAAAAGAAGGAAGAATTCTCCGTAAAGAAAGGTCCTATCTTCGCCAATTTTATCCTGGCAGACGAGATCAACCGTGCGCCTGCCAAGGTACAATCAGCTTTGCTTGAGGCTATGCAGGAACGACAAGTGACCATTGGTGAAAATACATTCAAATTACCCGAACCATTTTTGGTATTGGCTACACAGAATCCGGTGGAACAGGAAGGAACGTATCCATTACCTGAAGCGCAGGTAGACCGCTTTATGTTGAAGGTGGTGCTGAATTATCCCAGCAAGGAGGAAGAACAACGCATTATTCGGATGAACCTGGCCCATGAATTCCCGAAAGTAGGCAAGGTGGTAAGTGCTGAGGAGATCCTGAATGCCAGGAATATGGTGAAGGAAGTGTATATGGACGAGAAAATAGAGAAATATATTGTTGACATTGTTTTTGCTACTCGTACCCCGGCTGAATTTGGTCTGGCCAATTTTAAAGACCTCATTAGTTTTGGTTCATCCCCCCGTGCATCCATTAGTCTGGCCCATGCATCCAAGGCCTATGCTTTTATCAAGCGCAGGGGATATGTGATCCCGGAGGATGTAAGGGCCGTTTGCGCAGATGTATTAAGACATCGGATCGGACTTACCTATGAAGCCGAAGCGGAGAACATTACCAGCGAGGACATTGTTAGGGAGATCATTGGAAAGGTAGAGGTACCCTGATACTTTTTTTGAACAATAGAACATGAGACCCGACCAAAGGGAGAGCACGAACACCTTAAAAAATAAATGTAATGTGAGTAATAACGAATGAAGACTTTAGAAGTGCGTTTAATACGATATTTTTTTTTATGGCGGCTTAACCGGCTATTCGCTTTATCTTTTAATAGAACTAAGAAGCAAGAGCCAAGAACCAAGACGAAACACAGAGACGATCTTGGTTCTTGCTTCTTGAAGCGAAGCGGTCTTGGTTCTATTAAAAGGATATCGCTGCTATCCGGGCCGCAAGGTCCTGACATGTATTATCAGAGGCCGCATAATCACATGATTTTACATTTGAGTTAATAAATGGAAGTAACCGAACTTTTAAAAAAAGTACGCCGCATTGAGATAAAGGCAAAGGGTCTGATCAACGAAATGTTTTCGGGAGATTACCATTCTGCCTTTAAAGGAAGAGGTATGTCTTTCAGTGAAGTTCGGGAGTATCAATTCGGAGATGATGTTCGCAATATTGATTGGAATGTTACCGCCCGTTTCGATAATCCTTATGTAAAAGTATATGAGGAAGAACGTGAATTAACCGTGATGTTGGTAATAGATATCAGCGGAAGCAGTCATACAGGCAGCAAAGGACAATTGAAACGTGAGATCATGGCAGAGCTGGCGGCGATCATTTCTTTTTCAGCCACGCAGAACAATGATAAAGTAGGAGCCATTTTATTTGCCGGGGAGGTAGAATTATTTATTCCACCCAGAAAAGGAAAGAGCCATGCCATGCGGATCATCAGGGATATTATTGAATTCGAAGCCAGGAACAAGACCACCAATATAGGGAGTGCACTCCGGTTTTTGAACAATGCGATCAAAAGAAAATCAACGGTTTTTTTGATCACCGATTTTTTTGACAAAGGATTTGAGATACCTCTTAAGTTAGCCAATAAAAAGCATGACCTCATCGCCTTGAGAATGAAGGAAAGCATAGAAGGTAAATTGCCTAACCTGGGGATTGTTCCTGTTCGTGATCCTGAAACCGGTTTGATCCATTGGTTGGATACCAGTAGCGGAAGGATGCGAAAAACATATGAAAAAGAAACCATCCGATGGGAAGGAGAATTATTACAGTTTTTTAAAAAAATAGGTTTGGACAATACAGTGATCCATACTGAAGGAAGTTATATAAAACCCTTGAGGAATTTGTTCAAGCAAAGAGAAATGAAACGATGATGAGAGAAGTAAGATCGCTAAGCTGCAAGAACCAAGAAGCAAGACTGATCCCGAAATGGGTCTTGCTTCTTGGCTCTTGCTTCTTGCTTCTTTTTAGCGGAAGTATAACGGCCCAGTCTCTCGACATTGCCGAATTAAAGATCGATACCAATTATCTCAAACTGGGTCAGCAAACCGTTTTGAAATTTTCCATCAGTTGTAAAAAAGAAAGGATACCGATATTACCGGATTGGAAAACTGTATTGGATGGAAAGCTGGATATTATTTCTTTAGGGGATGCAGATACGATTGCCATTACCGAAAACCAATTGAAGATTAGACAGGAATTGGTGGTGGCCAAATTCAACGAAGATACCACGGTGATCGATTCATTGTGGATCCCTCTTACCAAACGACGTGACACTGTATTTATAGCGACCAACCAGTTAAAAATATATCCTATCCTGGAGAATGTAGAGTTAGACAAAGATTTCAGGGATATTAAATCCCCGGTAGATATTCCCCTGGCATGGACGGAGATCGTCCCTTATATTGCACTTTTTATTGGGATCCTCCTATTGGTATTGGTGATCTGGATCATTTATAAGATCATTAAAAGAAGCAGAAAGAAAAAGCAGGTAGTAATCGTTCCAGAAGTACCCGTGATCATTATTCCTGCAGATATCATTGCATTGGAGAAGTTGGCTAAATTAAAAGCAGAGGAGAAATGGTTTACCACGGATTCCAAAGGGTATATTACAGAATTGACCGATATCCTGCGTGAATATATTTTTAACCGGTGGGGATTTGATGCCCAGGAAAGTACTTCAGAAGAGATCCTGGCGGCCGATTTTATTCTTACAATGGATCATAGTCATTTGGATAAACTAAAAGAGATCCTGGGTACTGCGGATTTTGTAAAATTTGCCAAAGCCAATACAGGTACGGATGAGAACAAGCGAATGTTGGAGAGTGCTATTTTCTTTGTAGAAATGACCAAACAACCAAGAGAGGAAAATGGATAAGCTGGTCGACATTTCCTTTCAGAGTCCGGGCTGGTTCTTATTGGGACTCGCCGTCCCATTAATGATCTGGTGGTACATAAAACGGTATAAACGAAACCAGGTTACATTGGTTTACGCAGCCCCCCCGGTAGTTAAGATCCGCAAATCATTCAAGCAACGAACCATTCATTTTCCGTTCATCTTGAGAATGCTGGCCCTTGTATTATTTATTACAGCCATGGCCAGGCCGCAGGGATTTTTGGGAAATGAGGAAAGAGATACCGAAGGGATTGATATCGTCTTTGTATTAGATGTTTCGTATAGTATGGTAGCCAAAGACTTGGAACCTACCCGGCTGGAAGTGGCCAAATCCCTGATGATCAAATTCATTAAAAGCAGAAAACATGATCGTTTTGGATTGGTTACATTTGGAACCACTGCCGTTTCGAAAACCCCACTAACCCTTGACCACAGGAGATTGATGGATAGGATTGCTGCTATTCAACCGGGTCCGGGTGAAATGGGATTTTATACAGCCATCGGGTTGGGACTTGGAACTGCGGTTGCCCGGTTGGAGAGCAGTGAAGCCAAAAGCAAGGTGATCGTGTTGGTAACGGATGGAGTGAACAATGCCGGGGAGATCTCCCCGATGGTGGCGGCAGAATTGGCCGCATCTTATGGGATCAGGGTATATATTATAGGGGTAGGCACTAGGGGAATGGCGGAAGGTTTTGGAGGATTGGATTTCAATGGAAATATTATTTACGAATATCAAAAGGTGGAAATTGATGAGGTGGAATTGAACAAGATGGCCGACAAGACGAATGGAAAATATTTCAGGGCAACGGATAACAATAGCTTGGAAAATATTTTCAGGGAAATAGATGTATTGGAAAAATCAAAATTAAAGACCAAAGAGATCATCAATAAGCCGGATAAATTTTTCTGGCTGGTACTATTGGGCGGACTTTTATTTATGCTGGAAATTTGTTTAAGATTAACGTATTATAGATCGATTATTTAATAAATATGCCTATAAATTTTTTGTCATATGCGATATGTCATCTCGACCCGGATCCGGGGCGAAATGACAAAAAATTTATTTTTCTGGATGGTCTTTTATGTTCAAATGTTGATTTAGTCTCTCTATGCTAAAATTCTCGAATGCATATATATTCTGGGCCATGCTGGGGGTGTTGATACTCCTGGGGCTGGTTATTTTCCGCTATGCCTGGAGAAAAAGAAAGATCAAAAAGCATTTTGCTGATCAGAATATAAAGTCCATTATCCCAGAAATATCATTGGGGAGATGGATATTCAGGTACATCCTGGTATCGCTCATCTTCCTGCTCATTGTACTCACGTTGACCAGGCCCAAGTTTGGTCCTAAAGTAAGGATGACGAAAAGTACCGGTATCGACCTTGTATTAGCCATTGATGTATCCAATAGCATGTTATGCCAGGACATTAAGCCCAACCGGTTGGAAAGCACCAAGGATGCGGTGGCTGCCTTTTTGGAAAAGCTGGGTGGTGATAGGGTAGGATTGGTTGCATTTGCAGGTCAAGCGGATCTGCTGGTAGAAATGACCAACGATTATGCAGCGATTAAAAATATGTTGCCCGGTGTACAACCCAGTATGTTCGGTACCCAGGGAACATCCCTCTCAAAGGCCATTGAGATCAGTTTAATGGCTTTTCCAAACGACATGAAATCAGCAGGGGCCATCATTCTTTTAACGGATGGAGAGGACCATGAGGGAGACCTGGATAAAATGATTGCCAAGGCACGAAAAAAGGATATTCATATTTATACGATAGGGGTAGGAACCGCTAATGGAGGCCCTATTCCAATATACGATGCCAATGGAAGTCTAAGGGGAAATAAACTGGATACTTATGACAAAGAAATCATCACCAAAGCAAATCCACAATTGTTAAGTGATATTGCTAAAAAGGGGGGCGGGACCTATTATAGCGGAGAGGATCCCTTAACAGCGCTGATCGATATCAACAAAGAGTTAAGAAAGCTTGAAAAAGAGACCTTTGAAAGCAAAAATGAAGAAGGTTTAGAAGACCAATACCAATGGATATTGATTTTTGTAATAATTTTGCTGGTATTGGAGTTATTTTATTCGGATAAAAGAGGTAAATTGCTAAAGAAGATCGACGTATGATAAAGAAACTTATATTTCTGTTATTAATCACATTTGCTGTTACCGGCATTATTCAGGCCCAATCCATTTTTGGGAAGAACTATAATTCTATCATGCGCAAAGGTAACCTGGATTATAAAAAAGGTAAATATGAAGATGCCTTGAAGAAGTATGGTACTGCCTATAAGAAAAGGCAAAATGATCCCTTGGTGAATTATAACATGGGTACTATTCTTTATAAAAAAGGTGATTTTGATACGGCGGCTTATTTCTTCGATAATGCCATTAAATATTTAAAAGATCCGGTATTGAAGTCGAAGGCGTATTATAATATGGGTAATTCGTATATGCGGCAAAAAAAGTTTGACAAGGCAACAGAGTCCTATTCAAATGCCTTGAAGTATAATCCTGCCGATGAAGATTCAAGATATAACCTGGCCTATGCATTGAGAAATCTGAAACAACAAAAGCAACAACAACAAAAACAGCAACCCCAAAACCAACCCCCTCAAAAAGAAAAAAAAGACAAGATCGATCAAAACCAGGCCCAGGAGCTCATTAAATCCTTGAACAATAAAGAGCAGGAGCAAAATAAAAGGATCCAAGGGCAAGGTAACAATACAAATACCAAAGATTGGTAAATATGGTTGGCAAGAATACAAGTTTATTCTTTTTCATTTTTTTTACTTTTATTTTTTCCGGACTGGGCCAAAAATTTTCTGTATCCGTTAGTCCCGAAACACCCAAAACTTACGAAACCGCCCATCTTGTTTTTAGCTTCATCAATATGAATTCATCTCCTATCCAAATGCCACAGGTGGATGGAATGAAGGTGTTAAATGGTCCCAATGTTTTCGAGAATTCATATACAGTGAATGGAAAGACGGAAGGCGAAACCAAAATAGTGTATGCAGTGATGTTTACTAAAGTAGGGAAAGTTGATTTTCCCTCGATGACAGTAAACGAAGGTGGTAAAAAAATTAAAAGCAATCCCTTAAGTATATCGGTAACTAAGGGGGTGAATCCCTTTCCCTCAGGTTATGAAGGAAAAGAAGCGGTAGTGGTATTAAAAGAATCGAAGAAGGAAGCATATCTTGGTGAATGTGTTTCGATAGACCTTATTATTTATGCGTTTACCAATAATATAGAAGTGAATGGTGTGGATCTTCCTACTTTTAATGATGGCTGGGTGCAGGACATCAAAGGAAGAGCAGACGATAGACTGGTGGAGGACCGGTACAATGGAAAAAAATATTTCAGGTTGAATAAAGCCAAGATATGGCTGGTACCTATTAAAACGGGTGAGGTAATATATGATGCAGCCCGTGTGGTGTTCAACGTTTATACAAGGTTACCTGAAAATAATCAAGGCTATCAAGAGGAAATGCAGATGCCTTTTGATTTGAAAACCAATAAGGCAATGTTTACGATCAAAGAGCTGCCTGAAGAAAAAAAGCCAGAAAGTTTTGTAAATGCTATAGGCAGGTACAATACTACGGTGAGCATCGACAAAACCCAGGCCAAGGCCAACGAACCGATCAAAGTAAAATATACTATTTCAGGAAGTGGAAACTTTCCGATTCTCGATGGACCTCCATTGAACCTTCCGGACCATTTTGAGACTTTCGAACCTAAGGTAAAAAATAAATTCCAGGTATTGCAGGATGGTATTACAGGAGAAAAGGAGTTTGAATATTATATCATGCCGCGTAAGGAAGGAGATTACCAATTGGGACCTTTTGCTTTCAGTTATTTTGATGTGGAAACAAAAAAGTATGTAGAGATCCGGTCCGATTCTTTTCAGGTAAGCATCAAGGGGATGATTGTGGATACTACCAGTGGAACGGTGATCGTGAATAAAGGGATCTTTACCGGAGAAAAAGTGTATAAAAGATCTGATCCGTTTTTTGGCCATCCTTTGTATTATGCTTTGCTTATCCTTCCTTTTCTTGCTGGGTTAGGGATGATATTTTTCCGTAAAAAAATATTCTTTACCAAACGCGATGATACGGAAAAGAAGATGAACAAAGCCGAGGATCATGCCAACAAAGAACTGGTAAAAGTGAGGAGCATATTGGATAAAGGGCAAGCAGCGGAAGCATTGACCGCCATGACCCTGTTATTTTATCAATACATCTCTGATAAATATAAAACCACCAAAAATGAGATCACCAGGGCCAACTTACAAAACTGGTTGCCCGATCCAAATACGAAGATCCAAGTACTGAAGATCATGGATCAACTGGACCAGTTCAGGTTTGCACCGGCTGCCCAGAGTGATGTGGAAAGTTTGTATAACCATTTAAAGAATTTGATAGATGAAATGGGGAAGAAAGGATAATATTTTTTTTAAACCACATCAACACACTAGGTCCTTGGTCATGGTAGGCTTGTCGAACCATATGACCCTCTACGTACCTAGGTGGCTCCAAGCTTTAAAAAAAATATCCTGCCTATTCCTTCTCCTGTTTTCAACCGTCGTTGCAAATGCGGCTACATTAGAAGAAGGAAATGCCTATCTTCAAAAAGGAGATTTGGACAAAGCCATTGACCAATATGAGGAAGTGGTGAAAGAAGGATATATTGGATTTGAACTCTTCTTTAACCTGGGGACCGCTTATACCCTTAAAGGAGAAACTAGTAAAGCCATATTTAATTTTGAAAAAGCGCTGCGCATAAAACCCATGCACAGGATTACTCAACAACAACTGATACAACTGAATTTAAAATTACCCGACAAACCATCTATTTATGAGGATACCGGATTATTGGCCTTTATCAAGAAAGTACAGTTCTCATTATCTATTGATGCCTGGGCCTTTTTATCTATTTTCTTCATGTTGCTGGTACCGTTAGTTATATTTGTTTCCTATAAAAAACCCCATCTAAAACTCAGGAAACTAGTATTTATGACATCTATTCTCTGGTTTTTTATGAGTGGGTTTTCGGTATTGATGGCCAGGAATTGTTATCACTATAAATACCTACATGCGGAGGCGGTGATCTTCGATGAATCTATCAAAGTCTTTGACCAACCTGATCCGAATTCAACCATTCTTTTTAACCTGCACCAAGGCACCAAAGTTGAAATTACCGATAGCACTGCCAACATGTACTATATCCAATATTCTGAGAAGAAAGGTTGGGTGGTGAACCAGGATGTGCAGAAAATTGAGTTATGAAGATAGGATTGATCTCCGATACACATGGATATTTACATCCCAGGGTATTACATCATTTTGGTGATTGTGATGAGATATGGCATGGTGGAGACATTGGAACTTTTTCTTTACTCCAGGAACTGGCCCATTTTAAGCCGTTGAGAGCCGTGTACGGAAATATCGACAGTGCAGAAATAAGAAAAGAGACTCAGGAAAATTTATTCTTTGCTGCTGAAGGTATGAGTGTGTTCATTACACATATTGCGGGCTATCCTGGAAAATATAATCCAAGGGCCTTGGCGTTGATCAAACAACACCGACCCAAAATAGTGATCTGCGGACATTCGCATATTTTAAAAGTGATCTACGATAAAAAACTGGAGCATTTACATATTAATCCAGGAGCAGCAGGAAATCATGGCTGGCACCAAATAATGACCATTGTTACCTTCGAGATCAACAAAGCAAATATTGAAAATTTAAAGGTGATTGAATTGGGGAAAAGGGGAACGGTGCAGGGTGTAGTGGAGTAGGGTAGTTCTTCGCACGATGGGATTCCTGTTTTCGCAGGAATCTCCAGATACAACGCAGGCTCTATTTTCTCTTCCAATAGCTATTTTCAATCACCGCATCGCATCCGGTCATGGTATTCAACCAAATGGATTGGATAGCCTCTGGATTTTTGAGGGTATGGGTATATATATTGGATGATTTCCATACAGCTGGACTAATGGTTTCCTGGGAAACGGTATCATCGTTATAACCCACAATAATAGTAAATGCAATAGCCTTCCCTCCCAGGTTCTCAAGAGTAAGTTGTCCATTTTTAAATTCTACAATACCAACATCCGGATATCCCCAATCGAAATACCAGTTTTTCCAGAACCAGTCAAGATTTTGGCCAGATGCATCATTGAAGGTGAAGAAAAAATCATAAGGGGTAGGATGTTTATGGTTCCAACGATCTATATAAGTTTTGAGACATTTGCTAAAAAGATCTTTTCCCAATAAATGGTACAATGAATAATAAGAAAAGGATCCCATATCATATGAATTGATGGAGGAGACCATGGGCTGCGTATAGGTAGGGGTCATCATGGGACTGATGCTTTGGTCACCCAGATATGCCACAGGATATTGACTCATGGATTCTCCATCGATAAAATATTCTGAGAAACTGGCCCATCCTTCATCCATCCAGGCATATTTTTTTTCGTTAATGCCCATGAGGAAGGGGAAATACATATGGCACATTTCATGCAGACTTAAACCGAAGTTCGCATCAAAATCATTCATCTTTTTTCCGGTCCAACGCTCCATATCAGCACCTGAGACGGATTGGTTGTTGGCCATACCCGGGAATTCCATTCCACCCCCTTCTAACCCATTGAAGATGGTAAAGTGATGGTAAGGGAATTCATATCGGGGAAATTCAGTATGGAATAGTTGAATGGCTTCCTGTTCGGTTTTTAATACCTCTTTAAAAGGGGTATGTTTGGGATCGTAAGCGGTATTTAAAAAATAATAGCCATAGCTATCGGTATAGGAGGCCGCATCCCATACAAAATGATCACTTAAAGCAAAAGCAAAGTCAGGGAAATTTTTGGCAGAGAATTTCCATTTTCCTGATTTCATTTTAAGACCTTTCTTAATATCTCCTTCTGATACAATGGGTAAAGCAACAGTGCTCGTTTTAGCTTTTTCCAGGTTTTGAATAATATAATCAGGATAGATCTCCGTTGGATTCGAAGGAGCTACGGATGCCCATACCAGGTAATTTTTCGGTACTTCAACTTCAACTTCATAATTAGAATTGTCGTGGTAAAATTCTGCACTGGCATCGTATAAAATTTCGTCCCAATAATTGATATCATCTCGTACCGCTATTTCAGGATACCAATATGCAATGAACATAGAAGTTGGATCAATTGCACCACTCCGTTCAAATCCTTTACCTGGAATTGTATAATACCATTTTACCTGGATGCTAACACTTGTTTGTGGAGCTATTGGAGTGGAAGGGTATACCCAATAGCTGGTGCCATTATACTCGGCCATGTTTTCATTCTTTAAATTGATGTCTACTCCGGCAACCGTTAGTTTTTCGATGATCATTCCTTTTGATTCCAGACTTGGGTCATAAGTACCGCCAAAGAAACCGGCCTTTACAGCCCCCCTTTTATAATAATCAGGATAGGTAAGGAACAGGAGTTCAAACAATGAGTCAGGAGATTCATTATAGAAGGTGATATCGGCAGAGGCGCTGAGTATTTTTTTCCTAGGATCTATCTTCGCTTTTATTTTATAATCCGAATGGTTCTGCCAATAAATAGGAGAAACCGATCCATCATATTCACGGGTACCATTCTTATAGGCATTCTGAAATTCAAGCGGCATGTATAAAGAAGTTTGGGCCATGATCGTTCCGGACAAAGCAATACCCAGTGTAAGGATGAAGGTTAAGTTTTTCATACGTTAGATGTGAATGACAAATATAATTAAATAGACTTATGGTATGGAATTTCATTCATGGAGCGCCACCGCTGCGAAGGGGAAGTGCGGAGTGGAACGCAGCACCGTACCCCGGCGCAGGCCGGGGAAGCCCAGAGCATAGGGCCGGTAAATGGTTTTTCACCATTTACCGGGGCGCCCGGAGAAATATTATTCTCATTATAAAAAAAATGAATATTTTTATAGCTGGAGAAGCAGCGTATGGCTCATAAGAATTATAAAAAAAATACCTCACCACCTGTAAAAAAAACACCTGCCAAGAAGGGAGGAAATACAACACCCCCTAAACATCAACCGAAAACCGGTAAAAAAAACAATCTCCATTTATTTACCTTTATTTTTATTGCTGTTTGCGGAATGTTCCTGTATAGTAATACAGTGAACCACGATTTTGTACTGGATGATTTTTCGGTGATCGCAGAAAATACCATTACCACGGGTGGGATGGATACCATATCCACCGTTTTTAAAACAGGATACAGGCAAGGAAATTTTACAGTGGAGGATAATTTATACCGTCCGCTTACCAAAGCCATGTTTACCGTTGAGTATGATCTTTCGGGCGGTAAACCTTATTACCAGCAGAGTGGAGGGAAACCCTTTCTGATGCATTTTATCAATGTGATCTTGTATGGATTGCTTTGCGGATTTATTTTCCTCACCTTACGCAGGTTCATTCCAGGACAGTATTATTTGGCATTGGTGACCACTTTACTTTTTACTTTTCATCCCATACATACGGAGGTGGTGGCCAATATTAAAAGCAGGGATGAGATTGTTGCTTTGTTCTTATTATTGGGTTCGTTGTGGTTCGTAAAATCTTATGTAGACAAGAATAAGATCGTGGATCTAATACTGGCCATATTTATTTATTTCTTCGCTTTGTTTGCGAAGGAATCGACCATTACTTATGTGGCATTGGCTCCTATAACGATGTACTTCTTAACATCGGCCAAATGGCCAAAGATCCTTACAGTTAGCGTTTTTATGTTGGCCGTTACAGGAATTTATCTACTCATACATCGAAGTGTTATTGGCTCCATTGGATTGGTGACGGAATTGATCCCTGTTCCGGATAATTCGATCATGGAGTCGAAGGATTTTGGTGTAAGAAAAATGACCGCTATCGAAATATTGGGTAGGTATTTGAAATTAATGTTCATCCCGCATCCTCTGTCATCTGATTATTCATTTGCTACCATTCCCTTGGTAAAGAGTGCCGCAAATCCCGGATTCATTGCTGCATTTTTGATACATATCGGTTTGCTGGTATATGCCATTATGGGATTTAGAAAAAGATCCATTGCCAGCTTTGCCATTTTCTTTTATTTTATCACCATATCAATAGTTAGCAACCTGTTTATTTATATTGGTACGAATATGGCCGAACGTTTGGTCTTTATTCCATCGCTTGGTTTTTGTTTGCTGATCGCCTTCTTTATTATAAAATTACTGAAGCTAGAGAAAACCACTCCTCAACTCATTCAGGACGTTTTTACCCAAAAGGCGCTTCTATGGTTAATCTTAGTTCCACTGCTGATCATTGGCACTGTTAAAACAATTGACCGTAACCAGGACTGGAAAAATGTGTCCACCTTATTTAATGCAGATATAAAAACAGTTCCGAACAGTGTGCACATGCTTTTGTACCATGCAGGGATGATCACCAATACCGATTCTTTGGCATTGAAGGATTCCACTCAAAAAATAATCACCTTAAGATTGGCTGAAAAAGAATTATTAAAAGCTGATAGCTTATGGGAACCTTTCCCGAACGGTCATAGTTTATTGGGTAGGGTATATAAAGAAATGGGGGAGTATTATGCTGCCAGAAGAAAAGGTGTTCAGGCTGGGGAGCTCTATAACTTGGCCATTAAACATTATAAGCGGACCCTTGAATTGAATGCCAAGGACCCTACCACTTTTAATAATTATGCTACCTGTTATTTTGCGGTGGGGCGGTACGATTCTGCAGAGGTGAACTTTAAAAAGGCCATTGACATTACACCCATTTGTTATGCCGATGCTTTGGCCAATTTGGGTAGTGTGTATGGAACCTATGGGAATATTGCCAGGTCGCAGGGGAAGATGGAAGAAGATAAAGGCAATGTAGCAGGGGCCCAACAAAAATACCAGGAAGCCAATAAGTTTTTTAGCATGGCCATTGATATGTTTAACCAAACGTTGGTTTGTGATCCTAACAATATACCCGCTAATCAATTTATGGCGATGACCTATATTAATTTGGGAGACCAGGCAAAGGCAGCACCCTATACCCAAAGATATAACGAGTTAATGCAAAAGAAACAGGAAAGGCTCAATCAATTCAAAAACTAAACATGTCGAAAAAGAAGGTACCAGCTCATCACTCCAAACAGCCCGTTAAAAAGAATCCTGTTGTTCAAAAAAAGGAGAAGGTAAAAACTCCTTCTTCGACGAACAAAGCCAAAGCTAAAAAAGGACCTGTTGTTTGGGTAACTGCCTTGATGATCGCCATTTGTGGAAGCCTTTTATATACCAGCACTGCCAAACATGATTTTAACCTGGATGATTTCTCGGTGATCGTGGATAATAAAATGACCGAAGCCGGAAAGGATTCTCTGGGTGCTATTTTTAAAAATGGCTATAGGGAAGGTTCTTATTCATCCGAAAATAACCTTTATCGTCCATTCACAAAAGCCATGTTCGCTTATGAATATGATCTGCAAGGCGGACAAAAGTATTTTAAGGAAGAAGGGGGTAAACCCAGGTTGATGCATTGGGTAAATATTATTCTGTATGGATTGTTATGTGGGTTTATATTTTTATTGTTACATAGGTTTTTACCTGACCAGTATTACCTGGCCTTGATCGCTACCTTGTTATTTACATTCCATCCTATACATACGGAGGTGGTGGCTAATATCAAGAGCCGAGATGAATTACTCTCGATGTTTTTTATTCTGGTCTCTCTTTGGTTTGCCAAATCCTATGCAGATAGTGGTAAAAATTATTGGATCATTCCCACTGCTCTTTTCTTTTTTGCAGCTATGCTTACCAAGGAATCTGCCATTACCTATGTAGCTCTGCTACCGATCACCATCTATTTTTTCTCCAAAGCATCTTTATCAAAAAATTTAATCATTACGGTTTGTATTCTGGCGGTTACCGGAATTTATCTATATATCCATAACAGTGTGATCGGATCGGTTGGAATAAAGGCCAAAGACATTCCTATACCGGATAATTCCATCATGGAATCTAAGGACAATGCAGTTCGCAGAATGACAGCCATTGAGATCATGGGTAGGTATTTAAAACTCCTCATTTTTCCACATCCACTTTCCTGTGATTATTCTTTCAAAACCATTCCATTGGTAAAATCAGCGGCAAATGGTGGTTTTCTGATTTCCTTTTTACTGTACAGTGTTGGTTTATTCTTTGCCATCAGGGGATTTAAAAAGAAAGCGGTATATAGTTATGCCATCCTCTTTTTTATGATCACGGCATCCATTATATCCAATGTATTTATCTATATTGGTACCAATATGGCCGAAAGGCTCATGTTCTTGCCCTCCCTGGGTTTTTGTATATTGATTGCTTACCTGATCTCTAAATTATTAAAGGCTGACAAGATCCTTCCTGCTAACCTGGCTGAAGTGTTTTCGAAAAAGGCGCTTGTTTGGGTTGTTTTGGCACCTATACTGCTGCTCTTCTCCTTTAAAACGATCGACCGGAATAAAGACTGGAAAAATGTATCCACTTTATTCAACGAAGACGTAAAGACCGTTCCGAACAGTGTTCATATGTTATACTACCATGCCAATATGATCACCAATAGCGATTCTCTGAGAATAAAAACAGATGTTCAAAGAAAAGTAACGCTTGAATTGGCTGAGAAAGAACTACAGGAATGTTTGAAGATATACGAACCATTTGCAGAAGTGCATGGTCTGTTGGGAAAGATATACCAGAGAATGGGTAATTATGAAAAAGCCATTGTACATTATAAACGTAGACTTAAATTGAACGATAAAGATCCTATCGCCTTTAATAATTTTGGCACCTGTTATGGTTTTACCGGCCAATATAAGGAGGCGGAGGAGAATTTTAAAAAGGCTATCGAGATGTCGCCTTTTTGCTATGCGGATGCCTTATGTAACCTGGGGGCTGTTTATATTACACTGGCCGGAGAGAATATGAAGGTAAATAAACCAGATGAGGCAAGAAAATATTTCAACATGGCCATTGATATGTGTAACCAAACCATTGCCTGTGATAAAAACTATCCGTTGGCTTATCAATATTTAGGGGTGGTATACCAGAACCTGGGTGATACAGCGAAATCAAATAGTTATTATAAACAATACCAGGTATTGCAAAAACAAAAAGATGATCAATTGAAAGCAAAATAAAGATGAGCAAAACGGCGCAGGTAATCGTTTCCATATTGGCAGGTTTTGCATTGTTTGTTTTCTTCTTCTTTGTAAACCCACTTTCATTACCAGCAGCCTCTAAGACTGTGTTGGCCATTGCGGTCCTCATGTTGTCGCTTTGGTTCACCGAAACTTTGCCCCTGGCACCGGTAGCTTTGATCCCATTGATTGCTTTCCCTATATCGGGTGTATTGACCTTTGATCAGTCGGTGATCAATTATTTTGATAAAGTGGTTTTTCTTTTCTTTGGCGGTTTTATATTAGGACTTGCACTGGAGAAATGGAACCTACATAAACGCATTGCCCTAGGGATTGTAAAAATTACAGGGACCTCACCTAACAAGATCATTTTAGGATTTATTATAGCAACTGCGTTTATTAGCATGTGGATCAGTAATACGGCTACCACCATGATGATGTATCCCATTGCTGTTTCGGTAAATGCCTTGATCGAGACCAATTACCAGGGTAAGGGGAAGATCAAGAATTTTAGCCTGGTATTAATGCTCATCATCGCTTATGCTTCGAACATAGGAGGTATTACTACTATTGTGGGTACTCCACCGAATATGGTGCTGGTTGGATTGATGGAAAAAGGGTTCAATATGGACATAGGCTTTTTTGATTGGTTCATCATTTGTTTTCCGATGGGTGTAATCATCCTGGCAATTATGTATTTATTATTGACCTATGTTTTATATCCTAATAAAATGGATAAAAAGGCCATACCGAGGTCGTTGATCGTGGATGAATATAATAAGCTGGGTAAAATGAGCCGGCAGGAGTGGATCGTGGCTATTATATTCATTCAGACTTGCCTCTTATGGATATTCAGAGAGCAGTTGATCATCCTGATCAATACTATCTATTCCATTAACAAGGACGAATATATCAAGTGGCTACCTACCCAATGGAAATTCAGTATGCCAATATTCAGGTTCGAGACTTGGGAATGGTTCCATGAAAAATGGTCGGTTAAATTGGACGATACCCTGGTAGCTATGTGGGGAGCATTTCTCATGATGGTTATCCCTTCCGGATCGAAAAAATCATGGATGATCATGGGATTTAAGGACCTTAAAAAAGTTAAATGGGGAATTTTACTATTATTCGGGGGAGGATTATGCCTGGCAATGGCCATGGATAAATCGGGCCTGATGAAACTGGTGGCAGATGAAATAAAAAACAATTATTCATCCAGTGGGCATTTGGTGATGATCATCATTCTTACTTTGGCAGCTGTCTTCTTATCGGAACTCATGAGCAATGTAGCCCTTGTAACGGTGTTTGTGCCTGTGGTGGGCAGTATTGCCGTGGCTATGGGGGTAAATCCAATGCTTTATTGTTTGCCGGTGACTTTAGGAGCTACCTGCGCATTTATGTTACCCATGGGTACACCGCCCAATGCTATTGTATATGCAAGTAAGAAGATCCGATTATATCAAATGACTACCGCAGGTTTTTTCCTGAATATTATCTCCTCCGTATTTATATCAGCTTTTTGCTACCTATTGGTAGATGCGGTTTTTTAGGTTTGACTGCGTTTGAGAGGTTTGAGGTTCCCATAGGGATCATATCAAATCCAGAATCCCCACTGCGCAGCATCAAATATTTCATCAGGGTTCTGCAAAAAAATCGCAGAGCAGAGGAGTGAAGATAAAAGTATTGGTGGTGGTAAATTCGTAAATAGCTTTTTTGCCTTCTTCACTATAACTCTTCGGCGACCCAAAAGTGATGAGGCCTACTATTCTTCCCATCGGACAGGAAATAGGTAATAATCCAAATGATTTCAGTCGGTATACCTTGGTGGCAGTTGGAGCCATTTTCTTAAGAAGAGGATTTTCCGTATGGGATTTCAGCATTTCTATGATGTCCTTTTTATCATCAAATACCTGGTACCTGTTTTCCAAAAGTTTATTAAAGAAGAAGCTGTCCTCGCTATATTGAGGGACCACCCCTTTTGTTTTAACTCCAGTAACCACTTCGAAGCGGCCTTGATATTTTTTGTTCTGGATATCTGCCAGTATAAAAAGTTCCTTACTTTTTTCATTGAATCCGTAAAACCTTACTGCATTCATTTTAAAATGCTGGCCCATAGTATCCACGAAATACCTGGTAGATTCAAAAAGCCTTTTTTCTATTTCGTGGTTGGCATTTGAGTAATTTCCTAATGCAGATGCAAACTTTTTAAATTGAACAGATTCTTCAGCATCCAGATGAGCAGTGGCTTTTCTAACCGTGCAATAGATCTCAAAACAATTTTTTTCGACATTAAGCCTGGAGGTAGCCAATTCTTCCACCGGAATAAATTCTCCGGTTTCCTGGTTTTTTATCAGGTAAGTACGCCTGTCCATGGCAGTTCCTTCCAACAAACGTTGGTTACTGGCGGTATATTCTTGCAGATGGTCAGGATGTATAGAATCGAAAAATAATTTAGAATTCCTGGCCAATTCGATCTGACTTAAGCCAACGATGTTCCTGATGCTGGGACTACTATGCAGGATCTGGTTATTCCCGACATGGTTGCTTAGACCTTCTAAAACGTAATAGGGTTGGTCTAATTTGGTTACTATTTCTCTATAGGTTCTTAAAATTAACTCCGAGTTGGTCATCTCCTTCTATCAAATTCATGACAAAGGTACGCCACAAAATTTTTATTCCAAATGCTTCATTACTAATTGGAAACCAGAATATTAACTTATTATTAAATCGGAGACGAACGGAAAAGGTACTCAAGCTATAACCCTTGCCATTATTGAGATATATGATTTAATCTTTTCTTTATTTTTTGTTCAATATGAAATTAAATTATTATTAATCTTTAATTCTGTTTAACACCGAAATTACCAGAACAACTATTACTTAGTTAGGCAATTTGAAATAAAAAGTGGCCCCTTTTCCCTTTTCAGTTTCAGCCCAAATGGTTCCTCCGTGTCTGGTAATGATCCGTTCTGCAATGGATAATCCTGCTCCATTGCCTTCGAATTCACTGTCGTTATGAAGTCGGGAGAATGGTTTATAGAGTTTATTGGCAAGTTTTGGGTCGAATCCAGCTCCATTGTCTTTTATATAATAAGTAGTAAAAGCCCCATCCGAGTATCCAGCTATTTCAATGATAGGATGTTCTTTTTTCGAGGAGTATTTGATGGCGTTGGATATGAGGTTAGCAAGTATGTGCTTAACCAGGTTTTCATCGGCCCTGATATCAGGAGTTTGCAGAACGTTGAAAGTGACTTTTGAATTGGTGGTTTCAGCTATGAGCGAATGAATGCATCCATTAATCATTGACCGCATATTGACTGTTTCTTTTTTTAGTTCTATCTTTTCAAACTTGGCCAATTCCATCAAAGTTGAAATCATTAACTTCATCTCATTAGCACAGTTTCCAATTTGGACCACATACTCATGGTTATCATCCTGCGCTGGTATGTTTTCTTTGAGCAAATCCAAATATAGGTCCATGGCCCTTAGAGGAGTTTTAATGTCATGAGATATAGAATGATTAAATGCATCCAGGCTTTGGTTAGCGATCTTCAATTCCCTCGTTTGGCGTTCCACCTCTTCTTTTAATATATGGTTATGGGCTTCCAATGCTTTTTCCATCTTTTTTCTCGCTGTAATATCCTGAGACATTCCAACCATTTTTAACGGCCTGTTTTTTTCGTTGAATACGATATAGAACTTTCCATGTATATTTTTAACATCACCGTTCTTTAAAATGATCCTGTATTCAACCTCGTGTTGTGAGCCGGGAATAAAAAGGGCCTGAAAATTACCTGAGACCAAATGGACATCTTCCGGATGAACATGTTCTAAAAAAAAGGGATAGCTTACCTCAACACTTTGCGGTTCATAGCCAAAAATACGGTACGATTCGTCGGACCATAGGGTGGTATTTTTGCTCCAATCCTCCATATCCACAAAATTTACCTCCCAGCTACCGATTTTGCCCATTTCCTCAGAGGTGAGTAGTAATTGCTGGTTGGAAGCCAGTTTTTTTTCTGCGGTTTTTATATCTTGTTCTAATATTTTTTTTATCAATCCTCCTGCTATATGCTCTGTATATCTATGAATAGATTCGATGTCCTGATCGCTGAATTTTTGGGTGGAGGCTAAGGTAACCAATCCAACAATTTTATTCCCAGCGCAGAGAGGAATAATGGCAAAAGTCTTTAGCTTGGTCAATTTCACAGCCCACTTAACAAAAGGTTTTATAATGGCCGAATCTGCATGTGCATCCACAATTTTGATAATTTCCTTTTCGTCGGTGGTTATGATGGTTTCCCGCTTCTGTATAAGCTGAAAAAGATAATTACTTTCTGTTAATTTGGGTATGATACTCGCAGCTTTTACACCGATCCTTTTTTCAATTTTAGAGAATATGCCTTTTTCGAAATTTTCGCAAACGGTAGTCAATTCATGATTGGATTGGTTTAAAGTGTATAATCTACTTGATACAATGGAAAATGGTGGTCCAATTGTATCCAAAAATATTTTACCGATCTCATGGAGACTTTTATTCTCAATAATGGCCTTGTTGATCTGCCCTAGGTTTTTAAGTTCTTCGTTGGTGCTTTGGAGCAAGGCGGTAAGGGTTTTTTCCGTAGATATGTCGGATATATAATGATATAATTCAATTTCGTCATTTTTTTCTCTCAGTTTTATGGATTCATCTATATATATCATTTTTCCTGTTACGGGTTGTATAAGCCTATAGGATCGTTGAATTGATTTTTTATTTTTGAATAATTGATGGTAGGTATCCATCCATTTTTTCTTATCATCCGGGTGTACTAGCTTCAGCAAACCTTTTAAACCTTTTTCTAATTCCTGCTCACCAATACCAAACATGTTTCGCATGTTCTGGTTAAGATAACAGAGCCTCCATTTATCCTTTTCCTCATTTCTAAGTTGTACCACATAAATTCCCTGATCCGTTGATTCCAGAATATTTGTATGAATTTGATCTGATTTTCGGGCATTGATAATGAGCGACGTTAACATAAGGTTTAGATAAGATGGAGCGCAAGGTCTGAATTACCTAAACCGATAAAAATGATTTTCGTCATGTTTTCACCAACTCACCTGTTTGCCGGCCAAGGATTAAATCTTTGGGGTCTTTGTATCTTTTTTAAGAACCTGGTATTATACCTCCTAGAAGTTGCAACTTTTTTATCATGGATATTGGAAGCAGGGTGGTGGATCACCATAAGTATTGGTGAATTTACTGATGGTAGTTGTTTGCTCCCTGCCTTTAATGTCCTTTTTTATAAAAAAGTATTAACCCCTTAAACTAGGAAAAAATGGCAGGTGGAAAATTAAATGCAAGGCAAAAGATGATCAATATGATGTATCTGGTGCTTACGGCAATGCTGGCAATTAATGTATCTAAAGAAGTGCTGGATGCCTTTGTAGTGATCAATATGGGATTATTGCAACAAAAAGAAAGTCTGGAAAATAAAAACGGTGGTATCGTC
This sequence comes from Flavobacteriales bacterium, assembly GCA_025451235.1. Taxonomy (GTDB): domain Bacteria; phylum Bacteroidota; class Bacteroidia; order CAIKAF01; family CAIKAF01; genus JANWKQ01. Next base: position 173,258 of record JANWKT010000007.1, on the reverse strand, counting down.
AACGATTTCTCAACTCAGATGTTGGTTGATCCCACCAACAAAAGATTGGTTTTTCTAAATGAGCAGGCATTGTATGTTAAAGGTATAGCGGATGAGCTTACCAATGAGATCGAGCAAATGAAAGTGGATATGGTAAAGGAAGTTGACAATGTAGATGAAACCAAAGCCAAGGATTTTGTACTGAATCCAATGAAAGTAAGCCGGAAGGATGACTATGATGGTCCCACCCGTTTTTTTGGAACCGATAAAGCTCCTGGAACTACTGGAAGAGCGAATGAATTGAAGAAAAAGCTCATTACTTTCAGGGAAAAATGTCTTGCCGTAGCCGATAAGGTATTGGCCGACTCCGTTTACCAAGGTAAAAGAGAAGCCATCCGAACGGATGTTGAGAAAAAATTGGCGATCCTTCTTACCAATGATCCCCAAGACAACAAAAAATATCCTACCTGGGAGATGCAATATTTTTACCATTTACCGCAATCGGCTGCGTTGACCGAACTGACCAAGTGGGAAAACTTTGTGAGGGGAGCAGAAGGGGATATGCTTAGTTTTCTTTGGGAAGAGATCTCCAGAAATGCCTTCAAGTTCGATAAGATCAAGGTAGCGGTGATCCCAAAATCAAACTTTGTAACAAGTGGTTCAAATTTTGAAGCGGATGTGTTTTTAGCGGCCTATTCAACCAACGGTAGCAACATACCTACCATCACGTATGGATCAGCAGTTGATCCGGCTACGATGGCTGTAAGCGGAGGTACCAAACTGGAGAATGATCAATTCGTTGACGGTGTAGGCAAAGTTTCTTTTCCGGTAAGTGGAGCAGGTGAAAAAACCTTTGCAGGCACCTTGCAAATGAAAGACCCTTCCGGAAATATAAAGACACTACCATTTAGTACCACTTATAATGTAGCACCGCCATCTGCCACGGTATCACCAGATATGATGAACGTATTTTATTTTGGATTACCAAACCCAGTATCTATTTCGGTACCAGGGGTTGCGCCCAACAATATTAGTGTAAGTGCTACCGGATGCACCTTATCCGGATCTAATGGTAAATATAGCGCAACCCCAACTCAGCAAAGTGGAAAAGGCTATATTAATGTTTCCGCCAGAATGGAAGATGGGACATTAAAGCAAATGGGAAGATATGAGTTCAGGGTAAAGAAGGTTCCAACCCCGGAAGTAAAATGGGGAAGAACGGTCGATGGAAGTAAGGTTCCTGCTTCTGAAACTACTCAACCATTAATTCCCTATATGGAGAATTTCGACTTTAATATTTATCCGATCATTACTCAGTTTGATTTTTACGTGAAATCAGCGGACGGATCTTTTGGAGAAAATGGTATAACTGGAAATCAAATTCCACAAAAATACCATGCAAGAATGAAGGCACTGAGACCCGGATCCAAAGTTTATTTTGATAACATCAAAATGACAGTCCCTGGGGGTACAAGAACGGCACATTTTGCCTGGGACATTAGATGAGGCACCATATGTTCATGATAGAAAAAGGGGTAGGTGTAATGCTTATCCCTTTTTCCCTTTTATGGCTTGTTCTCTTCTTTTTCCTTGTCCTCAAAAATAATATGCTTGTATTTGATATAAAGGAAAGAGATCACCAACAACAATAATCCGAGCGCTATGAACATAATGGTTTTGGAGATCGTGTCAAGGTCGGCAATATCATATGCAAAAAGTTTGAGCAACGTAATGGCAAAAAGCACAATGGCGGTGATACGCAGGTATAGTTTCTTTTTTGCAATACCCAAGGCGATGAGTATAAGTGAATACACCCCCCAGAGAATACTCAATCCCAGTTTATAGGATTGCCAAGTAGTAAATCCATTCATCCAATAGATGATCTCGCTGCTTAAGATCCAAAGAACGATGGTATGAAAACAAAACTCAAAAGCAATTTTTAAATTGACCTTGATAAAATCTCTCCGGGTATATACATATAAAGTACCTAGCATCAATCCTACCAATGCCAGGCTAATATATCGAATGCCAATATTGATAGGACCCCGATGATAGAACTCAGACAATGAACTTACCACATAACTATCTCTTAATGCCGCCAGTTGATACAAACCCTGGGTAAGGAACATGAAAATAACCACCAGGCTCATGCTCATACCAATAAAGGCTGTGATCCTGCTTTTGATCCGGTACATATTGATAAAGGATACAATGGTTGAAAAGAGCAGAGAATAATTAATGATCCATATCATTTTGAATCTTTTATAATCATAATTCTTATCGGACGTATATGACTCCAGGCCCTCCGGAAAAACCTTGGTGGCCGAGTTATCATACAATTGTTCAAAATAAATGGCCATTTCCACCCTGAAAGTATAATAGATGGTAGCAATAACTATTACCGGTAAACAAAAATTAACGGCATCGTACACAGACTTTTCAGTGATGAAATTGGAAACCCATTTTTTACTTTTATTGAGGATGGCAATAAAGCTAAAACAAGCTATACATAACAATCCATTCATAAAATTTATATTCAGTACAGGAACCAAGGCTTCCATGCTTTCATGACGGAAATAAAATCTGTATACCATCAACCATTGAGCAACACATCCAATAAAAGCGGTAAGGATCACAGGCCAGGAAATCACTTCGTAGAAAGAGGATTTGCGGAATCGCCCAATGGCAAACAATAAAGCGGCCTCACATGACCATAACATCCATATCCAGGTGCCCTTGAAATAAACTGGAATAGAAATGGTAATAAAAATAATGGCCAGGGTTTGCAGAATATAGAGCAGGGTTTTATTCCGGTTTTTGGCTAAAAGCACAATACCGGCTACAAGGAAATGAATGAGCCCGTTTGAAACGGTAAAAGCGGTTAAAGAATTCCTGCTCAATACAGGATAGGTATTCCAGTGGTCCCACGTGGCGTTGAAACCAATCCCGAAAAACAAAAATGAGTTGAGCACGATCAGTATACCATCGTCTACCCCTGTTTTTTCTTTTTTAATTAATTTAAATGCAAGAATGGATATGTAGAATAGGACGAAATAAATAGCAACGAAAATAAGTGCAATATCAAAATAAACATAAGAAGTATATTTGGTGATATACCATCCGCCGAACATAAGCCATGTAAGTCCAAACGAAGAATAAACCAATGGTTTCCAATATTTGACAAAGGAAATAACCAAAATACCGATATTAATGATAGCCGTATACGAGAAAAGGATCAGCACATTTCCTGAATTATCACCCAGCAAGAAAGGTACTCCATAAGCCCCTACCAAACCTATATGGGCAATTACCTGCCGGTTATAATAAATAGCCAGGCCAACGGCGATCACCGTAAGGAATACCATGAGTCCGAATGCGGCTTCTAAAGGCATCAGGGCATATAAGCTTCGAGCGAAATAAGTGATGAAATACATAATGGAAATGGAACCACTTACCAGTACGGCGCTAAAATTTGTGTATTTCTTTTTTAACCTGAATCCGAAACCGGCCAGAATAAATCCTATAACATATCCAATGATGATCCTGGCCAATGGACTGATCAGTTGATGATCAATGGCGTACTTAGCACCAATACCTACACCAATAATGGTAATGGCAATGCCTATTTTATTCAGCAGGTTCTCGCCAATAAATTTTTCGATATTCGACTTGGCTTTTGGGGGCTTAGGTGGTGAAGGTGGTGGCACAGTTTTTTGCTGAACCACAGGTGGCTTCACCTCCTCGGTTTTCTTAAGTTGAATCTCAGGCTTCTTTGTTTCTGCGGCAGGGATAAATGGGGGTGGATTGAACGTTTCTTTTATGCCTGGGCTAACAGTAGAAGCCTTTAATTCGTATAACTCCTTACGAAGCGCCAGGATCTCCTTCTGGAAATCTTCCAGCTTTCCTTGAAGGTCGGCTAGCTCGTTTAATAACTTATTTATTTTTTCTGGATCACCCGACATAACATCTGTCTTAACGAATGAAGAATATAAAGAGAATGTTTAGGTTGTAAGGTTCATAAATTTCAGGAAAGATACAAAATATATATTGTCAAAATCCTTGATGGGTATTTTCAATTTTAATTTTCCGACTTAAGGATCATGATCTTCTGCCATACCTTGCCACTCAGGCTGGTGGTAAGTTCTTCAATTTCATTAATAGTGTTTAATACTACCTCATCATTGTAATCATTCGCATACAAGGCCGCCACTTTGCTGGTTAAAGAAAGCATTTCACTGCAATAATCAAGGTATCGTGATAATTCATAGTTGGCCATATCTCTTTTGGGCGAATTTTCAGTACCTCTCGAATTAAGACTTTTAGGATCTTTGGTGAGCTGATGCATATCAATTACATGGGCTATGGTCCTCAACTCATGCAGAGCGGTCAACGCTCTTTTTCGCTTTAATAGGGTTTCTGTTCTGAATAAAAAATAAATGGCAGCTCCAATAAATATAATGTCGTTTACGGATGCTTCTGCAGCCTGCACGAGGTCCACCAATTCAATTTTCTCCAATGAAATTTCCAGCCGTGAGAATGAATAGATCAATGTACCTAATCCTGAAAGGATCAATACTCCAAAACCGATCCTTAACCAATAAATGGGTTTCGAAATAAAATGAATGGTCTTTGAACTTTGTTTAGCTATATCATTCAGCTCCCCACAAACTTTGGATAAGCCCGAATCCGGAAACCGGTCTTCGATCCGGAGCTTCAGCCTATCGATGGTCTCAATGGTTTTATAAATATCCAGTTTGCGGTACATAGTATGAGCTATTGCCATCAAAAATACTATTGAAAAGGGTTTTACAAAAATCCAGTCGGTTATTTTGCAAAAAACATGCTTATATGTAGCTTAGAGCCCAATAAGAAGAAGATATGAGTGCAACAACAACTAAAACAGGCATAAAGAAACTCAAGAACTATGCGCTTGGGGAGTGGATGGAAGGTACAGGTGATGGCCAGGTTTTGTATAATGCCGTAGACGGATCTCCGGTGGCGACCACCGCATCTACTGGCCTTGACTTTAAAGCCATGATGGAATATGGGCGGAAGGTAGGTAATCCAGCTTTACGCAAAATGACTTTCCATGCAAGGGGTAATATGCTGAAAGCACTGGCTCTTTATCTAAGGCAACATTTAGCGTTATTTTATCAGATCAGTTATCAAACCGGAGCAACCAAAGCGGATAGCTGGGTGGATATCGAAGGGGGGATCGGGAATCTTTTTGCCAATGCTTCGCTGAGAAGGAAATTTCCGGATGAAACTTTTTGTATCGATGGTGAAAGTCATAATTTCAGTAAGAACAATACTTTTATGGGAACGCATATCCTGGTTCCTAAAGAAGGGGTTGCTATTCATATCAACGCTTTCAATTTCCCGGTTTGGGGAATGTTGGAGAAAATTGCAGTCAATCTTTTGGCTGGAATGCCATGTATCGTAAAGCCGGCTACGGTAACTTCGTATTTAACCGAAGCAGTTGTTAAAGAGATCATCGCTTCTAAAATTTTGCCCGAAGGATCTTTACAATTAATTTGTGGCAGCGCAGGTGATCTTCTGGATCATGTGAACTCTCAGGATGTGGTTACCTTTACCGGTTCTGCATCCACAGGTTTGATGCTCAAGTCAAACCCGCATCTATTGAGTGAATCGGTTCCATTTAATATGGAGGCGGATTCATTGAACTGTATTGTATTGGGAAAAGATGTAGAACCTGGTATGCCCGAATGGGATATTTTTGTGAAGGAAGTGAGAAGGGAAATGACCCTGAAAGCCGGGCAACGTTGTACTGGTATCCGAAGAATATTCGTTCCAGAGAATAAGATGGAAGACATGCACCAGGCTATTGCCTCCGCCCTTTCGCAAACAGTGATCGGCAATCCACTGAACGAAAAAGTGAGAATGGGCAGCCTTGCTGGTGAAACCCAACGCAAAGAAGTAAAGGAGCAAGTGCAAAAATTATTGGCCAGTTCTCAAATGATCTATGGTAGCCTCGACAGCGTTGAGCTGGTAGATGCGGACGTAACCAAGGGATCTTTTATGTCTCCGGTATTGTTGATGAATAATAACCCGTTTGCAGTAAAAGAAGTGCATGAAGTGGAAGCGTTTGGTCCAGTAAGCACCATTATGCCCTATAAAAATCTAGAGGATGCGGTGGCATTAAGTAAATTGGGTAAAGGAAGTTTATGCACTACCATTGTGACTGCTGATTATAAACAAGCTCGACAATATGTAATAGGGGCAGCCACCCATCACGGCCGGATATTGGTGTTGAATAATGAATGTGCCAAGGAAAGCACAGGCCACGGCTCTCCTTTACCATTACTGGTACACGGAGGTCCGGGCAGGGCAGGAGGGGGTGAAGAAATGGGAGGTTTAAGAGGAGTAAAACATTATTTGCAACGTACCGCTTTGCAGGGGTCTCCCACCACTATCACTGAAATTACCAATGTATACCAGCCGAATGCCAAAGGCAAAGATCCTGGTAAACATCCATTTAAAAAATATTTTGAAGAATTGAATATAGGCGACCAGCTTATCACTGAAAAAAGATTGATCACCTCCGAGGATATCGATCAATTTGCGGATCTAAGCGGGGATCATTTTTATGCACATATGAAGGACACCGATTTTAACGGTACTATGTTTGAAAGGCAAGTGGCTCATGGTTATTTTATGGTGAGTTTGGCAGCCGGCTTATTTGTTGATAGCTATGAAAAAAACCCGGTATTGCTGAATTATGGGATCGATGAGTTACGATTTACAAAACCTACTTATCCGGGCAGTGAAGTATATGTTAGGTTCAGCTGCAAAGAAAAATTACCCAACGATAAAAGAGTGGTAGAGAAACCTGAAGACCTGAAGAGAGGAGATGATATAGACAAAGGGATCGTAAAATGGCTCGTGGAGATCATCGATGAAACGGATGAAGTGGTGGCTTTGGGAACCATATTGACCATGGTTCAACGAAAGAATTAATTTACGGATTAATCTTTATCATGGTCCAGGGTTTCTTGTAGTTTTGTGAATACAGATTTAATTTGAATATATAATATGTCGGAAGTTATTACACAGGGTGGGATAAAAACTGAAATAAAAAATGGAATAGGTACTATATTATTTCATCATCCCAAAAGCAATTCATTACCCAGTAAAGTATTAAAGGAATTTGAAGCATCTATTTATAAAATGGGTGACGATCCCCAGGTAAAGGTGATCATTATCCGCAGTGAAGGAGCAGGAGCTTTTTGTGCTGGAGCTTCTTTTGATGAACTGTTATCGCTCCATGATTTTGATACCGCAAAAGAATTCTTTATGGGTTTTGCCAGGGTGATCAATGCCATTCGTAAAGTGAATAAGTTCGTTGTTGGCAGGGTACAGGGTAAAGCAGTAGGGGGTGGGGTTGGATTGGCTTGTGCAGTGGATTATTGTGTTGCTACTGCAGCAGCATCGGTAAAACTAAGTGAGTTGGCTGTGGGTATTGGGCCTTTTGTGGTGGGCCCTGCGGTATTAAGAAAAATTGGAACTTCAGCCTTTAGTTCATTATCCATCAATGCTGCAGAATGGCGTGATGCCGAGTGGGCTAAAAATTGTGGCATGTTTATGGAGGTATGTGTGGATGAAATTCAAATGGATACTACAATAGATAAGCTGGCTGATACGTTATCCAAATCAAGCATTGAGGCCATGACAGAATTGAAAAGGGTTTTGTGGAAGGGAACAGAGAATTGGGACGAATTTTTAGAACATCGCGCTGAAATTAGCGGACGATTGATCCTGAGTGATTTTTCGAAGAACTTTATTAATAGCTTTAAAAATAAATAATTTTCTGCCGGTAACGACGGGCAATTGCCCGTCGCTACTTGCAGCACAAATTAAGATAGTAGATGAAAAAAATAATCCCTGTCATTCTGTTGGTTTTGGTATCCTGCAAAACCACCTTTCCCAACGATAAAAAATTATCCTATACGGCTCCGGTAAAGATAGGAGATGATTGGGCAGCAAAAAAAGCTTCCATGGGATCTCCCGATAAATCAGGAGATAATTTTGCCAGCTATTTTAGTAAGGGAATGATTGTTTACATCTCTGCTGACGGAAAAAAAGTAACAGGTATTGTTTTTACCTGGTTCAAAGGAGCATTGCATTTTGATGGAGAAATCTACGGAATTAAAATAGGGGATACTTATCCGAAAGTAGTGAGACTATGGGGAGAGCCAGCTGAATCGGGAATACCCAAAGCAGACTATTACGATAAAATGTGGCAGTTCAAAAAATTTGGAATCTCAGTGGAGTTCTGGAGCCATCCAGGTGATGATGAGGACCTGGGCGGCCATTATGAAACCGATACTGTTAAAAGAATTCAGATCACCTCCAACAAGAATTAATTATTGTTTTGATCCTTCAAAATTTGTGGATGGCATTGTATTATAGAAGCCACTAAGTTCAATCAAGTTGTCTTTGTGGTTATACCTTCCAAGCACATGATAGATCTCTCCATTTATATCCATAAAACTGTATTGATCTGGACCGTCATCATCCACTAAAACATTGCTAGAGGTTACAGTGGCAAAACCGGAGTCGGTTAATAAGGTAACTTTCACTTTGTTTTTTGAGATGGTGGAAATGTAAAGATTCCCGGTAAAAGTATCTGTTGGAGAAGAATAGGTACCTGAATAGGTTCCTGCTAACTTAGGGGCATAATCTTCTTGCTGGCAGCTGCACAATGCGGCAGCCAACAGCGTAATAAGGAAAATGTTGGTTTTCATATTCTTGTTGTTCTGTACTAAAAACGAAGATCTGGGTTTTTTAGTATAAAAAAAAGGGATGCCAAGCCAGCATCCCCTTTCATTTATGAAACGTAAAACCAGGTTAAGGGCACCCGCATAATTGTTCGTAATATTCACTAACCACAGAGGCCCCATAGTTGCCACCACCTGCATATTCCTGTTTGATGACATAGGTGAGACTTTTACAGTATGGGTGATCGTTGGAAGGATTCCTGATCCACATATAGGTTCGTTTATATCTATACAAAATAACGCCTAAGGAATTTTTTTCTATTACCCAATCAGCATCAGACGAGCCTGTTTTATGGATGGTTAAAGCCGACGAATTTTTCAGGTGATTTTTCATCACTGTTTCCAAACCGGAAGCGGAATATTTAAAATGCCAATCGGGGATCTTTACCAGTGATAATTTGGAAGCACATACTGTTTTCAAATCATCCAATGCTGAATTGAGCTTTTTAATGGATTCCTCATCCAGATGAAGTCCATTCATCCGTTCGAACCAATCTTTTCTCTGACTAGCCGATACTGCGCAGAACATATATTCATGACAACCGCTGCAGTTGTAGAGTCCTTCTGTTCCTCCGGTAAAGCTATTAGCTGTTGTTTTGGCTCCCTCAATTTCTCCTAAGATCCTGTTAACATTTCTTGTCATATCAGGATTTGGAACTGCTTTTAAACAATCGAGGTAGGTTTGGGCATCATTTAATACTGCTACCCAAATGGCAGGATTGTTTTCGTAACCCATAAATGTATTGGGCAGATTTTTAAATCCCGACAGCACCTTTCTGCAATTGTCCAGGTCGGCCTTCATGGTATTGTATTCATTGTCGTCTTTTATATAATAGGTAGGCCAGTTATTGGATCCTGTTAAGCTACTTATAGGTATGTTTTTTGATTGTGACAAGCAATTAAGCAAAGAGGCCACCGTGTTCTTATACGGTTTGGTTTTATTGCCAAAGTCGGTTGTACTATAATATGGATAAACAGAATTGGACTTATACCACTTTACACTGCTGGGTTGATTCCGGATTTCCCAGTCTGTAATATTGAACACAGCCACCTTGTACATTCCATTTTTCTTCTCATGTATCTTCATGGATTTAAGAGCCATTCCATTGTCGATTACAATGCAGCTATCACCCACATTTAAATTATAATCGTAGGTGGAGGTGCCCGCCAATGGATTAGACAATGGGGAGCTTTCTGATTGTGCATTGACAGCCACTGCCAATATACCCAGCGTAAAAACTGAAAAAACTTTTTTCATCATAGTAGTTATAGTTTATGTTGAAATTAACGTACCGGTTTTGCTTGAGTTATGCATTTTGGGTGAACCATGCTCATTTTTGAAGGAAGATGGGTTATGTGACGGTAAATCAATATATCACAGATCCGCCGGTGGGCGGCAGCACTTACCCGCAGGCTTGGCGCTTAGCAGGGCTTGGGCCTGCATTTATGACGGAGGAATAACATGCAGGTGCTAGCCCTGCTTGCAGCCAGGACGAGGATTAGTGCAGAGCACACCCTGGCGGCCCAATAAATATTGAATACTGGATTGCAAATCACCTCATATTTTATGTACTTTGTAAACATAGAAGATAAATTATGAAGGATTACCTGAACAAGCTTCGCAAAGATTATTCGATGATGGGAATGGATGAAAAAGATGTGGACAAAGATGGAATAGTACAATTTGAAAAATGGATGGTAGATGCTGCCAATGCTGAGGTAAATGAACCCAATGCAATGGTATTAAGTACGGTTGATAAAAATAACCATCCGCATAGCCGAATTGTATTATTGAGGGATGTTAGCAGCAAAGGCTTCGTATTTTATACCAATTATGAAAGCGATAAAGGGCACGAAATTGAACACCAATCGATGGTGGCACTTAACTTCTTTTGGGTAGAGTTGGAAAGGCAGGTAAGGATAGAAGGGATTGCTGAAAAAATATCGCAGGTAGAGTCGAATGAATACTATGCCAGCAGGCCGCGTGAAAACCAGTTATCCGCATGGGCATCGCCCCAAAGTAAAGTGGTGGGCTCAAGGGCCGAACTGGAGGCATTATGGAGAGAAACGGAAATGAAATGGAAGGACCAGATTGAAATTGAAAGACCTCCTTTTTGGGGAGGCTATATTGTGAAGGCTTCTATGATCGAATTCTGGCAAGGACGTGCCGGGAGACTGCATGACAGGATCAGGTACAGGCTCGAAAAAGATGCCTGGGCAATTGAAAGATTAGGCCCATAAAAAACCCCGATCATTGGATCAGGGTTTTTTGTTATTCTGAAGGAGCTTCCTTTTCTTTTTTAGGCTTTTTAGCTGCCGGTGCTTTTTTGGTCTTTTCTTTGGCTGCTGCTTTGGCTTTGGTTGCCGTAGCCTTTGGAGCAACTAATTTTTTCTTTTTCTTACGTGGCCTGCTCACTCCTGAGCTACCCATACTGATCTTTCCTCTTTTGGATTTTTTATCTCCTTTTCCCATAAAATAGTTATTTGGTTATATAATGTAATTTTCAAGTCCAAATATACTATACAATCCGAAAGTTTTATGTTTTTTTGAATAATATTTAAATACCATGGTAAATGTAATTTTTATAGTCCATATCCTGTCTACCTTTTTTAGCCTTGGCATTTGTTTGGTGTTGCAGGCCTTGCATTTCCCCTTATTAAGATATATTGGACCTTATCAATACCCCATTTATTACGAGCAGCAAAAGATGAAACTTACATTGCTCACCTTCCCCATCTACAGCCTTGAAATTTTTACTTCGGTAGTATTAGCAGCCACTTTTTTTGCTACCGGAAAAATGACTGCTGAAAGACAGAATTCATTCTTTGTTTACTTATCTTCTATTATTATCCTGCTGCTCATTCATTTGATCACCTTTTATTGCATTAAACCCCTGCTAAAAAAACTGCTGAAGCATTGGGAAGAAAAAGTGTTGAAGGAACTAAAATTATGGAATTTGCTGAGAACCCTCTTCTGGCTGGCCAGGGTAATTATCCTCATCGTAATTGTGATCCGACCAGCCTAATGAAACTTGCACGGGAATATTATTTGCAGGACAATGTGATTACTGTTGCCAAAGACCTTATTGGCAAAGTATTGGTTACAAAGCTACATGGAAAGCTAACCTCAGGCATTATCTGTGAAACAGAAGCGTACAATGGAGTAGTTGATAAAGCATCACATGCCTATGGTGGCCGTAGAACCAACAGAACCGAAACCATGTATGCACCGGGTGGTATATCTTATATTTACTTATGCTATGGGATCCATCATTTATTTAATGTGGTAACCAATGATAAAGAGATCCCACATGCAGTGCTGATCCGAGGAATAGAGCCCTTAGATGGGTTAACCGAGATATTGAAGCGCAAAAAGATTAGTAATTTAAAGAAAAATGCTGGGATCGGACCCGGCAATGTTTCTACCTGCCTTGGATTACATACCAGTCTTAATAAAACCGATCTTTTGGGTACTAAGATCTGGATTGAAGACCGCCAGATAAAAGTGGTCAAGAAAAATATCCGTATCGGACCCAGGGTAGGGGTGGATTATGCCGGAGAAGATGCCCAATTGCCTTATCGGTTCCAATATCATTTTTAATTTACATATACCTATTTATAGGTATGAACGATTCATGTTTCTAGATGTATTTGAATAGGTAACTATTTGATAAGGATATGGTAAAAGGGATTATGTTATTGATGGGCGGTTGTTTTTGTTGCTTGGTCTATGCTCAAAACAGCTTATTAGACAAATACGACTTTAGTGAAGGAGGATATTCTCTGGTGATCGTTTCCTCGAACCACCCCTCTAAACGGGAATTCTTTTTCAGTTATTATACCAATGATATAGCAGTTTTAAACGAGTATAAGGTTCAATTGGTGGTTGAAAAAGAAGCAGCGTCATATCGTTGTGCCTGTTTTGAAGATTACAGCATCAGCATATGCAGGTATGGAAATATATTGGAACAGTTCTCCGTAAGCACCAATTGCAAATCCATTACTTCGCTGAAGGGATCGCATGCTTTTATAAGCTTTTTAGATTTCAATCGGTTACAAAATACTTCCCATCGAAGGATCATCTTTGATTCGAGGAATGAAGCACTTGATTATTTAAAACTGGTTTCGAGGGATACCAATCTATTGATGATGGATCAACCCCCATGGCAAAAATTTGAAGGAGAATTCAGTTTCCCTTATGAACATACTTCTTATGATACTGAATTGATCCGGGCAGAATTGCAGAAGGAGATATCATCTGCTTATCCTCATGAGCTTTTTGAAATTACGGATGTACAGACCCTGTTTGGATCCACCAATTTAACCTATCATTACCTGGTCTATGTTACATGCAATAAGAAGTTATTTGATGTTTTTAACCTCTATCCTAAAAGAGAACGGGTGGGTTGGAAATACTACGACCTTTTGTTAGATACTTATTGGACCCACTAATATACGAATGGCTATTGAGCTACCCTTTCACACTGCCAGGTGGCTCCAGAAGGATTCTCGATCATATAAGTACTGTATTCTTCCCAGTTCATTGGGTTTTCGCCGCTTGGCCGGTAACTATCTTCACACTCGTCCCATGAGTTAAAGCAGCCTGTACAGTATATACAATCTTGTTTATCCTCTTGATGATTGTTGCAGGCAGTTAAGCCAATGAATAGTGCCGCGCTGAGTATCCATCCTAGTTTCTTCATGATTCTTTTTTAAGAAGACAAGGTTTTAGGAAAAACGCTGCATGGTCCATGTTAAATGAGGCCTTCCCATTTTTTACTGCTTCACATAGATATATCTACCCTCGTAGAAAGCAACGGGATGGTTATACCTGGCAGGAACCTTATCCACAGAACCTGGGTTAAATTGATTTTTTTTGTTGGACCAAAAACCATAAGGGCTCACTTGCTGGTTTTTACATCCAACGGTTAGGACGATCAGGAAAAGGTATAGGTATAAGATTCGCATCAGGTTTATTTTTTTCTGCAAGAAACGTATAGTTTCGAGTTGAGTTATTAGGGTTAACCCGGAGATTTAAAGCTTGAATACGTTGATGGAAGTTTTTTTGCAGATCTCTACTTCCGAATTTGCGGGTTTAATAGCATTGTCCACTTGTGCCATTGATCTCCACACCCAGGGTGTCATTTCCTTCTATGATCCAAACCATGGCACTATCATTACCTAAGTTAGTGAACTCGGTTATTTTGATACAACTTACTCCTTCATACCGGTTCATGAGAAAAACGATCGAATCATTGATGTTTCCCGACATAGTACTACCCTGATCACTCAGGTTTCCTGATCCGGTATAGTAGGTGTTATGAATACTGATATGGCAGGAATCGCAATATATCCTGGCTTGAACTTGTGATCCAAACCAATTGGTATTATGGGGCTCACAGCCCATCAAGCTGAGGAGGCTGATGGCAAATAGGGTTTTCTTCATGATTTTTTTATGCAATAAACGCTAACTTTTCATGATGGATACCCAGGTTAACCCGGATCTTTAGAACTAAATTGGTGGGCAGCGGTTTTTTCGTATATTTATTTTCGAATCATTTAAAATGAAAAGTACCCTTGCTTTTATATTTAGTTTGAGCATTTTGGTGGCTATCAGAGGCCAAATATCCACTTCAGAATTTGGAGGTTTCTGGACTTCGAACCTAACACAGCAAAGAATCTCCATCAAACTGGACAAGACTGAACCACAGATTTTCATTTGCAGTGATGGCAAGACACCGCCTGTTTCAAACATTAAATGGGATGGGAACAGCCTGGTGGCCCATGTGGATTATTCAAAAGCCCAGCCAACCATCATACGGCTGACCTTGATGGCAAAGGATAAGTTTGAGATCCTCTACATTGACGGGAATGACCTGATGAACGATACGTATACCCGAAAGAAGCGGGAATACATGACCGAATGCAAACTGGAATAATATTTTCTAGTCCGGCCCAATTTTATATTTTTGTTCACTTAGATTTTTATTGATTATGGAAGATATTTTAACCACCTCGCCGCTCGACACAGCCAGGATCTCATTTGACCAGTTTAAAAACGATGTTTTAAACGACTATGCCATTGCTGTTGAAAGCAGAGAAGCCAGTTTAATTGGACGCAGAGAAGTACTTACCGGCAAAGCTAAGTTCGGGATCTTCGGAGATGGAAAAGAACTTGCTCAGATTGCCATGGCCAAAGTTTTTAAAGAAGGCGATTGGAGAAGTGGTTATTACCGGGATCAAACTTTTATGATAGCCGAAGGATTGATGACCGTTCAGCAATTCTTTGCTCAACTCTATGCACATGCCGATCTGAATGAGGAGCCCATGACCGGTGGACGTTGCATGAACGGCCATTATGCTACCAAATGGGTAGATGCCCATGGAAACTGGCTTAACCAGGTAAATCAAAAAAATTCAAGTGCCGATATAAGCCCTACCGCCGGGCAAATGGCCAGATTATTAGGACTTGCCTATGCAAGTAAGGCCTATAGAAACAATAAAGAATTGAAAGGTTTTACTCAATTCAGCAATAATGGAAATGAAGTGGCTTTCGGAACAATAGGGGATGCAAGTACCAGTGAAGGGGTTTTTTGGGAAACCATGAATGCCGCTGCTGTACTGCAAGTTCCTCTTGCGTTGTCTATATGGGATGATGGATATGGGATCAGTGTGCCTAAAGAACACCAAACCGTAAAAGGAAGTATTAGCGAAGCGCTTCGTGGTTTTGCCAAAGATGAAAATGGCCCAGGTATACTTATATTCAAAGCGAAAGCATGGGATTATGTAGAATTGATCGAAACCTATCAGAAAGCCATCGCTACCTGTCGCCAGGAACATATACCGGTAATTATTCACGTGGAGGAATGTACCCAGCCACAAGGGCATAGTACCAGCGGGAGTCATGAAAGGTATAAAAGCAAAAAGAGATTACAATGGGAAGAAAAATATGATTGTATTCGCCAGTTTCGTCAATGGATCGAAAAAAGAGGAATTGCCGGACCGGAGGAATTAGATGAAGTAGAAAAAATTGCCCGTGATAAATCCAAGAATGGTAAAAAAGCTGCATGGGAAAGTTTTCAGACACAGATCAAGTCTGAAATGTCGGAATTAAATGCTATTTTATTGGAATTAGGCTTAACTGAATTCAACAGCGAATTAAAAAACATGGCAGAACCCATGCGTCGTGATGTGATCTCGGTTGGAAGAAGAGCATTGGTAGCAGCAAGATATTTACAAGGAGAAGCTAGAACCAGGTTAGGTGCCTGGTTGAGTAAACAGGATGAAATTAACCATGACCGATACACGGCACATCTCTATAGTGAATCACCTTTTTCAGCTTTAAAGGTTCCTGTAGTAGATCCTGAATATGCAAATGAAGAAGAGGTAGATGGAAGAATTATCCTTAGGGATTTTTATGATAAAGTATTGGCACGTGATCCCCGTTTTATTGCTTTTGGAGAAGATGTGGGTGGGATTGGTGGAGTGAATCAAACCTTTGAAGGTCTCCAATCCAAATATGGTGATGGACGGGTTTTTGATACGGGTATCCGCGAATCTACCATTGCTGGCCAGGGAATTGGAATGGCGATGCGTGGATTGCGTCCTCATGCCGAAATTCAATACCTGGATTATTTATTATATTGTATACAAACCCTGAGTGATGACCTGGCCACCCTAAGTTATAGGACCAAAGGCCAGCAAAAAGCTCCGGTAATTATCAGCACACGTGGCCACCGACTTGAAGGGATATGGCATAGTGGATCACCCATGGGAATGATCATCAATGCCATTAGAGGAATGTATGTATGTGTTCCTCGTAATATGACCCAGGCAGCAGGGATGTACAATACTTTATTGAAAAGTGACGATGCAGCCTTGGTGATTGAAGTATTGAATGGTTATAGAAAAAAAGAAAAATATCCTGCCAATATAGGCGAATATACAGTGGCATTGGGCGTACCTGAAGTATTGCGTGAAGGAAGCGATATTACTTTGGTGTCTTACGGTTCAACCGTTTACCTGGTATTGGAAGCGGCGGAAAGACTATCACAAATCGGCATATCCGCAGAGGTGATCGATGTGCAGACATTGTTACCTTTCGACCTGAATGGAGTGATCGGCCGCTCGATTGAAAGGACCAATAAGGTATTGTTTATTGATGAAGATGCAGAAGGAGGCGCTACCGGATTTATGATCCAGCAGGTAATAGATAAACAAGGTGCTTTCCGTTATTTGGATGTGGCCCCTAAAGCATTGAGTGGCAAAGACCACCGACCAGCCTATGCATCTGATGGAGATTATTTCAGCAAACCATCGGTAGAAGATATGGTTGAAACGGTATATAAAATGATGACGGAAGTAAATCCCGAATCGTATCCTCCGTTAAAATAATTGTTGGACAACAACAATTATTTTTTCTTCTTTTTAGGTGTAAAATTCCATCCGAGCCCTCCACTCAATTTAATTTCTTCCAGGTATGTTCTTCCATACAAAGATGAATTGCTTCCGCCTGCCACAAATTTACATTGAAAAAAGAAATGAAAAATAGACCCTATATAATAGTTTAATCCGGCTGTAACACCTACCAAAGGAGAGAACTGGACCGGTGATTCCCGTATCAAAGTATCCTGAAAGTGGTTAATGGTCACCAATCCTGCACCTGCGCTAAAACCTATATATGGATCCCAGCGTGATTTGCGGACAAAATGGTAATTGAGACCGGCAAAAGTGGAAAAGTTCTTACACAATCCCAGCTCATTTTGCTTCGCAATATTGAAGGAGAACCAGGTCTCTCCAACCACCGAAAAACCTTCGTTGATATAGTATTCTGCATTCGCAGAAATATAAGAAGCAAATTTTTTAGATTGGAACAAATATCCTCCGGATAAATTACCATGTGCCCTGATCATTCCTTTTTTGATCACAGAGTCTTTTTGCGCAAATAACTGAGTGCTTAAAAAGCAACAGAGCAATACAGTGATTATTTTTTTCTTTTCCATAACTGCGCAATTTTATAGTTAATACTTAATGATACCAGCATATGTCCTTCCCAGCTGGTCCCTTCATGCTCTTCCACTTCCACCTCGCCGTTTTCTACATGGGTATGGAGCTCTCCCCCCAGGTGTAACATATATTGAGTGGTTAATGAAATATCCCAGCGCGGGGTGATATTATAATGTAATCCGGCTCCCATTTGAACAGCAGAGCTAAAACGGCCTCTATTTTCATCCCTTACCGGAACATAAATATTGGTCCAGTCAAAACAATGCCCCGCTACCACGTAAGGCAAGAATTTGCGGGTAAAGTTCTTCGGCTTTAAAATATAGAACATCACCGACCATCCTATATGATAGTCTTGACGGTTGGCGAGGCCTGATATATCTGTAAATATCACATCTGCAAACCATTCGGTATTGATACGTTCGTGAACAAGGATGCGGAAATGTCCGCCACCCCCAAATCCAGGTGCACCATTATCATGCGAAAATAAGCTGGTAGTACCTCTTATTCCCATTTGGATCCTACCCGGTTTGCCGGATACGGTATCTTTCTGACTAAATAGAGTGAATGGGATAATCCATAAACTCAGCCCTAATAATATTCGGTTCATACAAACAAAAATTAGGTATAGCTAAGCTCATAGACAAGTGGTTTTAGAAAGTAGTTGTATAGATAACTTTAAGATTGTTTAAAATATTGTACACAATAAGTATTATTTTAGTGCAGTACTCTATTAAATGGCCTTTTAACAGTATCCGCATGAAGAAAAATATATTATTATTCCTATGCCTGCTCCTATCAATGAACAGCGAGGCCCAGAAATTGCCCGATGATGCCCATCAACTTTACCAGGATTTTTCAGCAGCAGTGAAGGAGAACAGCATTGAAGGTATTCAAGCTGTTATGACCAAAGGCAGCTTTATCAGCATAAAAAATGATGCCCTTTCTTTTGGGATTGTGTATCCGGGTGATGTGATAGATCAACTCAGTTTATCCATGCTTGATTTTAAATACTTCAAATACATGACCTATAAAACCAATGGGCCTACCTCCAATGCTTATTATTTGTACACCGAAGGAAATAGTGAATCGATCATCATCACCCTTTGTATGGAGCTTGAAAATGGCAAGTATAAATTGGATGGGCTAAAAATGAGAGATGCCAAGGATTTTATGATCAACCTGAATAACAAAGATTATTCCTTCCTTGACCTGGCTGAATTCAGACCAAGTGGTGTGGTAAAACCCATGCCACCTATTATAGAAAAAGTGGATTATATTGCCAATATAGATATTACCTGTTACGGATATACCGTTTCGGTAACGGTGAATGGTATTTTCCAGGAAACGGTCCAAAACAAAAGTAGGAGTGGTGTACTCATGGGAGGTGTAAAAAAAGGAGAGAACATCGTTGAACTATCCATTGAAAAAACGGATGTGGCAGAAACTGCCTTGCCTGAAATTGGTATCAGGGCTTTGATCAATCAACAAGAAAAACAAGTATTTTACATGAACGAAGATCTGGTAGGAACTTCGATCAAAAAAACATTTACTGTTCAATAACGAGTATTAGGAATGAAAGAAATGGCACGACCATCTTCTATGCGCCTTTTGTATAGCGAAAATCACCATCCTCATACACATCCGTGCGGATATATTCTCCTTCGGTATTGAATACATCCCATTCACCCTCTCTTTTTCCATACATTACCTTTCCTTTTTCTTTTACAACTCCATTTTCATGTAATATTTCGGAGGGGACCGTCTTTTTTTTATCCAATTCTTTTTTAGTTTTTTTAATCGCTGAATAAGTGACTCCCCAGGATGTAATGAATAAAATGGCTGCTAATCTTGGCAACTCAGCGTTGAATAATAAAAGTCCTATAACTAATACCAGAAATGAGGTAGCCACAGCCACCAAAGTGGCGATCAATATTCGATAGATCTTTTTCATTTATTTGAACTCATTCCATTTGGGTTGTATCAAAGCAATTAAAATAATTACTCCTATCAATCCTAAAAATGAAGTTGGACCTACACCGAGATATAGGTTGACCAGAAGTGTGATAACTGCCATCACCACAATGCCGATCACACCTGCTTTTTTCCAATTATATGTCAATCCGGTAAAGATCAGGTTCATCACTCCAAAAAAGGACATGATATAAGGAGTATAATAAGGTAAATGGGCCGACCTCATCATTTTTTCACCCATGGCGAGGTACATCAATATGGTTCCTGCATTGGCGATGATCATCAAGATGAGGAAAGCTGTGAGGCATCCACCCCTTTCTGGAGGTCTTTCTACTTCTCCAACAGGTTCAAAAGGAGGAGGGGAATCAAAAGGAGGGGGCTGAATGAGATCGGGTGGAGTGGGTGGTACGGGGTCAAATGGAGGTGGAATGAGGGGATCTTTATTTTCCATAAAAACTAAAGGTAAAACTGAGTGATATAGGCGATGCAAAATAAATAAAACAGGATAGATACCCAAACCGTTCAATAAGTTTTTTACTTGAAACCAGATGATGGAATTTCCATTAATACTTAATCATCTTTTGTATGTGATCCGAATTCCGGAAATGCAAATAATAAAAACCTGGATCCAGATGGATAAGCGAAATGGTGGTAGATACTAAAAGGATATTTATTTTTTCAACGATCTGTCCCATGGAATTAAGAATGATCACTTCATCATTTGGAGAAGAAGTGATGTTGACTATATCGGATACCGGATTGGGAAATATATGGAGTGGATCCTCTTGTTCCATTTGAAAACTCATCGAACCCGCATCATATTCATAAGCACCCATGTCAATATTCGATCCTACGATGCGATCATTGAAAGCTAAGTCAAGTCCGGTTACTCCAGTACTATCTCCAGTATTGATGCATGGTGAAAAGGCTTGCAATTGATAGCCATCATCGTTGGTCATCCAGCAATTATCAAGGCCTATCGGTGATGCACTGTTTATAAATAATGGATCTGCGTTTATATTGCCTGTGTTTGTACCCTGGCTTATATGTGGAGCGAATTGTCCCACAGTATCTATATTGGAATAGGTTCCCATGAATACTGCCGACTCGTAGGTATAGAATTGAGGACCCGTATTTGCGCTATTTCCACGAATAATGCAGTTGATAACCACGATGGTAACATTTCCAGATCCACCCCCGCCACCTGCGCCGTTATTTGATCTATCTGCGATAATACCACCTCCAAAACCCGAAGTAACGGTGTTATTTGCTATTACTGAATGAAGGATCAGAGGACTTGCAGATCCACCGCTACCTCCCCAGCAATACATGCCACCTGCAGCATCTGTTGCTGTATTATGGGTAATTACGCAATTAATGATTTCCGGACTTGCATTTCCGCTTAAACCAAAATTATCAATACCACCCCCACCACCAGTGGCGGTATTATTAATAATGATGCAATGAAGAATAGATGGACTTGCGTTTCCTCCTCCATAGCCATCGTTGAAGATCCCTGCGCCAAATTCAGCCCTGTTATTGGTAATAACACAATTCCTGATGGTAGGACTGCAAATGCCACCGGCTCCGCTGCCTACATTGCAAATACCTCCTCCTAATCCCTCAGTAAGGGTAGCGGGCCTGTCGTCATGTCCATCTCTGATCACAAATCCATCCAGGAGTGCTGTTAAGTTTAAGCCCTGGTTACGGATCACTTTATAACTATTGTCTGTATTTCCTGCGATTCCAATCTCACCACTTAAAATGGAACAAGGACCGCAGGTAAATGTTCTTTCTGTTAAACTGGTTTCGGTTCCTAGAAAACTACCATATATGTTTACGGAATTTTTCATAGAAAAAGCAATGGTTCTATTTGTTCCAGTGGTTGGTTTATAAGTTCCGCAAGCCACCCAAACCTCATCACCTGCAATGGATGCATCAATAGCAATTTGTAAGGAGGTTCCGGGATATGCATTGGTCCAGCTACTGCCATCCATGCTGCCTGCACCAGATTCGGTCACATATCGTATGGCAGCAAAACTATTTTGTGCAAACAAAAGGGAAAAAGAAATGAGTAAAATGGAATACAGCTTCATATCATTGGATATTCTCTTATTCAAACATACAAATAATAACCATGCATTCTTAAATACTAAATAAGTAATTATCTTGCACTTGATTTTCAGATATCATGTACGCACTGATCAAACCTATTTTATTTTCTATGTCGCCTGAGGCGGCGCATTACGTTAGTTTTAATACGTACCGTGATCTTTGCAGAATACCTGGAGTAAATGAATTAAGCCAGGCCATTTATGATATTTCCACTCCCAATGATGCTGTTGAAGTGTTTGGATTAAAATTTAAAAACCGGATAGGATTGGCTGCCGGATTTGACAAGGATGCAGTAATCTATGAGGAGTTTGGCAATTTTGGATTCGGTCATATTGAAGTAGGGACCATCACTCCCAAAGCACAACCAGGAAATGACCCACCACGTCTGTTTCGTTTGGTGGAAGATAAAGCTCTGTTGAATAGGATGGGTTTTAATAACCAGGGTGCACATGCAGCTATGGATCAATTGAAAGACCGGAAAAGAATAGATCTCATCATAGGTGGTAACATTGGCAAGAATAAGCTTACCCCGAACGAAAAAGCATTGGATGATTATGCATACTGCATGAAGGAACTGTATGACGGGGTAGATTATTTTGTGGTGAATGTAAGCAGCCCCAATACTCCGGGCTTAAGAGAGCTTCAGGAAAAAGGTCCTTTGACGGAAATCCTCCTTGAGCTTCAGAAACTCAACCAATCTTTAGGTAAGCCTAAACCATTATTGGTAAAAATAGCCCCAGATCTGGAAGCAGGCCAATTGGCAGATATTGCAGAGATCGCCTTCAACACTCAACTCAGTGGAATTATAGCGACCAATACTACCATTGAACGTAACAATCTCCTACTAAAGAAAAAGCAACTCGAAAGACTCGGACCAGGAGGTATTAGCGGTAAACCACTCACCAAAAAAAGCACGGAGGTGATCCACTTTCTGAGTAAGGAAACAGGGGGTAAGATCCCTATCATTGCTTCAGGAGGAGTAATGAGTGCAAAGGATGCGATAGAAAAAATAGATGCTGGAGCATCTCTGGTCCAGTTGTATACAGGTTTTATTTACAGAGGGCCAGGTCTTGTGAAAGAATGTATCAGGGCTATCCGCGGTCAAAAAAAATAGTTATTTTCGGCACCTGAAGGTATGTCAAACAAAATCATCATTACCGAATGCCCACGTGATGCTATGCAAGGCATATCGGAGTTCATACCCACCGATAAAAAGGTAAAGTATATGAACAGCCTGTTGAAGGTGGGATTTGATGTATTGGATTTTGGCAGTTTTGTAAGTCCAAAGGTGATGCCTCAGATGGCTGATACGGATGAAGTGGTGCAAAGACTTGACCTCACTAATACAAATACGAAATTACTCTCTATTATTGGGAACCAAAAAGGGGCTGAAAGGGCCGAAGCTTTTGAGCAGATAGGCATATTGGGATTTCCTTTTTCCGTTTCACCCACATTTCTTAAGAGAAACATTAATTCGGATATGGCCGAAACGGTTACCCGTATTGGAGAGATCAAGGAAATTGCGGACAGGAGTAAAAAGGACCTGGTGATCTATATATCCATGGCCTTTGGAAATCCCTATGATGATCCATGGAGTACTGAGGTAGTAGGAGAGTGGGTAGAAAAACTTGCCTGGATTGGCATTCGAAAAATTGCGTTGAGCGATACCATTGGTGAAGCGAATCCGGAAAATATCGACTATTTGTTTTCATATGTAATTCCCAATTTTCCTGAAGTTGAATTCGGGGCACATTTCCATACTACCCCTACTAACTGGAAAAACAACATTGACGCGGCCTATAATGCTGGTTGCCGTAAATTTGACGCAGCCCTCAAGGGATATGGCGGCTGTCCGATGGCCAAAGATAGCCTTACAGGTAATTTACCCACCGAAAACCTATTGGGCTTCTTTAAGGAGAAGAATATAGCCCTGCCTATTAATGAAGATGCTTTCATGGCAAGCATGGCCCTCACGGCCGATACTTTTCCTGCTGAACATGGATGAACCGTTATCCGCGGTGAATAAGGGCTAGCGAACAGCGATCATGACTGTATATTCGAGCAGGTTTCTTCGATTTAACACCGGAATGTTAAAAAATCCGGATGGATAGTTGGAAAGTTCGGGCTGATTCCCTACTTTTGCCCTCCATAAATTATAGTTATGTCTAAGATTTGTCAGATTACAGGAACACGCAGGATGGTTGGTAATAAAGTATCTCACTCTAATATCAAAACCAAAAGGATATTCAATCCGAATTTACAGAAAAAGCGTTTTTACTGGGAAGAGGAAAAAATTTGGGTGACCTTAAAAGTTACGCCAAGAGGAATGAAAACGATCAACAAAATAGGTTTGGAAAAAGCGATCAAAAGAGCAGCTATTAAAGGCTATTTGGACTAATAAATTCTGTTTTGCTTAATTATATTGAAAAGCCTTCTGAACAAGAGGGCTTTTTTGTTGGTCGGAACCATCATCAGGGGCAGGCCCACCAAGTAATGACTACGCCGGAATGCAAGCGTACGATTTTAAAAGTGAGGCATCCATTCCCATATTCAAAATGATCATACTCCCTGGCGGTAACTGAAAAATATTCGCTTTTATATTTAATGGAAGGGTAGGCCGCCGGAAGAATATTTTTTTCAAAGAATAGCAGGTTTTTTATGTGCTCCCCTAGTAAATAAAACAATAAATAAGCTTCCTGAACAGTAAGATTGAGATTGATGATCGAATATTCTGTTATATAATCCTCTGATTCCTGGTACATCACGGATTTTTTGTAAAGTGTTGTTTTCAGAATATCACCTTCATTTCGCATAAAAGAATCCCGGCTGATGGGCTCTCCAAGGTTCTCGACCAGGAAATGTGAAATGGATTTGGTGGCTGCAGTGGGTGGAATAACAGGTAAGGTGTACCCGCTGAAAATATATCCATCCTTTCCATTCAGCGCTACTCTTAACCAGGAACCCTGATATCCATCAATTACTGTGTCAAATTCAGTTGTATGATAATTGGTGATCTTGGTTCCATAAGGCAATAACATGATCCTGTCGCTGCTTACCTTTGGTTCTGCCCTGAAAGAAAGCCCCGATAAGGAAGCCACGTAGATCACCGGTCTTTTGCTTGCATGTAAATCAGTTAAAAAGACAAGACCTAATATAAAAAACAGGAAGGTTTTTGACGGTCCCATGACAGAGTGGCTATTAGTTTTTTAGTTTTTGCTCTCCGTATCTTTCTTTCAGCAATTTTTCATAATCGCTGTATACTACTGCCTTTTTTGTTTTGAAAATAATTCGCAAAACGTCCAGGTCAGGAAGCGTGATCTGGTTATCGGATATATCCAGGAATTCTAAACTGGGCATAACCGCCAGCCATTCACTGAAATTATCGATCTTGTTATTTTTTAATACCAATACTTCCAACTTCTTGCAGTTTTTCATCCAGGAAGGAACTTCTTTGATATTGTTTCCCTGTAGGTTCAGTACTTTCAGGTTTTCCATCCATTGCACTTCTTCGGGTATTGAATCTATCTTACAATTGATCAGGGTAACGGATTCTATCTTTCTGCTCCTGCATATAAACGAGGGGAAGTTATACAAATTAGCATCTGCAATTACAATTTCCTTCAGGTTCACAATTCGCTTGATACTATCCGAAATGCGCAATGTGTCCGAGGTGTTGTTAATCACCCTTAATAATTCAAGACGGTTCAGCAATTGAATTTCCCTGGGCAATGAGTCCAACTTGGTATCGCAGAGTTCAAGATAGAGGAGGTTGGTATTGGCAATAAAATAAGGATCCAGGTATTGAATAGCATTCTTCTTGGAAACCATGATATACATATTGGCCAGCAAAGCCCAATCAGCCGGAATGGTAATAAGTCCGTTGTTTTCAAGGTTCAACAGCTGCAGGTTGATCAGCTTGCTTAGCTTAGGAGCATTTTTACCAATAGCTTCGTTAATACTGCTTAGCTTATACGCATTTTTTACATCCTTCAACGCATCTTTATAGCTTTCATAGATAGTTACTTGTGCCAATCCATTGTTGCTGATCCAATAGGGATCATCGCTATCGAACTTCACTTGTGCAGATGCACCCACGGTAAAAAAATACACGAAGAGAAAAGAAATATATTTCAATTGATTCATGATCATTTTTTGCCTATACAATATTGCTGATACGCCTTTTTACCGTCCTCATATCCCATGTCCGCAGTTTTTTTAAAATCCTCGCAAGCCATGTCCATTTTTTTTAACACAAGATAATCCACACCCCGGTAGTAAATTGCATCCACATTATTCGGATTTAGTTCTATCACCTTTGAATAATCTTTACTGGCAGCTTCATAGTCTTCCTTGGTATCAAAAAGCACACCACGATTATAGTAGGCATCTGCATAGCCTGGTTTCAATGCAATGGCCTTATTATAATCCGACAATGCGCCCCCAAAATCGTCCAGAGAGAATTTAGCAACCCCTCTATTGAACCAGGTAACCGCGTTGGAGCTATCTATTTCAAGTGATCGATTAAAATCATCCATTGCCTGTGTATAATCCTCCTGATCCATATAACGTAATCCCCGGTAGTACAAAAACTCGGCATTTCCAGGCTCTTTCTCCAGCATCACAGAGAGCTGGTCGATGGTGGCATCTTTTGCTTCAATGGTATGTTGATTTTTAGTACTTCCATCCTCTTCCTTTTTCTTGCCACAGGCTAAAAGTGAAAGGCAGAAGAATGCGATCATCAGTTCTCTTTTCATCATGTGAATGGTAAAACATAAAAACGGAAACTAAGAAAAGAAATTTTATCCAATCGAATGGAGAGGAGTTGTGTTATTTATGCACTTGGTGGGTTCATAACCCTGTTTTAGGTTATTTCAAGGGTTCAAAATATTTTTCTATATTTATCTTTCATTAAGCCCAAATGTATGAAACAGAGATTTAGTTTATGGTTCCTTTTAATGTTCTTTACCTTTTCAACTATTGGCCTCAGGGCCCAGTGCACACCAGATCCCGGATTTACAGGAACCGGAATTGTACCGGATACGACTACAAACATGGCTCCTGCCTGCGTAGGTATTCCTTATGCCCAAACATTTACCATAAATCCTCCACCTGATACAGTGATTGCCGGATTCCTATTTACGGTTAATTTTATAAGAATTGATAATGTGGTGGGCCTACCTGCCGGTTTTTCGTATGCCTGCAATCCTATAAATTGTACTTTTCCTGGTGGAGGCAGCGGTTGTGCTATTGTAACGGGTACCCCAGGTTTAGCCCAGGTGGGTGTATATCCTCTCACCATTCAAACTACTATTCAGATATATAATGGGACTTTTGGAACTGTTACTCAGACGGCTACGGTAATTGGCTATCGGTTAAAAATAGGCGGAGGCATGAACATCACCACGAATTCTACGAATGCCGGTTGTGGTATTTCGGATGGATCGGTTTGGGCAACTGTAACCGGTGGTGCATCTCCATTGACCTATTTATGGAATTCTGCCCCACCCTCAGCCAATGATACCGTCATTAATTTGCCTGCAGGAACCTATCAGGTGAATGTAACTGATAACTATGGATGCGCTGATTCTGCTATGGTTGGTATTGGTAATCCTAATAGCCCAGTAATTGATACCATCACAGGAACCAATAATTCTTGTTTTGGAGACTCTATGGGAACGGCCACTCCAACTATTTCTTTGGGAACTGCCCCTTATACCTATACCTGGAGCAATGGTGATACCACTGCAACCATTGGTAATCTCCCTGCAGGGAGCTATGGATTGTTGGTAACAGATTCAAATAATTGCACCAGCTTAATGGAAACCATTATTATTACGGAACCTGGAGCAATAAGTGCTTCCATGTCATCGAACAGTGAAACCTGCTTAGGTTGCAACGATGGATCTGCCACTGCAACTCCTTCAGGAGGAACTCCACCCTATACTTATCTATGGTCGAATAGTGGCGTTACTTCTACTATTAACGGAATACCAACAGGGATGTATTATGTAACCATTACCGATAGCCTGGGTTGCACCTATATGGACTCTGTAATGGTGAACAGTACGGCAGGACTACAAGAGTATCCTCTCTTTTCGAGTATAATTATCTATCCAAACCCGGTTAGCGACTTTGTAACTATTCAATCCGGTTTGTCCACAGAATCTTTAGGAAAACTGGAGGTATTAGATATTCATGGAAGGGTGATGACGACGGCTGAAACTACCCACAGTAAATATTCTATGGATATACAACATTGGCCAATCGGAATGTATCTGGTAAGGATCTACCGAAAAAATTCCTGCGAGGCATATAAGTTCGTTAAGAATTAAGACACATCGAAATTCACCACCACCTTTTCGGTGGTTGGATGTGATTGGCAGGTAAGAATAAAACCATTGGCCACCTCTGTTTCGGTAAGTGAATAATTGAGTTCCATAGCCACTTCGCCTTCCATCAGCTGCGCCCGGCAGGTACAACAAACGGCTCCTTTACATGCATAAGGTGCATCTGCTCCATGACGTGTAGCCGCATCCAGGATAGTTTCACCATCGGTGGCCAGTTCGAAACTGGTTTCTTTTCCATCAAGTATAACGGTAACCTGGCTAAAATCACCGGCAAATTTTTTAACGATCTCCGCCTTTTTTACTTCCGATAATCCACTGGTGGGCAGAGGGGTTCCGAACAACTCGAAATAGACCTTATCGGATTTGAATCCGGATTCGATCAACCATTCTTTTACCGAATCGATCATATCGTTCGGACCGCAGATATACACTTCGTCCATGCTTTCCAGATCGATCAATACTTGGCAAAGTTCGGCACATTTTTTTCCACTGATCCTTCCGTTCAAAACGGGTGTTTCTACTTGTTCTTTAGAGAACACATGTAACAATGTGAATCTCTCCAGGTACATATTTTTTAAGGCTTCTAACTCCTCTTTGAAAATGATGGTGGCATTTCCTTTATTTCCATAAATGAGGGTAATATCACTGCCTGGCTCCGTGGCCAGAACAGTTTTAATAATAGAAACTACAGGAGTGATACCACTTCCAGCTGCTATGCAGAGATATGATTTTTTGTTAGAGGGCTTGATATCGGGTGTAAAATGGCCCATGGGGGGCATTACCTCCAGCGTAATACCGGGTTTTAAATTTTTATTAGCCCATTCAGAGAATTTACCTTTGGCCACTTTTTTTACCGCTACTCTTAGTTCCTGCTCCAGGGGGCTTGCGCAAATGGAATAGCTTCTTCTTATGTCCTCCCCATCAATCATAGCTTTAATGGTAACATATTGGCCAGCTTTGAATATAAAGTCGTTTTTTTCTTCCTCAGGAATGCTAAAAGCAATAGAGACTGTATCATTTGTCTCACGACGAACGTCGCTTACCTTCAAGTGGTGAAATTTTGACATACAACCTAATTACCCTGCAAAAATAATATTTAGCTCCAGTTAGTGGCCGATTTTTAGGATTAATCTCTCAATCTCATAAACCAATGCTCTGTGGCATAATTGCCGCTTTGATCGGTAACGATCATGTCAAGGTAGCCTGTAGTATCATAGGGAATACCATTTACCAGCCAGGGAGTATTGAAATTAAAGCTGGAGAGGCCATCTACGTTGGGGTTATAGGTATAGTACAGTTGACTTTGCATCCCTTGGATGGTGATCAGCATACTATGCAATTTGGTGTCGTCTGTAACGGAACCTACAAAGCTGATCGTATCCCCGTTGATGATGAGTCCGTTGCTATCAGGATAATCCAATTGGATGACGGGAGGATTGGTTTCTGTCGGAGCAGGGGAGGAGCTATCACAGCTATAAAAAAAACAGGCAACCCAGAGAATGATCAGGCTGCCTGTTGATAGTATTTTCATATTTAATTATTCTTCTACTTCAGCGCAATTGTAGTCATCATGAGTTTGCTCTACAATAAAATCATTCCTGTTATACTGGTCAGTACTGCAGTATTCCTGTATATCAGTAGGATCTCCGATCTTGGTGCATTTGATACAAACTTTATTGTCACAGGATGAAGTTGTAAATACAAACGCAGCGATGGCGGTGATCATTACAGGTACAATCAATTTTTTCATGAGATGCTCTTTTAAACTTTCGATTGTACAAATATATAAGACTATTTTTATTTATGGCATTACAAATTCATCTGTTTATCAGAAAAAACAGGCTTATTCGTATAAAACCATGGTATTGTTGCGGACTACATATAGGTTTTCACCATAGGCAAGGAAAGAATTGCCCATCAGGTCAAATTTGCAGAATATTTTAGTGATATCAAGACCTTCAGCCAGTTTGATCTCTTGTTGGCGGTAAAACAGCTGATCGTTGTCTCTGATAAAATCTATATAGATCATCGAGCTGTCCATTACATCTGCACATACCGGCTCCAATTCAGCCGGATTGAGTCCTTGCAGGCGATTGGATTGATAGTATACCGCATTGGTGTCCTTTCCCCATCTATAAGCGATGGTGGTAAAGGTGGCCGGGTCTGCTCCATTTAAGGGGGTAATGCTTTCGCCATCCTTACTGGTGGTTTCCCATATATATACATGATTTTTATCTTTAGCGAAGTAGCCTGCATGTGAAAGCCGGGTATAGCTTGGGATATCAACAGGAGGGACCTCCTTATAAAAATAGATCATTTTAGGCTCTTTGGCCAACGTATCTTTTACCGGCCCGGTTTTAATATATAGCTTTCCATCTTTTTTTCCTTTATAAAAACCTTTATCAAGCCGTTCGTAAAGAGAATCATCAAGCCGCGGATCTATTTTTTTTTTCTGATCGCAAGCAGACAGTGTAAGAATAAGAATGATGAGGATGGATGAAAATAATTTCATAGTGCAAAGATGTAAATTTTATACGATTTGGTAATGGTCAATGCTGCAAAGGGTATATGACCTAGCTCGTATAGCTATAAAAGCTTTTATTTAACCCTTTCATCGTATTGTCCCCCCATTGAATTGGAGGTATGTAAACGGGCGATCATTTCCTTCTTGATAATATTAAAAACAATCATATGTACATCTTCGGCAATCTCCATATCCATGGCTTTAGAATGAATGTCGATATCCGCTATTTCTTTGATCTTTCCCCCCCGAAAACCGCAAAAAGCAATAGTTTGAACCCCTTTTAACTGGGCGTATTCCATGGCAGAAACCACATTTTTACTATTTCCACTGCCACTAATGCCTATTACCAGGTCGTTGGGTTGCAGAAAATTTTTCAGTTGTTCCACAAAGATGGCATCCCATGAAATATCATTGGCAATTGCCATTAATGCAGGAATATTATCATTGAGGCAGATCACCTTGAACCGTTTATCTAAGCCAAAACTGGCACCTTTCAAAAAATCACCGGTAGCATGACTTGCACTGGCGCCGCTGCCCCCATTTCCAAAAATATAGATAGTACCCTGTTGATCATGTACCCGCAGAAATGCCTGGATGGCTTTTTCAACCTGATCCGGATCCAATTGATCAAGTGTTGTCTTTAAAAGATCTATATAGGATTTAAATGTTGACATGAGCATTCGTAATTTGTGATTAGTAACTGGTGACCGGGAAGAAGATATTAGTTTTCCCTCCCGACAGCTATCGGGACATCCCCCCAATTCCCAATCACTATTCTGCAAAAATACGTCAATTTAAAGTAAATTAATACTTTATATTGAATAAGTTTAAATAATTAAGGCTTGGCGACGTTGTTACCAATCTGTAAAAATGTAGATTTGTACCCATAGAAAATTAGAGAATATATGTTCCCATGGATTTACCTAGCCCTGCTGATCCCATTTCATTATGCCCTTTATAAATTATTTATAAAAGCAGGTCAGCCTGGGTGGGCTGCTTTGGTCCCCATTTACAATGCCTGGATCGTTCAAAAGAAAATATGCAAAAAACCATGGTGGTGGATCTTCTTTTTATTGATGCCTGGGATCAACCTGGTGATGTTCGGCTGCATTTGTTATAACCTGGCCCGTGCATTTGGTAAATATACCTCCAAGGAGCTGTTTAGCGCAGTGGTATTCTTTCCCTATTTTTTCGTTAAAATAGCCCACGATAAAAATACTGTATTTGTACCGAAGGATAAAAGACCAGTAAGGAAAAAATCTGTGGCCAGGGAATGGGGTGAAGCTTTTGTTTTTGCTGTTATTGCGGCCACCTTTATCAAAGGTTATGTGGTGGAACCTTACCAGATCCCCACTTCCTCTATGGAAGATGACCTGATGGTTGGCGATTTTCTATTAGTTACCAAAGTCAACTACGGGTTGAAGTTACCGCAAACTCCTTTAACTTTTCCCTTTACTCATAATAATTTTTACGATTTGCCAGGCCCCATCTGGCCTTTTGCAAAATCTTATTCCAATGCATGGAAATTGCCCTTGATCAAACTTCCGGCCTTAGAAAGCATCGATCATAATGAGATCGTGGTGTTTAATTTCCCAGCCAATGATACCACCATACAAAACCTGCAACTACATGCTCATAACTATTATGTGATCGTAGCCCAGGAAGCATCGGCCATGTACTATAAAGACCAGAAGAAACATTCTTGGGATTTTTATACGGCCATTGCCAGGAAGAGTGTATTGGCTGAAATGCCGATCGTTTGCCATCCGGTGGATAAGCGAAATAATTATATTAAAAGATGTGTCGGGTTGCCGGGAGACTTGCTCGAAGTAAGGTTGGGTGATTTGTACATCAACGATCAACTACAGGTAAAGCCGAAAAAATCCAGTAAGACCTATAAAATTATTTTTAAAGATAACGTCAACCAAAATAGTTTATTGAAGTTATGGAATATGAATGTTTCTCCGGAAGATATGACCTGGCAGGATGTTGATTCCTTGGGCAGGTTGAGGGCAAGCGAAATTGTGAGTCCACAAACTACCACTATGCTGGCCCAAACACCTCATTATTTTAAATTAACCGATGAGCAATTGAACAAAGTAAAGTCATATTCTTATGTGCAATCGGTTACCCTCGATATAGATTCGCCTAAAGTTTGGTCATACGCGGTATATCCAAACCATCCAAAAGTACCCTGGAATAAAGATAATTTTGGACCGTTAACCATTCCAAAAAAGGGTTGGACCGTTGAATTAAATGAGATCAACTTCATCCTATATAAGCGTGTTATTGAGGCCTATGAAGGCCATCAAGCGGTTTGGAAAGGTGGACAGGCTTTGATTGATGGTAAAGTAGCGACCTCTTATACTTTTCAGCAACATTATTATTTTATGATGGGAGATAACCGGCATGGATCGGCGGATAGTCGTTTCTGGGGTTTTGTACCGCATGATCATATCGTAGGAAAAGCACTCATCGTGGTGGCCAGCACAAATACAACCGGGGTTAAAAAATTCCCCAATAACATACGTTGGAATAGATTCTTTAAAATAGTGAATTAATGGATGTTTTTGGCACCGCCTTCATACCAGGCATTCAATGGTTCCAACTACTCATCCATTCTACAGAACCAGTGATAGATCTGGGGGAGCATTTTATTAAACAAACGCAGAGAAACCGAGGGATCATTCTCTCCTCTAATGGCCAATTACCCCTGATCATACCCTTGCGCAAATCAGATAGTAGAACTGTTGGATCAATGGAGATCAGTTATTCCGAAGACTGGCAAACAAAAGGACTAAGGGCCATCCGGTCATCTTATATGAATTCACCCTACTACGAACATTATCAGGAGGGATTTGAAGAATTGTTTTGCAGGAAGGAACCGTTGTTACATGAGTACAATAAGTATTTGCTGGATTGGATCATTCAGCAACTGGATATGCCTGTTCAATTAAACTATTCCATGGAATATGTGGAAAAAGGGTTTTCGAATGATTACCGTCTTCTTGTTTCTAACGAAATACTACAGAAAGAATACAAGCAGGTCTTTAGTCATAAAATGGGATTTGTTCCAGGACTTTCGGTAATAGACCTCTTGTTTAATAAGGGACCTGAATCATTGCCCTATCTTCAATAAAAAAGGGCCCGAAGGCCCTGATCAACATTATTTTGTGGGTTGTGACTTATCAATCTCCTTGTCTTCCTCCAAGTCATCCACTTTTTCGGATTCCTTTTTACTGGGTCCTTTAGATTTTGCTTTTTTAGTAGTAGTGCCTGCAGGAGGGGTAGGCAAAGTAACCCCGCTTAATTTCTTAAAGGTTTCTACTGCATCAAAGGCTTTTGCTTCCTTGCCTTTACGAATGATCTCTACCTTCGTCATTACCGTACCTTGAGTGGTACTGTCAACAATATTCTGGCCTGAAATGACTTTACCGAAAACCGTATGTTTATTATTGAGCCAGGATGTTTCAACAATGGTAATAAAGAACTGGCTTCCGTTGGTAGAAGGACCGGCATTGGCCATGGATAAAGTGCCTTTTTCATGCTTCAGGTCCGGACTGAATTCATCTTTGAAAGCATAGCCAGGTCCGCCTGATCCTGTACCTTTCGGATCTCCACCCTGTATCATAAAATCCTGCTTATCTCCGTTTGCTTTGCTGATTACCCTGTGGAACTTGATACCATCATAATAAGGTGTTCCCAATGGTTTTTCGGCGTTCGGCATTTTACCTTCGGCCAGTCCAACAAAGTTGGCAACCGTCATTGGGCATTTATCATAATGCAGCTTGATCAGGATATTACCTTTGGCTGTATATATTTTGGCGTAAATTCCATCTTCCAATTTCTTTTCATCCACTGCTTGGGCAAATGAAATTCCGGCAGATAATAGAAAGGCAAAGAATAAAAAGCTTATTTTGTTACTCATAGTTTATTTTTTTTAAATGTATTCGTGAGCTCGCCATCTCGGCTTAGCCGAGGCGGCTCGGTTCATGATTTTGATTTTAACGGTAGCAAATATCCAAACATCTTGTCAATAATGCAAGACGGATGCAATAATAAACCTGATTTACTAATAGGCAGGACTATTGTTTTCCAAACCCGGCCAGAGATAGCGAAACACCTGAAACGCTATTGTCATAGCTAAGAGCTAACACAAAGCCACTGGCTATGGTTCCGTCTACATCGATGGTTCCACCCTGGTCATTGTCCAGATTGAAGATATACTGGCCGAAAATATCGGTGATATCTACGTCCTGAATAGTAATATCAGGGTTTCCGGCAGATACAAACACCATATCCACCCTTTTATCTCCATCCGGGGTAAGGGTAAGGGTTCCACTACCAGAAGTTACTGGAACTCCGTTTGCACTGTAGGTGCCAGAATAATTACCGGATACTTTTTCTGCCACAGTTTGGCAAGAGGCCATGAACACAACGATCCCGGCCAATAAAAACAATTGGATTCTCTTCATAGTTTTACATTTAGCCCAACCAATATACAAGTTCTATGCCTAAAAAAAAAACAGCCCTGAAAAGGGCTGTTTTACTTATAGTTATAAAAGTATGGACTACTTGGTGCCCGAAAATGAAACGGGATAAGTAGTAGGGTTTGATAACATGATGGTAATAGCAAGGGTAATGGTATTTCCTGTTACATTTCCGCTTACAGCAACAATATCACCTGAAGTAGTGGAGGAAGAAGTATAGCTAAATGTAACCACATCATTGGAAAGAGAAGCAGAAACACCATTTACACTATAGGTAACGCTGTTGGCTGTCATGGTCATGTTCACCATATTATCACCATTCGCAGTTACGGTACATGTACCGGCATAATTGGTGCTATTAACGGTAGCTGTTCCATTATAAGTCCCTGCCGCTTTTTCAGATGGTTTTGCACAAGAGGCCAGGACCAATAGAAACCCTGCAATTAAAAACAATTGTATTTTTTTCATAGTATTATGTTTAAACAGATTTATACAAATATATTGATTTTTACTTCAAATAAAATAAGCAGTGCTGGTTGGCACTGCTTATTTATTATTCAAATATTGGGTATTTATTACTACTTAGTTCCGGTAAATGCGAAACCAACTGGAAATCCAAAATAGTAAATAGTAGAAGAGAAAGTCAAAGTACTTCCAGTAAGTGTTCCACTCAAGGCAGTAATCGTTCCATCAGCAGTTCCTGTACCGGTAAAGCTGAAGGTAACATTGTCACCACTTATGGCAACGTTAACGGCACTGGCAGTTGAGTTAATACTGATGCTAGGAACACTAACTGTCAGATTCACGGTATTATCAGTGGCTTTGATCACATTGGCAGTCCCAGGGGTATTGTTAGATTGGTAAGTATAGGTACCACTATAATTACCTTCTGATTTCATACTGGCAGTTTCGCAGGATACCATAAAAAGAATCCCTGCTGCAATAAAAAAGGCTGTAATTTTTTTCATAAATAATTGTTTTGAGTTCAAATTTAATCGCAAATTTAGCATTTAAAATGTGAGAATCAACCGATCCTCTGTTATTTTATTCCTGTAAAATGAATATTAAAGAACGAAGTATCATTTGTGAGTGTAAAGTCCAGTTCCCTACTTGTTTCGAACCAATCACCATTTACGGTCCACGGATAATTATTCAGGTTAAAACTATAGTAAGTAATACCAAAAATGCTGGTCCTTACAACCGTTACGTTACTAGCAGTATAATCCGGGTTCCCACTTGATTGTATTACCATATGTACATTGTTTGCACCATTTTCCGAAATAACAACCGTGGCGTTTCCTGAGTTAACAGGCATTCCTGAACCGCTATAAGTTCCGGTATACGTTCCGGATACAGATTGAGCAGGAGTACATGCCGCTAAAAAACCAAGGGCCAGGGCTGAAGTAATGATCAAGAGCTTTTTCATGAGTTAGTTGATTGTGTTTCACAAATATCAGAAAAAATATGGTATGCTCTTTTTTTATTTTAAAGAACGGGAAAAAAAGACCAAACACACGGCCTCCCAGCCCGAAATGTTTGGTCCCACACTAGGTGTTTGTTTACAGAGTTGAGAAAAGGACCTCCCAGGCCAATGACCGATCGGAAGATCCTTTTGCTTGAATGAGTGTCTTAAACGGGGATTATAACTTAGTTCCGGAGAATGAAATATAAGTTGTATCTATATTGTTGTCGATTGAAACGGAAATGGTTTTGATACCTGCTGTTTCTACTACATAGCCGTCAACATCCACATCACCTCCCAGGCTAAAAGATACCTGAGTAATTCCAGGGATGGCAATTTTGGTAACAGCAACATTGTTGGCTGTAATGTCGGGATTACCAGATGAAGAAGCTACAATATTTACTGCATTGGCTCCATTTTCACTTACCGTAACGGTTGCAGTTCCACTTGTACTTGGAACTCCAGATGCAGAATAACTTCCGGTGAATGTGCCTGAAGCAACTTGTGCTGGTGAGCAGGATGCTAATAAAACCGCGATAGCGGCAACGATTACTAATGTTCTTTTTTGCATAATGTTGTTGTGTTTTTAAGTTTAAGTCAAAGGTAAATCCAGTTCTGAATCCCTGATAGCCTCAAATCCAAATATATTACGTGTAGAATTATATGGTTTGTGTAAAACCTACAAAATATTTAAACTTAAATATCTTATAATAAGTACTTTAATTTGGGTTCAGAAATATTGGCTTACGGATTAAATGGTCTAATATTCGAACCATCCAACCTATATAAGCCATCCTTTGTGAGCCATCAATCGTGGATATTAAGCTATGATTATATTTACCTTTATTCCATTACATTTGCAACAATTGAATTGAGTTATAGAAATGTCAATTATCAAAGAGATCAATATTAACCAACCTTCAACCACTGTAGAAAAGGCCATTCTTTTAAAAGCATGGAGCTTGATGAATCAAGCCAAGGCCATGGCAGAGATCTATGAGAAAAATACCTCTGTTACGTCTAAATATGTGCATGCTACAAGTCGCGGACATGAAGCGATCCAGTTGGCGGTATCTTTGCAGCTCTTACCCCAGGATTTTATTTCACCCTATTATCGTGATGATAGTATTTTGTTAGGCATTGGCATGAAGCCCTATGATTGTATGCTTCAATTATTGGCTAAACGTGCAGATCCTTTTAGTGGAGGTAGGACCTATTATTGTCATCCTTCGTTAAATGATCCTGATAAACCAAGGATCATTCATCAATCCTCAGCTACTGGCATGCAGGCAATTCCTACCACCGGAATTGCATTGGGATTACAATACAAAGAAAAAACAGGCTTGGCCACCTATCAGGATGGAAAATACCCAGTAGCTATTTGTTCTTTGGGTGACGCCGCTATAACCGAAGGGGAAATATCAGAAGCATTTCAAATGGCAGTCCTTAAAAAGCTGCCAATCATATATTTAATACAAGATAATGAGTGGGATATCTCTGCCCATGCGTCAGAGTTCAGGGTGAATGATGCTTCGGAGTATGCGAAGGGGTTTAAGGGCCTTGAAGTGGTGCAAATAGATGGTACCGATTTTGTTGAATCCTTTATGAGTTTTCAACAGGTTTTGAACAAAGTACGGGCAGAAAGGCGTCCTTTTTTAGTCCATGCTAAAGTTCCCCTCTTAAACCACCATACTAGCGGGGTTAGAAAGGAGTGGTACAGGCACGACTTGGAAAGCCAGGCCAAAAGAGATCCATATCCTAAATTGAAGGATCACTTGCGTAAAATTGGTTTTACGGAGGCTGAACTGGACACCATTAGCAAAAATGCTATTGAAGAGGTGGAATCCGATTACCAAAAAGCCATAGCAGCAGAGGATCCACATCCGGAAGACCTCATGACAAATATATTTGCGCCAACACCTATATTGATGGAGAAGGGGGAAAGAGAACCTGTGGGCAAACAACCAACCGTTATGGTCGATAGTGCATTGTTTGCCATTCGCGAACTCATGTCGACCCATTTGGAATGTTTGTTTTATGGACAAGATGTAGGTCGTAGATTGGGTGGTGTATTTAGAGAAGCAGCAACATTGGCAGGTCAGTTTGGTGATGATCGGGTATTTAATACACCCATTCAGGAGGCGTTTATAGTAGGCAGCACAGTGGGAATGAGTGCTGTAGGTTTAAAACCCATTGTCGAAGTGCAATTTGCCGATTATATATGGCCAGGTTTGAACCAATTATTTACCGAGGTAAGCAGGAGTAATTATTTAAGCAACGGGAAATACCCGGTGAGTATGATCCTGCGTGTACCTATTGGTGCTTATGGAAGCGGAGGCCCTTATCATAGCAGCAGTGTGGAATCGGTGGTGCTTAATATCCACGGAGTAAAGGTAGCGTATCCAAGCACGGGGGCAGACCTGAAAGGACTTTTAAAAGCAGCCTATTACGATCCCAATCCGGTGGTTATATTTGAACATAAGGGATTGTATTGGAGTAAACTAAAAGGAACGGAAGAGGCTAAGACCATCGAACCTGATGAAAACTATATCATTCCGTTTGGCAAAGCGAGGATTGCATTGCAAGCGAATGAGGATGAAATTAAAAAAGGAAATACTTGCACGATCATTACTTATGGAATGGGAGTTTATTGGGCAAAAAATGCGGCTAAAAAGTTTCCAGGTAGGGTAGAAGTACTGGATCTTAGGACCTTAAATCCAATTGACGAAGAAGCCATTTACGATTCGGTGAAAAAACATAATAAATGCTTGGTACTCACGGAGGAAGTATTGAAGAATAGTTTTGCCGAGGCCCTGAGTGGTAGAATTCAACAACAATGTTTTGAGCATCTGGATGCTCCGGTTCAATCTTTGGGTAGCGGCACTACACCTGCCATTCCATTAAATTCTACGTTGGAACATACCTTGCTGCCTAATGCGGAAAAGGTAGGAATGGCCATTACAAAGCTGCTGGCATATTAAACCCCGTTTAAGTTCGATACTCCATTTTACTACTACTGCAGATGGTTGCCAGGAGGGTAGGAGCTGCAAAGCACTCCACCATACGAGCAGTTGGGTAGCAAACGGTAGTTATATCATTCCTAAAAAACCATCATTTTCTAACGTTTTTTTTTATTTATTAATGTACCATTTCATACTTTGCAGCGTTGAATACATGTAATTTTCAGCGTTATTGATTATGAAAAAGATATACTTGTTGTGCATTTTCTCTCTCTGCTCTATTGCTTTTGCCCAAAAAACCACTAAAGAATTCCTAGGAAAGGATCGCAAGCAATGTGATTCATCAGTAGCTATTTATTATAGGGTGATCAATTATGACAATGCAGGCAAACCATCTGGCATGGTGAAGCAATTTTATGTGAATGGAGAGCCCGAATGGGAAGGACAGTTTTTTAATTATAATAAAAACAATCCCGAAGATAATAGTTACCAGGGGCAGTGTACCTGGTTCTATCCCAATGGTAAAAAGAAAAAAACAGCCTATTACCAAAATGGCACCATCAATGGTCCTACCAGTGGCTGGTACGACAACGGCAACCTGAAATACCAGTTTACCTACCGGATGGGTATTGTTGATGGACTCTTTTTGCAATGGTACGACAATGGATTGCTGAAAAACTATGCCGTACTGGATGATGGATATGTGGTAGGTACCCAATCTATCTATTGTAATAAATACGGAGAATGTACGAGCCAGGATATGTATAAATTCAAGATACCGTCGACCTTTAAAAAGAAGTGGTATTACGATTATACGATGGCATCTATCCTGGGAGATGATGATAAATCCTATTATTCTTCAGGTTCTGATTATAGATTAGATTCGTATGCGGATGTAAAAGGATTCAATGAGAAAAAAGACAGTATGGGTTTTAGCACGCATCTCAATGAAAAACAAGGGCTTTTGGTAAAAGCAGGCCCCAAAGGAGGTTGTAAAATATATTTTAAGGCGCTTGATTATGCTAAATTCTTCCGCATTGACTTGGACCTTGTGCATAAGAACAAAAAATCAAAAAAGAAAAGTGGACTTGTTTTTGCTTATAGGGATGCCAAAAATTATGAGTTCTTTATTATAGATCCACAGGGTAATTACCAAATCGGTTCCATAATAGCGGGTGAAAAGAATATAGTTACTGAAGGTTCTATTACCTCGAGTAACTATAACTATAATTTTGGATATAAATCAAAGGGAGGAAATTCAGCTGACCTCTACGAAATTTCGGTTTCACATTATAAGGATACCTTAAAATACCTCGGTAAAAACACAGTGATCTATAAAAGAGCAGCTACTGATCTACAGGGTGATTACCTGGGATTTTTTGTGGACGACAAAGAGGCCATTCAGGTATCGGAGCTAAATATCAAAACAGAGATCAATTCGCCTTTTGTTTCAGCCGATATTGATTCAAAAGAAATTGAAAAGCCATGGAGATCTTCCGGCTCAGGATTTATGGTAAGTACGGAAGGGTATATCGTTACCAATTATCACGTAGTGGATGATGCAACAGAAATTGAAGCGGATGTGATCAGGGATGGAAGCTGGATCTCCTATCGTTGTGAGGTAATGATAACAGATGAAAAATCGGACCTGGCCGTATTGAAGGTAACGGATTCCACCTTTAAAAAATATGAATACATTCCATTTATCCTTCAAACCAATCTTGCTTCCGTTGGATCAAATGTTTATGCGTTGGGATATCCCTATGCCATGAGCACATTGGGCAACGAGCTCAAGTTCACCGAGGGTACCATCAATGCCAGAAGTGGGTTTAAAGGGGAATTACTGGCCTATCAGATAAGTGTTCCGGTACAGCCTGGCAATAGTGGTGGACCTTTGTTCGATCTGGATGGGAATGTGATTGGAGTGGTGAATTCAAAATTGGTGAATGCCGATAATGTAGCTTTTGCTGTAAAGGCAAATTATATTATCAATCTTTTACAAATGCTTCCTTCTGAAATACATGTGGGCAAAAAATCCATGTTGGTCGGAAAATCACCTGCAGACCAGGTAAGCATTCTCAAGCAATATGTGCCATTGATCAAAGTGCGATGATCAGGCACTCATCTTTATTTTTATGAGCAAAGAGCTGGTTTGATTACGGATGTTTTCCAATAATTTTTTTCTTTTTGATTGATTGGCACTATAGATAAATAATGCGGAAAGACCTATGGTTAAAAAGGCCATGATCAGCAACCAAAACCCTGCATTTACCTTTCTAAAATTATAATCGAAATCCAATCGTGAGATCTCGACTTTTATCCAATCAGGTAGATCACTGGTTTTTGATTTTAGCTTAAAATTATCCAGGTCGTTGGTTAAAGAAACCACATATTCATCCCTGATCATTCCTCCTTTTAAGTAGCGATCGGCTTCTCCAGCCACGAAATTTAAGTATTTCATGCAGGTTTCCAGGTCCATGGATAATTTTTGATATAGCTAAGCAGTTGAAGCCACAAAATACAAATATTCTTTTGTTATTGCATGGCCTATACTTACATCATTGCTAATAAAAACTAGTGGAGCAGCCTTTTGATCGGGACCTGATATATCCGGCTTAAACCGTTTTCATACTGGTTAAATTCTTTTTGGAGTTCGTACATGGTCTGCGCCTTGTCGAAGGATCGTTTCACTTTGCTTCGTTTGCTGGTAAAATAAAGGATGTTGTTTTTTATATCCACAAATGGACAGTAGTCCATTTTATCAGAATTGATTTCAAGGCCCAGGTTTTTGGAGCCTGTCCAATTTCCTTTTCCATCATGATAACTAATGTATAGATCGCCACTTCCATAACCTGTTTTCCTATTATACCCGGTATAAATAATATAGGATTCGTCTGGAGCAATAAATGCGTTGAATTCATACCCCCCGGTATTGATAGAATCACTTAATGATATTGGATATTGATAGGATCCGTTTAAATAAGAGCATAAAAAAATATCATCTTTTCCCTTTGAATCCGATCGATCACTTGTATAGTAAAGATTCATATTATTGGCCAGCGAAGGGAAGAATTCATTGTATTTGGTATTAACAGGTTCACCTATATTTTTAGGCTTTGACCAGTTTCCGTTTAATGTGGTCCTTTCCACATACCAAATATCAAAATCTTTCACCTCTGTGCTCAATGAATCGGTAGGTCGATTGGATGCAAAATATAAGCGCAGGCCATCGTTGCTCATAAAAGGTTCCAGGTCGTAATATTTACCCGAGAAAGAAGCGATCTGCGGGTTAGCCCATTTACCTTTTTCCTTTTTCAAGAATACAATGGAAGAAAATTCCTCCTGATAGCTTTGTATCGTGAAATAGATCTCATCATCGGTATAGCAAAGATCCCTCACGTTGGGATGGCTGGCGATGAGTTCGGGCATAAAAGGTTCTACCTTCATACTTGTATTCTGTGCAGCAATATGAAGGCTGTATATAATCAGCGAGGAGATCAACAATATTTTTCGGGTACACATCATTTATTGAATGAGTACCCGAAAATAATATTGTTCCTTCAGCCTT
This sequence comes from Flavobacteriales bacterium, assembly GCA_025451235.1. Taxonomy (GTDB): domain Bacteria; phylum Bacteroidota; class Bacteroidia; order CAIKAF01; family CAIKAF01; genus JANWKQ01. The sequence continues at coordinate 130,038 of JANWKT010000007.1, read as the reverse complement.
TTTCTAGGCCGTATTTTTTTTGTGGATTTTTATGAACTTTAACAATCAGCTTAAATACTCACCAACTGCAAGAGTGAAATAAACTCCGCCCTATATCCATGAGGGTCGAAGCTATGTGCACTATTGGCCAGGTCAAGCACCATTTTTTTATCGATCCTGCCTTTGTACTTAGATTCCTTTACAATCAAACCAAATCCAGCTAATGCAGCAGAAAACCTCATGTTTTCTGTAGATTTGAAAATACTCACCGGTTTGTATTGTATAGGATGGCTGATCAACCTGCTTCTTACATCGCCTGGATATTTATACCTGAAATCAAGATTGGCATACGGAGCATTTGGCTCAGTTGTTTTTAATTCTACTTCATATAAGGCTGTTATTGTTTGGGAGGCGCCAATCTCACCGGCATCTTTTTTATCATCCTCAAAGTCCTCGTTATTTAAGGCACGGTTCTCATATCCGATCAACCTATAAGATTGTACCAGTTCAGGATTGAATTTCACCTGTATCTTACAGTCTTTGGCTACCGTATAAAATTTCGATTTTTCCTCTACAAAGATTTTCTCGATCTGGCGGGCATTGTCAATGTATTCGTAATTGCCATTTCCTTTATCGGCCAATTGTTCCATCATATGTTCATTTAGGTTGCCTGTTCCAACACCCAGGGTGGTAAGGTAAACACCACTTTCTCTTTTTTCTTCAATAAGCTTAATGAGCTCATCTGTTGAAGAAGTACCAACATTAAAATCGCCATCCGTTCCCAGAATAACACGGTTATTCCCATTCTTAATAAAGTTTTTCAACGCAATTTCATAGGCGGTTATAATACCTGCGGCACCGGCGGTTGATCCACCTGCCCCTAATTTATCAATAGCTTCTTTGATTTTTTTCTTTTCACTTCCACTGGTTGATTCCAATAAAACACCGGCTTCACCGGCATAGGTAACAATGGCCACTTTATCTGTTTTTTTCAATCCATCCACCATTAGGTTGAATCCTGATTTTAACAGTTCCAGTTTATTAGGGTCATCCATCGAACCTGAAACATCTATTAAAAACACAAAGTTTGAATTCACCGTCTGCGATTCAGGGATGGACATCCCTTTGATCCCTATCCTCATCAAATGATGGTTGGTGTTCCATGGGCACGAGGAGATTTCGGAATTGAGTGATACAGTTTCTCCATTTGAAGGCTCAGGATAATCAAAAGTAAAATAGTTAATATATTCCTCTATTCTCACTGATTCCTTGGGAGGCGTTTGTCCCAAATATAGAAACCGTCTCATATTTGAATAGGCTCCACCATCTGCATCAATTGCGAATGTGGATAGAGCTGCATCTTTTACTATTAAAAACTGGTTTTCCTCATATTCCATATATTGATCACCAGAATATAGTTGAGGCTCTTGGGTGTAATAACCCGTGCTGCTCATGCAGGCATCTGCCACCACACAATTATACATTACCACACCTTCTGTTTTAAGCTTGGCTTGTTTGTTATCATTAACGGTTTGTGGGGGGCTCTGTGGCGCGATTTGTTGATTTTGAACTTGCTGGATCTTTTCGTTTTCTTCACTTTTCTTTTCGATTTTACCTGCACATCCCACAATAAATGCGGCTGTTAATACCAGGCATAGGTACTTGGATCGTTGCTTCATATTCGTTTTTTTGTGGTCTGCCCGGGTCCTCCGTGCGGACCGGGTTTATAAATTGGATTTTCTCATAACGTGTAGCTAAACGATGGCTGAATTTCGTTTAGTATAATGTTGATACACCTCAAAAGAATGATGGTTCAATAAATAATCAGGCGATAAGCGTTGATTTTACGATGGTTTTGATAAAATGTATATCGTTCCGGATCTGATAACCCTCAAAAAATGTCTTTTAACAAAGTCCATACATAGGTCGCTGGTAAGTGGTGACCTGAGAGATATCCTGGTTATTGAATATTTTAAATTGCATATTGTGCATATGCAGGCCAATGAGTGTTTGTTCTTTGTTATGGTACTTTTCAGCCTCTAGATGAATGGTATAGCCATCTGCTTGCTGGACGATAGATGCTTCTGATTTTTCCAGGTCAGCTATCCCATTTTTAAACTCCAACTGTATTTCGGGAGTAAAGAAAATCCCTGTTTTTCCTTTGATCACCGTTTTTTTGGATCTCAATACCTGGTCGATGAAATCCAACTCTTTTTTGAAATAATAATTTCCTGGAAAGAAACCCACCAATTCATGCTTGGATTTTTTTTCATCTCTCAATTCAGGGTCGGAATGTACCGCCCAGGAAGTGTAAACCTGTTCATGCTTGATCACCACCCCGTCTTTTTTCATAAACAGTTGATGTGCCATCCAGAAGTTTTGATGATAAGGAATAAAAGATGGTCGCTGATGAAGGAAGAAAAGATCTATTCTATAAGCTGCCGTACTCCATTCAAAATTCTCCACCTGCACCCGAATATTGTCTATATCAATTTTGGGTTGATGAGGATATTTTTTAGTTGCATAGTATTTTAGCAAACTTTCTTTAGCTGCTTGTTCAACATTCAACATACAGGGTGATTCAATGAACCAATTTACCATTTCTTTTCAAGTTTTTGTAGCAATTTTCCCGCCCTGTTCTTTAATCCTGCACTTGCGTATGGCATCAGTTCTTCAATGCTGTTTTTCAACTCATTGGCCAGCTCCGGATAGAGATCAACCATATTGGCCAATACGGTGAGTGCAAAGGCCCTGATCGCTATATCTTCCTGGTTATCATTCACCAATTCAAAACAACGCGTGGTAATTTGACCATGGTATTTTGCCGGTATGATCACTTCCTGCATAAATCTCACCAAGTTGCGTTTGATAGGACTCGACGTGTTTTTATTCAATAATAATTTTGTAAAAGTGTCCCAATGGTATTTGAGTAATTCAGGATGGTCAACCGCAATATAACTCAATGCCCAGGAAGCCCTGTCGCGTATAGGCTGGTCCAGATTACCTGATATGATCTCTACCAGTATTTTAAATTTGGATGGATTGTCACCTGCCCAAATAAGGGTTTCATCTACCGTATTTCTGGACTGACCTTGTAAAAGAATATGGATGAGGTCCTGTTGTTGAGACATGTGTTGAATATATATTATTACATCGAAGTACGATTTGTTTACACCGAAGTACGAATTGGGACGAACCTACGAACTGCGAACCTTGTCTGGAGCGGTTCGTAGTTCGTAGGTTCGTAGGGTTTTATTCGTACTTCGGGGGAGGCACCTATCTAATATTGATAACCTTCTATCTTATTTGAAGCAGACTTGTAAAAAACCCGGTTGTCTAATCCATCCAACTCATACATAGGAGTTTTGTCTTTGTCAAGTGGAATGGTATTCACAATCTCACCGGATTTTTTATGCACCCGAATAAGTTGTGCCGTTTTTTTATCAACAGTTGTAAGGATAAAAGTAAAATCGTTGGACTGCTGCGTAGCATTGTAACGTTGAAGTGCTTTTTCTACCATTTTTACCGAGTATTTGAAGCTGCTTTTGGATGCATCTCCGTATGCATCTGCAATTTTCTTGGTAATATCTTTGGCCATCTTATCACCCACGGTAGCTACCTTAATGTTTTGGGAAACGGCCCCATATAATCCGGCGTTGGCTGAATAGACCAAGGAAGCATAAGCAGAAAAAATAGCATTCGCCCAATACAAAGCTTTCTTCCAACCATTATCTACCGGTGCCGGGAAATATTTGTTGTAGATAACCGACCCTCCATCATCAACCAATACCATATTCTGGTCGCCGGATATCAAATATCCTTCAGGTCTTTTTTCAAGTTTAGTTGCCATGTCTTTTCCTTCCCATTCAATTTCAGCAGAGAGCGGAGAGGCTGCACCACTTGATGCATCCACTTTGTATAAGATCTTATCCTTTAAATTAAATACAATGATCTCGTCAGCCGTTTCAATCATAAGTTGGGAATTGGCCTTGAAGGATTTTTCCAACACCTTTTTTCCCTCATTAAAGTTAACTATGTTCACTTCCTCGTTGGTTGCGTATAAAATACCTGCCCCGATTTTGCTCACATATTCTACCTGACCATTTACCTTCACCTCCTTATCAACCACCGATGTGCCTGTGCCTGGATCTACCATATCAGTAAAATTATTATCCCTGCCCGAAACCAATAACAATCCATCATCCATCGGAGCAATGGTCCTGAGCACCCCACCGCGGATATTGATCCCGTTTCCTTTTTTGCCCCATTTCCCCTCGCCTGTTTCATAATCAAAACAATGTACATCCATTCCAGATGTTTGGACAAGGTTGGGCACATTCTTCGGATATTCACCAACAGCCACCACTAAACCTTCCTGTCCAGCATAAAGCAGTCCTACAGGCCCCGGCATTGTTTTTAAAGCCGGCCAAAGAGCGGATCCATCATTGATCTCAAAACCCATATAATGTCTTTCAATCGTAACCTGGGTGGTTACTTTGCCTTGAGAATCGGTTACCTGTTTTTTATTGGTTGCCTGAACGGTTACATATACTCCATTTGGACTTAAAGGTGTAGTTAAGATTGCGGCAGTGATCTGATCGGGATTTAAAAATTCGGCCGACCCTTTATCAAATAATTCCATCAAGCCCGACATGTTATCGTACTTCGGATCAATGGCTTTCTTCCAGATCTCCTCACCGGTCCTTACGTTCATTTTAATGATAAAAAATCCTGTTGTTACGATACATTCATTCTTCCCCAAATCTTTACAGGCAGTTACGATCCCAAAATCAGCTCGTTTGTCCCAGATCCTTTTACCAGTGGCCATGTCAATCATATATACCTGCGGGGATTTTGAACCGAATTCGGAACCTAATACTAGTATGGTCCCCGATAGGTGAAGAAAATACCTTGAATTCACTTTTTGTAAGCCCGCATCGATCGAAGAAAATACCTGTGCACCATCGAATGATTCTATAATGCAAAAATCCTCATTGCTGCCATCTCCAGACTGTACACTAAAGAAAGGAGTATTGTCGATCATTTTAAAAGAGGTTTCAGGAGCAGCTCCCAGAGAGGGTTTAGTGGTCCACAAGATGCTCCCATTCTGAGGGTCAACACCTTTGATCCCTTCGGAAGTAGAAACGATCAGCGTACCATAGGGAGTGATGCGTTGCCAGTTGATGGTACCTCCCAGTATAGCTTCCCAGGCTGGTGCTTGCGAAAACAAAGGGGATGTAATTAATAACAATAAGATAAAGGGTAGAAATATTGAGTTCCGTTTCATATCAAAAAGAAATTAAGGTGTGAAAACTGAAGGAATAAATATATAAAAACTATGCCAAATATTATTGGACCACGGTAAAATGCCCTATCACTTCATGGTGCTTGCCAGTATAGCTTGTAAAATCAACCTTGTACACATAATTCTCCTGTGATGAATGAATGGGTTCGGTCCTAAAGTTCCATTGTTTTTGGTAGTCCCATGATTCAAACAATATTTGTCCCCAACGATTGAAGACCATTAAATGGAAATCGGTAAATTCACCAAGGATCTTTACTTCCATGATATCTCCACCTCCGCAGCCCCCATAGTAATTGGGGGAATAGAATAGGAGGGTATCCTTCAGGTCCGTTTTCAAAAAACGCAGTTCTTCTGCTACCAGATCCCCTTTTTTATCAAATGCTTTTACAAAAACAGAGTAAGAACCAGAATCAGGAAGGTAGAAAATGGGGTTTCTTGATTTCAAAACGCCAACCGTTTGGATAGTAAATTCAAATTGTAGACTGTCGTTAGATTCATTTTGAGTTTTAATAAAAAAGGGGGGAAGGGTATCATTCCAGTCGAAGTATACTTTCAGATGGTCTTTCTGAGCAGTTAGAGCAGAAGTAAAACTTCCACAAACGGTAAAAAAACTTAGCAGAAAGGTGATTAAATATCGCATGGATTAGGTTATATTTGGAAAAGCCATACTAGCTAGCGTAAATATATGAAAAAACGGTTGCTTATACTATTCATGATTTTGGTTGGAACAGGAATTACTTATTCCCACTGCAATGATTATTACGATGGGGCAGAGGATTATTATCACAAGTATAATGCGAACATAGATACCGCCGGTTTAAGTATAGCAGCGTTGATGGAAACCAACCTTTTTGAAAGTCTTTTGGACAAGGATAGCATCTATTCAAGTAAGGTTATCACAGTAAAAGGAATAGCAAGGAATGCCAATCCAGGGGCTTTTATTGAGACGGATGATTATTCAACCTATTATCTACCCCTTGAACAAATGACCGAATGGGACGCGGATTTGTATCTTGGAAAAAAAGTGGAGATAACCGGAGAATGGGTGGTAGAGGAACAGGATATGTTTATTGGAGACCAGGTCGTTCACCGTGTGTTTAATGTAATTCATCATGCCACTTATCGATTAATAAAAGAGAGTAATGAATAAATTTCTTCTCATATCCCTCATATGCCTGTCAAATGTTTTTTGGGTGGAATGTTCGCACCCAACCAGTCCATTCAAGAAGATGGAAGGTAAATGGACTGCTGCTGGTGACCAGGGAGAGGGCCACTCCTGGTATTTGGAATATACGTTTAAAGGGAATTTTTATTCTATGACCGGTTATCCACCCATATCAGAAAGTGGTAGAATGAAATTAAAAGAGAGCAAGGGTGATTCCTTGTTGATAGAATTTATCGTTGAAAAATCAGATCCTTCTTATGAAAACCACGAGCAATGGGTATATGTGAAGGATGATCAAATCACTATGAATGGAGTGATCTTTAATAGATCTGCTGTGGTGAACAAGTAATGATAGATATCCTCTAAACAGGGTAGGGACTATTTTTCTTCCTGTAATATAGCCTTGTTTTTATACACAACAAAAGTTTTTCCTTTCTTCTTAACCGCAGATCGTTTTTTCACCGTATCGACATAATAAAAACTGGAAGTGATCTTATCCTGTTCTATTTTAACAACAATGTATCCATGATCCACATTGTTCACATATTTGCAATGTGGATTGAATTTCAGGTAATCTTTCTGAGCCATGATGGCTGTATCTTGTGATACCCATTCATCATCATTAGCAGACGTAATACTGGTTACCACAAATTCAACCGAAGCATTGTCTTTTTGATCAGCCGTTGCTTCCAGGTCATTTTCAAAAGCAAAGGAGCAATGATAATCTCCAGTGATCCAAACAATATTTTTTAAGTCTTCTTTTTGAATAGTTTTGATCAGCTTTTTTCTTTCGTATGGATATCCATCCCAACCATCCATATATTTATTGGCACTACCTTTAAAATCAGGTTGAAAAAGAGGACCAAAAGGCACCTGGTTCCCAATGACCTTCCAGCCAGTAGATGGATCTCTCAGTTCGGTCAACAACCAATTGTATTGGTCCTTTCCCAGAATGGTCCTGGAAGTGTCCATAAACAGAGGATCTGATTCTACATCTACCTGTTTGGTCCTACCAGCAATTCTTGTATCCAGGATGATCAATTCCATGAGATTTCCTAACTTAAATGACCTGTATAGCTCATGATAGGTATTGTCTCTTACAGGCATCCATTCATAATAAGCTTTTTTTCCATCTGCTTTTCTGGTGAGCCAATCACCCTCCTCCACCTGATGGTTTTGGGCACCTTCCACATATCCGTTATTTGCGATCTCATGATCGTCCCATGTGGTGATCATGGGTTTCATCTGATGAAGTTTGATAAGATCCTTATCCAACCGATATAGGCCATAACGTGTCCTATAGTCATAGAGACTGGTGATTTCCTTAGCTGGAACATTCACCCGACCTATGGAGGTATCACCATATACATTGGGTGCATATTCATAGATATAATCACCCAGATGCACCACCAGGGCTACTTCTTTGTCTTCAGCAATTAACCGGTAATTATTAAAAAAACCCCATTCATAATTTGAGCAGGATGCAAAAGCAATTGAAAACTGAGAAGGATTTTGGGGTAAGGTTTGGGTCTGGCCGATAATGGATCTTGTATTTCCATATGAAAACCGGTAATAATATCTTGTATTTTCTTGTAACCCCGTTACGTCGATTTTTACTGAATAACCTTTTTGCTCAGTGGTCATCAATTTACCCGAATTCACCAATTCTTTGAAGGATGAATCTTTGGATACCTCCCAATTGACCAGGGCTATTTTTTTTGAAACAGGTAAGGTGATTTTTGTCCAAATAATGACTGAATTTTGAGTTGGATCGCCAGAGGCAACACCATGATAGAAAGGCGCCATGTTTTTATCAAGCAGTGGAACCAGATCAGGATGAATATTGAGCACATCCAGGTTTTGAGCACTCAAGATAGCATGAGCAAATACAAACAATAGCCATATAGATATCCTGGATGATCTCATACTTTAAAAATTTCCTCAAATGTTCGAAAAAAAGATGAGAATCAAGATTAATTGATTGTTATATTCCCCAATCATCGATGAGCCATGGAGATTCCTCGGTTTGTTTAACCAGAAAATAGTTCCACGTATATTCACCATCTGTAAGACCAGAGCATTGTTTTTCTTTACATTTCACCTCGAAGACAACCTGAAACACTTTTACGCTAAATGAATTGATTAGTGTGCCTCTACCTGTTTCCATATAACTCTTCAATACCGCCTCATTTGTATCTTCATGCAGAGAAATAAGCTTTCTATATTCCACTGATTCTAAGTCCCAATTGATCTGGTTTCTTCTGTCGGGCACAATGCATGACTCGGCGCCATCCACATTTTTTTCATTCAACAATAGAAAATGTCTGCGGATCACTTCATCAGGAGGAATTTCATTGGTACCGGCCTTGAATTTACCACAACCGGTAATCGCTATAACAAACAATAGAGTTATTGATATAACGGCTGATTTCATAACCCAAATATAGGTAATTCCGGATATGACCTGTTGGCGAAATAAGGGGTAGCACTGATTCCCAATTACCTAAATCCTCTTATCTTTGCAGCCAATGGCGAAGGAACTGCTCAGAAAAGTTAGGGATATCATTTTAAAAGTGGTGGATTTTTTCTATCCTCCATTTGCCAAACTTATGCCCCGCCATACATTCAGGTATTTGGCCTGTGGAAGCAGCAATACTCTTTTGGATATAGCCATTTATTATTGCAGCTATCATTATCTTTTGCATGGCGAGGAAATATCATTTCTCCGGTTGTTCAACATTTCACCCCATATCATGGCTTTTATCTGTGGGTTTTGCATTACATTCCCTTTGGGCTTTATACTTTCCAAATACATCGTTTTTCCCGATTCCCAGCTCAGGGGCCGGATCCAGTTCTTCAGGTATGCTGTTTTGGTCATGGTGATCCTTGGGATGAATTACGGTTTCCTGAAATTATTTGTTGAAGTGCTTTATTTCTACCCAACCTTGGCAAAGGTAGTTACTACCATTATTGTAGCCATATTTAGCTATATCAGCCAGCGTAACTTTTCCTTTAAATTGGACAAGTCGGCTGAACAGGAAACGGAATAATCCCTTAATCCTTTCTGCTCGAAAAAACTTTTCGGATGATCTTTGTATACTTTTTATTGGTGGGATAATGTCTGTTGGCGGTAATATTATTAAAGATCAAAGCTACGATTAAGAGGATCAATGAGCCTGTGAGCACCGGAGAAAGAATATATAAGAATCCAAGGTCTTTTATTTTCTCGGATCCGATCACCGCTATTAAAGCGGTTGCCCCTCCTGGTGGATGAAGTGTTTTAGTGATCTGCATACAAACAATCGACAATGAAACTGCCAATGGAGCAGTGATCCAGATGATATCCGGCAAAACATAGTTGATACTCACCCCGATAATTGCCGAAACCAAATGGCCACCTACCAGGTTCCTGGGTTGGGCAAATGGGCTTTGAATGGCTCCATAGATCAATACACTCGATGCACCGAATGAACCAATTAAAAAGAGATTGTCGTTGACCCCTAAGAAATTACTTTGAAGATATGCGATCAAACCTATTCCTATGAATGATCCTATAAAAGCCCAGAAATGCTCCTTAAAATCAACCAACGTTTCTCTATAAACTATGTAACGTGAAATCCTTACCCCTCTTTTGATCTTATCTTTTACCATGCCTCATTATTTATCTTGATTTATGTTTCAAATTAAACCCTTTTTTAGGGAGGTCTGCGAAAAACATCATTAAAATCTTTTAAAACTTTTTTTCGTATATTTAAAGTATGAAAGGCTTCAAATCCATCTTTATCGTTTCCATAACCTTGATCTGGGCGGCGTTTGCCTCTGCTCAAACCAACTTATTGGATTTTCAGCCTAAGCAATTGAAATTCCCAGAACGTAGTTATGGTTTCGTCATTTCTTCAACAACTCCTTCTTTGATGGGCGTAAGCTGTAAATCACCAAAAGAAACCCAATCCATTTCAGTTTTAAAAAGTCCCGTATGCTATACCGCCTTCTTTTGCAAAATGGAGGTAAAAACCGCCAAAGCCTTTGGGATCATGATCAAGGTGCATGCTGGGGATTATGATGCTTATACAGGCGGGTACAGAAATCCAAGGCCCTAAGATTGTATTTGAAGTTTGACACTTTGTGGTTTGAGGTTGTTATACTTCACAACCTCAAACTTTTATCAAACTCTTCAAACTTCAATCCTTCAGCTATTTTTCTTCGCCAATTGGATCTATTGTACTGCTCTCCACCATTAATATCACTGTCTTAATAGGGGCCCTTGGTTTGTGCATGACCCCTTTGGTAATGGTGGTTCCCTGCATGGGATTCAATTCGATGGTTTTATCTTCAAGTTCGATAAAAAGTTGACCAGAGAGTACAAAAAAGAATTCATCTTCATTTTCATGTTTATGCCAATGGTATTCACCCTCCACAATTCCAAGCCGGGCTACAGAATCGTTGATCTGGGTTAAGGTTTGGTTGAACCATTTCTCTTTATTTTCATTTACGATGGATGGGACATCAATTACTTCCAGGTGATCGTATTTGATGTCCATATGCTGGTTGTAGTTGTATTTATTGGCCATGTTTTTTTATGTTTTTGCGGTTCTTCATGTCATTAACGTTAATAATTTTTTCTGGTATGAGTCTCTTTACCTCGGGTGCAGGATTGTTTTTCAGGTAACAACCAGCAAACTGTCCCTGGTCATTCAGGAAGCAGAAGGATGAATCGGAAGTTAAAATATAGGTAGCGTAACGTTGAGGATGCATGCCATATTTTTTCATATTAATTGAATCCAAAGCTATTCTATCATAAGTCTGGAGAACATAAGATCCTTCTCCCTTTTTGTAAACCGTTTCATGTAAAAATTCTACCAGCAATGTATCCTTTTTTTGGACCCATTTTCCGGTTGCCATGATGTAGTCCCCTTTATGTTTGAAGGGATCATATAGTCCTCTAGATTCATCACCATAACAATGGTAGATCAGCTGGTTCCCGGGAAATATCTCGATCCTTGTGGTGGTTAACTGTGGAAATGGAAGATCAAAGGCAGTGCAATTTCCATTTCCATCCATTCCAAATTGCATGGTTCTTAAATAGTGACACATGTAAACACCCAGAATAGTATCAGGAGGTATTCCATTCTTTTGTAGTATATCTGACCCATTAACGGATGGGATCGATATACCAGCTATTAGAAAATAAATGGATATGAATAGAGATTCCATGAAATACTAAGTTACAATAAAAAATGATTGGGGCAAGAATGCGAAGCCCGCAGCGGTCCACCCTAAGATTACTTATCCTTTAACTGCTTTTCCAGCCTTTTGGTCTTTCTTTCCAGATAGACCAGGTAAAAAATAATAGTAAAGAATAGGATCATGGAAACAGCTACCACAACGTATATCTTGCCTTCCATATGGAACCTGTTCGCCATTTCGATCTGATCGGTAGTAACCTGAATATAATAAATATCGTTGTTCTTTACCTTGATCTCCACCTTGTTTTCAAACCATTCTTTTTTGCTGTAGTTCGTATCATTATCCGTATAGGTCTTAATAAAAAAACTAAAGTCTTTTTTGATCAAGGAAGTGTCCTTTAGTACAACCAATGCTTTTATTATTCTTGTTCTAGGCTTATTTTTTTTATCTATAATAACAGTATCCTTTTCCAGTATATCAAGCCCATTGGCCTTTAAGATCTTTCTGGATTCTTCAGGAATTTGATAACCTTGTACACCTATATTGAGGGTTAATATATTGATGATTGTATCACCCTGTTTAAAAGCTCTTGTTGCGTTTACTAATTGCAATGTATCTCCACCTGTGGTATCCACCGTTTGTGCAAAAGTCAGAACCGGGAATAAAAATAAAATAACGCTAACTATTTTTTTCATCATTACTTTTCGTTTAAAGCATTTTCAATTCTTTTCATCCTGCACTTAATCGTATACATCCATACACCCACTAGGGTCCACACCATGATGGAACCATAAAATATATAGCGCATGGACCCAGATATATCTTTATAGTTTCCGAATCCAGGATTGTCACCTTTACCTGGATGAAGAGATTCATTGAGTCGGGGATATATTCCCAGTAAAATAAACATGAGCACAAATGCAAAAATATTATATACCGCTGCCACTCTTCCTTTCTTTTGTTCTCCGCTAATAGAATTATGCAATATTAAATAAGCCAGGTAGGCTAGCATGGTAATGGCTGCTGAATTAAGCTGAGGATCATTTGTCCAGGGTTTTCCCCAGGTATTGTTGGCCCATACCATCCCTGTTAAAATACCTACCGTTCCATATACCATTCCTACCTGAACCGACATGAGGGCACGGATGTCATACTTAATATCTCCTTTACGCAGGAAAAGAATGGAGTTAACCACTGAAACAATGAACAGAACAAACATGCTCAACCACATGGTAACATGAAAGTATAAATTACGCATGGTTTCGTGGAGCATGGATTGTGTGGATACTGGTTTTGTCCAAGCCAGGTACAATAAAACAGGCATCAAAATGCAAATGAGAATTTTCCACCAATGTTTACCCATGCTATAGAGGATTTATTCGCGCCAAAGGTAAGGAAATAATATAAATGCAAGGGCTATGATAAGTACATCTAAACTTCCCATCATAATGATATATTTGGCATTGGCCGAAAAAGAGATCAGCTCCGCTGCATTTTTGCTGGCTTTTAGAGTGGTAATGATCAAAGGGATCATCACCGGGAATGCCAGGATGCTGATCAAACCTAGGTTATTATTGGTTTTGGCGGCCATGGCACTTACCAGGGTAAGAATGCTTGAAATGCCTGTTGCCCCTAACATTAGTACCAGCCATAATTGTGCCGAAAAACCGCTGTCTTCTCCAGGCATTTTGAGCACAGTATTGTAAATGATATAGCTGATCATGGCCAAGACATTGATCAGAATAACATTATAAATGATCTTGGCAATAATAATATTCTGAGGAGAAGTGAGCAGGTAAAAATACATTTGCTGGCTTTTGTTTTCTGCAAAAAAACTTTTGTTCACCGCATTTACCGCTGAAAACAAAATAATGATCCATAACAATGCTGTCCATACCTGGGCATCTGGAATTTCTTTAAACGATTGGAAGCATATGAAAATAGTGGAGACTACATATAACAGCATGGAGCTAATGGAAACCTTGTTCCTGAACTCCAGCTGGAATTCTTTTTTGATCAATGTCTGTATTGCTTTTACACTTGTCATTTTTACGATAGAGTGATCTCTGTTCCGGGTGCCGGAATATCCACAAATTTATAACCTGCGCTGTTTAGATGCGATGAAAAAGCGTGTTGAGCATCCAGGTCACCGTGTACCAGGAAAATATGTTTTACTTTTTCTATCTGCTGGCAACTCAAAAAAGTGATCATTTCCTTATAATCTCCATGTCCGCTAAACGAACGGATATATTCTACCCTGGCATTCACTCTTTTGAGTTCACCATATATTTTTACCTCTTTAGCTCCTGCAGCTATTCTTCCGCCCAAGGTTGAAGGTTCACAATAACCTACCATAAGAACAGTGCAATTCGGATCTTCAATATGATTGAATACATGGTGCTTGATCCTGCCAGCTTCCATCATCCCTGAGGCGCTGATGATAATGCAAGGCTCTTTGCTTTCATTCAAAGCTTTGGACTCGTCCACGGATTCTATCAGTCGTAAATTAGGAAAATCAAAAGGGCTTTTATCCCGTTTTAAAAACTCCTGAAATTCATCGTTAAAAAGCTCCAAGTGGTTTTTAAAGATGCCTGTACCTTTCGTTGATAAAGGACTATCTATATATACAGGTATGTTTGGCAACTGAAAATTACTGTTCAGGTAATCCAATCCATAAATGATCTCTTGCGTTCTACCAATGCTAAAAGCTGGAATGAGCACTTTTCCTTTTTTATCAATACAGGTTTCGGTAATGATCTTGATGATCTCATGAAAACTATAGACCTCATCGTCATGCAAACGATCTCCATAGGTGGATTCGCAAATGATATAGTCGGCCTGGGGAAAGGGCTGCGGAAGTTTGAGCATACTATTTGTTTGGCGCCCAATATCTCCGGTATAGCATAACCGAATGATACTTCCATTGTCTTGTATGGTTAGATTAACGGCTCCACTGCCTAACAAATGCCCATTTTCAGTATATCGTAGGCTCACTTCGTCCGAAATATCAACGTCTGTATAAAACGGGACCGGGATCATCATTGCTAAGGCCTTTTCAGCATCCTCCTGGTCGTATAAAGGTTCTAATAATTTCTTTCCTTCCTTCTCCCTGATCTTGTTCTCATAGCGGATATCATTTTCCTGTATATGTGCACTGTCGGGAAGCATGATCTTGTTGAGGTCAAGGGTACCTGGAGTACAATATATAGGTCCTTTAAATCCTTCCTTTACCAATTTAGGAATTAAACCGGTATGATCGATATGTGCATGTGAAACGATGAGATAATCAATTTCCCGAGGATTGAAACCAAAATGCGCATTTTTCTTCTCGGCATCTCTTCTGCGTCCCTGATACAGGCCACAGTCCAATAAGATCTTTTTGCCTTTTGCGGTGGTTAGTAGGTGCTTACTCCCTGTTACTTCCTGCGCTGCTCCGTAAAAACTAAGTTTCATTAAGATTTTTTAATGGGTCTTATTTCAACAACTGCCCTATATTTGCTGTACAAATTAATAAAGAATTTAATAAACCGATGATAAAGTCAATCGTATTTGTTTTTCTAACCAGCTTCTTTGCCTGCAAACCTATGAATAATATAGGACTTCAAAATAACCTTCTATCGGGAGATGTTAAATCTTTCCATGACCTGAAGGCCGTTGATATCAATGGGAAGCAATACGACATGTCGCAGCTCAAAGGCAAAAAGGTGATGGTGGTAAATGTGGCCTCACATTGTGGTTATACCCCTCAGTATGCCCAGTTGCAGGATCTGTATATGAAATACAAGGACAAGAATTTTGTGATCCTTGGTTTTCCCTGTAACCAGTTCATGGGCCAAGAGCCCGGCAACAATACAGAGATATTGGAATTTTGTCAAAAAAACTATGGTGTTTCTTTCCCTCTTTTCGAAAAAATAGATGTAAAGGGTCCGGACATGAGTCCTGTATTTCAGTTCCTCACCAGAAAAGACCTGAACAAGGTAGAAGATTCTGAAGTAAGTTGGAATTTCAATAAATACCTCATCGATGAGAATGGGAACTACGTAAAGCATCTTAAAAGTGGTGTTGAACCCATGGATGAGGAAATCACCAACTGGATCGAAGGGAAATAATATGTAGGATTTATTTATTAAGGAATTAGGATTTGGGCGCCTTTCGCTACGTTACGGGCTCGCCATTCGCTCGGTAGCTCTTTCCAATCTCTACTTCCCCTGCACATCGCTGGCGCAATTCAGGAGCTTCAAAATAGTTTTCGTATTTTTGCTGCATGAGTCAACAACTAGATATCCTGGCTTTTGGGGCACATCCTGATGATGTTGAATTAGGGGCCGCAGGAACCTTGATCTTCCATAAAAAAATTGGTTACGCATTTGGTATAGTTGATCTTACCTTGGGAGAACTTGGTACAAGGGGCACACCTGCCATTCGGCTGAAGGAAGGAGCGGCGGCTGCAAAGATCATGGGAGCCAAGGTTCGTGAAAACCTGAAATTCAAAGATGGCTTTTTTAAGAACGATGAAGCACACCAGCTTGAAGTGATCAAAATGATCCGCAAGTACAAGCCAGAGATAGTGCTATGCAATGCGCCGGAGGATCGTCATCCTGACCATGGCAGGGCAGGGGAGCTGGTAGAAGAATCATGCTTTTATGCCGGACTGGAAAAGATCAAGACCAGAGGTCTGCAACCCTGGAGACCCAAACAAATATTGCATTATATCCAGTTCCGTGATATAAAACCCACCGTATTGATTGATATTAGTACAGTAATGGATGCTAAAATGAAGGCGATTAAGGCACATACATCCCAGTTTTACGATCCCTCCTCAAAAGAGTCGGCCACCTTGATCTCACAGCCTGAATTTTTAGAAAATATAAAAAACCGGGCAGCTTACTATGGGCAATACATCAATGCCCAATATGCCGAAGGGTTTATAAGCAAAAAATTATTGGGAGTCAATAACCTTTTCCAGTTGAAGTAAATTAGAACTTAGGTCTATTTATTTCTTCCGAGTAGCTTTCTGGCTTCTTCAATAGCAATCTTTTGCTCTTTAGTAGGTTTTGGAAACCTTACCTTCAACGATTTCAGTTCATCCAGGATCACATTCATCATCAATAATTGAGCATACCATTTATCGTCAGCTGGTATTATATGCCAAGGGGCGTGTTGAGTGGATGTATGGGTAACCATATCATCAATTTCATCAATAAACTTTTTATAGTCCCGGTTGATCTGAAGATCATTTTCGCCTACTTTCCAATATTTTTCTGGATCCATGGCTCTTTTTAGCAACCTTTCCGCTTGCTCTTTTTTCGAAATATTCAAATAGAATTTAATGATACGGGTACCGTTTCTTGACAGGTATTTTTCAAAGTTATTGATGTCTTCAAACCGGTTCTTCCATATATTTTTCCCGGTATGTGCTTCTGGCAATTGTTCAGCTTCTAATAAGGCTTTATAGGCCCGTACAACTAACACTTCTTCGTAGTACGATCTATTGAAGATCCCGATCTTACCCTGTTCGGGCAATTGCTTTACACTTCGCCAAAGAAAATCGTGCTTCAGTTCTTCACTGGTAGGGGCTTTAAAACTATATACCTGACAGCCCTGGGGATTAATTCCAGAGAAGATCCTTTTAACGCATGAATCTTTTCCGCTTCCATCCATTCCTTGCAGGATCACTAGTAAGGACCATCTTCCATCAGCGTATAACACCTCTTGTAATTCTGCCAGTTTTTTTGATTTCTCGTTGAGGATCAAATTCGCCTTTTCCTTGTTCAACCCTTTTCCCTTGTATTTGGTAGAGCGTTGAAGGATACTGAACTTCTTTGGGTTTACGGGTTTTTCGGGTAGCTCATTCATGGTGGATCATTTAAAGTAAAGATAGAACAATTTGGGATGTAGGATTTAGAAATCAAAATTTGGAAGAAATCCCCCCTTCTAATTCCTAAATCCCAAATAAATCCTCATGTTTGTATTCAATATTTGAAAAGCCTGGGAAGTCATATCGCCATTTTTTTTCTAAAGGTTTGTTCCTGGTTCCCTTTATGGTATTTGTTGATCTGTTCCAGGTTCATGTACGTCTTTGTTTACCACATCATGGGCTATAGGAAAAAAGTGGTAAAAGCCAATTTAACAAATTCATTTCCGCAAAAGAGTACTTCTGAATTAAAGCATATAGAATCAGAATATTATAAGCATTTATGTGATCTGATAGTTGAAAATATATGGGCCCTGAGAGCCTCAAAAAAAAGCATGCAAAAACATTGTCCGATCGTGGATTTGGAGGTGTTCGAAAAGCTATATAGGGGGAAAAAGGATTTTATTTGTTTATTGGGTCATGTGGGCAATTGGGAATGGTGTAATTTATCTTATTCATCCTATCAGTTGAATCATTTATGGGCCTTGTACCGGCCCTTGAAAAGCAAAGAGTTTGATTCCTTCTTCCTCCAGCTCAGGTCGAGATTGGGGGCCCGTTTGGTTCCTATGCAACAATTGCCAAGGGTGATCAATGAAACCCATGTTGATCCCATTGTATTGGCTTTTATTGCGGATCAATCACCTGTGCCGGAATATGCTTATTGGACCTCATTCCTTAGCCAGGACACTTGTTTTTTTAATGGTTATGACAAAATAGCCCGGAAAAAGAATTATCCTGTGGTTTTGGCCTATCTGGTGAAAGTAAAAAGGGGATACTATCAAATGAGGGTTGAATTGCTTACTGATGGCACCGGACAATTGGCAGAAGACCAATTAACAAATCTATTTGCGCAACGGCTCGAAAAGGTCATACAGGAGCATCCGGCCCATTGGTTATGGTCACATAAAAGATGGAAGCATAAAAGGTCCCCTATCGGATAACCACCCTTCGGGTAATTACCTTATTTCCTGAACTGATCTTCACCAGATAGACTCCCTTGGCCATTCCTAGGGTATTCATGATTACCAGATCGGACCCAACGGCTATCGACTTACTCAATACCACTTTTCCAACCAGATCGATCATGGAGATCTCAGCCTGTTCCTTAAAATTGCTTAACAGAATGGTAAAATGGTCCGTTGCGGGATTGGGGTAGATTTGTATGGTAATTGGGTCAGGTTCATTTTCGATGCCAATGACCCCTACATTAGCGGTAGCAGAAGCGGTGCATCCATTGATATCGGTAATAGTAACCGAATAGGTGCCGGTACCTATATTGGATAAATTAGCTGTGGTGGCAGCATTACTCCAACTGTAGGTATATCCTGGTACTCCACCATTTATATTGGTTATAACGGAGCCATCATTGCTTCCGGCGGAAGTATTATGGGTAGTATTTAAACTCAGGTCAATCACATCCTCTCTAAAGGGAGCAAAGAAAATATTGATACCCATCAAGGCAAACAAAGCACAATCACCATGGCTTAGGCTCGGGTTGACGCAGATGGCTTGAACATCCGGAGCCCCTCTGGCTATCATACTATCCCTGCATACCAAGGCATTCTTATAGGAAACAAGCTCGTCGGCGGTGCAGTATCCAAGTCTTGTGGGACATTGGGGGGCCCAACGGTATAGATCATTGTCATATAATGCTTCTCTGAATCGGTGGCTCATATCATTTTCGAAAGTATCCAGCAACAAGGGCAGAATGATGAGATTGGGCGTATCGGGGATATAATTTTCAACCACACCAAGGCTTACGGATCCATCCATCAACGGAGGTACATCTCCGTTATATGGAATGTTCAATACTGCGTCCCAGCTACTGTACATGCTATATACCATATTGTAGGAGAATAAAACAAAGGGCAAATAACCAGGAGCTCCATAAGAACTGTCCCTGGTAATTACTTCTGCCTGAACTCCTGAAACATCATATGGGCCGGACAATGGAGCGGCTGCTGTTACCGTAAATTCACCAGGTAAAGTTTCCTGTATCATTCGATGAGCAGCCATAGAAGCATGACCTCCCTGCGAATAACCGGTTAAGAAAAGCTGATCACTGTAGGAATAGTTGATACTGTCCATCCATTCTTTGGATGCTCTTAACATATCGACAACAGCTGTAGCTTCAGAATGCGCATGGATATAAGGGTGAAGACCCGGGCTAACATCCCCAAGACCCAGGTAGTCGGGCATAACGGCAATATAGCCATTTGCGCTAAAGCAAATCCCCACCACATATTCACCTACTTTATAGCTGGGAGCATCTATTTTTTTGATAATCGTGCCATGGCAGTAGTTAAGAATGGGTCGTTTGCAATTATCATTCCCTTGTGGAAGGAAAACTACCCCAGTTGCCACCGTGGCTGAGCTGTCCCAGCTCACTGTTGAATACGTGATCTTATAAGCTTTGATGGGATTAGTGATATCCACTGCACCGTTTGGAACTCCCTGTGCAACCAGGAAACTATCAATTTGAGTTACGCTGAAATCCTCAATTAATTGAGCCGATTGCAGTCGAATTTGTGCACTTATGAAAACGTTGGTTGAAATGAATAGAATGAGCAGTTGGTAGAGTTTTTTCATACACCTGACTAGTTTGGTATAAAGATATAAATTTTTCACTTTGAATATAGATTTCCCATTTTTATTCAAAAAATTGTTAATGCATTGCTAATTCGATACATTTAGGGAACGAAACTTGTTTATTTGTCATCCAGATAAGAGAACGCAAAAGAGATACTATGAAACTACGATTTTTCCTAATCCTCCTTCCTTTGGTGGCTGCATTACAAACAGGGTACTCCCAGAAAGAAAAACCTGTGATTACCAATTATTCATTTAAGTTCAAAGTAAATGGGTTAAAGGATGTGGATGTTTATATGGGCTTTCATTATGGAGAAAAGAAATTCATTAAGGACACGGCACGTGTAAACAGTGTTGGTGAAGTTGAGTTTTCGGGAAAAGATACGTTGCAGGGTGGGATCTATCTGTTCGTTACCCCTAAAAAGGACTATTTTGAATTCGTGGTGAATGAAACCAAAATTCAAATGGAAACCGATACCCTTGACCTGGTAGGGAAAATGGTGGTAAAAAAATCTACAGAGAATACACTTTGGTATGATTATATGAAAATGATCATCGTCAAGCAGAAAGAGATCAAAGCATTTACGGATGTTATTAGTAAGCCAGGTATGGATAAAGAAAGTAAAGAATACAAGGATGCGGTTGCAGGAAGGGATAAAGTAACAGAAAGTATCAATAAATTCAGAGAGGATAAGATCAAGCAAAATCCTGATATGTTGGTTGGAAAAGTATTCACAGCTATGAAGGATGTGGAAATCCCTAAAATGGATTCTGTTGCCATGCCTTATTATTTCAGGGCACATTTCCTGGATAATTTTGATCTGAGTGATAACCGTTTAATTCGTACTCCTGTATTGGAATCTAAATTGACTTATTATTTCGATAAAGTGGTGATGCAGATGCCAGATTCAATTATCGTGGCTGCGGATAAAGTGCTTGCTAAAACAAACGGGAATGCAGAGATGTTTAAATTCATTTGTCATCATCTCACCTATAGTTATGAAAGATCACAGATTATGTGTATGGACGCCGTGTTTGTGCATTTAATTGAGACCTATTATAAAACAGGTAAGGCCCCCTGGGTGGATAAAAAGACCATGGACAAAATGATCGAAAGGTCGGATAAACTGAAACCTTTGTTATGTGGAGCCAAAGTGAATAATATTACATTGCCCGACACCAGTGGTAAATGGCATTCGTTGTACGAAATGCAGGGCGACTTTACCATTTTATATTTCTGGGATGCTACCTGTAGCCATTGTAAAAAGTCTACCCCAGTTTTGATTGACCTGTATAATGAATATTTAAAACCAAACGGGATCGAAATTTTTGGTGTAGAAGGAGAATTGGAGGATAAGGAGTGGAAAAAATACCAGGCTGAACAGAAATTACCGTGGCTCAATGTTTCGGATAATCCGGAGATCAATGGTAATCCACAGAAATATGTAATAGAATTAAAGTTAACGGATTTGTACAGCTTAAACTTCAGACATAATTTTGACCTGTTTAGTTATCCAGTGGTATATGTACTGGATAAGAACAAAAACATCATCGCTAAAAAACTGGGTGTTGAGCAGATCAAAGAATTTATTGAGAAGTACAAAAAGGCTAAAACAAAGAGCCAATAGGTTAGGAGTCGGCTTTCAACCATCCGGCTGCTTCGGCAACATCTTCAAAAATACGGTACTCAAATTGTCGGATGCCTTCATCTTCTGCTACCTCTTTTAATTCTTCCATTGCCATTTGAACAGCTAGGTTTGATTTGAACACAAAAGCCATTCGTTTAATGGTTGATTTGGCCCAAAGTTGTCTGGTTTGATTGATATACCATAGATGATCCTGGTAAGTGACCTCAAAACCCATATGCCGGCAATCGACCATCACCTGTCTTGGTTTGCGTTCTTCTATTAATTTGGCAAAATGCATAGCATTGGTCTGAAATGCATGCATATCATATGTATCTGGTGAACCTGGCTTCCATGAAGCCACCAAGAGTTTCTCATTCTCACCGTGGTAATAGGCTCTTTCCTTGGTCTCGTTAATTAAGCGCAGGCTTTCAGCAATAAACCTGTCTGAAGGGTCTTCCTGGGTCATTTTATCTCAAGTTATTAAAAACATCAATATATAGCTTATTGATAGGGTCGGTTTTTAATTCTTGATTAATTTTACTGCAAATATATGATTCATGAAATTATATGCAATTAATACCGGACATTTTAAATTGGATGGTGGGGCAATGTTCGGAGTTGTTCCAAAATCAGTATGGAATAAATTGAACCCTGCGGATGAAAACAATATGTGCTCATGGGCTATGCGCTGTTTATTAATAGAAGATAATAACAGATTAATGTTGATAGATTGCGGCATCGGTAATAAGCAGGACGAAAAATTCTTCTCTTTTTATTACCTCCATGGCAATGATACGTTGGATAAGTCCTTAGCATTACATGGTTTTCATAGAAACGATATTACAGATATTTTTCTTACTCATTTACATTTTGACCATTGTGGCGGTGCTATTGAATTGGATAAAACTTCGGGTAAGTTTTTACCGGCTTTTCCAAATGCTGTCTATTGGAGCAATGAGGACCATTGGAAAGCCGCTGTTGAACCAAATGCCAGAGAAAAAGCTTCTTTCCTGAAAGAAAATATTCTTCCAATTCAGGAATCAGGCCAGCTTAAATTTATAGAAAAAGAAGGGCAGTGGAACGACCAGATGTTTATTTACTATTCATACGGACATACAGATGCCATGATGATACCCAGGATTAAATACAAGGAGCAGGAAGTGATCTTTATGGCAGATCTTAGCCCTTCTTACCACCATTTAAAAATTCCTTATGTAATGGGATATGATACC
Organism: Flavobacteriales bacterium; assembly: GCA_025451235.1. Lineage (GTDB taxonomy): Bacteria > Bacteroidota > Bacteroidia > CAIKAF01 > CAIKAF01 > JANWKQ01. The sequence continues at coordinate 107,039 of JANWKT010000007.1, read as the reverse complement.
AGGCCTTTAAATGCCATGGAAGAAAAACGGAAAGTACTGCAATATGCCGCGGAGAACCGATCCATTCTCTTTTTTGAACATGATCCGCTTATAGAGTGTACCATTCCCATCCTAACCGAAAAAGGAGTTATAGGTGGTGAAAGGATGAAACTAAGCGATTTGTTATAGTTTTTTAAATGATGGGCATCATTTTTTTGAATAACTTAGATGCATAAACTTGAAAAAAAAATCTTATGCAACATATACATTTCAAAAAGATATTAGTCCCTGTTGACTTTTCTAAAACTGCCCAACAATCTTTTGACCATGTTAAATGGTTGGCCAGCAAGTTTTTTTCGGAAGTAACCCTCATTCACGTACGTGAAGTGTTGGCTACTGTCTCTGTTTTCCCGTCCTTATATGTCCCACTTGAAGATATGAATGATGAGTATAGGAAGTTGTCTATGGATAAATTGGAGGAAATGAGGAAGGAGTTAATGAATGATGGAGTAAAAAATGTCCATATCCAATATATGGAAGGAAGTGTATCCAAATGCATCAATGACTATGTGGCAGAAGAGAATATTGATATAGTGGTTATGGGCACACATGGTTCAAGCGGATTGGCGGAGTTCTTTATCGGCAGCAATGCTTTTAAGGTGGTAAATATGCTCGATCTTCCAGTACTTACCATCAATGATAAAAAGACCTTTACGCCATATAAGACCATTGTGGCCCCTTTGGATGATACCAACTACTCAAGGGCAAAGTTCCCTTATATTGTTGAACTTGCAGGTATTTTAGGAGCCAATGTTCAGATCTTATATCCGGTGGTTTCGGATGAGGGTCGTAAAAATACCATTGCTAAACATCTTAAGCAGGTAACGGATTTTCTCAGCAAAAAATCTATCAGCCATACGCCTAAACCGGTGGATGGTAATTTTGCCCATGAGGTACTCAAGTTTGCTGAATATTCGAACGCCGATCTTATCGTGATCATGAGTGAAACGGAAATGACCATTTCTAAAATGTTCCTGGGTTCACAGGCACAAGAGATCGTGAATCATAGTGTAGTTCCGGTGATTACTTTACATCCGGAAGACAAAGGAGAAATGATGGAGATCTTTGGGTAATGAAGCGTTAAGGCTTACGATCAGTATGATGCTTTTAGACGTTAGATAGGCCATCTAAAGTCTAACGTCTGGAGTCTAAAGTCTTTTTTTTAAATTAATATGGAGTAATTACACCCACTTCGGTGCCCATCTTGAACTTCTTTTTGGCGATTAACTCACCATTACGGCTATAAAACACCCATGTGCCATGTTTTTGCCCATTACGGTAAAATCCATCTACCTTTATTTTACCATCTTCAAAATACTGGGTATATTTTCCATTGAAACCATTATCACCCAAGGTATATTCTGCAGCTTTGATCCCGTGCTCATAATAGAATTCCCATTTACCGGTTTCTTTTCCATTCTTGTAATTTCCTTTGCGCATTACTTGTCCGTCCTTGTAGTATTCTATAAATGCACCGGTTAACTCACCATTTTTATAGATCGATTTTTCTTTGGGACTTCCTATAGCATGCCACGAATTCCATTCGCCATTTTTAAGTCCTTTCGTATAAGATCCAATATATTCTTTGTTTCCACCATCATAAAAACCCTTCCATATACTATCCAGGGTACCATAATAAAAATATCCTTCATCCTTTATTTTTCCGCCTGGATAATAGGTAACAAAATATCCATGTTCTTCACCCGCCTTATAATTTCCTTTGCTTTCCATTTTACCTGTTTCCCGATAATAGGTCCATTCTCCTTCTTTCTTATTGAGTTTGAAATTCCCCTTTTTCCATTCCTTTCCATTATCGAAAAAATAGACCCAGCTTGAATCCCGCTGATCGTTTTTATAATGGCCTGTGTACTGTGGTTGCTCAGTATTCGGATAATATTCCACAAAAGGACCGTTTCGCTTGTTATTACTGAACGTTCCTTTCATCTCCATATTTCCCTTGTTCGAATACCAGATCCATTCGCCGTCTTTTGCACCGTTCTTATAGTGATAAATTCCTTCGAGGGTCCCATCCATATAGTATGATTTCCATTCTCCGTCTGCGGAGTCTTCCTTGTAGGTAGCGGTCTCCAATACAGTCCCGTCTTCATAATAGCTGGTCCAGGTACCGCTTTTCTGGCCATTCCTATATTCGCCTTTGATCTTTGTTTTGCCCGACTCGTAAAACACCTCGGATTTACCTTCATCATAATTGATAAAGCTTTTTTTGTTGCCTGATAAATACCAAGATTCCCATTTACCGATAGGCTTGCCCATCGCATAATTCTCTAAGGCAGCTACTTTTCCATTGTTGAAATAGATCTTCCATTTACCCGACTTTTTCCCCTTGCTAAAATAAGCTTCACTCTCCAGGGTGCCATCCGGGTAGTAGGTGAGGTATTTACCCTCCAATGATCCATCCTTAAAATAGCTTTCTTCATGGAGCTTGCCGTCCTCGTAATAAGTACGCCAGGTGCCCATTTTTACCGAATCCTTTTCTCTGCCTACAAGTTCAAGATTTCCATTGTAAAAATACTTTTTCAAGGTATCTGTGGTGTAGTCCTTGATCTCCCAAATGATTCCAAATGGATAGTAGTATTTCCATACTCCCGTTTTTTTATCATCCGTATAATCACCATCCGATTCCATTTTAGCATCGTCGAACCAGGTGGTCCAATGCCCGATCTTTTTACCCTGATTATATTCAGTGATGCTTTTCTTTTTACCGTTTTCCCAATTAGCTAACCATTTTCCGTCAGGCTTATTTTCTACATATTGGCTTACCTGGTCCTTTTTCCCATTGGCAAAAAAGGTATTCCATTCACCCATCCTGTATTCGGGAGTGCCCACCCCTTCGGTTTGTACCTTTCCGTTTTCATGCAGGATCTTAGTGGTCTTATTCTCATAATCTATTTCAGAACGAGGTGCACCACTAATGAACCATTGCTTCCAGATCCCTATTTTTTCATCATTGTCATAATTTCCATCACTCATAGGATTGCCATTGGCGTGCCACATTCTCCAATGTCCGATTCGCTTACCATTATCATAGTAGAATTCGCTTTCTTTCTGACCATTCTTGTGATAGCTTAAATACTTTCCGTGCAGGTTTCCGGCTACATAGATACTTTCCTCCCTTTTCTTTCCATTGTCATAAAAAACAGTCCACTTTCCGTCCTTCTTTTCATTCTTAATGGTACCTGTGGAATAGACCATTCCTTTCTCATCGAAGATCTTTACGGTACCTTTGGTATGATCTACTATGTTTTTAATGGTTCCGGTAGGGAAATAACCTTTCCATATGCCTATTTTCTTATCATCCGCATACATACCCTCCGATTGGACCCCTCCGGTTTCATAATATTCTATCCAACTTCCCGTTTTTTTTCCATCCGCATATTGTCCCACGGTCTTTGGGTATCCATTAGGCCAGGTTTCCAGTATATTCTGCGAGCAGAGGGAAACAGTGCAAATAAAAAACAAGGCTATACCAAGGTATGGCTTCATAGGAAAAGGGGTTAATGTATATTATAAACTTCAAATCAAAAATAATGGTATATAGCAGAACCACCTTTTAAGGGTCCTTCTATATTTTGAACAAAAATTATTAATAAGTTTATGCCCTTGAAGCCTTCTAAAATACAATCTGGGTCTTTGCTATATGCAGATCCACTCCTGCATGATGCGTATTTCGGCAGATCGGTGATCCTACTCACCAGCCATGACGATCAAGGGAGTGTTGGATTTATTGTGAATAAAAAGCTGGAAGTGAGTCTGAATGATATTTTACCCGAACCCCTGGCAGTAGACTTTGAGGTGTATTATGGAGGGCCCGTGAGTAACGATACCTTGTATTTTGTACATTCCATAGGTAACCATGTTCCTGATTCAGTACCCGTAGGCAAAAAAATATTCTGGGGAGGCGATTTCTCTTTCGTAGCAGGATTGATTGAAAATCATCAGGTGGATGCCAGTCAGGTAAAGTTCTTTGTTGGTTATTCAGGTTGGGGAGAAGGGCAGTTGGAAGAAGAGATCCATACCAAATCTTGGATATTAGCCCAGGATTCCCCTAAATTCATATTCAATGACCATGACTGTCAGGATGCTTGGAAATCTAAGATGAATAAAATGGGCAGTAAATATTCTGTTTGGGCCAATTTCCCTCAAAATCCATCGATGAATTAGTAACTGGTAATTGGTAAGAAACAGTTACCAGTCCTTCAACTCAGAACTTCTTATTCAACAAATCGCTCAGGCGAATGGCATGTTGATGCGATGAATAGGTCTTTTCATTCACTTTACTTACCCATTGTATCCCTCTGATGGATCCGGTTAGAAAAACCTCCTCGGCATTTTTGAGCCTTTCGATGCTGATAGACTCCTGTTGAATGGGAATATTGTTTTCATTGCAGATCTCAAGCAGAACACGACGCATGATCCCGTCTAAACAGCCCTCGTTGAGCGGGGGAGTATAAATAACTCCTCCCGATACAATGAAAATATTTGAACGACTGGTCTCTATCACGTGGTTTTTATTGTTCAGTAAGATGGAATCATCCCAATGCATAGTTTGCGCATTTAGGGTAGCGAGCACATATAACTGTGAACTAGTCGACTTTATATTACCTAATTTGGAAATTTGTTTTAAGTTATCACTATAAATACCTACTTTTAATCCACTGTTATTCAGCGAGTAATTAATATCCGATAGGGGAGTGGTAGTAAGTAGGAACTCCACCTGATCATCCTCAGGTTGATAGGCATTAAAACTATGCCTCCAGCAGATCAGTTTGATCCTTTGTACCGGATTCCGGTCTTCCTCGGCTAATAAATTCACGAAATGGCCAAAGGAGTCAATATTGCTAAAAGGGTTCTTCATTTTCAGAATGGAGCAACTGATAACGATCCTTTCCCAATGAAATTCCAGGAAATTGATTTTATTACCTGTCCATTTCATGGCTTCAAAAAAACCATCTCCATACCAAAATGATCCGTTCTTTTCAACAGGAAGGCTGATTTGCTCACCCGCCATTAAAGTGCCATTCAATATATAGGTCATTGGAACAGTTCCTGGAAATACATCTGAATATCCATGGCAAAGTTATTCAACTGCCATGGCTGAATAATGAAAATGTACATAATGCCATATAGAGCCCCAAAAAAATGGGCGTCATGCCCGATATTGTCTTTTCCCCGACGGGCAAGCACCCAGCTCACTACCAAAAAAAGAATGGCAAAAATAAATGCCCTTAGTTCCAAAACACCGAACAAGTATAATTTTTCTAATGGCCTTAACCCGATCGAGGCAAATACTACCGCGGATACAGCCCCAGAAGCCCCTAAGGCATTATAGTGAATATTGTTTTTTTGCTTTTCGTACGAATAAAAGCATGATAAAATAGCTGCCGGTACATATAATAAAAGAAAAAACAAGATCACTTTTCCCTGATCTCCATGATAGGTTTCCCCAAACCTATATTCGATCATGCTGCCAAACTGCCATAAAACAAACATATTTAATGCCAGGTGCAAATAGCTTCCATGTAAAAAAGCAGCAGTTAAAAACCTCCAATATTCCCTTCTTCTGCGAATAATATATGGATTAAAGATCCATTTCCGCATGAGCTGTTCATTTTGAAAAGCTATCAGGGAAATGATCACAGTAACGGCAATAATAACAATGGTGACCCCTATTTTAATCATTCGTAGCTATTTGATTTCTAATAAACGGGATCAATTGACCTTTCAATGCTTCCCCAGAATAATTTTTTTTAATAAATTCCATACCCAACCTGGCTATGTTATCGTAAGCTGTTGGGTTGCTAAGATAGTCAATTGCATGTATCCACCCATCCAGGTCATTGGCCAGCATATATTCTTTCCCATTATCCGCTTCTATTCCTTCAATTCCTGTTGAAGTGGTGATCACAGGCTTACCTGCAGCCATTGCCTCTAATATTTTTATTCTTATACCTGATCCTGATTCAACCGGTACCACCGATACATCATATGGCTGTATAAATTCAGTTGCCTCTTTCACTTGCCCATGAATAAAAATATGGTTGGATTGGTATTGGTAAAAGGAATCCGGCATGGATTTACCAGCCAGGTGTAATTCAGTTGCCGGAAACCTTTCAAGTATGGCTGGGAATATATGCAGTATAAACTTTTCGATCCCTTTTATATTGGGTAACCAATCCATAGCCCCTATATGAAAAAGCTTTAATGGGGTGGATGGTTCTTTGGCCGAAAAGGGATGCGATTGCATTTGAACCGGAATGTAAATCCCGTTTTGCAGACCAAGGTTTTCCCTGCTGAACCTCAAATCGGCCTTAGAAATGAAAATATTACCGTCACTTTGTTCCAATAACTTTTCTTCGAATGATCTGAGCCTGGATGTTTCACTTTTATAAGCAGTTTTTTTTAATCCACCTACCATCCCTTCATAGTATTTTTCCCATATCTGGTGCTCGATATTATGTGTCCGTATAAAAGCTTTTACCCCCTTTTTTTTAACAGCCTGCAGGTATATAGCTGCATAAATGCTTTCAAAAATAACGAGATCGATATTTTTCTTCTCTATCAGATCCAATATCCTTTTTTCAATTTCCTGGTGATAAAACCTGCTGGCACGGATGGAAGATCCTGCCATAAATTTCAATACATGCTTGTTTTTAACTTGGGTATCAATAAATCCGGTAAAGAAATTTTCATCTGCCTTCCAGTTTTCAGGCAATGCATCTTTAACGAAAGGATGCTTTGGGGTAGATATGGCAAAGTAAAAAACATCCTCCACCGAAGATCTCACCAATTGCTCAAACTTGCTCATGGCAAAACAACCTCCGTCAACTACTGGATAAGGAGGTTTATTGGAAACGATCAGTACCTTTTTATGCAGTGCGTCTTCCAAAGAGGCGTTTAAAGGGTTTAGTATAAGTACTCAACGAGAATAATGAGGAATCGGTACTTGCTTTAATGGTTAAAAACAATCCAAACGGCAACAGAATAAAGGAGGATATCCACATTCCTGTAAGATCGAGGGTGAGATTCATGACCAATCTTTCGAATATAGTACTCGCCACATAGTATAAAATAAATATAACGATACTGAATATAAGGGGAAGGCCCAGCCCTCCTTTTTTAATAATAGCTCCCAATGGTGCACCAATAAAAAACAATAATATGCATGCAAAAGACAATGTGAATTTTTTATGAAATTCCCTTCTGTTACGCACTAGGTTCATTTTTTTGGATTTTTGGGTTCCGATCTGCCGGTCAAAAGTGACTTTGATACTGCTCACTTGATCAAGTGCAGCCTGGAGAATAGCCCCTTTTTCGCGGTCTGTATAAGGCTCCAGGAAAGGAGCACCAAATTCAACCTTTTCAATATTCCGATAAGGGATCGTACTGTCTCTTACTATTTCGGGGATTTTCTCATAACCATCATTGGCTTGGATAGGCACCGATAAATAATAATCTAATTGTTCGTTTTGCAATTGGGGGTTAGGTGCAACTGGAGCAAATGCATAGTATCCATTCACTCGTGTTACTAAAAAACCAGCCGTTTTTTTCATGTCTTGCCGGATCTCATCTCTTATAATGTTTAACTGCCCAACGGTCATCATGGTATATTGGTTGCCAATGTAATTGCTGCTGGTATTGTTTTTCTGATTCTGTTCGGAAATGTCGATAATAATATGTTGCTCTCTAAAGAATTCTCTGGAAAAAGGATTTCCCTTTTGTTTCTGGCTATAAAAATTCATATCCGAATATCTCACCCCGTTCTGCAAGTTCAATATCATCAGGTTCCCATCATCCGAAACGGTAATGTCGCCTTTGGATGCTTTAACAATGTTTTCTGCTCCTCCCGTATTTTGTGTATGATCGTATACTACCAGTCCATAAAAGGTTTTCTGGTCCTTTTCCTTTTTTTCGATCATGATGGTAAATCCTTTCAATCCATCATAATAGGTCCCTTCCTGTATATCAATGGCCGGCATGGTACGGGCAATTTCACTGATAATTCCCTTTAATTTAAAATTGGCGACCGGAAGTACATTATTGGCAAATAAAAAAGCAATGGCGCCAATTAAAACAGACATCATGAAGACAGGTCGAATAGACCTATATAAGCTCACCCCTGATGACTTGGCAGCTACCAGCTCCAAGCTCTCAGCGGTACTTCCCAGGGTCATAATAGAGGAAAGCAGTACAGCAATTGGGAGGGCCATGGGTACAAGGGATGCGGAAGCATAAAACAATAGTTTCCCAATGGTGAGCAAATCAAGCCCCTTGGAGGCAAGATCTTCAATATGCCTCCATAGGAATTGCATTACTAATACAAAAACTGCAATAAAGAAAGTAAGGATAAATGGTCCGAGAAATGTACGGATTATGAGCCAGTCTAGCTTTTTCAATTGCTGAGTTTTTACAAAAATACACAACCCTATGGTTCTGTTCATACTATTTTCAATATTTTTACAAAATGATTCAGGGCAAAAAACTGATAGTTGTGTTACCTGCCTATAATGCAGAACAGACTTTGTCATCCACCTTCGCCGAAATACCTATGGATATTGTGGATGAAGTTGTTCTGGTAGATGATGCCAGTTCGGACAACACAACCGAATTGGGTAGGAAACTCGGGATCAGGCATATTATCAGACATGAAAATAACAGGGGCTATGGCGGGAATCAAAAAACATGCTATCATAAGGCTCTGGAACTTGGAGGAGATATTGTGATCATGCTACATCCGGATTATCAATATACACCTAAACTCATCCCTGTAATGGCTTCTATGATCTCATCGGGCTTATACGATATGGTTTTAGGCTCCAGGATTTTGGGAAAGGGTGCATTAAAGGGAGGAATGCCTGTTTATAAATACATTGCTAACCGTTTCCTTACTTTTGTTCAGAACCTGCTGATCAATGAAAAACTTTCGGAATACCATACCGGTTACCGGGCATATAGCAGAACCATTCTTGAAAATATTTCCTTTGAAAACAACTCTGAAGATTTTGTTTTTGACAATGAGTTTATCTCACAAACCGTATATGCCGGATATAAAATCGGTGAAATATCTTGTCCTACTAAATACTTCGATGAGGCTTCTTCGATTAATTTCAGAAGAAGTGTAAAATATGGGCTGGGAGTACTTCGGGTTTCATTACAACATTTTCTGGCCAGAACAGGAATTGCCAAGGCCAACCTTTATAAGAAAAAAGATTCATGAGGGATTTATTCATTCAAAGACCCAGGTATTATTATATCCTTTTTATACCATTCATGATTGCTGGGCTTTTTGTATGTTTATTCACCCAAAAAGGGCCTCTTTTTTTATGGATGAATAGTTACTATTCCTCGGCAACCGATCAGGTTTTTCTCTGGATCACATGGCTCGGACAGGGGATTACCTTTTTACTGGTAAGCCTCCTTGTGCTTTTTTTTCACCGTGGAAATGGCATCTTAGGCCTCGTTTGCTTCGGTGTATCTTCACTTCTTGCTCAACTTTTTAAAAAAGTAGTATTCACGGGCTTCAACAGGCCTACCCATTATTTTGATCCGGATGTTAACCTTCATTTGGTCGAAGGAATTAAACACCATGCTTACCATTCTTTTCCATCAGGACATTCAGCCTCTGTTTTTGCCATGGCTTTGTTTCTTACCCTGGTAGTAAAAAATAAAAAATGGGGATTTGTATTTGCGGGAATTGCAATCATTACCGCTTATTCCAGGGTTTATTTGGCTCAACATTTCTTTGAAGATATTTATGCCGGTGCGTTCTTAGGATTTATATCCACCATATTGGTCTTTTTACTGATGGAAAAATGGATCACAAGTAAAAAGGCTCTCAACCGATCGTTGTTCTAAGATGAAACTGTTTCAGTTTAAATATTGGGAACCCTATTATGGAATCATTATCCTGATCCTTGGAGCGATTTGTTATATACCTTTTCTTGGATCTGTTCACCTCTTCGATTGGGACGAGATCAATTTTGCCGAATCATCCCGGGAAATGCTCGTTACGGGTGACTATTTTAGGGTGATGATAGAATATCAACCCTTTTGGGAAAAACCGCCTTTTTTCTTTTGGCTGCAGGCCCTGTCCATGAAGACCTTTGGTGTTAACGAGTTTGCTGCAAGGTTGCCCAATGCCATCATGGGCATATTTACCCTACTTACCCTTTATTATACCGGGAAGAGGATCAAAAATGGTTTGTTCGGATTTATATGGGCCTTTATATACCTCATCTCTTTTTTGCCATTTTTCTACTTTAAATCGGGGATCATAGATCCAGTCTTTAACTATTTTATTTTTACCACCCTGCTATTTTTGATCCGGGCTTATCAATCATCAAAACCTTCTCATGCATTGCTGTTTGCCTTAGCTGCGGGCTTATTGAATGGAATGGCAGTATTAACCAAAGGTCCTGTTGGACTTCTGCTTATTCTGCTTACTTACTTTTTTGCTTGGAGCCTTTCAAAATTCAAAAGAATATTATCCTTCAAGCAAATATTGCTATTTTTTTTAGGGGCCATCATTACCTCCTCGTTCTGGTATTTACCTGAACTGCTCAACAACGGACCTAGTTTTTTTAAAGAATTTATTTTATACCAGGTGGAACTTTTTACCAAGCCGGTAGCAGGACATAAGCAGCCGTTTTTCTATCATTTCTTAGTTGTGCTGATCGGATGCTTCCCACTATCTATTTTTGCCATTCCAGGATTTATAAAACGCAATTCGGCAGAAGGATTAGATGTATATCGCAGGTGGACCATTATTTTAGTGGCTGTGGTAATGATATTGTTTACCATTGTTCAAACAAAGATCGTACATTATTCATCTATGGCCTATCTGCCACTTTCATTCCTCGCAGCAGGTTATATTTATCATTCTATTCAATATGCAAAATCTATTTCCAAATGGGTCATGATCATGCTGGCTGCTTTAGGAAGTGTATTCTCAGTTATCATGATCTTTATCCCATATTTTTTTATTCATAAAAGCCAGTTCATGCAATATGTAAAAGATCCGTTTGCAAAAGCTGCCATTGAACAAAACATTCACTGGACCGGCACCGAATATCTCTTTGGTGGGCTTTTCCTCTTAGGCTTGATTGTTTTGATCATTTATCTGGTAAGGAAAAAAACGCTTCAGGGGATCATTATCTATGGTTTTTTTACCATGATCGTACTTACATGTTATCTTCAACAGGTGATCCCTAAAATTGAAAAACATTCCCAAGGCAGGATCATTGAATTTTATCAGTCCATTCAGGGAGAAGAAGTTTACGTAGTACCGGTGGGATTTAAAACCTATGCACATTTATTCTATTTTCAACATCCCAACTATCCCAACCAACCGCACGGAATAGAGCGGAGAGACTGGTTAACCAAAGGCATCATTGATAAACCTGTTTATATAGTCGTAAAGAACACAGAGAAGTACGTAAAGGAATTACCCGATGTTAGCTTTGTAAAACAGGTTGGAGGCTATATGATATACAGAAGGGAAAGAAACGATGGATTATGATCCCAGCGCTTTGCATAACCCCTGTATCTGAGATTCCCACAACATTTGAGATTCTTCCAGTTCTTCTTTTTTGGCAAAATCGGTAATGATAAGGGCAACGTCTCCAGTTAGCTCATCAATTTTAATGCGCATTTCAAAATATGTATCATCTTCATCTGTTGCTACCCATTTAAATCTCATGAGTTCAAATTCCCTTGTGGCCAGAAGCTTGGCTTGTTCCATGCTATCTTCCCAGAAAAATGAGTAAATGCCATTTTTTATGTTTACATCATCCGAAAACCATTCTGAAAGCCCGCTTGGAGAGCTAATAAAATTATAGAGGATACGAGGTGATGACTTAATATAAAATTCCATTTCAAACTTTTCCTTTCCTCCATTTCTGAAGTTTTTAGGGATCACATGCTCTTTCTCAGCTGCTTCGATCTTTACCGTAGGCATCAGTTTAATAGGGGAGGGTACTTTAGGCACCTTTGGAACCTTACCTTTCTTCTTGGTGGATATGAGTTCTTCTACGATAGGATCAAGTTCATCTATTTTTGGTTCATCATCGTCACCGAGTGATTTTTTAGATTTTCTGCGACCTGCTTTCTCTTTTACTTTTTCCTTTTCAACTGCGATCGTTTTCAGAGATTTACCTTTTGGAAGGGGAGCTGAAGATTTCAGCGGTTTTTTAGCGACCACCTTTAAGGGTTTCGCTGTTTTCTTAGGTTTTATTTTAGCAGCTACCTTTTTTGCAGGTGCTTTTTTCTTCAGTATTTTAACCGCTTTCTTTTTCTTGAGTGGGGTCGATTTCTTTGTAACCTTCTTAGCTTTCTTTTTCGGTGCTACCTTTTTTAGAGGTCTTTTAACCACCTTTTTTTTGACCAATTTTTTAGAAACCACCTTTTTAGCTGGTTTTTTGGCGGACACTTTTTTCTTGGCTGGTTTTGGCCTTGACTTAGCCTTTGCTTTTAGAGCCGGTTTGGCTTTCTTTTTAGCTACAGGTTTTGATTTGGCTTTGGAAACTGCCTTTTTCTTTTGAGGCTTAGCTTTCTTAATAGCCTTTTTAACTGGTTTTGAGGCAGTTTTCTTTACGGGCTTTTTAGCAGTTTTTGAAGCTGGTTTTTTGGCCTTTTTTGCTGGCTTCGCTGATTTCTTGATCGGTTTTTTGGATGAAGATTTACTTTTTGCCGCGGGTTTGGTTTTACTAGTCTTTTTGGATGCCATATTTAAAGGGGCCGATTAAAGTGCAATGAATACTGATTTTTTATTTTAAAACCAATCATTTAAGCCTAATTAACTATAAATTAACGGATTAAGTTAATAACAAAAAATCTTCAATCCCTCTTTATTCATGGCTGGACTCGGCTTGTACTGTTTTATTCCGCCCACTTTATCCTCCTGAATGCCCCATCAACAATGAATACTCTCATTTTCTTCAGATATATTTCTATATTTGCACTCCCAAAATTGGCGGGGTAGCTCAGCTGGTTAGAGCACAGGATTCATAACCCTGAGGCCACGGGTTCAAGTCCCGTCTCCGCTACAAAAAGCCTTTCCAGTTGGAAAGGCTTTTTTATTTTTGGGAATGGAAGAATTTGTTGTTTATATCCTCTACTCATATTCTGGCAGGATCACCTATGTTGGTTTTAGCAATTGTTCCATAGAGAGGTTTCATTGGCATAATACCAAATCGAAAAAGGGTTTCACAACAAGGTATCGCCCTTGGTGTATGATTCATATAGAATTTTATCCGTCAAAAAAGGAGGCCATGTATCGAGAAGCCTTTCTAAAAACGGGGGTTGGAAGAAATTGGATAAAGGAAAATGTTCTCTGTAACGTATAATACAGGATTCATATCCGCCTTTGGCGGACACGGGTTCAAGTCCCGTCTCCGCTACAAACTAAAAGACCTTACGGTAAAACGTAAGGTCTTTTCATATGTGAACTATTCCGTATTTTTCTATTTTACCTTTACCATAGGGAATTGTTCGGCATGGTCTTTACCTTCCATTTTGCCTGAAATTTCGGCCATCAATGAATCTCCTTTCAATTCATAAGAAATGATTTGTGGAAAATCATGTTCGGGATTTTCAAAAGAAGCTACCTGACCATCGGTTTTGTTGGAACTTAGTTTAAACAAGGTTGGTTTTCCTTGATTTTGGTCTTTAATAACAGGAATGTAAAAAACCTCATTTCCCCTTTGTTCTATGGTAATATCTTCTGTAAAGACCGTATCCTTACCTTCCATAAATATACTTTTACCGGTATATATGGAATCATTCAAGAGGGTCCAGGTTTCTGTCATGGTCCCTTGATCCGACACATTTTGCCAGCTTCCAAGCATCCAATCCAAAGACTTGATGAGTTCATAGGTATTTTTGTTTTCCAGGATAGGTTCATCCTTTTGCTTTTTAGGACCGCCACAGGAAAAAACAATGGCTCCTGCAAGGATAACCATCAATAGATTCAGCTTCTTCATGCACTTAATAATTTTGTACAAAACTAATATTTATTACGCAATAGACCTATCATCCTGCATTTCTTAATCAGTTCATTAAAATAGGTTGAATAAAAGGTTATCTATTCCTTTAAACAGGTCGTTCACGACATTTTTTTTATATCTTCAACCTATTGTGTATTTTTGATTTAGCGGAAGATCTATTCAGGAACTTAAACCCAGATACTAACCCAACATGAGTGTAGCAGAAGAAATTGCTGTAAAGCCCAAGGTCTTATACGTGGATGATGAACCCGATAATCTGGTCGTATTCAAATCGGCCTTCCGAAGATTTTACGAGGTTTTAACTGCCACTTCAGGTTCTGAAGCATTGGACATTTTTCACAGGGAAAGAATTGCGTTGGTAATTACTGATCAGAGAATGCCCGAAATGACGGGTATTGAACTGATCAAATCATTGCCCGAAATTCCAGATACCATTCGTATGGTATTAACCGGTTTTAGTGATGTGGAAACGATTATTGAAGCGATTAATACCGGCAAGGTTTACAAGTATATTACCAAACCGTGGGATAAAAATGACCTAAAAATAACCATTGATAATGCCATCGAAACCCTTGACCTAAGAAGCAGCAATAAAACGCTTATCAAGGAATTACAACAGGCCAATGAATCCCTCGAAAAAAAGGTAGTAGAAAGGACCCAACAAATTCAACTTCAAAAGGAAGAAATTGAATTGCAGAAAAAACTGATCGAAACGGAGAAAGACAAAGCAAATAAACTCCTCCTGAATATTCTTCCAGATGAAATTGCGGAGGAACTTATTCTGAATGGGAAGGCAAAGGCCAGGAGATATGAGCAGGTGGCCGTGTTATTCAGCGATTTCAAGGACTTTACTACTATATCAGACAGCTTAAGCCCGGAACAATTGGTGAATGAATTGGATCATTGTTTCCGGGAATTCGATGATATTGTGGAAAGATATGGGCTTGAAAAAATAAAAACGATCGGGGATGCATATATGTGTGTTGGTGGACTTCCGGTCCAGGATGAATATAGCTCCCATAGATTGCTGCTGGCAGCCCTGGATATGCAGAGTTTTATGCAGGACTTGAAAGAAAAAAATCCTGACCATCACCTGGTGGATCTCCGGATAGGTATCCATACCGGGCCGGCCATTGCGGGTGTGGTAGGTAAAAGAAAATTTGCCTACGATGTTTGGGGGGATACCGTAAATACGGCAGCCCGAATGGAATACAATTGTGAACCTGGCAAAATTAATATATCCGAGGCTACCTACAATATCATTAAAGACCATTTTGAATGTACCCATAGAGGCAAAATTGAAGCAAAAGGGAAGGGAGAAATGGACATGTATTTTGTAGACAGGCATAATGAGAACAGTGCTACCAATAGCTGTTTGATCAATATCCCGAATGCTTAATTATCTTGTACCCCTAATAATAAACAGGCTATGAACGCTGAGGACACAAAACCACGAGTGCTATATGTAGATGATGAAGAGGAAAACCTGCTGGTATTTCGTTCCTCCTTTCGAAGATACTATCATGTTTTTACTGCAAAGTCGGCAAGAGAAGCTACCGATTTATTGAAAGAAAACAAGGTGGAAGTGATCATTTCTGATCAACGGATGCCAGAAATGAACGGAGTGGAATTTCTGAAAGCCCTTCCGGATGGTCATGAAAATGTAAAGATCATATTAACCGGATTTAGTGATGTGGAAGCTATTATTGATGCATTGAACTCAGGGAAGATTCACAAATATGTAACGAAGCCTTGGGATAAAGATGATCTTTATAAAGTAATTAATACAGCCATTGATAGTCTCAAAAAGAATGTGGCTAAACCTACTACAATTCAGGAACTGACCGATAAGCCTGCTTCTCATTCCCAGGGAAATACCAATAGCACAGCGGAAATCGGCCAGCTACAGAAACAGGTGAATGATGCCGATAAAAATGTGCAGCTTTTAAGTGAAATAGGGCAGGAGATCATAGCTAATTTAACCATAGATGCCATCATCGAAAGTACGTATGAAAATGTGAATGCTTTAATGGAAGCATCCGTATTTAACATTGCTGTGTTGGATGAAAAAGAGAATGTTCTGGTTTTTCCAGGTGGAATGGAAAAGGGGCATAAGCTACCTCCGCACCATGTATCCCTGGATGTTGAAGACAAACCTGCAGTCTGGGCTTTTAAAAACGGGAAAGAGTTTTTCACCAATGATTACCTGAACGATTTTAATAAATACTTTACCGGAAAACCCAAAGCGATCATTGGGGATTTTGCCCATTCATTCATGTACCTTCCTTTATTCCTGAAGGATAAAGTAATAGGGGTGATCACCGTGCAGAGTTTTAAAAAGGATACCTATACTCCTTATCACCTCAATATATTAAGGAATGTGGCCATTTATGTGGCTACAGCGATTGAGAATGCCAAGGCTTATCATTTGGTGGAAGAGCATAAAAAAGAAATTGAACAAAAAAATTCTGAACTCGAAGAAAAAGTAAAACAAAGAACCGAACAGCTCGAACAAAAAAATGTAGAAGTACAACGTCAACGTGATGAGTTGGAAAGTACCCATAATAAGGTAAAAAGATTAAGTGAAATAGGGCAGCAGATCACTTCAACCCTATCACTGGAAAAGATACTGGAAACCGTTCACGAAAACCTGAATGCGTTGATGGATGCTACCATTTTTGGAATTGGTGTTTATAATGCTTCGGAGAGATGGTTGGAGTTTCCAGGAATGATTGAGAAAGGAGAAAAACTATTAACCAGCCATATTCCTGTTTCCGATGAAAATCATTTGCCGGTATGGTGCTTTAAGAACCAAAAGGAAGTAGTTATTAATGATTATAGTTCAGAGCATAGTAAATACATCAAAAAGGACCAGAAACCAATTGCCGGTGGTGCATCAGAATCCATCCTTTATTTGCCTTTGGTAACCAATGGGGAAGCCATTGGTGTAATCACTGTACAAAGCTTCAGAAGCTATGCATATAACGAGTATCATATTGATATCCTAAGATCCCTTGCGTCTTTTATCACCATTGCATTGCAAAACTCCCGTTCTTATGAGAAAATGATAGAAGCTTATGAGCAATTAAAATCCACTCAGACCAAATTGGTTGAATCCGAAAAAATGGCTTCCCTGGGTGTGTTGACTGCAGGAGTGGCACATGAGATCAATAACCCGGTTAATTTTATATCTGGTGGGATCCAGTCTTTAGAAGATAATTACAAGGAGATACGCGAATTATTGCAAAGCCTGTTAACCTATCACTCCGATAGTTCATCCAAAGAATTATGGGACAAGATCGAAAAGGATAAAAAATCATTAGAACTGGAGTACTTAATCCCGGAAATTGATGAATTGATCAGTAGTATAAAAAACGGGGCCAAACGTACTTCTGAAATTGTAAAAGGGCTCCGGAACTTTTCGCGTCTCGATGAGAATGACATGAAGAAGGCTAACCTGGAAGAGGGTATTGACAGCACGTTGGTGATCTTGGGTAATCAATTGAAGAACCGGGTAGAGGTGATTAAAGAGTACAGCAATATCCCTGAGATCATTTGCTATCCAGGTAAGATCAATCAGGTATTTATGAATATTATTTATAATGCGGCTGATGCCATTCCAGATAAGGGAGAGATCCGCATCAAAACATGGCAAGACAATGGCCATGTAAAGGTGTCGATCAAAGATAGCGGTCAAGGTATGCCTGAAGAAGTAAAGTCAAAAATATTCGAACCGTTCTTTACTACCAAGGATGTTGGTAAAGGAACCGGACTTGGATTGTCGATCGTATATGGAATCGTGGAGCGGCACAAAGGTAATATCGAGGTAAAAAGTGAAGTGGGTAAAGGCACCGAATTCATTCTCACCTTACCCGTTAAATAACCCTATATAATCAGGTCTGAAAACTTACGGGTATTTTTAATAAATTCATATTCCTGGATTTTTCTTTCCTCATACTGTGATTCTGCCTGTTCCTTTGAGTAACCTTTCCAGCTATGATACTGCTGTGTACGTTCATAGTGCTTTGTATCTTCAATCTCCTTATATATCTTCAGATCTGCTATTTCTCTTAAATAGGGGAGTGCTAACCCAATCACGCCTTCTATGATCACGACCTTTTCTTTATTAAACATATATTTCTCTGGAATAGGTTTATTACCTGCTATTCGGCTATAGCCATCCAGCTCGATCAATCCACCGTTTAAAATCCTTTTCAGATCACTGATCAATTTATCATACTGGAAATTATTCAATACATCGTGCTTCCCTTTACGCCTTTCTTTAGATAATATCCAATCATCGAGTTCAATTTTTAAAACAGGGATACCTTGCTTGATCAGATAATATTTTAGATAAGTAGCAAAAACACTTTTTCCACTTCTGCTATTACCTCCAATGGCAATGATATAGGGTGATTTATCCGCTTTTTCAACCATTTGACAAATACTATTTGCTTGGACCTTATACGGTTCTTCCAGAATAAATTCAACCGCTTCATTTAAATGGTCGAAAAAATAATCAGACTTAGTAAGTGTTTGGCGCAGTCCTTTACCTGTGGTTACTCCAATGGTCATACAACCCGCTGCCTTACCGGCCTGTATATCCCTTTCATGATCACCCACCATATAAGATTCGCTCAGATCAATATTGAATTTTTCAGCTGCCTGCAGTAGCATACCCGGTTTTGGTTTTCTACAATCACAATCGATCTTATAAATGGGATTTTCGTCAGGAAATCCCTTGTCGGGATGGTGGGGACAATAATAGATCTTATCTACATACGCCTGCTCATTACCAAGATCAGATTCCATCTTATTATGAATTTGCTTCAGCTCATCTTCCGTGCATAAGTTGCGGGCCACCACGCTCTGATTGGTGGCAACAATGGCCAGGTATTCACTTTGATTGATCTGTTTGATTGCCTTAGAGGTATAAGGCAATAATTTCATATCCTCGGGTGTTTTAATGAATTCGGTATCATCATTGATCACTCCATCCCGATCAAGAAAAATAGCTTTTTGTTTTTGTTCAATATTGCGTCTGAAGACTTTGCCTGTGATCACCGCTTCTTCCACTTTTACCAGCCTTTCGGGTGTACCCATGTCCTTGAGGTATTCAGGAGTGGTGTATCCATAAAAAGAAAGTTGTTGAACCAGTTTTGGAAAAACATCTGCACCAAAATCAGCTTTCTCATTTGCACCCACAAAATCAAGCACCCTTGTGGATAATAAATAAACCCCTGCATTGACCAGGTTGGGATAATATTTCGCGGTAGCATGTGGCTTGGGAATAAAAGCCTTTATTTTATCATCCGGACCTGCTTCCACCAGATCGCTGTCGTAAGGATGGTCGTTGGGGTGAACCACCAGGGTAGCATCACTTTTTTTTGATTGATGGAAATCGATCAGCTTCTGTAAGTTCATTTCAACCAGCACATCTCCATAGATCACCAGAAATTCTTTGCCCAATTGCTCTTGTAATGCCTTTACTCCTCCCACTGTACCGAGGGGCTGTTTCTCCTCATAATAATGAAGATCAACCCCAAATCTTTCTCCATTCCCAAAATGTGAAATAATGGAATCTTTCAAATAGTTAACCGTTACGAATACCTCCGTGATCCCATATCTTTTCAATAGTTCAAGATGGTATTCCATGAGTGGCTTACCCACGATATGCAACATGGGTTTAGGTATCTCCTCGGTGAGTTTTCCTAACCGGGTTCCTTTTCCTCCTGCAAGAATAACAGCTTTCAAAGTGTTGGTGATTGGTAATTAATGATTGGTAACTGGTTTTCGGGCAATGTACAATACTTCGGTTAGAGGCAAGGCATATCTTTCGGCCAGCTCGGGTGCAATCTCCTTTACGAGGTGGTTTTCTTCCACCTCAAAGCCGGCTTTTTTTAATCTATCGGCATAGTCACGGCCGTACAATCTAAAATGATCACTCTGCCTGAACCTTCTTTCTCTTTCCTTCGGATCGGTAATCGTAACATCTTCATCTGTTTTTTCCATTTCATAATCCTGCGGTACTTGCAATATGCTCCATCCTCCTGGCTTCATTACCCTTAATATTTCCTTCATGGCATGCACATCATCCGGAATATGCTCTAATACGTGGTTACAGAACACCACGTCGTAGCTATTGTCCTCAAAAGGCATGTCGTTGATGTCCATTTTTACATCTGCCCATGGGCTTTCCAAGTCGGCTGTTGTATAATCCAGGTTTTTCATTGCCTTGAACCTTTTGATAAAGCAATACTCCGGGGCAATATGAAGGAGTTTTAGGTTAGCCGAAAAAAAGTTGGTCTTGGTCTTTAAATAAAGCCACATCAGTCGATGGCGTTCTAGGGCCATACTATCCGGTGCCAGGGCATTTTTCCTGGATTGGACCCTTCCATAGGGCAATAATTTTCTGTATTTAATACCTGTGATCGGATCCTCATATCTCTTGCCCCTGTAGAACAATCCCACGATCCTTAAAAAGAAATGACTTATATGGTGCAAGTATTTCCTGGGAATAACCCGGGTAACAATGCTAATGATAAATTTCATGGGTGTAAAGATAGTAAATTGGGCAAAAAAGACGTTAGATTGCTTACGTTAGACTTTATAGGTTTCTCTGATGTCTAATGCAGTTCAGGAAGGAGGTCTAAAACTCTAGAAGTATCATTGCCCTAACTTGATATATTGTCCGTGAATCCAAGCCTCTGTTGAATAACGCCCAATATCAACCAAATACCAATAGTCTTCGACTTTGCCAACTTTTGATTTTGATTTGGTTCTTGCAATAATAGTAACCATTTCACCCACCTGAACTGTTTCGGTTGTCTCTGTATCGTATCCCATTTCCAATTCGTAAGTTTTAACCGCAGCCTTTGTTGAAGGTGTTGCTCTCAATTTAGTTTCACCAGTAACTGTTCCTCTTTTCAACCCTATTATGGTAACTTGCTGATCACCTTTTTTACGGACTTCGTCGGGCTTTACTTCTGTTCCACTAACTGCAAACATAAGTGTATCCACACATTTACTTTTTTTATCACCACAAGTTGCATGTAAACGAAGATATTCGTTGTAATAAAGTGATTGGTCATCCAAAACCAATTCAATATAAATGCTATTACCAAATGATTTTTTGCAATCTAATACTTCTCCTTTTTCTTTACCGGTAGGTTTTTTTTCACCAAAATCAGAATACGCCAATTTGTAACATCTTTTGGTTGTTAATTGAAGTTTGCCATCCTTTTCTGCATAACTTCCTTCGTTTACCTCGTACCAACCAGCACTGCTTTCGATGCCTTTTGATAAATCAGGGATATTTGTATATATGAGATAGGTCTTATCGGACTTTAAATTCATGCTGGTGTATTGAATATTCAATGATGGTTCGTAGAGTAGATTCAACTTATATGTTTTGTCAGTATAGTTCTTTAGATTCGCAGATGAAAAGCTTCCAATAGAATGGGAACTAGAATAATCCTGTGAAGACCAATATCTCTTTGTTGTTTCATCCACTTTGGTAACTTTTATCTCCTCCTTATCGAAGTTGGCAGTTTTAATCCGTTCGAAAACAGAAATGATATCTTCAGCAAGTTTAGCATCGTTCACAGCCATGTCTAATTTATTCACAAAGCTTTTTTGAATCCCGTTTTCGAAATAGGTGATCGCTTTGGTATTGTTTACCGTTAGGAGGTTTACAGATAACATATTGCCCGAAGTGACCATTACCTTAAAGGATGCATCGTTAAAATCGGTGAGATAGAACTCATATTTCATTTGTTTCTTCTGTGCTTTATCATCTGTTGCAGTAAGGTTATAGATCATTTTATTTTTGCTGCTCCGATCTACTGAAAAGGAGAGATCATACGTGACTTTGTTGGAAGTATAGCTTTTCTTCATATTGTTTTCCAGCCAGATATAGGCGTCTTCCTCAGTATATAAAACAATTTTATCTGACGGTGAATTTGCGACCAGGTAAAGCAACGCATCCTTTACATCTCTTGCAATTTGTGCATCACTGCAATACAAGCTCATGGTATTTGTGTAGGAGGTCTTTCCATCCTTCAGCATTTTAAATAGTTTTTGATCACGTTTTGCATGGATCTCCAGCTTTAATTCTTTAGTAGTGCTTACTTGGAGGATCTTGTCGGGATCAATATGTTCTAAGAAAAAATCAACACTGTATGCCGGTTGGGCTTTCCCTTTACTGTCCTTTGAATTGATGGCGGCTGTAACCATCCCGGTTCTTCCGGTTTCAAAATTGAATGAATGCTGATAGGTTTTCCCTGGGTTAGAAACCTCCTGTAATTTGGAGGTAATGAACATTTGGGCTTCATCCAGGCTGGTAAACTCATGTTGGCTGTAACAAAGCGAACCGGCAGCGATGGTGAGGAAGAATAAGCAAATTCTTTGAATGATATGCATAGGAGCGTATTTTTTGGGGTGTTTCAAATATACAAAAAATGTTTAGGGATAACCGAAATAAACTAATACGTTGGGCATTTCGTAATAGAAATAACATGGGTTGAATAGTCCAGGCATCCGTCCTGATTGAATAAGTTTCGCATCGATGCATTGTTCTTGTTAACGCCAATGATCGTCCATCCTTGCAAAAATCCCATCTTCTGCACTTCCAGCTTATCATTATTTAGTTTGATCAAAGCAGCAAAGCCTTCAAAGTTGTTAGGTTTATATTCGTCATACAATACCAGCACATCTCTTTCGGATGCTTCAATCATCCAAATCTGGTTGTCAGATGTAACGATTACTTCGGTCTTTTTTTCAGGCATCCAGCTTAAATATCTTTTTATGAAGACCTGGTCAAGGATGTTTCCGTTTCCTGGATCGATCAATTTTATCCGGTAGCCCCTCAAAGCATCTGCAGTTTTAGAATGCTTCACTATTTCATAAGATACTGAAATGGTCCTTTTATTTTGGTTGGATTCTATAGATTGCTGGAATATTTCCTTTTCATAGGTAGTTTTAAATGCACCATTAAATGCATTCGGGAAGAAAACCAATACAATGATAACCGCGGCGCCCAACAAAGTGAGTAGGGTTAGGCCAATAGCTATAAATAAAAACTGGGGTTTCTTTTTCATTTATTTTCTTTCATACTTCCAATTCTTTCCCTTCCCCTCAGCTATCCATTCCAAAGCCGTTTCAATCCGCTTGATGCGTGTTTCTTCTCTTTTGGCGTCCACGATCCATTCTATATATTCCTTTTTATGGGATGGACTGAATTCATCAAATACTTTTCCTGCCTTTTTGCTTTTGGCCAATGCATTGGCAAAGTCCTCCGGTATTTTTACTTCCTTGGTAGTAGCAGGTTTTTTCTTAGGGACAATCACTCCTTTTTCATTGAGCTGGATGGCTTCTTTAATATATTTTACCAAGATTTTTTTTGAAGGTAGTTCCTTGATAGAAGCAATTCTACCCAATGAACCCATGGCGGTTTTACCAACAGGGTTGATGATCTTGTCCTCATCCTTCATAATAGAACCTTTCCAGAATCCAAAGGCACAATGTTCTTTAAAGGCTGCCATGGAACATATATTCCCTTTATAATTGAAATGGGGAAAACTCCATTTCATCACCTCTTCAATATCCGGCGAAACACTATGCACAATATCCCGGATATGTTCCATAATAGGTTGTGCAAACGGTTTTGATTTGGCAATGTATTGGTCTACCGCTTTGATCCTTTTTCCCATAGAGAATGTATGTATTCAAAAATAATAAAATCTCAGAACTATATAAGGTTCTATATATTATTTATTCATCTGCCTAACGGTAGAGGGTTGTTCTCGCAGATTTCGCAGATGAGAGGCGCTACAGCGCCTCATCTGCGAAATGGGAACTGCCGGATGGTTAAATCAGAGAATAGGAGTCAACGAATATCTGCGAAATCTGCGGGAACAAAAAGAGCAGCGCAAGCTGCGAGCATTTGAGAACAAATACCTGCTAAACGAAATGCAAGGTGTATAAAAACAAAACCCCCGGCGGTAAGGCCAGGGGATTGTTCATGCGCCCCACCAAAGGCGGGACGGGTGAATTAAAAATGTAGATACTTCTACACACTAGTGTAAAATTTTCTTCATTGGGTTATAAAAAATAGAATTGAAAAAAGGTGAAAGAGAAATGATGTGTATATAAACAGTAGTAGACTTTCGTTTATTACATCCGGCCCGATTTATTTTGTTATTTTCATTAACAAATTAGTTAAATGGCCAATTATCAATTAGTTGCTGACGAGTCCCGTTGAAAACATTTACATCCATATCGTGTAATGTTCCAGGGACATTGTACAAACACTCTCCGGTTTTTTTACAATTGATCTCGCTGGAAAACTGCCATAGGGTATAGGATGTCCATATCGGCGATTGGAAATCCGGTATATCGGCCCTGAACCTGGCATACCAGAGTTTACATTTTGAAAAAACAGGATAGGTGAAAGCGGATTGATGGATCAGGGTCAACATATTCTTATTACAATAAACAACTGGATATCGACCAGTTTTCTCAAAAATCCGGTGAATAAAAATGGAAGCATTTCTCAGGTTCATATGTTTGGTTGAATCATCGCTTTCCAGGTCAAGGGCCAATAATTCTTCCGGATGATCACCAACAAGAGATATATAATAATCAGCCTGGGCAACTGGATCACCAGGTGTACCTAAATGATAAGAACCCCATTTATATCCCTGCTGGAGGGCTATATCTCTTCTTTCTTTATACTTACCATCTACCCTGAATCCCTGAGATGATTTATGGATGATGGCTACCAATTGTTTATCCTTTTTCAGGTCTTCCCAAACTATATTATTACCTGAATAAAAATCGATGATAATGGCTTTGTTGGTATCCAGCCAGGGTTGATTGAATTCGGTGATCTGGGCATGAACAACAGTGTTTATGGAGAGCAGTACCCCTAATATGTTGAGTTTTATCAATTGCATGTTTTAAAGCTTGTCTTTCTTTTCCACACGTCACCTGCGGGTTGCAGTTCGTGGTAATAATACAGTGAATCTTTTTGTTTGAAGTAATCCCTCAGGTCATTTCCATCTTTTTGTTCACCGGAATCATAATTATACAGAGCATGTTCAGAAATCCCAAAGTCAAATATCATTTTCCATTTTCCATTGCAGAGGGTATAAATATCACAGGTATTCATCGAACTATAATCAGCCCAGTTTACTATGATGGCCATTTCATCTTTGCCATCATGGTTGATATCTCCAACGTTGGTTAATTTAGATATACCATAGATCTGCCAGGTATGGGTCCCCAGATAAAGTTTGGGTATTTCAGGATTATCAGATTGCAGCCATAGGACAGGTTCATATTCACACATGCAACCCATTTCACAGTCTTCAGGGACCTCCTTGATCCATTTTTTATCCCGTTTTGAGTATAGTTTTGTGCTGATCGTTTCAGGTATACTGTCCCCATTAAAATCACCGGTAATGGAAGGATGGTCCAGGGTTGCCATTTTTACCGGTAAAGTATCTTTTACGTCCGGAGTCTTCGCTATCGGAATTCTATTCTTCAGGTAGATGGGTACCGTACTTAGTTCAATTCCATTTGCCGACGGTTTTCCTCCACAACTGAGTAAAAATATGAATAGAAAGAGTGGAAAGATCTTTTGCATAAATTAATTAGCGGGTGGATATAGGTTTTATTGTAATGAACTATAAATATATCGATTTTTTTGCGGCAGGGATACCTGCCTGCCGGCAGGCAGGGGAAGCGATATCCTTTACTGGTGTGTGTTTAGGCGGAAATCTCCGGGCATATGTGGCTTGTGAGGACGGCCGATTTCCAAATATATACACACCAGTAAAGATAAAGCGGATAGCCCGTTAAGCCTGCCTGCCGGAACATAGGCCTGCACCTTGGCAGGCCGGCCGCCCCAAAAAAAAGGCGTACCTCATAGATACGCCTTTTCCTTGTCAATTGAATATCGTTTACTGCTTCACGATCCTGCTCCTATGGATCAGGTTAAAATTATCCTGAATAACGATCCCATAGACCCCATGGGCCAATGAAGAAACATCGAGCAGGTAATTACCCCCATTCATCACCTTGTACATGACCTGTTTTCCATTGATATCATACACAAATAATTTCAGGTTCTCAGGAAGGTTGCCCAAGCTGATATTTACAAAATCGGTAGCTGGATTTGGATAGATATTTACATTTTCATTGATGTACTCAGGATCGGTGCTTACAAAACCTGATTGTAAGGTCATATCATCGACCCATAATGTGCTACCTATATCTCCTACAGAAGAAAGGAAATTATTGATATTATAACCTCCGCTGGCCGCTGCGATAATAATAGCTGTATCAGGTGCTGCAACAGTATCCCAGGTAATATTGAACTGTAACTGGGTCCAGGTACTGGTAGGAGTAGTAACAGCAGAAGAACCCCATCCTATAGGCACCGATACCTGGTTCAATGCATCGTATTTGGTAAATATCACTTCGAATTTAGCTGAATCACCGGATCCTCCTGCAGGTGCATATTTATACCAGGTAGAAAAGCTATTTGGTTGTGAAGTGTATTGTCTACCCAAATACATAGTGGCAGCACCAAAATTAATATCTCCAGTCCCTAAGAAGCCTGGAATAAAATAAGTGGCGAATGTTACACTTCTTATCCTGGCAGCATAAGTGCCACCATGGGCACTATCAGCCCTGAAAACGGATATAGGACCTGTAATATCATTCAATTCATTCAAAGTCCTTAAAAAGTGGGTAGTTCTGGTTGGACCTGAACCAGGTTCATTATAACTGGCAGTGCCTGTAAAGGCCGTCCAGGTTTCTAGATCACCATTGGTTAATTGAGCATTGGCGGCAAAGGTGGCTGACACCATTAAGAGTAAAGTAAAGGTTAATCTCCTCATATATGTTATGTTTAGTTGTTGCTAATCTTAAAGTTTATAGGTCACCTGTAAGGTTGTTAACCTGGGGGCTGCGGCTCCCAAGGGTCTTACTGAGTAAACTGTACTCAACAGGTTATCTATTATAAAAGCAAATTTAAAGTTTTTTACTTTATAACTAATACGGGCATCAAAAACTACCGTACCCTTATTTTGTTCCTGCATAAATTGATTGATCCCATCAAATGCTACTCCTGCATTATCCAGGTTGATAAAGAATTTATCGATATTTTCCATAGGGCCATAGAAGCGTGTGGTGAAGCCAAAATAGAAATTTTTGATATCCACATTCAAATCCACTTTTACTGTATGCCTGATCCGGTATTTTAAAATATTATCCGTTGTATCCGAGGCGGTTTGAGAATAGATCAAAGGTCCATTGTCATCATACCCATAGATCTTGTGAGGTTGAAGGGTTTGGGGCATGCTATAGGTATAACCGCCCAATAGATCAATACTAATATCCTTGGTGATCCTATATTGTAAAAATAACATGGCATCAATTCCCCAGATCCTTGATCTACCTGTGTTGAAAAATTTGAACCCGGTACCTTCTCCTGTCCAGGTGCCTGCATTAAATTCCACAAAATTTTCATAATACTGTAAGAATCCAGCCACATCAGCATATCCAAAAAATTTCTTACCGATCTTAAACAGTTGTTTCAGTCCCAGCTCTCCATTCCAGCTACTTTCAGGCAACAGCGAATCATTGCTAAAGAAGCCATAGCCTCCGGAGGCTGTATTGATATACCGTTCACCAATGGTAGGAAATCGATACCCTTGCCCAAATGATCCTCTCAGATATGTTCCATCGGTGATCCTGAAGTTGAGACCTGTTCGAAAAATAGGTTTGAAAACTTCTTTATTATTCACCTTGAAATATTCAAATCGTCCACCAACCACAAATGTGAGCCGTGAAAAGAATTTTTTTTCCGCCTGTACATAGGCAGCGGCGTTAATGGAGGTAGAAGTACTATCGGGGGTAGGGGCCTTGGTGAACACTTCCCCTTCGGCATAGGTATAATTAAACGTTGTTCCGACTATAAATGAAAGGTCTTTTGTAAGCCATTTCCATTTTTTAATATGGGCAAAACTTTTGTTGTATTGCAATTCGGCATACGCAATTGTACACCTGGTATCCTGAGGCACATCTGCATCGCTATAACTTTGGAATATTCTGGTTTTTAAAGTAAGCCGATCGTTTTTCTTTGAAAAATAGGTAATGTATGGATCGAGGTAATACATAAAAACCTTGAAGTTGGTAAGGGAGCCTGGTGACATTTTATAAATACCGGTGTCGGCATTTTCCCAGAAGTAAGACTGAGAATTATGAGAATAATAAAAGTTCCCGTTCAATCCAAATGTTAAACCTTGCACATTCTTTATCCGGAAGCGGGTGTTGAAATTAACCCTGCCTCCCTGGTTATATTCTCCCTGGTTGAGCCTGGATTGATCAAAGTCAGGGATGACCCCAGGATTATATAGTGGCTCTCCACCTTTATATCCCTGATCCCATATAAACTGACCACCTACCACAAAATCGACTTCCAGTTTTTTACTTTTAATGATCCGTGAATGATAATAGCTTAGACCTGCTTTAATAGGATTAAATCCTTTCCAAGGTCGTTGGTAGTTTTCTGCAGGATCATTGTAAATCCCGGCAAAAAAGGTGATCATGGTTTCGGGTTTGGCTTTCGGATAAGCAGTTCTGATGTTGATTACTCCATTGCTGGCTCCTGAACCATAGAGCACAGATCCTGATCCTTTGATCACTTCTATCTGGTCCATGTTTTCCAGGGGTAAAAAATTCCATTCCGGCCTTCCGGCATCGCCTCTCAACATGGGAATATCGTCTATCATGATCAATACCTTACTGCCCAAACCCGCCGTAAATCCGCTAGCACCTCTTATCTGTGGTTCAGAGTCTACGATATTCACTCCAGGGACCATATCCACGGCCGCCGCCCCACTGGTAGCATTCCTGTTTTGTATAAGCGATGGTTTGATCAACGTGGTACTTACGGTACTTTCCTCGAGTTTGGTGGCATTTTTATTTTCCGAATAAACGTATTCGTTTAACTGAAGAATATTCTCTTCCATTTTTATATCCAGAAAAATGATCGAATCAGATTGAATGTTGATGGGCATTTCAATAGAAGTATAACCCACACTAGAAAAACGGATCACATAAGTACCAGGTGCAATTTCAACCCGATAGAACCCATCAAAATCACTTACGGTACCCTTCATCGAATTATCGCTGAAAGTATCTGTCTCATTCAAATTTGGCTTGGCAATATAAACACTAACTACGGGCAGGGGTTCGTTGGTCTTGGCATCGAATACTTTGCCTTGAACCGAACCATTAACCTGAGAGAATATTTGGGAGGAAAATAAAAGCGAAATAAGGATTAAGTAAAGTTGTTTCATTCACTTTGTAGTTAATGCTCTACAAACTTATGAAATAAGCGAATAAAACCAAGTGTATTTTATGTTTACACTCTTAAATACGAACGATTTAGTTCATTTTTTAATGGTTGGGTTGTGGGTGAATGGGAAAGAATAAAGGGGCCCCTAGTAGCATCGTTCATTCACCAAAAACAACACTTAAATCTTTCCGCAATGTGCCATTACATTTATTACCATTAATACTACATAAACTGCTGCCATGATCCACAAAAACCTTTTCATAACTTTTGAATTTAAATTGTTTCTATGGTTAGGTAAACGGTGGGTTGCGCAGATATGTTATGAAGACATTGGACTGTCTATCAGTTCAAAAATAAGTTAATTCTGCATGCAGACTATTTTTAAAATGCTGATAAATAGAATCTTATGCGACAATGGCGATAGAACAGAATGGAAGGTTTGTCGGTTAGATAGGGCTCAAAGTTTCAGGTTCAAAGTTCAAAAATTGGGTTAACCTTGAACCTTGAACCTTGAACATCAATATTCATCCCACTGATGCTTGAGCTTTTCGTAATACTTGATGTTAATGAGATTATACTGAAAGTATTTTTCCCCACCACTCATCCATTCTGCTGTTTCGAGCCCGTATTTATCCGTTTTATAATATTGATAGGTGGTACTTTCAGTAATTTTTTGATAATTCTTGGTAAACCCTATTTTAAGACCTTCATTATAGATACTGTTGAAGCATGACTGGTCCGCCAATAATCTATACTGTATCATGGTAACGTCTTTCCCTTCCCACTTGATGTTGATATAGGTATTGGTGGTTGAATTCTTATAATCCCAACCGAAGGATTCGGGCATGAAGCTATTGGCATCTTTTTTAAATCCTTTTTTCTTCAGGTATTTCTCCTGGGCATCCATACTCTTGGTAAGCAGACTTGTCATATCCTTTAACTTAACGCATTGGCTAAAACCAGCACTTGCTATCAGTAGGAAACTAAAAATAAGAAGGCTCTTTTTCATTATAAATCAAGTTTAAATTTATTACGCAGATCTATTAGTAAGGGATTTTCCTTCACCATATTGTCGAATTTCTGAACAGGATCGATCGTTTTTACAACGGTATCATCCTTTTCCTTTAATTCAGTTTGTATCATCACAAATTGGTTATTCAGTTTATCCCTCAGGTAATGGGTGAATTCTTCCCGATTCTTGTTGAATTCAACCTCCTGGGTTTTATTGAACAAGGTAAAAATAATAATATCTTCTTGTTTTATCGCAGGTTCACCCGCCTTGATGGTAAATGCCCAACTTTTCCGGTTTAATTTTTCTTGTTCGGAAGCGTATCCCTCAATGATCTGGATGAGCTTTTCTTTGTCAAAACTATCATGGGGCTTTTCTACCTGGCTAATAATGTAATCATCCTGGCTCTTGTCATGGACCTTGGCCTTGATAGAGATCTTAGGCCCAACAACATTTACCTTTTTCTGGGTGGTAGTAGTGGTTTTATGAGCCGTTTCAACCTGGTTGGCAGATCCGTTTGCCGTTGGATTTGTTTTTTTAGCCCCTCCCTGTTGGGTGGTTCCCATCTTGGTATCGAGCATCTTAAAAATAGGATCGTCTAAAAACTGCTCGTATTCGCTAAGGACTAATTCCGGATTTTTTTTTTTAATTGGGACAATTGGAGCAATACCAATTCAACATGCAATCTCTTGTTGTTGCTGGTCCTATAATTAATGTCAGCGTCATTGAGTATCTTTAAAGCTGCAAGCAAATAAACCGTTTCGCAAAGTTTGGCCTGCTGTAAATACCGGTCCCTGGTTTTTTCGCCTACTTCCAACAAGATAATTGTGGCGGGATCAAGCCCCATCAGCAGGTTACGGTAATGTTCCTGCAAACCGTTCAAGAAATGCTGACCATCAAAACCATTGGCCAATACCTTATCATAAATGATCATGAGTTCTTTATAATCCTCATTCAATCCTGCTTCGGCTACTTTAAAAAAGTAATCATAATCCAAGATATTCAGGTTATCGATCACATCCTGATAGGTGATCTTCGTCCCTGAAAAAGTAACGATCCTGTCGAATATGGATAAGGCGTCACGTAAAGCACCATCGGCTTTCTGAGCGATCACATACAAGGCGTCATGTTCGGCTTCAATATTTTCTGCCACCGCTATTTTACCCAGGTGTTGCGCAATATCATCAATGGTGATCCGGTGAAAATCGAATACCTGGCAACGGGATAAGATCGTAGGTAATATTTTATGTTTTTCGGTAGTTGCAAGAATAAAAATAGCATGTGCAGGAGGTTCCTCTAAGGTCTTTAAAAAGGCATTGAAGGCCGCAGAGGATAGCATGTGAACCTCATCGATAATATAAATACTGTATTTACCAACCTGTGGTGCAATACGCACCTGTTCGATCAAACGGCGAATATCATCCACACTGTTATTAGATGCTGCATCTAACTCATGTATATTGAATGAATGGGACGTATTGAATCCAACGCATGATTCACATTGGTTACAAGGCTCAATATCATCCTTTAAATTAAAACAGTTCAATGTTTTTGCCATGATACGGGCACAGGTAGTTTTACCTACTCCACGTGGGCCACAGAATAACAACGCATGGGCTACTTTATGGTTCTTGATGGCATTCTTGAGCGTAGAAGTAATATGAAGCTGGCCCACCACATTATCGAAAGTGGCTGGCCGGTATTTTCTTGCCGAAACTATAAACTCATTCATATCAATTACTTCTTCCAGTCAACAGAGGCCAAAAATAGCAAATAGGAGAGGGATAAAAAGCCATGTTGATAAATTGTTATTTAATTGGTTTTGCTAACTTTGTTAGATGAAATTCGCAAGAATATCCCTGGCAACCTTTATGTTGATGGCCATTGTCCTTCGGTCATTGCCAGATACCGTATTCGATTATTTTCATGAGCATCATCATTACCAGCCAGAGGAGCAAAAAACCCGGTCAGGAGCCTCTATCAGCGAATTCCAACATAACTGTCATATCCAGGATTGGAACTTTGAATCCTTTGAAGTATCTGAAACCCATTATCAACCCCTTCAGGTATCCAACCAGGAGGATTTCTGCTTAGCTCAACCTGGGTTTTCTTTTATTATCTCCGTTACCCAAAACGGACGTGCACCACCTATTGCTTAGTATTTCCATTCAGGAACTATCCGCTCAGTATTTTAAAAATCAGTTTAATCAGGTTGCCTTGGTGCGTTATATATTTTTAATGATAGGTTTATTAGGTATTGCATGGTCACAAACCAATTGCAACCTATCCATTTCCGGTAAGATCGTTAGCGATGCCGACCGGGATAAAATGTGCTTTGCCGACATTGTGATCAAAGAAACGGGCAAAGGTACTGCCGCCAATGAAGAGGGGTATTATTCTTTCAATAACCTTTGTACTGGTAAGTATACCTTGGTGTGCACCCATGTTGGATACTTTACCCAAGAGATCACTATTGAACTGAAAGAAAATACCATTTACGATTTTTACCTCAAGGAAAACGAAGTAGAGTTGCATGGATTCACGCTTGAAGAACATGATGATAAGGTGGAGTTATCACAAACCAAATATACCATGGAAGGGGCGCATCTCGATAAGAACCGGGGAGCAACGTTAGGAGAAAGCCTCAAACGGATCACCGGCATGTATACATTGAATACAGGGAATTCCATTTCAAAACCCGTGCTGCATGGAATGCATAGCAAGAGATTATTGATACTTAACAACGGTGTGAGGCAGGAAGGACAACAATGGGGCCAAGAACATGGACCTGAGATCGATGCTTTTGTTGCCAAGAAGATCACCATTGTAAAAGGTTCGAGCAGTGTACGGTATGGATCAGACGCAATAGCAGGAGTTATTTTAGTGGAGCCGGCAGCTATTATTGCACCTCCCGGCATAAGAGGAGACCTATACCTGAGTGGTAATACCAATGGATTTGGTGGAGCAGGATCCTTGATGCTGGAAGGGAGTTTTAAAAAATTATCTGCCCTTAGCTGGAGAATACAAGGGTCCTTCAGGAAAAGTGGGGATGTGGCTACCCCCGGTTATTATATGGCCAATACCGCTATGGAAGAATATAATTTCAGCACTGGATTAGGGTATTATAAGGAGAAAGCAGGATTTGAACTTTTCTTTAGTATGTTCCATACCAAGCTGGGTATTTTTTCGGCCTCACATTTTGGGAACTTAACAGATCTACAAAATGCTATCAATTCTCCGCAACCATTGATTATACGTGATTTTTCTTATGATATCGATCGTCCATACCAGGATATTACCCATTATATGGCCAAAGGAAAAGCCTATGTAAAAACCGGTCAAAAAAGTAAACTGGAATTTACTTTTGCTTTCCAGGAAAACAGGAGAAAAGAGTTTGACAGTCATGGATCGCTCAATGAAGACCCTTCCTTGTTTTTTATTCTGCAAACGGTTACTGGAGAGGTGAACTGGCAACATTCCTTCCATAAAAAACTCAAAGGAGCGTTAGGTATATCTGGGCTGTACCAAACCAACCGTTGGGATGGTTTCTTCTTTATTCCCAATTTCAGGAATGTAAATGGGGGAGTATACTGGTATGAAAACCTGAAATTGGGACATTGGGACTTTGAAGCAGGCATACGTTATGATATCAGCAGTTTACAGGCGTATATGTATGTAAACAATGTATACCAGGATCCAGCTTTCCTCTATCATAATATTTCAGCCAACGTAGGTACCATCTTTCACCTGAATGATCATTTTACTGCCAGGGCAAATTACGGACTTGCATGGAGGCCTCCTCATATCAGTGAATTGTATAGTAATGGGCTCCATCATGGTTCTGCCAGCTATGAAATAGGAGACTCTACCTTACTTCCTGAAAGGGCTCATAATGTAAATCTTTCGGCTAATCTAAACTTCTCGCGGTTTAAATTAGAACTAACGGGCTATTACTATTATATTCAAGACTTTATATACCTGAAACCTACGTTGGAACCTGTATTGACCATTCGGGGTGCCTTTCCAGGATTTCAATACACGGCTGGAGATGTGGATATCAAGGGTGTTGATGTGGATATGGATGTATTGCTCACCAAAAGGTTTGTTTGGAGTTCTAAAACCTCGTTACTCTGGGCCTGGAATTATACACAAAAGGATTTCCTGATCAATATGCCGTCCTACCGTTTCGACAATGAATTGAGCTACCAGTTCAAAGATACCAAAACGATGAAGGGACCTTATATCAGCGCAAATCTATTAGTAGTTACCAGGCAATCGATGGTCCCGGCCAATTCGGACTATGCTGCACCGCCCGATGCTTATTTCCTGGTGGGCTTAAGTGCCGGAGTAGATTTCCTGATCAAAAAAGTACAAACGATCTCGGTAAGTTTAACGGTTGCCAATTTATTAGATACCCCTTATCGTGACTATTTAAACAGGTTCAGGTATTTCAGCAATGATATGGGAAGAAATGTGGTACTGAAGCTAAAAATACCTTTGGAATTTTCCTCTTATAAAAAACTCAAAAAAACTAAATGAACATGAAAAAATTTGCATTTATCAAAATAGCCTTGGTTGCTTCCATCGTTTCAATCATACTTTGGTCATGTGATCCCACCGACCCCAATAATCCCAATGAAGGGGAAGTAATTACTTCCTTAAGAATAACTGCTATTAGCGGATCGGATACAGTTAGTTTTGCTTATTCAGATCCGGATGGAAATGGTGGGAATCCACCTGCCATTGATACCGCTGTATTAGCCACATCAACTGTTTATAATGTAACGTTGGAGCTGATCGATGAAACCAAAAACCCCGATGATACCTTAACATCCCAGATATTGGCGGAAGGAATAGATCATCAATTCTTTTTTAGCATGACACTGAGTTTGAATTTAATGTCGGCTTATGCTGACCTGGATGCCAATAACAATCCGATAGGATTGTCCAATACATGGACCACTACTACAGCTTCCACCGGTTCGGTGATCATTACTTTGAAGCACCAGCCAGGGATTAAACCAGCAAGTCCTGGAGATATTTTAGTGGGTGAAACGGATATTGAAGTAACATTTCCGGTGAGGATTGAGTAGACTTTTTGCGCCAGGGATACCTGCCTGCCGGTAGGCAGGGAAGCGATACCCCGCAGCCTGTGGTTTCAACCGCAGGAGAGGAGTTTAGCGGATAGCCCGATCTTTTTAAGAGGCAAAAGGCAAATGTTGCTTCGCAACGCAAAAGGCAGGCCCTTCGGCAAATTGCCTTTTGCTTCTTGTTCCTTGCCTCTTAAAAAGGGGCGCCCAAATCATAAAAAATCCCTATATTGGTATAAATTTTATACATGAAGCGAATTTTTCCCGTACTTGGGTTTTGCGTACTCTTATTAGCTTGTTCTAAAGACCCGGTAAAACCTAACCTGGCCATTGGTACTCCCAACAATAATTCAATGTTTTTTTTACCGGATACTTTTAACGTGGATGGATCCCTCCTCGATGGCACCATGGACCAATATAAGGTAGAATTGGACCTGATGAGCCCCTGTGAGGCCATTGATACTACTTCCGACGGGATCAATTTCGGAGCTTATACCTATCTCTATGTGAGTGCTGCCAATTACGACCAAAGCACTTTTAGCCATACGGTAATATTACCCGGGGATTTTACTCCGGGAGCTTATCATTGCATTGTATCCTGCATTGTTCAACAATACAATGAAGGAATAGATACCGTTACAGTATATGTAAAAAACCTGGTGGATACCTTGAATCCTACCATTACTTTATCTGAACCTGCAGGACCTGTTACCATTAATAAAGGAGAAATTTTAAGGATCTATGGTTTAATGGATGAAAAAAGAACTGGCTTGTTACAAGGAGTTATTTACCGTGTAAGAATTGTAATGGAAGCTAATTTTACTGGTCAGGGTTCTTTAAGCATTGCCAACCAATTCCCTCCGGTAGATCCGGATGATTCGTTGAAGGTACAATATACCATTCCTATGTCGATCATTTCAGGCTCGTATACGTTGCGCATCACCATACTCGATGAGTTCAACAATTTTACCCATTACGAGTATCCGGTCAATGTGAATTAGCGGGCCTTTTTTAGAACTGTATCCCTTTCAATTTCCTATACAAACTCACTGCATACTTATCGGTCAATCCGGAAACAAAATCCAATACTTTCCTGGAACGGGTATAGAAAGAAGAAGTGTCAATAAATGAATGCTCTGTTATATGCTTGGGCAACATCCGGATGATATTTATATGCTTGGCAGCTGCTTTTTTACCATGTGCAGCATAATCCTCCAGGGCATCCATAAAGATCTCCATCAGCCCTGGCAATACCTCGAACCCTGCCGCCTGGATCTCCAATACCTTTTGTGAATTATAAATATGCTCAAAAGAATATTTACCGATCTGCTCTGTATAGGAATGAGAAGGTATGTTATCCGACAATGCTTTGTCGAATTCTCCTTTGAGAATGGCCCCTTCGTTTTGCATAAATACCTCTGCACATTCGGTTACCAATTGATTAATGGCCAAGGCACGCAATAAACCTATTTGTTGGTTCTCATCATTCATGGCGGCTAACTTCTTTTCATCGAAATTTTTTCTCAATAAAGGGGCTACCATATCCACAAACTGAGTGTAGGAGATCACCTTCATTCGATAAGCATCCTCCAGGTCGATAATGAGATAACATATATCATCTGCGGCTTCCACCAGGTATACCAATGGATGCCTGGTATAGGTGATATCCTTATCCGATAAAGAAGTTAATCCAAGCTCAGTAGCAATGGTTTTAAAGATCTCTTTTTCGCTTTGGTAAAAACCATATTTCTTTTGGCTCTTGCGGGTTTTGTCTTTTTCTGCTAATAAAGATTCGCAAGGGTATTTGGCAAAAGCTCCCAGCGAAGCATAGGTCAGCTTCAGGTCCTGGAAAAGAGGATCAGCCAGGATCCTAAACCCTTGTGCATTTCCTTCGAAGTTCTGCAGATCGAAATATTCCTTATCAGTAATATCAGCCGGATTGATCTTATTGAAATAATCAGACAATGCTTTTTCACCGGCATGGCCAAAAGGAGGATTGCCAATGTCGTGGGTTAAGGAGGCTGCAGCAACGATGGCCCCAAAATCAAACTCCGTATAACCGGCTTCCTTCAATTCAGCATGGGTTTCCAATATATATTTCCCTCCGATCTTTCCCAGACTTCTTCCTACGCTTGATACCTCGAGGCTATGGGTAAGCCTCGTATGCACAAAATCATGTTCGGGCAAAGGGACCACCTGGGTCTTGTCCTGCAGTCTTCTAAAAGGGTAGGAGAAGATGATCCGGTCAAAGTCTACCTCAAACTCGCTACGGCTTGTGGGCTGATTTCCCAAGGCCACATATCTATGCTCGTTGCCTAATCTTTTATGACTGAGTAAACTTAACCAATTCATCCTTTTCCTTGCGTATTTATATTATACCAATACATGCAACTACAGACCATAAGTCCCGCAGTTTCAGTTCTTAATCTTGAAGCACCCAGACTCACAACATCCACCCCGTTTTTTACAGCCAGGTCTACTTCGTCTACCGTAAAATCTCCCTCCGGACCAATAAAAATATGGGTGTGACCAGTCAGATTCATGCTATTAAGAGCTACCTTTTTAGGGTCTTCATTACAATGAGCTATCAGTTTTGTTCCTTCGGTTATATTCTTCACTGCATGTTCGAGTTTTGCGGAAGGATGGATCACAGGTAACCATGCTTTTAAACTTTGTTTCATGGCCGATAATGCGATCGATTCCAACCGATCGATCCGGATATTCTTTCTTTCCGTACGGTGAGTAAGGAGGGGAGTGAAAGAACTAAGACCAATCTCCACACATTTTTCCAGCATCCATTCGAGCCGGTCAGCATGCTTGGTAAGGCCCACATATAAATGCAACCGGTAGGGCAGAGGGGCTTGTTCTGAAGAGGACACGATGCTCACCACCGTTTTTTTATCATGGGCAATCTGGATAATACCTTTGTATAAATTTCCGTTTCCATCCGTTACATCGATCGGATCGCCTGCCTGCATGCGCAGTACACGGGCACAATGAGCGCTTTCCTGCTCCGAAAGGGTGATGGTGTTGCCCAGGATTTCCGTTCCATAAAATAGCTGCATCTAGAAAAGTTCAAGATTTAACGGTTCAAAGTTCAAAGTTTTTACACAATAACCCCTGGTCATTTTTTCGTTATTAAGTATAAGGATTGAGGACTTCATCCCACAAAATTCTATTTTTTTAGCACTTCTTTGTTATCAATATTGATATTTTTACCACCAATCCACGCAGAATGAGTATTAGGATACAAAACTGGGGCCGTAGCCTTGATTTCAATGCAGACCAGGTATTGTACCCGGCTTCTGAAGATGAGATCTTG
This sequence comes from Flavobacteriales bacterium, assembly GCA_025451235.1. Classification (GTDB taxonomy): domain Bacteria; phylum Bacteroidota; class Bacteroidia; order CAIKAF01; family CAIKAF01; genus JANWKQ01. The sequence goes on along the minus strand of JANWKT010000007.1, from coordinate 68,188 downwards.
ACCATCTTAAGTAATGCTACTTTTAATAGGAAAACGGTTCGTATCATTGGCTCAGGGCATAGCTGGACCAACCTCATTGTTACTAGTGATATCCTTGTTTCTTTAGATCGATGGCAGGGGATCACAGAGGTAGACCCTGGAGGAAAATGGGTGGAAGTAAAATCGGGGACCAAGTTGTTGAAGCTAGGAAATGACCTGTGGTCCATGGGTTTTGCCATGGAAAACCTGGGAGATATCGATGTACAATCCATCGCAGGCGCATTGAATACCGGTACCCATGGTACGGGGAAGGATTTCGGGACCTTGGCCACACAGATTCATGCCATCACCATTGCCTTGCCTACAGGTGAATTGATAGAAGTAAGCGAAACCCAGAACCACGATCTTTTCAAAGCAGGACAGATCTCCCTGGGAGCTTTGGGTATTATTACCCGGTATAAACTAAAAGTGGTCAAAGCCTTTAACCTCGAATATATTTCGAAACTGGGTAAGATCAGGGATGCCATCGATAATTTTGACAAATACAATAACGAATACCGGAATTATGAGTTTTATTGGTTTCCGTATACCGAAGAAGTTCAGCTCAAATTGGTGAATGAAACCGTAAAACCCATTAAGGATGGAGGATTCATGAGAGATTTCGATGATATTGTGATCGAGAATATGGGGTATTTTGCCTTGAGTGAATGGAGCCGTACCCATAAAAAATTCTATAAACCCTTTTCAAAGTTTTCTGCCAGGGGAGTGCCCAAAGGTACCTGGAGAAACCATTCCAATAAGATCTTTGCTACCAAGCGATGGGTTCGGTTCAAAGAAATGGAATACAATGTGGCCAAAGATAAATTCCAGGAATGTATTACAGAGATCATCGAAACCATTCATAAAAGGGATTTCCGTGTGCACATGCCTCTCGAAGTTCGTTATGTAAAAGCAGATGATATCATGATCTCACCGGCCTCAGGCAGGGATGCTGTGTATATGGCAGTGCACCAATACAACGGCATGGATTACCAGGAATATTTCAGGACCATTGAAGAGATCTTTTGGAAATACGATGGCCGTCCGCATTTTGGAAAGATGAATACGATGAAGAAAGAACAATTCATTCAAACCTATCCAAACTGGACCCAATTCAGCCGGATCCAGCATGAATGTGATCCGAAAGGGATCATGTTAAATGATTATTTGAAAAGTATTTTCTAGGGGGAGATGCCCGTCGCTGCGATGTGAAGCTACATCCTTACTTCCAACATGTTAATTAAAACACAAAACCACCACCACATTCCCCAAAAATACGACTATATACTACCTTTGAAAGGATGAAGCTGATCTGCTCTTTTCTATTGTTATTTATTTCAACCCTGTTTGGCCATGGACAAAAAATAACAGAACCAACGCTTACAAAAACCCAACGCACCACTATATATGACAATGTTTGTTGTGGATTAGAGGATAAATCCGGCAATCTTTGGTTTGGTACTACCTCAGAGGGAATCTTTTGCTTCGATCCTATCACTTCAAGGTTTACAAATTATACAGTGAAAGATGGTCTGAGTGACAATAATGTTTCTTGTATGCTGGAAGACAACAAAGGAAATCTATGGTTTGGAACTCAGAACGGAGTATGCTACTATGATAGAAAAACTTTTACCCCGTTCCCAATTAACGGGAACGAACTTAAGTTTCCTGTCGACAGTGCCCGATCCATCAGCAATGGTATTCTTACCCATAGCCCGAACTGGATCAGCAGCATTTTTCAGGATAAAACCGGCAACTTATGGTTTGGGTCTTGTGGATACGGAGTATATCGTTATGATGCCAACCTGAACGACTCAGTCGGGCAGGAGAAATCAATGACTATTTTTACCGAGAAGGACGGTCTATGCAATAATTATGTTGAAGGTATAATAGAAGATCATTCCAATAGTTCCCGGAATGGAAATATCTGGTTCAGTACTCGCGGAGGAGGTCTATGTAGTTATGATGCCAGCCTGAACGACTCAGTCGGGCGGGGGAGATCTTTTAAAAGCCTAGTGGCTGATGATATTCGCCACAACCATATTTTTTGCATTTTTCAGGATAAGACCGGATATATTTGGATCGGTACGGTAAATGGAGGTGTCCGTCGCTATGATCCGGCGACAGAGCTGTTTACTAATTTTACGTGGAAGGATGGAGTGAGTACGAATACCACTTGTATTTTGGAAGATAAAAACGGGAACCTTTGGTTAAGTTCCGATGGAGAAGGCATATGCCGTTATGATGGTAAATCTTTTACCAAGATAGAGGGGATCTGCAACAACCGTGTTTGGAGTATTTTAGAAGATAAAGAAGGAAATCTATGGTTTGGGGCAAGGAATATTGGTTTATGTCGATACAATCCTATCACCGGAGTGATCACTGATTTTTCGGATAATACTCCTGAATGATCTCTCCATGGGTTGGGCAGCTGAAAGGAAAGTTACGATATTTATAAAACGAAAAAGAAAGTATATAGCTCGGGTATATGGATAAATTGGACAAAAAGATCCCTGAACTTATAAAAGAAACGATGGAGGCATTTTCAGGAGTGACGCTTGAAAATGGTGTTTCCTGGCGCGAAGCGAATGTGCTTGACGCTTATGGGACCATGGAGGAAAGAAAAGTAGCAAGAGATAAGGATGAGAAAAATGATTGGACCCGGATCCCAGTTGCATTGATTGGAGATTTGAAATACCAGAGTGTGATGCCTTTTTTGGATCCCGTGGGTTTAAAGTTTTATTTGCCGGCTTGCATGATCTATACGTTGAAAAACTACAAAGAATCTCAATCATTGATCATCCATTCGATCATCTACACATTAACATCGAAAACCACTGCCTATGAATTACAAGAGATCTTGGATCAAAGGCAAAGATCATGCATTGTTAAATTTCTACATCTTTGCTTAGAGATAGGAGAAAAATATTTTGACCTTCATAAAGCTGAAATAAGAATACAGAAATATTGGAGTGAAAATGCACCGAATGATGAAGCCGGGATTAAAAGTGCAAATCGTTGACCATAATAAAATATGAATAAGGTGGGCTAACTCTGATTTACCCTCTCCTTCCAATCCAGATACAATGAAGTTTAATTATTTACGTTCACCCACCTAGTCATGAAGATCTGGAAAATACTCTTGTATGTTCTGGGAGTGATCCCCTGGGCTTTTACCATTTCCTTAATGGCATTTTATTTTCATGCAGGCCGTGTCCTCGGACATTCTCCTTCCTATAACCAACCTGATCCTAAAGAATTGGATATATATATGGACTATGCCCCTTTTATAGATGTGTCGGTTGATATCTGGTTATGGTCGTTTGTAGCCTGGTTCATGCTCAGCATTGTCTATTTGATTGTCAAGAGAAAAGATATCCAATGGGCACCCATTATCATCCCGGCTATTGGGCAGTTTATTGCCATATTGTTACTTTTGTCAGGAGTATTTGAATGGTATATTGATTAAAAATGACACACCACAAATTATCCGACCTCGAATTTGAGCAACAATTTCAGCGTGGTCAACTGAAAGAAGAACTCTTTACCCATGAAGCGCATCTAAGGCTAGCCTGGATCCATATCAGAAAATATGGAATTGATCAGGCCATTGAAAATATTACTCACCAGTTAAGAGCTTATACCGCCCATTTGGGAGCTGCGGATAAGTACAACCAAACGGTTACCATGGCAGCCATCAGGGCAGTATATCATTTTATGCTCAAATCTTCCACTCGCCACTTCGGTGATTTTATTAAAGAAAACCCCAGGCTCAAAACCCATTTCAAGGAATTGATCGGATTTCATTATTCAACGGATATATTTAATTCGGACCTGGCAAAAAAACAATACCTGGAACCGGAGTTATTGGCATTTGATTAATATTTTATATGTTCATTATATGAGTTACGATATAGCACTTTATCCGAGCGGAACAAAACAAAGAGAACGGGAGTTTAAAGGCGAAGACTTTTTTGACAACGAAGACAACCTTCTTCCTTTCACTCAGGAACAATTTCAGTACCTGAAAGACAGACTTCAGAAATATGATTATGAACTCACTGGAGAAGGCGAAGCAGGTTTGAATTTCACCAATTCGGAATATGGAATAGACGCATTATTAACAGATAGAGCATTGTATTTTTCAACAAGCGGAGATGAGGATGATATTTTTGAGATGGGCTTAACGGCATCTGAATTTACCGATACAGAGGAGTTTGAAAAGTATGATCCTCAAAACGAGGGTTGGGAAGAAATTTAAACTACTTAAGAACCGGTACAAGATCATTCGATACATCCTTCGTAGAAAACATCCATTTCATATAATTCAAACTTAAAGAGTTTGTTCCTTACCGACACATCTCCTTCCATAATGAGATAGGCGGTTTTCTCGTCAGACGCTTTAATGATGACCATGCCGGTATCACTGTACCGGGCCCCTATAACTGCCCACTTCTCTTTTCTAAGCTTACCCAGGAATTTAGAATGGTCATCAAAATATTTTTGCTCGTAATATTGTTTGGTAGTATCCCATGCTTCTCCAACAGTATAGAGCACCATAAAATATTTCATGGTATCCGCTTTATTGGTTTGACTGTATAAACCGCTTACCTTACCTAAGCATACTAAGGCGAGAAAAATGAATATTCTTTTCATCAGGAAAATTATTTTTTCAAAAATAGACATAAAAAAAGCCCCTGCAATAGGGGCTTCGCACTGTGTCTAACTTTGCTTATTAATGTGTCACAACAAATCGTTTGTATTCCTGGTGTCCATTGGCATGGGTGAGTCCAATAACATATACTCCGTTGGGGAGTTGGTTCACCTGGATGTTGGTATTCCCCATAAAGCTCCCTGATCTCTGATCAACTACTTTACCTGTGAGATCAACAATAGAAACCTGGTTGATGGGATTCCCATTGGAAGATATGGTTAAATATTGAGTAGCGGGGTTTGGATAAATAGCAATGGTATTGGAAGCAATTCCCGGGTCTAGTACTGCGGAAGAATATCCCAAAACACCGATATTATCGATGCCAACCCCTTCACCACCTCCCATGAGGATATGCATGGTTACATTCGTTGATATTAACAAAGGGTCAATATTTACCAAAACAACATCCCAGATCCCCACCGAACTAAATTCTGCCTGAATGGTATCGGTATTGGTCCCGTTTTCAAAAACTACTGATAAAAAAGTAGGTCCCCATCCAAGGGTATTGGTCTTAAAATAACTGCAAGTAAATTGGATGGAATCCATTCCTGAAAGATCCATCGGATTGGTTAACAAACTAGCGGTATAAAATCCGCCACAGGGAGCCTGTGGATTTACTCCCAAGAAAAAGGATGGATTACCTGCTGCATCAAAATCAATACTGGAAGAATTAAAATCACTGGTATCCCCTCTTGAGCCTTTACCGCAAGGGGAGGGGCCTTCGGTTAAACTTACATCGCCTACATTGAAAATAGAATTAACCGGAGATAGATCAAAATCTTCGGCAAAAATAGTGATCTGAGCACTTAATTGAGATGTACCTGCAAATACAGAAACGCAAAATAAAACCGCCCGGATTATTTGGTTTGAAGTAAAGAGTTTTCTCATGGAAAGATGGATATATTTAATATACAGATAACCAAACAATGGATAGCGTTGCATTAAAATATTATTAGCCTCAAAGATTCCTACAGATGGTGTTTCTTTCTTTTGTACAAAGATTATTTCGCAGTTCCTTTGTAGAGACGGGCTCCTGATAGCTATCGGGATGCCGTCTTTGCAACATTCTGATAATATGATTTTGAACAATAGTAAATGACATAGCAGCACCATTAACTCATTTATAATCAACAAATCCTGGATCATAAATCCCCAATCCAAAAATTTCATTATATTTGCACGCAATTTAACAATTGCACAATGGAGCTCTCCAAATCAAAATTCGTAGGCGAAGGCCTTACATTCGATGATGTATTAGTGATCCCTGCCTATTCTGAAGTCCTTCCGCAACAAGTGGATGTTGCCAGCAGGTTTACCAAAAATATAAAGATCAATGTGCCCATGTGCTCTGCAGCCATGGATACAGTTACTGAAGCCGAAATGGCCATAGCTATGGCCCAGGAGGGAGGAATTGGCGTATTGCATAAGAATATGAGTATCGATGACCAGGCATTCCAGGTGAGAAAAGTAAAGCGTGCTGAAAGCGGAATGATCATTGATCCTGTTACCTTGAACAGTGATGCCCTGGTGGGTGATGCATTGAAGATGATGAAGGAATTTGGCATCGGAGGCATCCCTGTAGTAGATAAAGAAAATAAACTGGTAGGTATTGTTACCAATCGGGATTTGAGGTTTGAAAAAAACCCTGACAAGGCGATCTTTGATATTATGACCAAGGAGAACCTGATCGTTACCAAGGAAGCTCCTGATCTGGTAAAAGCGGAAGGGATTCTGCAGGAATATAAAATTGAAAAATTGCCGGTGGTTGACCAGGACAATAAACTGATTGGACTGATCACCTATAAAGACATTATTAAAATGAAAGCCAGACCCAATGCCTGTAAAGATGAATTGGGAAGATTAAGGGTAGCTGCTGCGGTGGGAGTGGGTAAAGAAACCTTCGAGAGAATCACTGCCTTGGTAAATGCTGGGGTGGATGCAGTGGTGATCGATACAGCACATGGGCATAGCAAAGGGGTGATTGAGGCCGTTAGGTTGGCCCGAAAACAATTTCCCGATCTCCAGATAGTGGCAGGTAATATTGCTACCGGAGACGCTGCTTTAGAACTGGCGAAGGCCGGGGTAGATGCTGTGAAGGTAGGTATAGGTCCTGGGTCGATCTGCACCACCAGGATCGTTGCCGGGATCGGAGTTCCTCAACTCTCAGCAATCCTCGATGTGGCCGAAAGCTTACAAAAAGGTGGATTCGATATTCCTATCATTGCCGATGGAGGTATTCGATTCAGCGGTGATATTGTAAAAGCCCTGGCGGCAGGTGCTGACTGCGTAATGATGGGTTCCATGTTTGCCGGTACGGAAGAATCGCCCGGGGAGACGATTATTTTTGAAGGTAGAAAATTTAAAGCTTACCGTGGAATGGGATCCATTGAAGCCATGAGCAAAGGCAGTAAAGACCGCTATTTCCAGGCCGAGACCACGGACGATAAAAAATTGGTACCTGAAGGGATCGTTGGAAGGGTGCCTTATAAAGGCACCTTAAGCGAGATCATCTACCAATTGATCGGTGGACTAAGGGCCGGAATGGGCTATAGCGGGGCAAAAGACATACCTCAACTCAAGAATGCCAAGTTCATCCGGATCACCAGTGCTTCAGTGATCGAGAGCCATCCGCATAACATTACCATTACAAGAGAGGCCCCTAATTATAGCAAGAGGGCTGTTTAATTATCCAAACCTATTCGAAATACGAAGGAATTAAATATTTTTGTGGCTAATTGAACACAAGCATCATATATTAATAAAAATGAAAAGAATTATGAAAAAGTCGTTTTTACTGGGCGCAGCGTTTATTTTACTTATCAATATTGCAAAAGGTCAGTCCGGTGCAGATCCGATTTTAATGACGGTTGGAAATGAAAAGATCACATTAAGTGAATTCTGGTACATCTATTCGAAAAACAATGATACCACCGTAACCAAAGCGGAACTGGATGAATATGTAGATCTATTTGTAAAATTCAAATTAAAAGTAAAAGAAGCCAAGGACCTGAAAATGGATACCGCTGCTTCTTTCAGAAATGAGTTAAATGGTTATGTGGACCAACTTGCCATTCCTTATTTAAAAGATAAAGAGGTGGAAACAGGTTTTGCCAGAGAGATCTATGATCGGTCAAAAAGTGACCTGAAGATCCGGCATATAGTTATAAAAATGTCTGATTGTCCTGTTCCGGCGGATACTTTGGCCGCTTATAATACGATTACAAAGATCAGAAAGGATATTTTGAAATCGAAAGATTTTGAAGGTGCTGCAAAAAAGTATTCACAGGATACAGTTTCAGGAAAAAATGGGGGATACCTGGGTTATTATACAACGATGGCATTGTTTTATTCAATAGAAAATGCTGCTTATAAATTAAAGCCTGGAGAAATATCCAATCCAATTCGCACCAGTCAGGGATATCACCTGGTGAAATTAGATGAGATCCGTCCTGCCAGAGGTCGCGTGAAAGTGGCCCATATTTTCATTAGAGGGACCAAAAGCGAAATGGATACCTATAACAAAGCCAAGGCCCGTATTGATGAAGCATACGGTAAACTAAAAGATGGAGGTGACTGGGCTACGATTACCAAAACTTATAGTGAGGATTTTAAAACCTCTGCAACCGGTGGAGAACTTCAACCGTTCGGTATCAACCAAATGGTACAAGAATTTGAGGATGCTGCATTCGGATTAAAGAACCCAGGAGATTACTCAACTCCTTTTGAAACCCAATATGGATTCCATATTGTAAAACTCATTAGCAAGGATAAGCAACTCACATTTGAGGAAGCCAAGCCAGAAATAGAAAAATCATTTGGAAAAAGCAAAAGGTATGACCTGGTTAAAATTGCGTTGGTAGCAAAACTTAAAAAGGAATACGGTTTTGTAGAGAACAAAGATTTTCTAAAAAAACTAGAAGAAACAGCTGTTCTCAATAAAAACAACCTGGATAAATCAAGCTTGATGAAATTCTCCGGAATGCCCCTTTATTCATTTAAAGGAGGTAATGTAAACAGTACCGATTTCATTAAAATGGTTACCGATAAAATTGGAGATAAACCTATTGACTTCTGCTCATTCAAGAAAAAACAATATGATGAGTATATCAATACAGCTTTGATCAACTACAAAAAGAGCCAGCTACCTGCTGAAAATTATGATTTCAGAATGTTGGTGAATGAATATACCGAAGGTATTCTTCTCTTTAATTTAATGGACCAGAATGTATGGACTAAATCTGTAAAAGATACGGTGGGATTAAAAAGCTATCATGAGGCCAACAAAACCAAATATATGTGGGGCGAAAGGGCAGAGGTGTATATTGTGGATGTAAAGAATGATACAGTGGAAAAAATGGCCAGAAAGCTGGCTCCTAAAGTATTGTCGGGTAAAATGACCAAGGATAAATTCCTGGCTCAACTCAATAAAAAAGTGAAAGACAACGTATTTATCATGGATGGTCTTTATAGCAAAGGAGATAACCCTATGGTAGAAAGCCTGAATTTTGCTACCGGTATTTCAGCAACTGAAAGAAAAGACGGTAAGATTAGGTTTGCCATTGTTTATAAGATCCGTGGACCTGAACCTAAATCACTCAAAGAGGCCAAAGGATTGATCATTTCTGATTACCAGACATTCCTGGAGGAAGAATGGATCAAAGCCCTAAGAGCTAAATATCCAGTATCTGTTGATCAGAAAGTACTGTATAGCCTGATCAAATAAATGTGCACGGCCATTTGAAGTATTTACTGGTTATTGGCTTTGTTTTTCTTCTCTCCTCATGTGGGTTGTTTTCCAGGTCAAAGGATAAAAAGGAAGGGATCCTGGCCAAGGTAGGTAACAAATACCTTTACGCAAAAGATATTGATGGCCTTATTCAACCCGGCACGTCAGCAAAAGACAGTGTTCAAAAGCTCAACATCTACGTGGAGAATTGGATAAAACTCCAGTTAATGGTACAAAAAGCAGAATTGAATTTAACGGCCGAAAGAAAGAATTTCGACCAGGAATTGGAGAACCTCCGGACCACTTTATTGATCCATAGCTATCAGGAAAAATACGTAGAGCAAAACCTGGATACGGTGGTAACGGAGCCTGATATACAAGAGTATTACAAAGAGAATAAAGAACAGTTTGTATTAAGGAAGAATATTGTAAAAACTTCCTATATTATTTTTAGTAGAAATATCCGTGAAAGGGAGAAAGTAAAATCCTGGTTCCTCTCTAAAAAGGAAAACGAGAGATCGAAACTGTTAAAGTTTTGTAATGAAAATGCCATTACTTACCAGTTGAACGATACTTCCTGGCAGTTTATGGATGAGCTGGAAAGGATCATTCCCTTCGACTATTCCTCCCAGGAGTCTTTCCTGAGTAGGGCTTTCTTTTATGAAACCCAAGACTCGTCGATGGTATATATGGTAAAATTCACCGATTATAAGTCAAAAGAGAACATATCACCCATTGAATTTGAAAGGCCTGTTATAAAAAGTTTGATCATTAATATACGAAAACAGGTAATTTTACGTAAGATGGAAGAGGATATTTACAGAGAAGCTGTGGAAAAGAAAACATTTCAAAACTTTGTAGAATGAAAAGGATAGTAGGTTTGATCGCTTTCATATGGATCTCTTCAACGAGCTGGTCGCAATCCAAAGTATTGGTGGATGAGATCGTGGCGGTGGTTGGGTCGGAGATCATCTTAAGATCGGATATTGAAAACCAGGTCCAGCAAATGTTCATACAGGGTATGGGTTTGAAGGATGAAAAGACCTTCTGTATGGTATTGGAGCAATCCATTGTGCAGAAAATGCTTTTGATGCAGGCCAGGTTCGATAGTATCCCTATTTCGCCCGACCAGGTGGATCAGGAAATGGAAAGAAGGTTAGATGGATTTATCAGGCAGGCAGGTGGCCGGGATGCCCTGGAAGAGCAATTAGGCAAATCGGTGGATGAGATCAAGGTTACATTCAGGGGAATTGTCGAAGACCAATTGTTGATACAGGCCATGCAGCAAAGCATTACAGGTTCCGCCAAAGTGACCCCCTCCGAAGTAAGGGCCTATTTTTATTCCATTCCTACCGATTCATTGCCCTATATCCCCTCAGAGGTCCAGATCGGGCAACTCCTCTTAAAGCCCCCCATACAGCAATCAGAAAAAGACAAGGTGAAGAAGCAGCTCAAGGAGATCCGGCAACAGATCATGGGTGGATCAAGTTTTAAGCTGAAAGCACAATTATACAGTGAAGATCTGGGAAGTGGACCGAATGGAGGAGAGTTAGGTGCGTTAAGAAGGGAAGACCTGGTAGAGAATTTTGCGGCAGCGGCTTTTACCCTGGAAGGTGATTCTATTTCAGAGGTAGTCGAAACAGAATTTGGATTTCATATCATTCAATTGATGGAAAAAAGAGGGGAATATGCGAATTTCAGGCATATCCTGATGAAAGCCAAACCACTCACCTCTGATATTTATAAGACACTCGCCAAGCTCGATAGTATTTATAAAGAAATCGTGAAGGGGAGCATCACATTCGCCAAAGCTGCACAAAAATTCAGCGATGATGAGAATACCAAAAATAACGGCGGTCTGCTAGTCAACCCGATCAACGGCAGTTCAACATTTACCATGGACGAATTGGCAGAAATTGATGGTGCTACCTTCAGGGCCATTGAAGACTTGAATGTAGGTGATATTACCGAACCAAAGATCTATGATGACCAAACGGGTACCAAAGTGGTAAAGATCCTCTATATTCTGAGTAAGACACCTCCCCATGTGGCCAATTTAGACACTGATTATTCGAAGATACAACAGGCGGCTTTAGGTGAGAAACAATCTACTCTTTTACAGGAGTGGGTAGAAGATAAAAAAGGTGCTTTTTATATTAAGATTTCTGAGCAGTATCGGAACTGTAAGTTTTCGATTAGTTGGTTTAATGAAAAAACACAATAATTTTACAGCAAATAACTTAATTACTTTATGCAATTCCAGTCAGACAAAGAAGCCGTAGATTCTCTCGTAAAAGTTTATGGAAACCTAAGTGCCGAGATCGGGAAAGTGATCGTAGGTCAGGAAGAGATCGTTAAGAATGTATTGATCTCCGTTTTTAGCAAAGGACATTGCTTATTGGTGGGTGTTCCAGGTCTGGCAAAAACCTTATTGGTGAATACCATTGCTGATGTGTTGGGGCTTAGCTTTAACCGGATCCAGTTCACGCCCGACCTGATGCCTTCTGATATTATCGGTTCGGAAATACTAGATGAGACCCGGAGTTTTAAGTTCATCAAAGGACCTATTTTCGCTAATATTATCCTGGCGGATGAGATCAACCGTACTCCACCTAAAACCCAATCGGCTTTATTGGAGGCTATGCAGGAAAAAGCAGTGACTGCGGCAGGTAAACGACATAAACTCGATGAACCCTTTTTTGTATTAGCTACACAGAATCCCATTGAGCAAGAAGGTACTTATCCTTTACCGGAAGCACAGCTCGACAGGTTCATGTTCAACTTATGGTTGGATTATCCAAGTTTTAAGGAAGAGTTGAACATTGTTCGGTTGACTACCACCAATACGATGGTAAAGGTAGAAGAAAGGATCAGCAAGGAAGATATTCTATTTTATCAGGACCTGGTAAGAAAATTACCCGTAACCGACAACGTATTGGAATATGCAGTGGGATTGGTCACCAAGACACGTCCAAATACAGAAGCTGCTCCCAAAATTGTGAATGAATACTTATCATGGGGGGCCGGTCCAAGAGCTTCTCAATATCTCATCATAGGTGCTAAATGCAATGCTGCCATCAAAGGGAAATATTCTCCGGATATTGAAGATGTAAAAGCAGTTGCCAACAATGTACTTCGCCATAGGATCGTAAGAAATTACAAAGCAGAAGCCGAAGGATACAAAGTAGAAGATATCATCAAAGAATTACTTTAGGTCTTAAAAATCCAGCTTTGTAGCGACGGACGATTGTCCGTGGTAATAATTATACAATCAACTGCATATTGTATTCATCATAATTCGAATCCCGATAGCTATCGGGATGCCTGTTGTGAATAGTTATAAAAATAATCCCTTTCTCAATTCGCAAACACCATGGCCTTGGTCCCCACCACTTTTCCATCTACGATCAGTGAATAATACAATAAGCCGGTGGCCCCATATCCATGGGTATACATCACTTCATTCAAACCTTGGTTGATCTCAACAGGAATGCTCTTGAGCATAACTCCATTAACACTCAGTATCTGGATCTCTGCTTTTTTATAGGTCACCATTTCATGGGTAAAGAACTGGATATAGGTGGATTCATCGAAAGGGTTTGGTTTGTTCTGGAAAAGTTGAATAGGATGGTTTTCCTCTGTGATCTGGTCTTCTATGCTGCTGATGTTTACGGTTAACTCGCGGGATGGAATGCTTTCGATAAAATTATCATCTACCGACATAATACTTACATATACCACATTGTTGATCGAGCTTACATCAAAAGTATCGATCAGCGTATTTGTCATAGTAAATACGGTATCCCAATCGTTGGTGCTGGATCTAACCCCAACCCGATATGCATCGTATTGGGTCTCCACGGTTACTTCCACCCTGATCTTATTGGCCCCCACTGCCGTCAATTGAAAATCTGGCTGCCTAGGACCCACGGCACACATAGCGGATGCATTTCCATTGATATAGGCATTTCTGGCCAGGTATCGGAAGTCCACAAAGAAGCTATCGATGATCATGTCGGCATCCGTATCAACTCCCAAAGTATCTCTGGTAGTATGCTGTCGATCACTATAAGCCGTGTCGGCTACGTTGGCATCTCCATGCTCGTTAGCAGAGCTAAAACGGATAGAAGCATACCCCTTCTGCCTGAAAGGAACATGGTCCCCTGATCTTCCTGTTCTGTCTTCCGGTGTCATGATCAAGATATCCATAGGAGTATCCACATGGGGTAATAATTGCTCCTGGTATTCCAGTTTACAGAACCTGGCATAACCCTTGTTTTTTGAATTAAAGGCTCCCTGAGAAAATATTCTTACATGGGTACTGTCTACATTTCCAAGTCCAGGGCAGGAGGGAGGGGATGATGTTTCGCCACAGAGGATCCCTCCGATCACGTCATTGTTCTGCACGGCTTTTACTTCTATTCCCTGCATGGAAGTATAATCGGCAAAGGCATCTGCACCATATAAACCTTGCTCTTCACCAATGGTAATAATGAACACAATCGAATGTTTATAGGTATACTTACTCATTACCCTGGCCAGTTCCATCACAAGGGCTGTTCCACTTGCGTTGTCTTCAATACCTTGTGCACTGCAGGTGATATCGCAAACCCCTTCACATCTGCTGTCGATATGGCCTTCAATGATAATAATTCCTTTATAGCTGGTATCTGTACCTGGTAAGATGGCACAAATATCCTTATGCTTATCCATGGTACAGATCAGCTTGTCAAATTGCAGGTAAAAGGGGAGGAGTCTGTTTTCATTCACAGCAGAATATTGAGAGAATTTGCTGTATACCCATTTCCTGGCAGCTCCAATCCCGGTTGTATTAGAAACAGTATCCGCTCCACTATTCCTATTGTGGAAAGTACTGAGTTGAATAATATATGCTTTTAATGAATCAGGTGAAACATCTCTTAAGATCCCCGCAGAAATACTGTCAGGATGATCAATAACTACAGAGGGGATATAAGTGGCTGGGTTATAATTCCCGAACATGATATTGTTCGCCACCGAATTGGTAACTGTTATATTTAACTGAGCATTTACAGCCGAAAGAGATAAGACAATGCTTAAGATAAGTAGCGTAAAATATTTCCTCATATGCGTTCTATTGCTACCAAGGTAATGAATGTAAATGACAGAAAAAAACAGGGCTTTTGGCATAATCGATAAATTCCGTATTTTCAATCTATTATTCATGAATCCATGGAATTAATTGTTAATAATGTACTGTACAGCACCAATAAGGAACTATTGGATATCCCTCTTATCCATGGGTTTTTATCAAAAGAAAGTTATTGGTCGAAAAATATACCCCTTACCACCGTTGAAACGGCGATCGAACATTCTTTATGTTTTGGGGCCTATATTAATCGTGACCAGGTAGCTTTTGCCAGAGTGATAACGGACAATGCTTCTTTTGGTTATCTGGCCGACGTTTTTGTATTAGAGTATTATAGGGGGCAAGGTATTTCGAAATATCTCATGCAGTATATCATGGCCGTTACCGACCAGTTCAAGCTTCGCAGATTTATGTTAGCTACCCTGGATGCTCATTCATTATATACTCAATATGGCTTTGGTGAACTCAAACATCCTGAGCGTATTATGGAAATATCTCACCCAGGCATCTATGGGGATACGGAGAATAAATGTGAATGAGGTAAAAATCAAATTTATTGCCGTCGACTTTAGTCGACGGTCAAAAAAAATCCCCACAATTTCTTGTAGGGATTCGTTTATATAAAAATCTTCTCTTTAATTCTTAATGATCCTTTGGCTTGAATTACCCAATTTGATCACATATAAACCTGCTGCCTGGTTGCTGATATCAATCATAACAGGTGACCCTGCCACCATATTGAATTCCTGGCTGAATACGATCTCACCCAATGTATTGGTAACTGTCACCAAACGCAATCCATCAACAGCGGGATTGATATTTACAATTCCTGAAGTAGGGTTTGGATATACCGCATTGAATGCTTGTGTTTCCTCATCAATACCTACATTATAATTCACGATGGTAATGGTGGAAGTGCTTTCAGCATTAATGATCTCCCTATCAGCAGTGGTATTACCTGCATATCGGCTCACCATTCCTATCACCGATATTTGTGAATCATCCACAGATGCAGGTAAGGTATAGGTATACTGTTTAGTAAATTCTTCTCCTGAAGTAATGGTAGTAGGTAAGCTTCCGGAGGTTCCATAAGCGCCTCCAAAATAAGCCCTGGCTACTTTATCATGTACATAGCCGATGATGGGATTTCCTAATCCATACATAGGATGTCCTGCAGTGGCATTATAATAGTTAGTTTGATCGTAATTCGAGCCTGAACCGGTTACCCCATCCTCAACAAGGATCCCGTTAAAACGAAGATCTCCAGACTCATTTCCTGTAAAACTAGCTCTTAGAAATACATTCAGTTTCCTGGTGGTTGGGTTATACAATACCGAATCAAAGCTAACTGCAACAGAAGCAGGCCCGGCACCGAGAAGTGAACTGGTGGTTGACATCCACAAGGAACGTGAAATGGCATCGCCTTGTCTGTTTAAAGTGGCTTGTGGAAAACCTCCAACATAGAATGCAGAAAGTGTATTCCCCGCAGAAAAATCCATTCCATCGGAATTATGCACCATCACTCCGATCGTGGTATTTGGATAAGCCGCTAACACTTCATCCATTTTAATATGTCCATCAGGACAGTATCCACACCATGAACCTGTATGTTCTTCAATCAATACTTTTTGTGTCGAACTTTGTGCATGGAGTTGGGTAGCTAAAACTGAAACAATGATAAGGGTAAAGATTTTTATTTTCATGCGCCTGTTTTTTAGTTGGCATAAAGATAATTGCCTAGCCCCAATTTTAAAATGCCAAAAAATACTAATTAATGTAAAAAAAGGACCTAAGACTCAGGACATAGGATCTCCCAACAGGAGGTAGTTACCCTCTGATGGCCTGCCGATCCTGCAGTTTAGAAGGGTTATGATGGCTAAAATCTCCCTCCTGGCCAAAGCCAGGCCCCTGATCATCAAATTTTTTGATGATATAAGTAAATTTTACTTCCTTCGTAATAACCACTGGTAAGCATGAAGATCCACGATAAGGAATTTGAGATTTTTATTGCACATGAAGAGTTGCAGGAAAAGATCGCCATAACGGCCGCTGAGATCAATATGGATTATCATGACAAGGAGGTCCATTTCATTAGTATTTTAAATGGGGCTTTTATGTTTTCGGCCGATCTTTTTAAAAACATTACAGTTCCTTGCTACATGCATTTTTTAAAAGTAAGGTCGTACGAAGGGACACAATCCTCAGGGGCCGTTAGCAATATTATCGGTTTAACCGATTCAATGGAGCATAAGCATGTGATTATCCTGGAGGACATCGTGGATACCGGTGCTACTATGCAACATGTTTATAGAGAAATCGCTAAGCTGAATCCAGCCTCGATAAAAGTGGCTTCCTTACTCTTAAAGCCGGATGCCTATGGAGGAGATATAAAAATTAATTATCTTTGCTACTCAATCCCCAACAAGTTTGTTCTTGGCTATGGACTCGATTATGATGGATTAGGAAGAAATTTAAAGGACATATATCAATTAAAAAGTTAAAAGGCATGTTAAACCTGGTATTGTTTGGCCCTCCCGGTGCAGGTAAAGGAACTCAATCTCAAAAAATCGTAGACAAGTACAATCTCATTCACCTTTCAACCGGTGATATATTCCGTGACAATATTAAAGGCGGAACTGAATTAGGAACCTTGGCAAAATCCTATATGGACAAAGGCGAATTGGTACCTGATGAAGTAACCATCAATATGCTAGGAGCCGAAGTAGCTAAAAATGAAAATGCAGTTGGTTTTATTTTCGATGGTTTTCCACGAACGATTCCGCAGGCCGAAGCGCTGGATAGCTTAATGTCCAAGCTGAATACAAGCATCACCTTGATGATCGAACTGGTGGTACCCGAAGAGGAATTGATCAAAAGGTTACTTCTTCGAGGTAAGGACAGCGGCCGACCTGACGACAGTAATCCTGAAGTGATAGCCAATCGCATTGCAGTATACCATAAACAAACGGCTGTGGCGGCTAACCATTATAACAGCCAGGGGAAATACCATAAAGTAGAAGGAGTAGGAGATATTGAAACCATCTTCGATTCACTTTGCAAAGTTATGGATCAATATGTACTCGTATAAAAACTAAAAGACCGAAGTCATTACTTAATGATTTTCACTCCAGCCCCAATGGTCTTCCGGGTATCATTGAGAAATTGAACGGCCAATAATGAATCTTCAACGGGTAAATTAAACTTCCCACCTTCTTTCTCCCAATTATTCAGGGGGATAGCCACATAGCTCCGGTTATTCTCATTCTTTCTTACCCAAAAAGGATAATACCCAAAATCCTGTAACCAGGTTTTACCATCCACTTTACAAATGGTTACTTCAGCAAATACGCCTCCATCCTTATAACGATCACGCTGATTACATAGAAAATTACCAGTTGAATAAAATACAGGAACGATCCTGGAACTATCTTTTGAAGAAGGCAATGTTTTGATGGGTTGGACCACATGCGGATGGGCACCGAATACCAGGTCAACCCCATTGGCAGCCATGAGCTTGGCGAATCTGGCCTGCCGGTCACTTTCTGTTCTGCTGTATTCCTCCCCCCAATGCATAATGGCCATGATAAAATCAGGTTTTTTTGCTTTGGCTTTTTTGATCCCTTCCAAAATGGCGGTGCTGTCAATAATATTTACGTAATTAGGAGCATAGACAGGGATCCCATTGGTGCTATAAGTATAATTCAAAACCGCAATCCTGATCCCTTTGATCTCGATGATCGGGGGATAGGTTTTTTCATACATGCTGGTATCGTTAAAACTACCGGTATGGGGGATTTTTAATGAATCCAATACATAGTTAGTTCGCCGGATGCCTGAATTGCCGCGGTCTGCACAATGGTTGTTGGCCAATGCCATATAATCGAACCCGGCTTTTTTAGCATCGGCCGCCAAGGCATCCGGACTTGTGAACATGGGATACCCCGTGTACGGAGGACCGTTCAAAGTAGTCTCTAAATTGAGAATGGCATAATCCGCCTTTTCAATATAAGGTTTGATATAAGTATAGGCAGTATCGTAATGGTATTCTCCATTTTTTAATCCCGAATTGATCCAGGGCATATGTCCCATCAGGTCACCTGCAAAAATGATCCGGATGCTCACCGAATCACGCTGGTTTACCAATACATCATTTTTATTGCGCTTGTTCCCATTTTTATTACTCATAAATATAATGAGAAGAGGGACAATGATCACAATGGGAAGAGTGATGAAGAGAATGGTTTTTCTTTTTGAGCTTATGCTTTTGCTTTCTGATGGTGCAGAATGCTCCCCGTTGCTATCCATAGTTGTGCTAAACAATATGTAAACATAATAAATAAATTGGCATGGGGGAAGGGGTCAACAAATTTATTCAAGGCAATAAGACTATCAGAGATCACAAAAGTAAATGCCCCAAGTATGATCAGGGCGGCACTTTTACGGTTGGTTCCACCAATCCTCCACAATGCAAAAAGGCACATAGTAACAATGGTAACTGCATATACCGAAACGGGTATCAGGAAAGGCTTGGTTTCCTCTTTTCCTACAATATGTGGATATAAATAAGAGTATAACACGATGAGATAAAATAAAGGTAACAGCGCAAGTATGATTTTATTGATCACTGACATTTTATGATCACTTTTCCGGATATTCAATATGAATGCAGAAATATAAAATATATGGCAAATAAGGAAAGAAGCTAAGCCAAATACGAAAAGATCATCATTCTTCACCATGAGGAACATATCACCTATCCACCCAAAGAAAAAACCGGCAACGACCAATCGATCAAACAGAGTTTTAAATTTGGTATTCAACCATAAATAAACCACCAAAATGGGCATCAATAAAGGTTTTGTCCAAAAAATAAGCCGGGGATCCCCTTGGTGCAGATAGATCTCCTCTCCCCATATTTCAATGGCCGAAACGATCGAAAACAGGATAAGAATGGGAATAAATGCCTTGAGCTTCAAATTAAGTAGTAGTAAATAGGTGGTGCCGAATATACAGATTAGTTTGTATTTAAAAATAATAAATAGACGACATTGAACCTAATTAGGTCTGGGTCACGGCAGGGGGCCTGTGAATGATCGTACCAATGGTGAATAAGAGGAGGGAAACTCCATAGGTTGACATGTTCGCCAAATATTTATAGGGGATAGGCTCCACAAAATGATCATATCCTGTAATAGAATCCGATAACATATAAAACAAAGCTCCCGAACTAATGCACCAATAGCTGGCATCGGAAGTAGTGCCCATTCTCCACAAAGCAGTGGTCGACATGGCCATAATAGACAATGCATACAAGGCAACAGGTACAATATAAATACTCTTCACCTCATGGCTCGACATATAATTATAAATAAAGAAATAGTAGATCACCACATAAAAAACGGGAGGAAGACAGAACACAAACCTGTTCATCAACGACACCTTATAACCGCTTTTCTTCGTGCTAAATCCAAACGCAATGGAGTAACATACATGGCCTGCAAAATAGCCTAGCATGCCAGGTAGATTAAAAGCATCTCTATGCAAGGTAAGGATCACATCGCCAACCCAGTCAAAGCAGAGTCCTGCCAATACCCCCATCGAAAAGGCATTGAAACGCCCTTTACAATTATAGATCAGATAAATGATCAACCCCGGCAATAACAAGGGTTGCATAATACCTAAAAAACGAAAGTCCTTGGTGACCGCATAATGATGCTCTGCATAGACCTCCGTTCCCAGGATCAATGCATATATCAATACAAAAGGAATAAAAAACTTAGGTTTCAATCTTTTGTAGATCAGTGGTCGGTTTCGAAACTAATATGGAAAAATGGATAATGGTTGCTAATGAAATAATGGAAGTAATGAGAAATGCATAGAGTCCGTAACTTTCCTGTAGGAACAAAGCTCCCATAGCCCCAAAGCAGAGGATCCGCAAATACTCTACATATTTTGAGATCTTCTTCGACTCCAATAAAAACCCGATGCTGGTAATAGAAAGTATAATAAAGCCGGCAATATAGATGGTACGGATCACAGTCATTTGGTCAACTCCATCGGCCATAATGGGTTTACCAAAAAACATAAAGTACGAGGTAACCCCCACAATGAATACATATTGAATGATCAGGTAAATCGACATCGGTCTTGAAACCGGAGTATCATATTTCTGATAGGATTTATCTACCTCAGGAGCGTATTGCTGTCCTCCCAGATGTTCAGGTTGCCAACCTGGTTGATTTACAAAGGTGAGAACCTTGTCGGAAGCTTTCTTACTTAAAAAAGAGATCTTCGTAATATCCCTCCAATAATGCAGGTTGGCCCAGATCGGACTCCATGATTTCAAAGGAGTAGTAATTCCATATACCACCTCTTCCTCTTCGGCCTGGAAGGTCCCAAACATTCTATCCCAAATGATCAAAGAGCCTGCATGGTTCCTGTCGATATATTTGGGATTGGTACCATGGTGTACCCTATGGTGGGAAGGAGTGTTGAAAATGAATTCAATGGGCCTGGGTAGCTTTTTGATCACCTTGGTATGTATCCAGAATTGATACAAGGTATTGATGGCTACAATGGAAGCAATCATTACCGGATCAAAACCCAGGAAGGGGAGAGGGATATAAAATGAGGAGGAGAACAAGGTTTGAAACCATGATTGGCGCAACGCCACACTTAAATTATACTCTTCACTTTGGTGGTGCACCACATGCGTTGCCCAAATGGCATTTATTTCATGACTTAAACGGTGGAACCAATAATAACAGAAATCAACACCCAGAAAAAGTAAAATCCAGGTATACCATGTATTTGGAATAGTAAATAGTCGGTATTGGTAAAAGAATACCATCAGGAAAAGGAAATAAAACTTCAACCAAAGCCCGAGTACGGTTTGACCAATGCCACAACTCAGGTTAGTAAGCGTATCATTGAGCCTATAGTACTTTTCTTTTTTTATGTTCCCATAAAATAATTCCAGGAAAATAAACAGGAAGAAAAAGGGGATCGAAAGGGCAATAAAATCAATTTTCATTTTCGGGTAATTTAGGTGATCCACTCAAAAACCAACTAAAAATACAATAAAATTAAATATAGGGGGTTTCCTTCAGGTAAAAATGGGTCTGTTAAAATCCTTACCTTTGCCCACCATCCTAGAGGGGGAATTCAATGAAGTTTCAGAAAATACTGATCATACGTTTAAGCTCTATAGGCGATATAGTGCTTTCCACTCCCTTGCTAAGAGCCGTCAGGAATAAGTTCCCAGAGGCATCCATTCATTTTGCAGTTAAAAAGGAATTCGTTCAACTCTTGCGCTATAATCCTCATGTTGATGAGCTCATTGTGGTGGATTCAGCAAATATGTCCACCTCTCTTCAACAAATCCGTAAGGAAAACTATGATTGGGTGATCGATATACATCAATCCAGCAGGAGCTATCAATTAAGATCTGCTGCCAAAAATGCATTGATCACTTCTTATCCCAAAAACAGGTTAAAAAGATCCTTATTGATCAGGTTAAAATGGAATCTATACAAGACCATTGAACCTGTTTATCAACGATATTTCAAGGCAGTTGAAAAATTTAATATAACGGATGATGGAAAAGGTACCGAAGTATTTGTATCAGACGCAGAAGAAAAAAAGATCAATGACATCCTTTTACCGACTCATGTAAACAACCGTCCATTAGTAGCGATTTGCCCCGGTGCAAAATTTGCGAACAAGCGATGGACAAAAGAAGGTTTCATAGAGATATCCCAAAAATTGCAGCAAACCCATGGAGCATGTATAGCCATTTTAGGTGGACCAGGGGAAGAAGGTTTATGTGAGGAGATCAAAGCATCTATAGGAGCCGATGCGATCAACCTTGCTGGGAAATTAAGTTTGCTTGAATCTGCAGTGGTTTTAAAAAGAAGTAAGCTGGTATTGGTGAATGATTCGGGGATGCTGCACCTGGCTCAATCTCAAAAAACCCCTGTGGTAGCCATATTCGGCCCAACCGTAAAAGAATTTGGGTTTTTCCCCTTGGAAAATAAGAGTACAGTCATTGAAACAACGATCAGTTGCCGGCCTTGTACCAAAATGGGACTTGATAAATGCCCCAAAGGACATCATAAATGCATGGTGGATATCAGTGCCAACCAGGTATATCAAGCTACTGAAGAGTATTTAAAGTAAAAAGGTTTACAGCAATAAGATATATTCCAAGAGCTTAGTAGCGACGGGCGATCGCCCGTCGCTGCCCATTATACCCCAAAAAACTTTACTTTTACAAAAAAATACACACCATAACAGAAATGCGCTATATCCAAAACGACCTGGCGGGTAAAAAGATCCTCATTACAGGGGGAGCCGGTTTTATTGGAAGTAACCTGGCTTTTTATTTTCAGGAGAACCATCCTCAGGCACAAATAACGATATTGGATTGTTTCCGCACAGGAGAAACCTGGCCCTCTGGTAATCCAACCAGCCTGGGTGATCAAAGAAATATCGAAGGGTTTAAGGGCAATATTATTAAAGGTAACATCAATGAATATGCTGATATCCAGCAAATCAAAGACCTTCACTTTGATATTATCTTCCATGAAGCGGCCATTTCTGATACGACCGTTGAAGATAAAGAGATCATGTTAAAGACTAATACAAACGCCTTTCATGATATTTTACTCATTGCCAAAGAGATCAAGGCCCAATTGATCTATGCCAGCTCCGCTGGGACTTATGGTAATTCAGCTCCTCCCAACAAGGTAGGGCATAATGAAGAACCTACCAATGTCTATGGATTCAGCAAGCTTAAAATGGATGAGCTGGCCATGAATTTCCTCAGCAAAAATCCCGATATGCATATTGTCGGGCTCCGTTATTTCAATGTATTCGGGGAAAGGGAATTTTTAAAAGGAAATACAGCCTCGATGATCCTTCAGTTAGGTTTACAAGCTTTAAAAAACAAGAAGGTTCGGCTGTTCAAATATGGAGAGCAACGGCGGGATTTTATTTATATCCAGGATGTGGTCCAGACGAATGTAAAAGCCATAGAAGCAAAAAAATCAGGCATTTATAATGTTGGTACGGGAATTAGCCGTACCTTTAACGATATTGTTCAAGCCCTAACACAAGAAATAGGTGATTTTGAAGTTGAATATTTCGATAATCCATATTCGTTTTATCAAAACCATACTGAAGCCGATATTTCAAGTACTGCAGCAGAACTGGGTTTTCAACCTGGATATTCACTGGAACAAGGGATCAAGGCTTATATTGCCGAAATAAAAGATATTTACGCTAAGAAAAAATACCTGTGAAACCCATAGAAGAAGGAAAAATACCAAGAATATTTGTGCTGGGTGACCTGATGCTCGACCACTATATCATAGGCGGCACTTCCAGGATCTCTCCCGAAGCACCCGTACCTGTGGTAACGGTAGATGAAGAGACCTATACACTTGGTGGAGCGCTCAATGTGGTGAATAACCTGGCCAGTCTTGGCGCGAAAGTATTTGCAGGTGGAGTGTTGGGAAATGACAAAGCAGGTAAACATATCCTCAATGAACTATCCAATTTAAAAGTAGATACCAGTTCTATTCAAACCGAAGAGGACCGGATCACCATTGAGAAATGCCGGATCATGGCATCCAACCAGCAAATATTGAGATACGACAAGGAGAAGATCATGCCCCCGCAACCTGCTGCCATAGAAGCGATCCTTGGATTTCTGCAAAAAAATATCACGGAATTGGATATGATCATCCTCTCTGATTATAACAAGGGAACACTAACCGAAGATCTTTCCAGGAAGATCATTTCACTGGCCAATAAGCATGGCATAAAAGTATTAGTAGACCCAAAGGGAAATGATTATTCCAAATACGCCGGTGCCTTCCTAATTACGCCTAATAAAAAGGAGACCCATGAAATTACCGGCATCCCATTAGAAAATAACCAGGATCTATTGGAAGCAGGAAAATTATTAAAGAAAAAACTCAACCTTCAGAAGGTGGTCATGACCCTTGGTAACAAAGGAATGGCTTTATACGATGCTGACCTGGAAGTATACCCAACAGTAGCAAGGGAAGTATATGATGTTACCGGTGCCGGAGATACAGTGATTGCAGCATTAGGATATGCACTCTCTATCGGAATGGAAATAGGAGAAGCCTGTAAATTTGCGAACTCTGCCGCTGCTGTGGTGGTAGGTAAAGTAGGTTGTGCTACAGCCAATCATACGGAGATCGCCGCATTTTATAACAGTACGGGACTCGAACATTTCTCCGAAAAGATCGTGAATCAACAAAAGATCAAATCCATTGTAGATCATATAAGGTCCGATGGTAAAAAAATAGTATTCACCAATGGATGTTTTGATGTATTGCATGCCGGACACGTGATCTATTTGCAAAAGGCTAGGCAGCTCGGTGATGTATTGATTGTTGGATTGAATAGCGATGCATCCGTTACCCAACTAAAAGGGGAGGGGAGGCCGGTGAATCAGCTCAAGGATCGAAGTTATGTCTTGGCCGGACTCACCAGTATAGATTATATTGTGAGTTTTGAGGAAGAAACACCCTATGAACTGATCAAAATGATCAAGCCGGACATCTTGGTAAAAGGTGGAGATTATAAAGGAAAAGAAGTGGTAGGAAGTGATATATCGGGGGAAGTCGTGTTGATTGACTTTGTGGAAGGTAAAAGCAGTTCAGCTATTCTTGAAAAAATGAAGGACCTCTAAATACAATGTTGTGCTAGAAACGATCAAAGAAGAAATAACCAATCATATGGTAGTGGCTGTTAAACTGGCTGCCGTTTGCGAAAATGACTTGGTTAAACTGGCCGAAGCCATGATAGAAGTGTACAGGAAAGGCAACAAGATCCTTCTTTTTGGCAATGGTGGCAGCGCATCTGATGCTCAGCATATAGCTGCAGAATTTGTAGGTCGCCTCATGAACGACCGGAAAGCTTTTGCTGCCATTGCATTAACAGCCAATACTTCTAATTTAACAGCGATCGGCAACGATTATGGATTCGATCAGCTTTTCTCCCGGCAGGTAGAAGCCTTGGCGCAAAAGGGAGATATGCTCATAGGTATTTCTACCAGTGGTAAAAGTAAGAATGTGCACCAAGCCCTTCTGAAAGGCCAGGAAATGGGTTGTATTACGGTTGGGCTAACCGGTGAAGAGCCCCGCCTCCTGGAGGAGTCCTGCCAGCACCTCATCAAAGTACCTTCGGCACATACCTCCCGGATCCAGGAAATGCATATCCTTTGCGGACATATTCTATGTCTCCTGGTAGAAAAACAACTAGCTTAAAAATTACTTTTCTTGATCCCAGAGGGATCACAACTCGGTAGAAAATATTAGATGTTTTGTTTTCCGACCCCAGCGGGGTCGAACCTTTATTGCTGCACCACGAATTTCTTATTGAACACCCGTTGTC
Organism: Flavobacteriales bacterium; assembly: GCA_025451235.1. Taxonomy (GTDB): domain Bacteria; phylum Bacteroidota; class Bacteroidia; order CAIKAF01; family CAIKAF01; genus JANWKQ01. Next base: position 42,172 of record JANWKT010000007.1, on the reverse strand, counting down.
CATTGGTATAACCTGTCATAAAATAGGTCCCTTTTGACCATCCACCGGTATCGATCTGTGCCACCGTATTCGACACCCATTTCTGAAGGATCAGTTGCCCTTGCATATTGGTAATAACAATATAATCGAATGCCACAGGGCTTTCCACATTCACCACTCCTTGTGTAGGATTAGGATATACCTTGATCTTCGATGCATTCATAGGCTCGTTGATCCCAATGGTTTGCCCTTTTAAAGCAAAGGTATATTCCCCTTTTTGGAGGTTGGTAATGCTCATGGTTCCAATTTTATCTGTTGAGCTGCCCATGATCTTGGTATAAGTGGTGAATTCTGTCCAATCCGTGGCTCTATTGGGTCTATAAAGCAAGATAAGGCTATCCTCGTTCCCTGTGATCAATAAATGGTCCAGGTGAGAATTGGTTCCTGTAACACGTCCGTTATACTGAATGGTGGCATTGGTATTGAAACCATTTGGCCATATTCCATCCACCCTCCAGAATCTTTGGGTACTAATGGTATATCCTTTCGTCCAATCCAATACAGGGTCTGGAGCGGCCCAATGGTGTTCCACAACTACATATGCTGAATCGTTCACTGCTTGTACCTGTAAGGTGAAATTCGCATGTGACATATTCACCGAGGTAGGCGTGGTGGGTTTAGCATAAGCTGCTGTAACTGCATGGGAAATGAGTTCGTCCCGGTTCAGGTAAGCTACGGTAGGTAGGAAGGGTACAGTAACTACCACCGAATTGTTTGATCCGGAAGCATAAATGGTTTGCTCAAATGTATTCCAGTTATTATCTCTTAAACTCAGCATCACAGGCACTTGCGTAGAATAGTTAGTCCTTCCCACCAGTTTTTGTTTCAAATAAATGGTCACATCATAGTTGATACCTGCAGGTACTGCATCTATCGAATCGATGGAAATATGGGGCCATCCACCCTGGAAGATCCAGTCGGCAAAGTAATTGGTGAGATTTACACCTGTAATAGTGCTTAATTCATCCCGATATTCAATGGCATCTATATCTGAGAATTTATTATCCTCCAGCAATTGTTGTAATCCATTAAAGAAAAGTGAATCCCCTAAATAGGCCCGCATGGTATGGATCATATCAGCCCCTTTTGTATAAGTGGTAGATCCATAGGTATGGTTCAAGGGAACTCCTGATAATGCCCAATAACCTCCATCATCTACATGACATATCCTGATCAGGTCTTTATGGGCAGTTCTTACACTGGCTTCATAAGCAGGTCTTCCGTAAAAATCTTCTGTAAATACATATTCGCTGTAAACAGCACTTCCTTCATTGATCCACATATCTTCGGCGGTTCGGCAGGTAACCAGGTCGCCCCACCAATGATGCGAAAGTTCATGGGCCATTACCGATTGCCATCCTAAGCCACCATCAGCAGCCAATGCAGGGAATGCAATGTTCATGGCATGCTCCATGGCTCCGGAGTTCATCGATTCAAGTACATATCCAACCCTGTCCCAGCGATAAGCTCCCCATTTATTTTCATAAATATCAAAAGCCGCTTCCAGGTTGATGAAAGAATTCTTCATATCTGTAGTATCACCCGGTAAGGCGGCCAGCCAAATCGGAATGGTATCGTTGAGGTAATTGGTAAAACCATCTACCACAAAAACGTAATTGGCAACCGCAGCCGATACCAGGTAAGCAGGGATGGTCTGGTTTACTTTCCAATGATGGGTTTCCGTAAGATCTGGATTGATAACGGTGGATTGGAACACCCCTCCACATGCAGCATTGTGTGCAGGCAAGGTGGTCACATATAGGTCATAAGTGCTCCGGGTAATAAAATCATCGAAGCAGGGGAACCAGGTTTTTCCATAATTATGCGGGATGGCATCCAGCGAAATTCCAATGCTAAAGGCATAGGTACTGTTAAAATAAAACCCTCCAAAAGTAGGATCTGTGACTGGATTTCCGTGGTAATAAACTTCTATCCAGGTTGAATCCCCGATGTTATAAGTGGAGCTCAGGTTTGTTCTGAAACCCAATCCCTGGTTGGTATGCGTTAATAAATTCCCGCCTGCATCTTTAATACTATCAACGGTCAATCCAATCAGATCCAGGTCTATTTTTGAAATTCCATTTACCAGGGGTTTAAAATATACATCCGTTCTTCCTGATAAGGTAAAACTGGTAAAATCGGTCACATCCAGGTAAATATTATAATGATCAATATCGATGCTATCGCTGCGGGTATCATGAGGGAACACCGTTTGTCCAAAAGAAGAGCCGATGCAGGTGAGCATGAACGTAAAAACAAGAAGCCTGGTAAACAAAGGGGAGGACTGAGTGGTTGAATACATGAAATAGAATTAATGATAACAGACTATAAATATAGCTAACCTGCAAAAACTATACAACAATTGATGAGGTTCATATCAATCTAAGTTGTTTAAGCAGTTCTTGAGGCGCCGTGGCGCCTATATCAGCGAAATGAAAGCCGCCGGAGGAAAAACTGAGGCTGGGGAAAAAAGATCAGCGAAAATCTGCGTAATCCGCGGGAACCAAAAAATATACGCCGCAAGGCGTATATGAATGGATTAGTTACACTTTTTTATTTTCGAACCAACACCTTTTGGCTGAACACCCTTTGCCCTCCTGCATAACCTGATACCACATATAGACCAGGTGCCCATTCACTGCCATCGAGTGGCGTGGTGGTCTGGTAGCCCGCATGCTGCAATACTTGCTCTCCCAATACATTGGTCACCAGCAACAGATCATAGGGCTGCAAACATTCCACATTGAACAATCCGTCGGATGGGTTAGGGTACACCCTTGATTGAACTATTTCAGGTTCTTCAATACCAATGCTCATGCCTTTCAATGCTAAAGTATACTCTCCTTTTTGAAGGTTGGTAATGGCAATGGTCCCTAATTTATCTGCCGGATTTCCAATATTAACGGTATACGAAGTAAATTCATCCCAGTCGACAGATCTATCCGGTCTGTATAACAAGATGAGGCTATCCTCACTGGTAGTAGTGGTGATCAGATAATTATCCAACCTGGAGTTGCTTCCTGAAGGTCTTCCGTTATAATAAATGCTGGCATTGGTGCTGAATCCTGCATCCCATATTCCATCCACTCTCCAATATCGTTGAGGTGAAATGGTATACCCTTTCCACCAGGCGATCATGGGATCCGGCGCGGCCCAGTTATGTTCGATCACCATATACACCGAATCTGTAATGGTTTGTACCGTTAAATTCATATTTCCATGATAGAAATTATTCGTGCCGGTATTGGTAATCACCCCATAGCTGGCGGTAACTGCATGCGATACTTCCTCATCCCCGTTCAGGAAGGCAACATTGGGTAAGAAGGGGACTGTTACCGTTACACTGTTGTTGGCTCCGGTCGACGTAACTTTCTGTTCAAACAGGTTCCAGTTATCATCTCTCAGACTCAAAGTAATGGGAATATCATTCGAGTAGTTGGTCCTTCCTACCAGTTTTTGCTTGAGATAAACCGTTACGTTATAATTCAGACCTGAAGGAACAGCTTCTATTGAATCGATGGAAACATGGGGCCATCCACCTTGTAAGATCCATGTATCGAAGAAATCATCCAGGTTGATCCCACAAATAGCACTCATATCATCCCGCATTTCAGCAGCATCAATAGAGGTAAAAGCATCCTGAATAACTAACTCTTTTACGGTAGCAAAGAAGACCGAATCTCCCAAATAATGCCTCATGGTATGCAGTATATCGGCACTCTTTGAATAAGTCGCGGTTCCATATACATATTGCTGAGGGATCCCTGATAATGGCCAATAACCACTATCATCATAATGGCAGGTCCATAAGAGTTGTTTATGCGTATTCCGGATTGCAGCATCGTATTGGGGAACCCCATAGAAATTCTCATCGAAGAGATGCTCTCCATATACCGCAAAGCCTTCTTTCATCCAGATATCTTCTGCCGTTCGTGGGGTTACACAATTGCTGAACCAATGGTGAGCCAATTCATGGTAGATCACATGTTGATAGGTGGTGGCGCCGTTGGTAAGGGAAATCGGATATGCAATATTCATGGTATGTTCCATGGCTCCGCCTGCCAAAGGGACCAGGGTATATCCGATATGGTCGTAAGGATAGGGACCATAACTGGCCTCCAGGATATCAAAGGCCGCTTCCAGGTTTACAAACGAACCCAGCATGGCAGTGGTATCCGAAGGCCTGGCGACGTAATAAACGGGGATGCTATCGCCCTGATAATTGGTAAAATATTGAGTGATCTTGGTATAGTTAGCTACACAAATGGAGGTAACAAAAGTAGAGTTGGGATAGGCAAGGTGCCAATGGTCTGTTTTGGTCGTATCTGGATTCATCACTGTGCTTACAAGGCTTCCACTGGCGGCACTCATATGCGTGGTTGGAATAGTCAAATAGAAGTCGAAGGTGCTTTTTTCTACAAAATTATCGAAACAGGGGAACCATGCCTTGCCGAAGTTATGGGGCACATCGTCAATATCTATCCCAACCGCATAGGCGAATTGCGAGGTATAGTAAAAACCTCCGAAGTTGGGATCACTTACCGGGGTCCCATGGTAATACACTTCCACCCAGGTGGAATCTCCCAGGTTATAAGCGCTGGCCAGGTTGATCCGATGTCCGAGGGTATAGGGCGTACTCGTTAAATTATTTCCCAGTGGGTCTTTAATGCTGTCAATCCCAAGTCCGATCAGGTCAAGGTCGATGTTGGATATCCCATTTACCAAAGGCTTGAAGTGGACCCTGGTATGGGCATATAACTGGAAACTGGTGAAGTCAGTTACATCCAGGTGGATGTCGTAATGTACGATATTAATGCTGTCCACCTTGGTTTCGTAAGGATATAAGTATTGAGCTCGGAGGGAGGGGGAGGAGAAAACTCCTAATAAAACCAATAAGATGAAGCAAAATAGGGTAGAAGTATGTTTGCGCATAGGCAATAGTTAGTTATTCATTCAACATGGGTGAACTGCGATGGAATAAATATAGGTTGATTTGCTGAAAACTCGCTAAAACCATGTATTTACATCTGTAAATTGTAGGTTACAATTGTAAATATTTGAATCATATATCACTAATAATCAGTACATTAATATCAATATTACCTTATTTTAGTTCAAATCAAATAGACCATGATCTACTCATAAGAACTCGGTTATTGTTCGTAAATCTACCTATACCTATTGCTAATAAAGGGAGGATAAAGATGTAACTTAGCTGGCACAAATGTAAATATGGTGGATGAATTTTCAACAAGACTAAGAGAACTACTTGATTATTTGAATATTACTCCAGTAAGTCTGGCAGAAAAGATGGGTGTACAACGTACTTCCTTCAATCACCTCTTATCCGGTCGGAACAAACCGGGTTTTGAGTTTCTCACCCGGTTGCATTCCTGCTATCCTGAGGTAAATCTGAATTGGCTCATTAGTGGTTATGGCGCTATTACTGATAATCATGATCCTAAAATTAGCTATACCGAAAAAAATGAGCCTGAAACCCATATAGAGGTTGACTTATTCTCTAATATTTTTGCGAAGGCGAATATCCCCGATATCCAAGCTGAAATGGTAAAGGAAGCCCCCGTCATTGCTGAAGAACCGGCCCCTTCCACCACAAAATCCGACACCGGATCCATCGATCGCCTGATCATTGTATATAGCAACGGCAAGATCGAGGAGATCAAATAATAGGCTATTATTTCTATTTTTAATACTTTTGCACCTTTCATTACCGCCCAGGTGGTGGAATTGGTAGACACGCTACTTTGAGGTGGTAGTTCCGCAAGGTGTGCAGGTTCGAGTCCTGTCCTGGGCACGGTTAAAAGGCTTTTCTGATTTCAGTGAAGCCTTTTTTATTGCTGGATCTTCATGCTCATTCGAAGCCGGGTCATCCCGGACTTGATCCGGGACCCGGCAGAGCTAACCTACAGCTATTGGCAAAGCATTAAAAAGCATGCCCACACGTCGATCGTATAGACGTACCATGGTGCGTCTCCGCAAAATAACGTAAGGCCCTATTAAAAGGCTTTTTAGCCTTGAACCTTGAACTTTTCAACATTGAACTTTAGACCTTTGAACCTTTCTCCTTTTCGAGTTAAATAATTATTAACGGTACGATAAACGGCTTAAATAGTTATTTTTGGCCACCTTTTTGTAATTTATATTTGGGAAATAATTGACTACTATATGCGAACTAAAAAACTCATTCTCCTTTCTATCGTTACCTTCCTTAGCTTCCAGCTGTATAGCCAGGTAACCAGCATTGCCACTGCTTACGATTATTTAAGCACCTATAAAAGCGAAATGGCCAATGGAAACGAGCAAAGTGCTATCGAAAATTTATTGGCTGCTAAAAAAGAGATCGATCCGGTAACCTCAGATCCATCTACCCGCGGTATGAGCAAAGCATGGAAAAGAAAAGGGGAGGTATACTATTACATTTTCGCAGACCCTAGTCCACGCTTAACCCTTGTAAGAGAAGGGGCTGTAGATACTGCCATCCATTGTTTTTTAATGGCGGTTACGGTTGAAAAGAAAGAAAATGGGCAACCAAAAATTGAAGATAAATCTACCGTGGTGAATTTCCTGGGATTACTGGGAGATACCTGTGTAAAAATGGCCAATATCAATGCCGATAACAAGGAAATGGACCAATACATGGTCAACATGATGAGGGCTAAAGGTGCTTTGGAAGCCAGGCTGTTGGCTGATCCGAAGGATGATATGGTGATCAGGGCCATACAAGCCATTAACGATAACCTGGCGGTAACAGCTGCCAACAGTGGTGATATTAACCAGATCATGAAATATGTGGCTCCTTTGGTGGAGAATGGAACCGCACCAGCCTGGGCTTACCAAGTCATGGCCGGCGTATATATGGGGCAGGGGAACAAGACCAAAGCCAGTGAAGTGATCACCAAAGGGAAGGAAAAATATCCTGAAGATGCCGAGATCTTTATTGCCGAGATCAATATGGCCTTTGAGAATGGGGAAACCGACAAGGCAGGTCAGTTAATTGAAACCGCCAAAACAAAATTCCCCGATAAAAAAGCCAATTTCATTTTATTGGAAGTGAATTTCCACCTAACCAAAGGCAACAACGAAAAAGCCATTGCCGCTTTGGATGAAGCCATCGGGACCTATAAGGACAAGCCTGAAATATTGAAATTACTTTACTTTAACTCAGGGGTTATTTTCAGCCAGATGTATAACAAGGCTGAAGAAGCAAAGGATACCGCTAAAATGAGGGAATATAACAACAAGATGTTCCTGTATTATAGCAAGACCATAGAGGCCGATCCTATGTATCACCCTGCTTATAATGGAGTAGCCAACTATTATATTACCAACGGGAACAATTTATTGGTAAAAGCAGATGCTTTACCATTGGAAGCAGATAAGGAATACAAAGCATTAAAGGCCTTAGCGGTGGATGAATATAAAAAAGCCATCGACTCCTTAGAAAAAGCCTGGGCCATTGAGAAAGATGAAAAATACAAGAAAGTGCTCCTCATTTTATATGAAAAAACAGGTCAGTTCGATAAAAAGAAAGCCCTGGAAGGCCAGTAAAATATTGCCATTTAGATAAAAAAAGGGCCCTGGTGATGAACCGGGGCCTTTTTTTATAACAGAAAACCATCCAAACCCTATGAACAAAAAACACTTGATCCTCATCGGTTTTTTATGAATGAATACAACCATCAGCAGGGCATAGCTCGCCAAAGGCCAGGGCATCATTGACCAGGGCAACGGAGAGATGAGAAGGATTGAAAAGTAATCCCCTTCACCAACCCCCAAAAAAATAGATGAGGCGCCCTGGCTCCTCTCATCTGCGAGATGATAGCCGCCATAGGGAGAACAGAGGTAAAGCAAATCTGTGATCATCCGCGTAATCTGCGGGAACTAAAAGCATACGCCGTCAGGCGTATGTAACTCAAGTTTTAAAAAATCGTGAATTAACTTCCTCATATAACATTACGGCAATTGCCGCGAAGCAATTGAATACTACAAAAAAGCATTCAATGCAGAACTCATAGGTAATATAGCAGAATCACCTGATGGTAAATCAGTATGGCATGCCATGATAAAAATTGGCAATTCACATATCATGATGGGAGATGCCATGCCCGGTGGATATGAAACAGGTCCCAAAGGAAGCAGCACCGTAGGGATATGGTTATATGTGGATGATTGTGACGCCTGGTTCAACAGGGCAGTAAAAGCCGGGGCCGAATCAGCCATGCCACCCATGGATGCTTTCTGGGGAGATCGCATGGGTAAACTCAAAGACCCGTTTGGTCATAGCTGGGACATCGCTTCCCATCAATGGGACTATACAAATGAAGAGATCCAGCAAAAACAGGAAGAATTCCTGGCAAGCATGAAAGAAGGGTAAAGCCGATCCTTCAAGCAAATTTATTTTCAGAGATCCTATCCTGGCGATACCATCAGGATAGGATTTTTTTATTGGGACTTGTGGAAAACTTAATTATTCCAATAATTGTAAATCCGATCTAAAAAACCCCTAAATTTATCTTTTAAACACCTCAAAGCTATGGCAACAAAATCAAGTAATCCGATACCTGCAGGAATGCATACAATGACCACTCAATTATTTTACAATGGAAACTGCAAAGAAGCCATTGAATTCTATAAAAAAGCCTTTAATGCTGAATTACAAGGCCCCGCTGTATTATCACCCGATGGAAAGTTGATCTGGCATGCAGTATTGAAAATAGGTGATACCTTATTCATGCTCAATGATACCTTACCTGGATCCTATGAACAAGGCCCGGGGAGATGGTGTACGGCCGGCGTATGGCTCTATGTGGATGATGCCGATCAATGGTATGACCGAGCCATGAAAGCCGGAGCAACCATGATCATGGAAATGTCGGATGCCTTTTGGGGTGATCGAATGGGAAAAGTAAAAGATCCCTTCGGACATTGCTGGGACATCGCCACCAGGGTATGGGATTATACACCGGAAGAGATGCAGCAGAAGCAGGATGAATTTCTGGCGACCATGAAGGCATAACCAGGAATGGGCTAATACCCAATCGCAACTCTATTCATATTTCTTATTGTCCAACAAGGATCTTTGTTGGTTTCAACATGAAAAGGGGTATAGGCGGGTAAACCATATCGCTCCATACCCCTTATTCATGAATTATACTACTTAACATAATATTAATTATAGGATAAAACTATATTCTGATTATGCAAGGAATACAGGGCTTTTAACGAACTATCTCGAATCCTGGGTACTGCTTTGTAGTCAGATTGACCAGATCAGTTTTTCCCTATAATGTAGTATTATGTCTTCACAAAGTTCCGGTTTGTTTACGGCAACAAACTAAGTAGATCGCTGTGGCCAACCTCATGAGATTTTATAAAACGGTATCGACGATACCGTTTTATCCTATAATTCGATTTTATGTCTCACCTTGGGCTTAAATTTCTAAACCTGGCTTTCAGCCAGCTTAACAAATTTATAGCCCAAGATTCGCCCTTCGGGTAAGTAAATGAATTCAATTTATTTTTCTTTCTGGCCGACCCGCAGAGAAGTTTTATTTATTTGGAGCCCCCTCCCCGATGGTTTAAATGCTTGACTTTCAAGCCTATTTTGTTTATCTGGACATAATGTCCTGATTTGTGTCCAGATTTTTAAAGGGTCTTAGAAATAGCTTATTTAACTGGACATGATGTCTTGATCTATGTCCAGATCAAGATGGTTTAATAAATGAGTATTTCGTTGCAGGACCTCTACCAATTACATCCACAATTTCCAGCTCAACAAATTTAGCTAGATGACGCTGAGCCTTTTTATCATTAAAATCAAAATGTTCAGCATAATCAGATTTACTTATTTGATTCTGATCATATATAAACGCTAATCCTATTCTTTCCTCTTCGTTTAACTGTTTAAATTTCGGACCTCCGATAACAGATTCTAGGAAATGTGATGATCTTGGGAAAACAATATTTATATAAGGTTCTTGATACGTAATATCTGGTCTAGATAAATCATAATTTTCCGGTAAAGCCTTCATTTCAGACATTCCAATACCCCTTTCTTCAACATATCCCATTTCATTGAATACTGCCATAAGCTTTGGATTACGACTAAGAGATGGTGCTTTGAAGTTCTTAAAATCTTCGAATTTTATTGGCTTAACTGGTAATCCAGGACTTTTAACAACAATTCTGTCGTCATAAATAGATAGGTAACATTTAGCCCCTTCTATATCATAATCCCGATGCACCAATGCATTAACAATGGCTTCACGTAATATTTCAATAGGATAAGAATATTCAGTATTTCTGGCAAAACTCTCTCTTGATATTCTAAGAGCAAGAACCTTTTTTAACCATTCTTCCACCTGATCAGGTATTAAAACTAAAGGTCCTGAAAAATCATGAACCTCCGGTTCTCCATCTCCATAATGTGCTTCAGCTTTGAGCACAGCCTGGGGATAACGGGCTCGTGGATTTTTTCCAAACAGTAAAATTCCCAAACCAGTTGGAATATAATTAGCTTGAGAATTGTCTTTCTGAGCTAATCGAGGCTCACCAATCATTTCCCTCTCATCACCAATTCTCCTAAATTCTTGTCTATAAGAACGACCATCTTTGTCCTTATAAATAACATCAATATGATAGCCAATCTTAAATTGCTCCTTAGCTCTACCTTCAATTTTAAGTTCCTTACCTTTTTCAATTAAGGATTTTCTAACCGTAATGTATGATGGATTATCTGCATATTCCTCAAAACCTTCAATAAATGCATTATCACCTTTATTCACAAAGTTATCATTAATATACCCATCGTTTTTTTGATGTCTTCCATTCAACCATGTAAAAAGTGGTCTAACATCACTTCTTCTAATATCTTCTAATTGTTGATCCTTTTTATCACTATCATTATTACTTGAAACATAATTAATCAGTTGTTGTTGTTCTAATAAACTAAGAAACTCAGGACTATCGGATTTCATTTTTAAATCTGCCCGATTAATATAATGATTTAAGGCATCAGTAGAAAACTCATTAATATTAGCTGATTCTATAGGACGTTCAATTGCCGTGGTAAGCTCAATGGTCTTCTTACCTTCTTTTGCCTCACGTGCCCTAGTTAAAGCTTGTTTTAGAAACTCCTTATTCTCCCTCTCTATTATAACCTGTAAGTCTTTGTCAAACATCTCAACTTCCACTCCTGAGCCTTCCAAAAACTTCCTACCCTGACCAGACACTGTTGGATCGGGGTCTTCAATACCAATCCATACCTTTTTTATCCTAGCATTTACAACTCTTTTAGAACAGGGTATTTTAGGAGGCTGTCTTGCTTTACCAACACAAGGTTCTAATGTTGCAAACAAATAACAACCAGTTACATTTTTATCAAGCAACTTTCTATCTAATAATGTATACTCCGCATGATCTCCTTCTCTACATTCTCCTCGAAATGCAGTTCCAATTAGTTCACCATCTTCACTAACCAGCACAGCACCAACTTTAGGAGTAGCTTTTCCATCATTACGCACCTCATCAATAGATTTCATCATCTCATCTATTGCCATTTGCATAAATTTCCTCGTATCTATGATCTTCTTTGCCATTCTATATAACTAATATCCTTATAGTTGGGGCTTGAATCAAAAATACTATTTTTTTCGCTACCGCGAGGGTTTTACTTTTTGCCTTGATGCAAAAAGTAAACAAAAAAATCAAGCGCAAACGATGCTTCAGCCCGCCCTTGGCTTTTTTAACGGCCTTCGGGTTCCACCCCCTCAGGCCTAAAAGCCAATTCCCGCCTACCTTGGCCCGCCGTTTGCGCTGGCCGACCCGCAGCATTCACAGTTACTTTATTCAATAAAGAAACATTTTAATTCTAATAGACTAACGTAAGCCCGCAAGGCCCGTCACCCGTTGCCTAATTGAATATATAGGGACGTTTATGCCAGTTGGCAAATCCAAATGATTTATCCCTTTTTTCGTCCTTGTCTCCTTTGCGACAATTTAATCCAAATTCCTCGAAGCATTAAAACTTCCTTTTTCTTAAATTTCAATTGCTTTATCAATAATTCTTCATCAATTATATCAAGTACCTCTTCAATACGTCGATTCCGAATTAGAGTGTCCATTTTTGCGAAATTGATCTTTGAATTTAATAGTATTGGCAATGGAATCTCCTCTATTTCCGTAGGCTCGAATGTTAGAACACCTCCTCCGTAGCTTCTACCAATTACTTCAGAAAATGCAAATGAAAGAGAATTTAGAAAAGACAAAGCCACAATCCGCGGCTTATGATTGCCTAATAACTTCCCTCGATGGATAGTGTCGGTGGATGCGGCCTCAGTATTATTAACAACAATCTTCGGGAAATCGCCAACTTGTCTTAATGCAAAAACTTCAGGCACCCATAAAGAAGGTGTAATATACCAGCGCTTTCGAATACCAGTTTTGTATCCTCCATTAAACCCTTCTGCCTCTCCATAATCTATATACCGTCGACAGGCTAATGGTAAATCATCGAAATCCTTATTAGGTGGCAAAAACATATATGTATGTTGTTGGTCCAAAGAATTAGTTTGAAAATCCTTATCACCAAAATTTAAGCCCTTTAGATGGTTAGATTTACCTACAACTTTTATTGTGTAAGGCTGCAACTTCCATTTTTTGACTGTTTCTTCACTCATCATAAAGAAATCATTTCGACCTGTCACTAAGCCAACATCTATATCAACAATCTTTCCCAGTCTATGAATTCTTTTATCAGATTTTATCCCTCTTAATAATTGAATTTCATCTTCATTCAAAAAATATTTTGTCCATTTTTCCGAATCATGTTCTAAAGTCTTTACTTCACTTTTTTGGACAACTGAGATTTTTAAATTTTTTAATTCTTCGAGTGAGCTAACCTCAACTACCCTTATTCCCGAGTTAGAAGTTGTATCTTTTTCACAAAGCAATAAAACCACTTCCTGTTGAATATCCTTAAATACAAGTTTTTTAAAGGATACTATTGTAATTCTAGAAAAGAACTTCGATAAAAAAATTCTTGTTTCAGCAGCATATTTAACCTGGAATAATTCGGCTGGAATAACCATGCCCAATTTTCCATTTCTATTAAGTGCGTTAGCTGACAATACCAGAAATGGTACCCAAATATTTGTAAGTTTATTAGGACTTAAGCCAATATCATTCATCATTTTGAAGGCCCTATCCCTGTGATCTTCAGGAAAATTCTGATACCTTATAAATGGTGGATTTCCAATTACTACGTCGAAGTGCCCATCTCCGTTGGCACTAGACAAATAATTAAAAAAGTCGTTATTTATAATGGTTGTTGAATTTAATCCATAATTCGCTGCTCTTTTCTTGGATTTTTCAGCTTCTTCTTTAATTAATTCAATACCTTTTAATAAGCCGAATAATTTATTTTGGGGAACACCTAGCTCCAGAAATCTCTTAATTGCAGCCTCAACAAAACTTCCATCACCACAACTAGGCTCTAAAACTCTTTGAGTCTGTTTAGTTATTGCCCACTTACAAATAAAATCAGTAATTTCCTTAGGAGTGTAATATCCTCCACGAAGTTTTTGGGCGTCCAATTTTTCTTTCACTATTGTAGTCATATTAATCTTCAATAATTAGTTCTTTTGTAAACATTTCATCATTTATCACGATGTTAAACTCATCCATAGAGATTCCATATAACTCATTAACTGTTTCAATTAATGTACTATTAAGAACATCTAATTTTCTTTGCAAAAGTGCAATTCTAACACCATAAGCCCCATTGTACTGGTGTTTTGTTTCAATTAATCCCTTCACCGTTTTTACAATTTTATCATGTAAGTTCACATCAGGAATATTTCCCTCATCTATAACTCGGATCGGAACCTTCTCAATAAATTGTTTACCATGAGAATAATATGCTCCTCTAAATTCACTAGCACCAGCTTTTACCATATTCTCAAACAAAGGATGGGATAGAATACCCATAATATAGAAAATTGAATAATCGGAATTGTTTATCAGCGAATAATAAGGGCCATTGCCTCCACCAGTAAATTGTATGTTTAGTTCGTCATAAACATATGTTGGTTTTGTTGAAAGAACATTCCAAATAAGTTTTGGAGAATTGTGAAATTTGGTGAGACTTTGTGATCTGCCAAATTGATACCATTTTGGGTCTTTGCTACCATTGATGCTACGAGCCGATAGAACATCTTTATATTTGTTAAGATAACTCCAGCAATTAGGGTAATTTGCTTTAAAGTATTCCTCCCCTATAACTTGCGCTTTTCCATCATCTATTGTATAAGGGAAAATCATTTGTGCATTTGGCAAAATAGTATCAAACAATCTTAATGAAAGATCATAAATACATGGGACACAAATATTCTTTTCAATTTCTTGTTTTACTCCGTCTACAAGAAAAACAAAAGCATTCTCAGTTTCCTCTTCAGGTGTAAAAATATATACTTCGTCCTTGCTTGTTTGCAAGCCAACACATATCTCCGCTATTGTATGAAGTTCCTTAACCTTTCCAGATTTTAACTTATTAAAAATGACTTCAGTTTCTTTCGATAAAAAAATCCAAGGATCCTGATTAAATCGCTCCTTCTCATAAACCTGATATGTTGTATCAGAGGATAGATTTTCTGGTGTTAATTGCTTTATCCTTCTAAATTCAAACGAATTTTTCTCATTTTTTACAAGCACCAGGATAGCTGTATATGTAGATTTATCAGGAAAAATCTGCGTAACCCCAAAATGTATTATCCTTGAAATGCTGCAAGATGTGTTTATAAAGTAACGCAATGCTTTTCCACCCTTTGCAATAAAAAATTTATGTGGAACGACATATCCTAAAAAACCATTGGTTTTTAATAATCCAACAGCCTTTTGAATAAAAAGATAGTATTTATCAAAAGTTTCTTTCTTAGCAACCAGAAACCCTGATAGATCACTCTGATAATATTTAGCTTCTTGTGGAGCATATTTGATTAAGTTCTGAATTCTAACATATGGCGGATTTCCCACAATAGCATCAAAACCACCAGTTTCATGTAAGAATGGATATTCACTTCCCCAATTAAACGGTTTTACCTTAAACAATAAATCATTGTTATCAATTGCTTTGGGGTCAAATTCAAAAAAACTATTATCAACTAAGGAGTTTCCACACTTAATATTGTGAGATAAATCAGGAAGAGCTTTTTCTCCGTTTAGATTAATAAAATGATCGACAGTTGTAGCATTTTCACCTTCTAACAATTTAAGAAGAAGACTAAACTGAGTTACCTCAGTCGCATATGGATTTATATCAACACCGAATATATTTTTTTGCAGAATACTTCTTTTGGCTTTTAAAGTTAAAGCCATTGTATTCTGAGAAATTTCATAAATAAGTTCCGGATCTAAAGATTTACTTGATTTAGATTCCTCTATTATTGAGTTAAGAAGAAAATCATACACAGATATAAGAAATGTTCCAGATCCACAGCATATGTCCGCAATTCTTAATTCTTTCAGTTGTTTTAAAGACTTGGAATCTACAAGTGGAAGCAATGTTTCTTTTACGATTTGTTCAACAATCATTTTTGGAGTCGGCACAACTCCATTCGAAGCAGCTACTTCGGGTTCCTCTACTATAGAAAGTTGCCGTCCTTCGCTTAAAACAACTTGACTACCTAGAAATTTTTCATAAATCTGGCTTAAGATTGAAGGATCAACTACTGCAAAATTGTAAGGACTATGAGGATAATATAACTCGCTAAAAATTGAAATCAAAGTTTCGGTATCGATTTCAATGGTTAAAGAAAGCTTATCTTCAATAAAATTAAATAAACCAGAATTATACCTATTATCAGATTGATTGAATAACTCCTTAAGTTCATCATAATTTTTGATTCCTTTAAGTGTTTCGTATTTTTCTATGGCCCTATCTTCACAAATTCTTAAAAAGACAATCCTATTGAGTAAGCGTTGAACCAGGAAATTAATATCTTCATTTTTTAAATTCTCATTTCTCTGAACCGCTGACAAGGCAAGTTTTTTTCTCCATTTTTCTATTTGTTCAAGGAAATAGCTATCAAAAGTATCACCTATCCTGTCATAAATAGAAAACTCGCTATCTAATTTACCACTAGCAACAGAATCAAAAGAAATTAAATCATATAAATCATCAAATGCATCTACATATTGAGTGTAATTATAAGTTCTTACACGTGCCACATGCGCTTCTTCGCTTGTTTCAGGTTTATATCTGCAGTCATAAACAACTATATTGGCAAAATTGGTCAAAATAGAAATTCCAAGGGTCCCACTCCATCCATATTGCCGTGTTTGAAATGCAGCTTTCGATGATGTAAGAATATCTACGGAAGGCTTTTTTGCTTCAAAAAAGAATTTTCTTATTCCGTTTAAACGTATAGTGTAATCTGGATTTTTTTTAGCGGAATCTTCATCGATTTCAATTGATTCCTCTAAGAGCACATCTCTGAATAATTGGCTCTTATGGGATTCATTGTATACATCCCAACCAAAACACATTAGAAAAGCATCAAGAAAATCAGTTCTTAATTGAGTTTCATTATAGGATGGTGACGTAAAAGATTTAATATCTTTTTCAAATGCAGTTACAAGCTCCTTTAATTGAGCTAAGCCATCCGTCTTATTTTTTGCGACATAGAACGCCATTAAAAAATAGTATTAGATTTTTTTAGGTATTCAATTTTTTGTTCTGCGGCTTTAATTGCCTCGATTGCTAGCTCTTCCTCCCTTACCTCATAAACCAATCTATCACTTAAATATGCTACCAGCAGTTCTTTTTCATTTATCCCGAAAAATTTGGCTAAAGCAATTACTTGTTCTCTTGTAGGTCGCTTATCCCCAGTCTCTACCTTGCTTAAGAATGAAATATCCACATTAAGTTCTGAAGCGATTTCCCTCAAAACAAACCCTTGCGATTCTCTTTTTTCCCGAATTAACTGTCCTATCGTTTTCAAAAAAATACTATTTGACCAATTTGGTCAAATATATATAGATTTAGATATACCTATATTTTTACCCTTAAACATTGATTAACAAAGTAATTAACAATTCTAAAAATCCTGTCAAGACATTGAGATTCACCAAATGCATCAGCATTAGCTCCCTCATACCACCAGAAGCAAAACTCTGTGCTCCCCTCCCCCATCAAAAAATAAATAAAAACTTCTCTTCTCCCCTATTTTAAAGGAATAAAGACTTTTAAGAAAGAAAAATAAATTGAATCCATTAACTCAACATAAAACGGTATACATTATAGGATAATCATTTAAATGCTAAGGACTTGATTATCCTATAAATCGCATTATGATTAAATAAACGAAGTTACCGAATTAATCGCAATTTATCAATTTTCTTCCGTCTAAAAGCATAGATGATTTACAGCGTTCTAACCAATAGTATTTTCCTCCAAGATAGCGAATCCATATTATGAACCACCACTGGACCATCCTGTTTATTCGAAATGAATTTGATTCCTCCAGTAGCACCCATACACATGGAAGGAATCGAACTCCCAGTTTCTACTAAATTAACGGTATCCTGCTGCGAATTCCAACTACCGGTTCTGATAAAATCTCCGGTACATCTTCCATGGATAAATCTCAATTCGTATGTGAAGTCACTTTTCAAAATGAGTTTTATTTCTGGATTCGAACTATAGAATATGCCAAAAAGGTAAGCGGATTGGCTGGATAGTATCATTTTTTTCGCAGCCTGTTTTGGCTTACTACAGGAAAATATGATTAATAAGCATAATAGAGCAAAGCGATTCATTGCAAGGATAACGTGATAAGAAGGACAATATTGAAGAAAGAAAAATAAATTGAATTCATTAACTCAACATAAAACGGTATACATTATAGGATAAAACTATATTCTGGATATGTGAGGAATACGGGGCTTTTAAGGAACTATCTCGAATCCTGTCTGATAATTTTCCAGGTTTGGTGGGACGTGCCACTGGTTATCGTCATAAAGTATATACCCGCAGGCTTATCGGAAATATCGAAAACAAATGATCTTCCATTCATGTTTTCCTTACAGTAAATGGTCTCTCCAGCTAAATTGGTGATCCGCAGGGAGGCATTCATCAGATCCTCCTCCGCATAAAATCCAATCATACCATCCGTGGGATTAGGAAATACAACGCCGTTGGACAGGTTACCTAAGGTTGGTTCAATACCCGTTGGAGTATTACCAAATCGCAGAACCATAAAGTCAATAGGAACATTATTAATATCTGCGGTATATCCGGCCAGGACTATTTTTTCATCCGTTTGAATTGCTATCGAATATGCCTGAGAGAGTCCTCCATTAAATGCCTGGGCATATTTTCCGTCAGTATCAAAGGTGAGGTCAAGACTTCCATTTGGTTGATAACATACCATGGCAACATCACTATTTGATGGACCAGATACCAATATATTCCCATTGCTCATAATGATGGCGTCCAGCCCAAAATCGAGACTTCCTGCGCCAAAGTCGGTAATCGCCTTTCCGTCACCATCAAAACTATTGTCTAATGACCCATCCGTATTGTATCTAACCACTACAAAGTCAATACCGGCTATACCAGCGTTGACAAAACCGGCAAGCACTAATTTTCCATCAGCCTGGATGAGAATTTTCATACCGGAAGCGCTAGAAAAGATAGGAGTTGAAACCCATCCATCACCATCAAAACTGTTGTCAAGACTGCCGTTTGAATGATAGCGAACTACCCCAAAACCGCTGCCAATGCTTCCACCCACTAATATTTTCCCATCAATCTGAATAGCGCCCGATCCTGCTACAGCATTACCAATAATACTTGAAATAACTATGCCATCTGAATCAAAACTGGCATCCAATGAGCCATCGCTATTGAACCTAAGGAGTGCTATTTCAAAATATGGATCCGCGAACCTGTTACCAATCACCAATATTTTTCCATCAGACTGTAGTATTGCCTGATTTGCTCCATCTGAGCTATAATAATCGTAGTAAACACCTCCAAGATCAGTTAATGTAATTCCATCGACACTAAAACTATTGTCCAAAGAACCATCCTGATTATAGCGTAAAACAGCTACTTTGCATTGAGATGAGGTATCAATGGATTTACCGACCAATACAATTTTCCCATCGCTCTGAATGGTAACACTTCCTCCATAATCCATATTTCCTCCTATATCGGTAACAACAATTCCGTTGGTACCAAAACTAGTGTCCAATGTCCCATCTGTATTGTACCTGACTATGGAAAAATCACAAGCTGGAAAACCATTATTATTAAATCCTCCGACTACTATCTTGCCATCACTTTGCAAGGCTACCTTTGAAGCCCCGTCATTAATGCCTCCTATATCAGTAATTACAACACCCCCTGAACCAAAAGAAGCATCCGGAACAATTTGGGAATATCCATAAGGGTTGGGAGCGAATATCATTGCAATAGTGCTGCAAATTATCCATTGAATTTTCATATCAAGTTGGGTTTTAATCTAGTTAGTTGAACGCTTAAAAAACGGAAACAGTATCAGTAATCGATCACCCTTCAGGGTGGTTTTGAGATCGGAAAGTCTGAATCTTCTAAATATTGTTTTGTTCAAACATGGAAATAAGCGTTTACTATTCAATATAATGCAATCACATTATAGGATAAAACTATATGCTGTATATGCAGGGAATACAGGGCTTTTAAGGAACTATATCGAATCCTGGGTACTGGCTAGTCCATCTTAATAAACTTCCAATACCTACTCTTAATTTTTAAGAAATATGTTCCGGCTGGTAAATTGTTTAAATAGATCTTACCCTTGGTGTCTAAACTACCACCTGTTATAAATTGACCAAACAAGTTCAGGATCGAATAATTCAGGTTTTCGGCATTCCATCCTAATACAAATAATTCATCATTGGCTGGATTAGGATAAATGGAATAATTAAATTCTGAGAATTCAAGGGTTGATAGCGTGCTGAACAGATCAACGGTATATGTTTGAACACATCCCAGCGAATCTTTTACTTCGATGGTATAGGTGCCGGCAGTTAAATTGGTAAACGTACTATCAGGTCCAAAGGAGCTTCCGTTGATTGAATATGTGTATGGGTAAAATCCTCCAAACGGTGTTACGGTTATGGTACCATTAGCCGGTATCGCATTCATATTAGTATATGTAACAGTTGCATCCAGGTCGCTGAGTGAATTGATAAAAACTCCTAAGGTATCAGAGCACATTGAATCAATTACAATCACTTGATAATTGCCGTATAAGCCAGAAATCAAAGGATTTGAATTGAAATTTACTCCATCAGTACTGTACAATACTGTTCCCAATTCACCATGAACAAAAACTTCAATCCAACCGGAAGTATCATTATTGCATGTACTAGGGGTTACTTGAACTGAATCAATGATAAGGTCATTGATTGAATATAGATCAATAGAATCATTCCATTGGTATTCACAACCCAACGAATCCTGAATTAAAATAGGGTACTCCCCTCCTACCA
Source organism: Flavobacteriales bacterium (assembly GCA_025451235.1). Taxonomy (GTDB): domain Bacteria; phylum Bacteroidota; class Bacteroidia; order CAIKAF01; family CAIKAF01; genus JANWKQ01. The sequence continues at coordinate 21,577 of JANWKT010000007.1, read as the reverse complement.
GATTGTTAAAGGTAGAGGTTGGCAAAAATGAAGTTCCATTGATAGAATAAGTTAAACCAGAAAAAGCAGAACTGGCGTAAATCTCAATCATACCATTATTCGTTCCACAGGTGGTGGTTGTTCCAATAACACTATCAATAGTTGATGTTGGAGGATCGACCAGGTTGACGGTAGAAAACAACAAAGTATCTCCCTCTGTGATTATATAAACCGGATAAGTGCCTTCCATCAAGGAATAATAATTTCCTATAGTATCAAAAGATGTTCCGTTGATACTGATGTATAATGCAGGCGAAGCAGAGCACCAGTTGATCACCTGTATACTTCCATCAGAAGATAGCGGACAGCTTGGATCTTCTGTTATAATGGAAACAGGTTGATCGTAATAATGCAAGTTAGTGCTACCAGTATAGACCGGAGCATTAAAATCAAAGTAGATCTCAGCTGAATTGGTAATAACGGCACCATGGGGAAGGCCATTGACCGGTTGAATCGAAAATTTCACAAATCCACAGCTAGCATCAAAATTGGCACCACTATCTGGTAAATTGATATTATCAAAATAGAATTTCAATACTCCATTTTCAAATTCAGGATAACAACTATGACTGCTGGATATGATTGATATGGTTGAAGGTTCAAGCAGCGGAGATATAGTGTCTACAATATAAACATTGATAGCCGGAGAAGTCCCTGTATTTTGGAATCGTACCTTGTATTCGATGGATTGATCGTTTTGCAAAAAGGGTTCATAGATACAAGTACCTGGTTCAGATAATTTATCATTTGGATCTATAGGTTGTAAAATAACATTGATCACGGTATCGAAATTATTATATTGTGCAGTATCACTAAACATTGATGTAATGGATGCATAGTTGATAACCGAATCACCCTGATAAATAACATTATTTGGAACAGTACTATAAACTATGATACTTCCTGCATTGAAATAGTGCAATGAATCAAGATTCCATAGGAGTGTATCACCCGAAATAGAATTGGGAGTAACACTACTACCTGTATAATTTAATACTGGATCAAGAATAAATTGTAAGGTAGCATTGGTGGTATCGGTACCTAATTGATGAAAGTCTAATTTGATGGGATAACCATGGCCTAGATAGGCAGGATGATAATCATTACCTATCACTTCCAGATCTACAATATTAGGAATGGGCGCTGCTCCAAAATTTACATCAGTTACTATAGTATCCAGAACAGTAATATTAGATTGAAGTGTATCAAGCGTGGTATAATACCAATATATTGGAATGGTTAAAGATCGGATCAAATTCATTCCTACTTGACCTGTAAGAGCATAGGATCCCTGAATGCCAGAAAATGAAATGGCTGATGTATCCGTATTCGTACATTGCATGGATGGCAACCCGGGCTCAAGTGTATCTCGAATACCGTTTACATTGATATCATAAAATACAGATCCCATAAATTCAATATCCGTTGAATCAACATCCTCGATAATTCCCACAAACATGTCGGCACCATTAAAGCAATTGTACGGTGGTGGGATGCCAGGAATCAGATCGGCATGTCCACCCATTCCAATGTAATTACCGTGAAGCCACATGTCAGAAAACCGGGTCGAAAAAGAAGTACAATCGAATGCTCTGATCCATTTAAATTGCAAATTCTGGTCGATCTTGGCCATCCATAAATTATTTAAATCATAATTCAAATAGAAATGTGGACCAATATGGGTATGAGCTAATGCGGATGAGACAATTTTACCACCAACCATCAGATCTCCATTTTTGGGTTGCATAAGCAAACCTGCTGATCCTCCATTACCATTCATAACCGTTAATGGCATCTTACCAAGAATCTGAAACTGGTTATCTAGTTTCATGAGTGTATTCTGGTTGGCAAATGGAGGTACGTTAATGTTGGTATCCATAGGCACATTCACTTCCATACGCCCTGCAACATAGTACTGCTCTGTTGACGGATCATACGTCATTGAAAAAGGCAATGAGGTTGATTGACAATAGTTAATTCTTTTCGTGTAAACAATGGCACCTGTGCTATCTGCAAGAAACCCAGAAACTAAGGTGGGTGTTCCTGTAGCTGCACGATAACCATAGAATTGATTTTGATTATTTACCCCTAAAATTCTTTCACTTTGGTATGCCGGTAAATCAACAAAAAAATGACTTTGATAAGTACCCGCCGTATCCAACGTAATTACTGTTCCCGAAGGATTAGTTATTGGAAAGGTCCCTTCAACTAAATTATTATCATTGGACGCACCGATGAGCTGAATACGGTTGTTTGAAATTAATCTGAGATTATCTGCATAGTATGGTTTAAACCACTGAACAACCCCATATTGATCCAATTTAATGATAAAGGTTCCATCACTGGTGTAAGCATCAATGGGAGCATTGGTATTTCCATGTTCAACGGAAAAATAAACATTATCGTTATCATCTGCTACGAGTCCATGCATTTTGGTAGCTCCACTGTAACATTGAAAATATCTGACCCAAACCAACTGATGTGATGAATTAAATTTTACTAGAAAGGTATATGATCCGCTAAAGGGTGTACCATAGGTGTAATTAAACAAATGCAGTGTTGTTCCTGCTACCTGACCGGTAACATATAAGTTTAGATCATCATCAGTGCAGGATCCTAATAACACCTGACCACCAACAGAACCACTCAGGTTGTCAAAAAAATTAATTTGTTGACCAAAGCAGTTAGCAGCAATGAATAAAAAATAAAAAGAGAAAATTAAATTTCTCATAGGTTTGGGATCATCTGTATTTCAAATATAGACATTCTTTTGGTTAATCCACCTTTATCACTTTCCAATATTTATTTCCTACATGCAAGCAATAAGTTCCGCTTGTGATCGAACTTATTGTGATAAAATCATCTGCAGAAATTTGTCCGGATTGCACCACTTCCCCTAGCATATTAACTATATGATACGTTTGAACCTCAGACGTTAACCCCGCAACAAAAATATTTTCAGAACTGGGATTTGGATAAATAAATACACCTGATTGCTCGTTATCCTCCACCCCGGCACAGTTAGCCACCGTGAGTGATAAAGTAGAAATAACAGTGGTGTCACATCCAGTAACCGCCATTACAGTTATATCTCCACTAGGACCGTTAGCTGCTGTTGTAATGCTGTTGGTGGTTGAGTTTCCGAACCAACCTGCAGGAATATTCCATACATACCAACCTGCTCCTAACACCTCGCTGATAGAGTAAGTATGAATGGTTCCGGGACAAACAATTTGGGTTCCGCTAATAGCACTTGGTGTTCCTGCAATTCCTGGAGTTTGTGATTGACAAAGTTTTAAAATATACATTTCATAACCTGTAGAGGTTTGCATATAAACTCCGGATGTCGGATCGAAATCGACATTGTTGGCAAAGGTTCCGGTGGCTAACACACTTCCGTAAGTATCAATGCCTACACCCCATGCCCAATCATTCAACCCTGCACCAAACCTATCTGCCCAATTGAAATTACCTCCACTATCCAATTTCTGAACGTAAATATCAGAGTAAATATTCGGAGACGATAGGTTATAACTGGAAGGTCCCGGATCAAAATCACAATTACCAATAAAATACCCGGATGTATAAATATTTCCATTATCGTCTATAGCCAATCTTGATGGAATATCCCAATCCGGTCCTCCGTATGATTTACTCCATATTAGATTTCCTGCTCCATCTAACTTGCAAACATAAACGTCGCTATTACCAACTACCGGAGTATTTATAATTCCTGCTGTAGGATCAATGTCGGCAGTATCTTCAAATGAGCCGGTGATGATTATATTTCCCAGATCATCCATTTCAATATCCATCCCTCGATCTTCTTCTGGCCCACCCATTCCATGTGCCCATTGAAAACCTCCAGCACTATCTAACTTCCAAACAAATACATCCAAATTTCCAATCAACTGAAGATAATAAAATCCTGGTCCAGGATTCATATCTGGTGATGACATATAGGTTCCCGAAATATAAACATTCCCATTATTATCTGTTATAACTCCTCTACCCCAATCATAACCTGTAGCCCCAGCCTTAGCGGCCCATTTAAGATCTCCATTGCTATTTAATTTCAAAACAAAAGCATCAACACTGGATGCTGAAGTTAAATTATAGGTTCCTGCTCCCGGATCAAAATCACAGGTACCATCAAAACCTCCGGTTGTATATACATTTCCCCAATCATCAATAGTGATACCATAGACCTGCTCATCATCGCTTGTACCAATGGTTTTTGCCCAAATAAAATTTCCGGAGGAATCGAGTTTGGAAATAAAAACATCGTAGGTTCCTGCTAGGGAGGTTAAATTATAGGTTCCTGCTCCCGGATTGAAATCTACCGTTTGTTTATACAAGCCTGTATAATAAACATTCCCGTTAGCATCAACAGCAACATCGTATCCTGAATCATCTTGATTGGCTCCTATACGACGTGCCCATTTGAGATGACCATAAACATCCATTTTCATAACAAAAACATCCGAACCCGATTGAGCGGTTAGATTATTGGTCCCTGGACCTGGATCAAAATCTGCTGTTGCTGAAAATCCCCCGGTAATATAAATGTTGCCTACCTGATCGGCAATAATAGCATTACCAAGATCACTCGTGTTTGATTCTAACATTTTTACCCATTGCAGGTTTTGAGCCGTTAAATGAATACCACCGATGAGTATGATGAATAAAAGAATTATTTTTTTCATATTAGGATTAAAGCATAACCAAATTTAATCAAAATAATGGACTTCCATGCCCCATCATGGGCCGATTATTCCGTCAGGATACTAGGTTGGTAAGTGAATATGTAATTTATTTGTATCTTTCGTAGTAATCCAAATATACTATGAAAAAGAATTGGCTGTTTTTTGCAGGCTTCCTGATTATACTTTTCAATAACACATGCTATACACAGTCTCCAAATTGGCTTTGGGTAAAGGGAGATGGCGGAAATGATACAGAAATAGGCAATGCTGTTGCTATTGATAATAGTGGAAATGTGTTTGTTACTGGTCGTTTTCAAACATCAGTTCTAACTCTTGGTCCTGCTCTTTTTTACAATCTTGGGGAAGATGATGTTTATGTAATAAAATATGATGCCAATGGAAATATGCTTTGGGCCCGTTCTATTGGTGGCATTCAAACCGATATAGGCGAAGCTATTGCAGCGGATGCTGAAGGAAATGTTTATGTAGGAGGTAATTTTAGTAGTCCGGCACTTTTATTTAGTGTAGATGATACGTTGCATAATAGCAATCCAGGTTATAATAGTATATTTCTGGCCAAGTACGATGCAAATGGGAATATTTTATGGTACAAAAAAGAAGGAGGGTTGAATACTGTAATTACTGATCTTGCGATAGATGATTCCGCTCATCTTTATATCACCGGGGCTTTATACAATCCATCGGTTATCTTCGGACCGGATACTCTTTATAATAATTCGGCCGGAGGAGAATCGGATATTTTTATCGTGAAGCTAGATTCAGCTGGAAATGAAATATGGGCCACGAGTTCAGGTGCGTCTCAATCGGAATATACTTCAAGTATTTCACTTGATCCTTTTGGAAATATATTGGTAACCGGAGGTTTTGAATTTGGGTATTTTATCCTGGGAAATGATACTTTAACCAATCCTGCTATTGACTCTGACGATTTTTTTGTGGTTAAGTATAATAACAATGGAATTCCTTTATGGGCAAAAAGGGCCGGAGCAGTTAATGATGCTGATGAATCAGGATCTTCTATAACTTCCGATCAACATGGGAATGTTTATGTTACAGGTTCGTTCAAGAGCGGTATTATGTATTTTGGAGCCACTCCCCTTGCTAATACGGATAATTCCGGCAATACCCATGATATATTCATTGCAAAATACGATCCAAACGGAAATGTTCTCTGGATTAAAAAAGAAGGAGGATCGTATTGGGATTATGGGAATACCATTGCAGTTGACGATTATGGACATGTTTTTGTAAGTGGATCATTTCATAGTTATACAATTACATTTGGTTCAAATACCTTAGTTAATACTTTGGGAACGAATAAAGACATGTATTTAACCTGCTATGATACTTCGGGAACGGTCCTTTGGGCAAAAAAAGCTGGTGGAAATGATTATGAAGAATGTGTCGATATGGTTATTGGCCCAAATGGTTATGTGTTCCTTACCGGATATTATTCATCTCTGACCACCACCTTTGACAACGATACACTCAACAGTTTACCTGTTGGTTCTGGTGATCTATTTACTGCAAAGCTCAACTATTCCACGATTGGCTTGGAAGAGCTGAATCCTTTTGGTGAAATCACCGTTTTTCCAAATCCAACTTCTTCACAAATCTTTATTGAATCAAATGAATGTTTTGTGAATGCAACAATTATGCTAGAAAATAGTGTTGGACAAATAGTGAGAAAATCAACTAAAATTTCCGGTAAACAGATTATTTTGGAAAGAGATAATTTACCTCCGGGCATTTATTTTATCTATTTGAAAGAGGGTGATAAAACCATGTCAAAAAAAGTAATCGTTGCAGATTAAATTCCGAGAATAGTCAGGTTCTTCAGCTATAGAATGGGTTGAAACGGTATCAACTGAATTGTTTTTTTACGAAGTGTTCTTATTTCCGCAGGACAGAAATACTAGAAATAAAACTCAATTGAATTCATTAACTCAATCCCTGCCTTTGCAGGGAGAGGCGCCAAAGGCGGCCAGGTTATTGGATAAAATCATTCTTTCAGAAGGCCACTGATAACCATTTCAGGGCTTTTTAAGTGTAAAAGTTCCGCAGAGAACCATTTATTATTATCTTAGAATATGCTTTTAAAACGATTGGGGATTCTTGTTCTTGCCTTGTTCATGGATATACCCGGCTATGCCCAGGTGAACATGGATACGTTAGCTATAAAAAAACAACTGGAGTCTATTTACGAACGTGATCAGAAAACCCGGAGCAAAGGAGATTCAACTCAATACATCCAGTACATTGATAGCTGTAACCTGGCTCAGGTTGAAATACTAATTGAAAAATATGGCTGGATGGGAAAATCTGTAATTGGCCCCAGGGGTAACTATACCATCTGGTTGGTAATTCAACATGCAGAATTGGACGTTCAGGAAAAATACCTGCCATTCATGAAAGCATCTGTTGAGAAAGGAGAATCGACTCCCTCTCATTTAGCCTTACTCGAAGATCGAATCTTGATGAGAAATGGACAAAAACAGATCTATGGTTCACAAGTGGTGTACAATGACAAAGGTCAACCAGAGTTTTACCCTATCATTGATGAAAAAAATGTAAATAGCCGGAGATTGGCTGTTGGACTTGAGCCTATTGAAGAATATGCGAAACATTTTGGGATTGAGTATGAACTTCCCCAATAAAAAACATCATTTTTTAACTATATTTGAAGTAAACAAGGTATCATGGAAAATAATGCTAAGAAATTAAAGGATGGCGATAAATGTAATGTTATAGCTGGAACGCATAAAGGAAAATCTGGTATTGCTACTGATTTAAATGTCAGCAAAACCGGCCATCTCACAATTACAGTAATACAGGAAAGTGGTATTCGTTTCAAAACGTTGGCTAAAAATGTGGTTATAATAAAAGCTTAGAAATAAATAAGCAAGAAATACATCACCCACTAATAGAAATCTCCTCTCATACCAAGTCAAACCATGGACAGCTTCTACCAATAATTTCAACATTTGCATGATCACCGGCAATTCAAGGGTATTGGCCGTGGCTGCACAAGGCAATGAAGTAAAACCGTACTTGGTGTATGTTGAAAGGTCCGGCTTCTTATCCAAACATTTCTTTAGCGAATCAATATCACCTTTTTCAATAGCTTCGAATATCTTCATAGTGGTTCATTACACCCCATGAAGATAAAAAAAACAAAACTTCTCTCTCCTCTTCGAGGCAAGAACTCGTTTAATCAACGACCCTAACCACTTACTAAGAAAACAGCACAAATCTTGTTATCCTTCAAATAAACAGATAGATTTGATTCTGGAATAATGCCTCATTTAAACCTCTTATGAAAAGGATCTTCTTACTCATCATCGGATTTGTTATTTCAAACTCTATTTCCCATGCCCAGGTAGTAAGGCTATGGTCTACCTATTATGGTAGTACAGGAAATGAAGCTACAGGCACTCATATTGTCACTGATGCATCCGGGAACATATATTTAGGAGCAGCAACAGACGGCTCAAGTGGAATTGCCTCAGGAGGCTTTCAAAATACATATGGTGGAGGAGTATTCGATGCGTATCTGGCCAAATTTGATTCTTCTGGAAATCTTCTCTGGGCTACTTACTATGGTGGACCCGGATTTGAATTTTGCACAGGATTGGCCGTGGACAATGCTGGCAATATTATTATGGGCGGAAGAACTACCAGTACATCTGGGATTGCTTCAGGTGGGCATCAGAATTCATATGGAGGAGGTGCTCAGGATGGATTTTTAGTAAAATTCAATTCCGCTGGAGTACGCCAATGGGCCAGTTATTATGGAGGAGCAGCTCAGGATGAAGGTCAGGGACTTTGTGTAGATATATCCGGTAATATTTATTTAGCAGGAATAACGAAGAGCACAAACGGAATCGCTTCCGGGGGGCATCAGAATACTCAAGCCGGGACCAGTAATTACGACGGATTCCTAGTAAAGTTTAATCCTGCCGGTGTACGTCAATGGGGAACCTATTATGGAGGTTTTTGGGAAGATCAGTTACTTGATGTATGCACTGATGTTTCGGGAAATGTATATGCCGGCGGACAAACTAATTCCACTTCTGGCATTTCTTCCGGAGGATTTCAGAATACCCACGGAGGAGGAGCCCAGGATGGATTCCTGGTAAAATTTAATTCCGCTGGAACCCGGCAATGGGCTACTTACTATGGGGGAAGCCTAAATGATTATGGGTCCAATGTGGCTTGTGATTTAGCCGGTAACCCATATTTTTCTGGAAGCACAGAGAGTCTAAATGCTATTGCATCAGGAGGTCATCAAAATTCATTTGGAGGAAACTTAGATGGATTTCTGGTTAAATTTAATTCATCCGGTGCACGACAGTGGGGCACTTATTATGGAGGAAGCAATTTTGAAAATTTATATGCAATTACAACAGATCCTTTTGATAACGTCTACATGACAGGACAAACCGGCTCAACTTCAGGAATAGCCGCAGCTGGATTTCAGAATACCATTGCTGGCGGTACTGATGGTTACCTCGTCAAGTTCAATAGCAGCGGTGTTCGGATTTCTGCAACCTATTATGGCGGCACAAGCAATGATTATGCTCAGGATGTTATTTCTGATCTATCTGGCAACATGTATTTAGCTGGTAATACCGAAAGCTCCAATGGAATTTCATACAATGGATACGACAATTCCTATAACGGAAGTTCTGATCAATTCCTTGTAAAATTTGCAGTGTGTACTTCAAGCCCGCCCTCCCAACCAGGTGCAATAACTGGTGCTACTTCATTTTGCAGCGGAACCACCCTTACTTATGATATTGCTCCGGTAAGCAACACTCTATACTACGTTTGGACACTGCCCGCAGGATGGACTGGAACCTCTATGGTAGATAGTATAATTGCTACATCAGGTATAACCAGTGGAAATATATCGGTAAGTGCAGTGAATGGTTGTGGGTATTCTGCGCCTCAAACATTGGCGGTTACAGTAAATACAACACCTTTTACACCGGGAATTATTTCTGGGAATGACACCGTTTGTGATGGAACCACCCATATTTATTCCGTTACGCCCGTTGCCGGTGCCACCTCTTATACATGGACATTGCCCGGTGGATGGAGCGGAACTTCAACAACTAACTCAATCACGACAATGGCAGGTTCTACAGGTGGAACTATTTCCGTAACGGCAACCAATAGCTGTGGTACCTCTGGCGCTTCCAGTTTAAATATCACCGTTGAAACAATTCCAGGCACACCTGGCACCATTTCAGGAAGCACGACCATCTGTCCGTCTAGTGTAAATACTTATTCAATCGCAGCGGTAAGCGGAGCCACCTCTTATACCTGGACATTACCGTCAGGATGGAGCGGAACTTCCCTCACAAACTCCATCAACACTACGGCCAGTGCTAACAGTGGAAATATTACAGTAACTGCCAACAATTCATGCGGCATTTCTTCACCTTCCGTGCTAGCGATCACAGTGGATCCTCTTCCTGGAACTCCCGGACCTATTACAGGCAATATGGCCGTTTGTGCCGGAAGTTCCAATACATATTTCATTGCACCCGTTAGTAGTGCTACCTCCTATACCTGGACATTACCCGCAGGTTGGGCTGGAAGTTCAACCGCTGATTCAATTGCTACCATAGCAGGTTCAAATGGTGGTAACATTTCAGTAACCGCCAATAATGCCTGTGGTTCTTCCTCGGCTTCAGTTTTACCGGTCACCGTCAATACAATCCCTGCAACACCTGGAATGATCTCTGGTACCACTCCCGTTTGTGAGGGCAGTTCCAATACCTATTCGGTGTTTCCGGTTCCTGGAGCTACCTCTTATACCTGGACTTTACCCCCCGGCTGGAGCGGAACTTCTACCACCAGTTCTATTAATACCATAGCTGCTGCTCCAGGTGGAAATATTACGGTAACTGCCAATAATAGCTGTGGAAGCTCCTCCCCTTCTGGTTTTACTATCACCGTTATGCCTGTGCTCACAACTATTGGAGCCATTACCGGGAACATTTCAGTTTGCTCGGGCAGCTCAAATACGTATAGCATTCCTGCCGTTATTGGAGCCACCTCTTACACCTGGACCCTTCCATCCGGTTGGACAGGAACTTCAACAACTAACTCAATTACGACAACTGCCAGTTCCACAAGTGGAAATATAACGGTAACCGCCAGCAATGCCTGCGGTACTTCTTCTCCTTCTACATTGGCGGTAACCGTCAATACCATTCCTGCAAACCCTGGAACCATTTCAGGGCCTACATTGGTTTGTTTAGGCAGTACAACTATCTGGTCAATTGTTTCTGATACAAACGCTACTTCTTATACTTGGACCTTGCCTCCAGGATGGGGCGGATCCTCCACTACGGATTCAATCATGGCAACAGTAGGTTCTTCCACCGGTAATATTACGGTTACAGCCAACAACAGCTGTGGAAGTTCTTCTCCTTCTTCATTGACCATTCTCAATGTATGGACCATTCCGTCAAATCCAGGTATCATTTTTGGACCCAATCCTGTTTGCGAAGGCGATACCAATTGGTATAATGTTGCCTTGGGAAGCATGGTCACCTCTTATGCCTGGAATCTTCCATTAGGCTGGACCGGAACGCCAACAGGCAATGCGATCTATGCAACCCCCGGACCTGCAGGAGGTACTATTTCCGTTACTGCTAGCAATCTATGCGGTACATCCACACCTTCCACAGCAACAATAACAGTAAACACTATCCCAAATACGCCGGGAACCATTTCTGGCCCAGATACCATTTGCCAGGGAACTACAAATAACTATGCTATTTCAGCAGTTGGGGGAGCAACCTCTTATACGTGGACCTTACCATCACTCTGGACTGGAAGTTCCACTACGAATTCCATCAACACATCCGCCAGTGCAACCAGCGGAAATATTACCGTTACAGCTAACAATACCTGTGGAAATTCCTCTCCTCAAACTTTAATGGTGACCGTTCATGCTGCACCCACCGTCAACTTTACGTATCCAGGGGAGGATACAATATGTATCAATCATGGTTTACAAACCCTATCTGGTGGATCTCCTTTGGGAGGGACCTATTCAGGCACCGGTGTAAGTGGAACTTCCTTTGATCCAAATACGGCCGGTACAGGTGATCACAATATTTCTTACTCTTTTACCGATGCAAATAATTGTTCCAATACCGATGTTGTGAGCATAGTTGTACTTGGTTGTGCAGGCATGGGTGATCCGGGTAATGAAATAACGGTGAACATTTACCCCAACCCATTCACCTCACAATTGACCATCGATGGAATGGAAGGAACCTGTGTGGTAAACCTCTACAACAATTTGGGACAGAGGATAAAAACGTTCAAGCTCAATGCTGCCAACAATAGCATTTCAACAGCGGATCTCTGCGCTGGAATTTATTTTATAAGTCTTACCGATCCGCAAGGTAAAGTGAGGGTATATAAGTTGGTGAAGGAATAAAGTAACGTATCTATGAACTATTATAGAAAAGATTCATTCATATGATTACTTGGGTATAAATCCTGTAACCGATCCAGCAACTCCAGCAATTCCTTTCAGAAGATCTCTAATTTCTTCAAGTGTATAAGGTCTACCGTACATTTTTACGGTTTTATACTTTTTCTTGGTATTTGCAGAAACTGAAATTTCCGTTTCTTCACAACATGGGATTAATTCAACGCTTACATATATCTCGTATTCACTACCAGGATCTCCATTTAGATCAATAGTCCCCCATCCTGGCAATTTATAGTTACCCGGCTTCATTGATTCACCTGCACCTGTGCTGGCATTTGCATCCACTGCACTCTTGGTATTAGCTGGCAAATTTTTACAATCTGGAGTATAATTCCCTACGAAAAAGTTGTAGGTCCCATCTTCAAAATCATAACAAGGGTCAATAGTTCCGGGACTTACGGTAATAATATCATCTCCACTTGTATCATCATCATCATTTATAGTAACCAAAATATGGTAACTATTGCAGCAATTTTTTTTCTCCATTCCTTTAAAGGTCACCTGAAATGAAACCCGGAAAAGGTCTAGAAATTCTGTACCATTTAAAATGGCATCCTTTGGAAGATAGGCAGGAGCACCAAGTTTTAAGTTACTGATAGTAATTTCACACATAGTATTATGTATTAAGATTGGTTATTGCGACTAAAATACAATGATAGAAATTTATTAAATCCATTAATACAAAAATTAATATTTGTTCATGTAAAATTAATAGTACTGGAAAAGTGGTGAAAGATTTTAAATGAGATAGTTGTTAAAACGCATCCGTATTTTCCCGGATGCCTAAGCAATAATTAAAAAAATAAGTTATTGATTAATAGTAAAATATATTTTTGATGTCCAGGTTGATTTTTTTCTATTGTATTTGATGATTTTGTGGTTTGAAAGAGAATAATAATATTTGGCCCAACCAATCAAAATCATATGCCACTATCAAATCCTTTTCCCAAATCGGATTGTTTGAATCCATTGTTTGCATTCCCTTCTCTAACATCCCTCCTTCATTAATTATTAAAAAACTACTATATGGCTGGGACAATAGACGACATCATTGATGCAATTAAAAAAGGTAAAGACATTTATGACAAAGTTAAAAGAGCGATTGATATTGTAAACAATGGCCCCGTTAGTATTGGAGACAGGTCAAAAGTAGAGGCTTGTGTTGAAGAGTTTAAGATTGGGGAAAGAGAAGAAGAGGTAGCAGCATGTGCAATCAAGCATTTTGGATTTACGAAAAAATATGAAGTGGCACTTGAAAGGTTGGGAATTGAAACAGACCGACTAAAGGGGGAGATCATTGGAAATTGGAGTTCAGATGGATGTGGAATATATGATATCAGATTCACCGAAAAACATAGCCCTAACAATTCCGACTGGTCTGTAAAGCTTACCTACAAGATATTTGAACTGAAGGAAAAGAAAAAGGGGAAATGTCTTTGTTGTTCAGATGGTGGAGTTTGTGTTTTGGTTGAGTTAGAATGGGAAGTAGAAAGGGATATCACACTTTGGCCCGACCCTTCATGTATCATTAAATTTTCCGGGATTATTTGCGCCGCAGATGGGTATTTAACTCCTATTTAGTAAATAAAAAATTATCATATGCCAGACGAAGAAAAACTAAAAGAGGTCATTGGACAAGCAGGGGAAATTATTGATAAAATAAAGAAACTATTTGATGGGTTTCCTTATAGCACTGGTAAACGGGAAGAATTAGAGCCGTGCATAGGTAAACAAGAAGAACCCCAACGACTTAAATGTAGAATGAGAAACAAAAGCCGGACATTTAGTGCCGCATTTGACTATTCTCGTGCATGGGGCTTCGTAGGTGATTCGTGTACGGTTGATCTCACTTTATTTTGGACCTACGACGGATGTCATTTATATGACATACATTTTACAGTAAAGGATTCCGATGACACCAGCAATTGGATCATTACACCTAAAGTAAGTATCGATATGTTACAACAAAAGGAAAAAAGCGAGTGTGTATGCTGTCCAAAAGGTGGAGATGTGGTTTTGCTTAAAATTGAAATTACCGTAGAATATGAAGCAGCTTTTTGGCCAAATCCAACCATGACAGAAGTTCTTTTTGAAGGCACATTGAATGCAGTGAATGGGACCCTTAAACGAATATAACCAGGATAAATATATCTTTATATGAATACAATATTGCTATACACTATTTATTCCCTCATAATTGTGGTACTAACTTTGGTTAGCATACACCTAATTGCAAGACTTGCTAAACCTAGGCTGAGATCAAAGAACGTTACAGAGGGGGAAACAAAGGAACTCAATCCTTAGTATTAGTTTATTACCATATTTGGAGCCTCCAGCCCTGCTATACAAGCAGGTCCAAACACTACACATAGTGGTCTAAGGATGAACTTAATAACCACCAAGTTAATAAGTAGTGTATCCATCATAACCTTTTTTATCTTGTATAGCCTGGTAATTAGCTTTACTTTTGCCGGTGTAATATCATCTTATGAAAAATACTTTACTCTCTCTAACCTGTATCGTTATTTCGCTTTCTTCTTATACACAGGTGTGTTTTCATCCTTCAGACACTTTAATATCTGGTCAAAGCCCCGAATCAATTGTTTCCGAAGATTTTGATACAAATGGGACCATTGACCTCGCCATTTGTAATTTTCAAACCGCCAACGTAAGAATATATTCAGGGAATGGTAACGGCACATTTACCACCACGGATACCCTTGTATTCCCCTATCCTATTTATGGACCATTCAATATGTGTAGTGCAGATTTTACCGGGGATAATCTCTTGGACCTGGCAGTGGTTAGTGGTTTTATAGATACACTTTCAATATGGCCTGGGAACGGAAATGGTACATTTGGTTCACCCCTTTTTACAACTGTAGGCAACTACCCATTCGGAATTTGCGCTGAAGATTTTAATGAAGATGGTGACATGGACATTGCCATTGCGAAAAATACAGGGTCACAAAGTATTTTGTATATGCTGGGGAATGGGAATGGTACCTTTGGTCCAATAACCGATATCACACCCCCTGGCTATCAGGCCCAGAAAATAAAGTCTACCGATATGGATGGCGATGGTAACATGGATCTCATCGCCATGGCCGGCCCTTCCTATTTTATATTTATGGGGGATGGAAATGGGAATTTCGCTACACCCGCAGGTCCTGCAATTGTTGCTACACCCTGGGAGCAGGACTTTACTTTCGGTGATTTTGATGAGAACGGCGATCTTGACATTGTTGGATGTGATGGTGTATTGCATATACTTACGATTCACTTAAGTGATGGCTCAGGAGGTTTTCTTCCCTTAGATTCTATCCAAACCTCCTCCTATCATCGCACAATTATTTCCGAAGATTTCAATGGTGATGGACATTTAGATCTGGCTACACCGAATTATGAACTTCAAACTTTTTCTGTATTACTTGGGGATGGTACAGGTCATTTTACTGCTCCCATTGATTTTGATACAGGGAATCTCTATCCTACACAGATCGGAGCCGAAGATTACAATGCAGATGGAGACCCTGATATAGTTGTATCCTCCGGCATAACCACCGTTTGGCTCAACTCCCCTACTCCGGTAATAACTGCCAGCGCAAGCGATACCGCTAAATGCTGGGGCCAACCGCTTACCTTAACCGGTGGAGGCGGAAATAGTTATGTTTGGTATGGAGAATTTTGGCCAGGTTCCCCTTTTCCTGATGGAGTCCCCTTTGTTTCAGATCCTGATACAAGTGCTACATACACCGTAACCGGAACTTTTAACAACTGTTCGGCTACAGCAACCGTTTCAGTAACGGTATATCCTCCACCAAAGCAAAAACTATGTGTGGTTACTACAGATAGTTCCTTTGCCAATCACAATATTGTTATATGGGAAAAAGAATACGAAGAAGTCTTTGATAGTATTTTTATATATAGGGAGATCACCCTTAACAATTACCAAAAAATTGGAGCAGTTCATTATGATTCGCTTAGCATGTATGAAGACTTTGGTGCTAACCCGAATACCACCAGTTATAAATATAAATTAAGTGTAGTAGATAAATGCGGTGTTGAGGATACCATACTAAGTAGCTATCATAACTCCATTCACCTCCAATATTTTGGTTTAGGTAATTTTCAATGGACCTATTACGAGATCGAAGGAATGCCGAACCAGGTTTCATCCTATAATTTTTATCGTGACGACAATGCAACCGGGAATTTTCAATTATTAAATATTATACCTGGTGGAAATCATACTTATACAGATGTGAATTATAGTGCATTTCCGAACGCATTGTACCGAGTTGACCTGGTTTGGATAGGAGCTCACGAATGTAATCCAACCCGGTCTGAGGGCAGTACCTCCCGTTCCAATATCAAGGGACAAGTAGAAATAGGGATCAATGAAAATACCCTGGCTAATGCCGTTTCTGTATTCCCAAATCCAACCACCCATTATATAACCGTTCAGGTCCCATCTCAATTGATCGGAAGTAAAATGATTTTGACAGATGCATTGGGTAAAACCATCAAAACATCCATGATACAATCGCAAAACGATCAACTGGATCTAACCACCTTCCAGGAAGGTATTTATTTTCTAACCATTGTAAACGGTACCGGAAATATTACCAGAAAACTGCTTAAACAATAAGGGTTCAGGAAAAAATATGGCGCTCAGTAGTGCCACTCCGAAGACGAAACTCCGAACTGCCAGAACGAAGTAACTAACTGCCAATGCGAACCGAACAGCTTTGATCCTAACTGCTGAAAAGAAATCTATATCCCATTCTCACAATCTTTTATAAAAAGAGCATCGCTATTTGTAATCCGCTTCTTTAACGGTTAACTTCCAACTCAAAAAATAGATTATTATGAGCATATACAATACTTTCAAAGCATTACATCAAAATCAAACCCCATTATTATTGGCCAATGTATGGGATGCAAATACAGCACAGTTAGCACAGAAAGCAGGTTTTACAGCGTTGGGATCTTCCAGCCATGCCATTGCCAACACTTTAGGTTATAAAGACGGGGAAGTGATCAGTTTCGAAGCATTGTTATTTGTGGTAAAGCACATTGCAGCCGTAGCAACCGTCCCTTTATCGGTCGATTTTGAAGCAGGATACTCCGATGATCCACAACAAGTAGCACAGTATGTAAAGCAACTAACAGAGCTTGGCATTGCTGGCATCAACCTGGAAGACGGAGTTGTGAAAGATGGCAAGCGGGTTTTGGAGGAGGCAAATGTATTAGCAGAAAAAATAAAAGCCATCAAAGCAGCAACAAATATTTTTATCAATGCCCGGGCCGACACTTATACAACCAAACATCCAGATAGCCTGAATGAATCCATCTCCAGGGCACTTATCTACAAAGCAGCCGGTGCTGATGGCATATTTGTACCATTAATAGAAAAAGAAGAAGATATTAAATTATTTGTGGCGAAAGTTGACATACCCCTAAATGTATTTACAACCCCAGGCTTACCGGATTATGAAACATTGGCGAAATTGGGTGTAAAGCGGATCAGTCATGGTGCCAAACAATATGAATTATTGATGAAAAAGTCCGAAACCATATTCAAGGATTTTCTGCAGACAAAGGATTATAAATTAGTGTTAGGGACTTAGCATACCCTAGTCGAATATGTTGTCCAGTCATAGCTGCATATTCAAATTTTGGGTAAATTCGCTATACTTTATACTTTCCCATGAACCATAGGTGGAGTTTGATATTGCTTCCGTTGCTGTTTTTTGCTGCAGTAAACTTAACTGCCCAAACAACTCGCCGTGTCTTATTTTTGGGTAATAGTTATACAGGCGTGAATAATTTACCGCAAATGGTAAAGGATGTCGCCTTATCCGCAGGCGACAGCTTGATCTTCGATACCTATAACCCTGGAGGATATACCCTGGAAGCCCATGCCATTGACCCAGTAGCTACAAACAAAATAATGGCCGGCAATTGGGATTATGTGGTGCTGCAAGGACAAAGCCAGGAACCTATTACTCAGACTTCCGCTTTTAACAATGGTGGGTTTGCATTGAACAACCTAATCACTCAATACAATCCTTGTGGAGTAACCATGTTCTATGTTACCTGGGGAAGGAAGAACGGAGATGCTTCCAACTGTGCATCTTTTCCTGTGATGTGTACTTATGCCGGTATGGACAGTACTCTCAAAAACGCTTATATACATCTAGCCACATTTGTGGATGGCGAGCTCTCCCCTGTTTCAGTTCTTTGGAATTATCTGAGGCAAAATAATCCGGGTATCGAATTGTATCAGCCGGATGAAAGCCACCCTTCCTTAGCAGGATCTTATGCTGCCGCTTGTTGTTTTTATGCAACTATTTTTAAACACGATCCAACACTCATCACTTTCAATGCGGGCCTAAATGCCACTGATGCGGCCATCATCAGGAATGCGGCTAAAACACAAGTCTTCGATCACCTGGGTGATTGGGATTATAAACAACTGCCCCAATCTGGTTTTCACTATACCATAGGATCCGGTACCAATGAGGTCATTTTTAACCCGGCCAACTACGGAGTTTCTCAAACCTATTTTTGGGATTTTGGAGATGGATTCAATTCTTCGTTACCAAATCCAACCCACTCCTATGCAACCAATGGGACCTATATCGTTACATTGACCACCACCAATTGTGATTTGCAGGGATTGCATACCAGCACTTCTGATACGGTGATACAGTTTTGTAGTCATACACCAAGTATTTCTGCCGCTCATCCTTGGTTATGTGAAAACGATACACTTTGGACCCAGGCGGCAGATTCCTATCAATGGTATTCGAATGGATTGATGATTCCTGTAACCAGTCAATTCTTACCCGATTATCAGCAATACAATAGCTTGAATTTTTCAGTGCTTGCTACCGTTAGCGGATGTTCGGAAATGTCGGAGGTCTTTTCGGATAGTCCTCAATGGTCGGGCTATTATTTTGATGCTGCATTCGGAGGTGATCCTTGCGAAGGGGATACAGCTCTTTTTATTGTATTGCATACCAGTTCAACTTTACTTGGCACTGAGATCATCCGTTGGTATAAGAACGACACCCTTCTTTCATTTGCCAATGATCAGGATACTTTGTTCATTACAAATGAGGGGAATTATTATTGTACGGTCATTGATCCAGCCTCCAATTGCCCTTTTGATACCACCATATCTTCGTTGATTGTATATAATTGCGGAACAACAGGTGTAGAGGAAAACGGACCGCATCTATTTTGTAGGGTTTATCCCAATCCTGCTTCAGAGAACATTACCATTGAATTGATGAACAATATTGAATGGGAAGAGATCCGGATCTATAGTATCACTGGAAGCCTGATGAAAGTAATGAATATAACTTCAACCACTCAACTGGATATTACCGGTTTGCCCGGTGGACACTATTACATCCGGATAAAGAACTATCCACAGGTTGCGATCAGATTTATTAAGCAATAATTTCAGAAAGAAAACTCAGCGGTTGTGCTTTTTTATTTCTTCGCAGATCCTTTCTGCTTCTTCTTTTGTAAAAAGATCTGTTCGGATTGGATTCCTACCTTCGCTGGTGATGAGTACCCTATAAAAAGGGCCCCGATCAGGCCCCGCATCGGTTTCCCCCAGCTTCAATTCCTTTTTTTCTTTGATGGTAACCTCTATCACTTTATTCATTTCCACTTGGTACAGAAAGGCTGGGAATAAGCCATTTCGTAAAACGATGCGGTCCTTGTTTGCGATCAGTGAAGATCTGCGGTTAAATACAACCAGGTAAAACAGTAAAGTCCAAATGATCGCAAATACAATATATCCATAGGTGGTTAGCAGGATGGTTGGATTACCCATTACCTCTTTCAATCCCATTTTACCAGCCATAACCCCAATCAAGGAAATAACCAGTACAAACATTCCAACAAGATGCCACCAATCCAAACATCGCCATGTGATGGTAACAAAACCATTCCCTTGAAGTATGCGTACTCTTCCTATTTTTAAGATCCCTGTCATGAGGTGTCAACCGAATAATAAAACTAAAGTAGAAGAAAATCAAGATATTTTACTAATATTAAACCTATAAGTATATCCCGTGTCCAATTGATCAAATCCTTGCAGCTAATGAAAAGACTTATTCCCATTATAGCATTCTTATTCATCCTCAAAGCCAGTTCACAGACCTTATACTTTCCACCCACTTCGGGAACCACCTGGGATACACTCTCTCCATCAACTTTAGGCTGGTGTCAGCCACGGATTGATTCCTTATACACCTATTTAGAGGCAAAGGAAAGCAAAGCGTTTATTATTTTAAAAGACGGGAAGATCGTTTTGGAAAAATACTTTGGAACTTTTACCCAGGACAGTGCATGGTATTGGGCTTCCTGCGGAAAAAGTTTGACGGCAACACTCGTGGGTATTGCCCAGCAGGAAGGTTTGATGGATATCAATGCTCCTGCCTCCGATTATTTGGGAACAGGTTGGACATCGGCCACCATCAATCAGGAAGATTCTATTAAGATTTGGAATTTACTCACCATGACCAGTGGCTTGGATGATACCCCCCCTCTGCCTTGTGACAATACGGATACCGCCACCGCCTGCCTGCAATATTTAGTTGATGCCGGAACACGGTGGGCATACCATACAGGGCCCTATAGGCGACTTGAAGAGGCCGTGAGCAATGCCAGTGGGGTCACCTATAATTCATTTACCAATACAAGGATGGAAGATCCTACCGGCATGTCAGGAGCTTGGTCTGGTGGGGTATACTTTAGCAGAGCCAGGGATATGGCGCGATTTGGTCTGCTCACCCTGAATAAAGGGATTTGGGCGAATGATACCATTCTTAACGATACTGCTTACTTCTACGCTATGACCCATACATCCCAATCTTTCAATCTCTCCTACGGTTATCTATGGTGGCTCAATGGTCAGAGTTCATGTATGGCCCCAGGTTTACAAACTGTTTTTCCCAATGAGATCATTGCGAATGCACCCGACGATATGATAGCCGCCTTAGGAAAAAACGATCAGAAAATTTATGTGGTGCCCAGCCAAAATATGGTGGTGGTGAGAATGGGAAATGCAGCTTACACTTCCGAATTGGCACTTTCATCTTTTGACAATGAATTATGGGCTTATATCGATAGTCTCTCCTGCACCATCGGGATCGATGAAACTGAACAAAGCTCAAATACGATTTCCATATATCCTAACCCATCGAACGGTCAATTTGAAGTGAATGCGGAACAGGAAATCACTTTCATTGAAATTTTGAATGCT
>JANWKT010000006.1 GCA_025451235.1 Flavobacteriales bacterium | reverse complement strand
TCAACAAGGTTGGTATCTGCCCAATTGATCTTTTTTTCTTGCAATACATTGTCCTGGGCATCCAATAACTCAAGAATAGCACCTCCGGTTAAGGAAGGATGCTTGATATTTAGGCTGATCACTTTATAGGCTTTTTCGTTGGAAGTTTTAAAATTGAACAGGGTTGAATCCATATAGGTGCCTAATATTCCCTTAACCGATCTTTTCGGAAAATAAAGAACATAGTTCTTCGATTGCTTGAAGCTATAATCCAGGTAATATTTTCTTCGGGCTCCATCCATGGGTTTAAGCAATGCAGGAATTGATTTTCCTTCTTCGGTGATTAAAATGGTATCCCGGTTGAGGGAATCTAGAGGAACAGAAAATTCAATTTCCAACCTTTTATAAAAATCAAAATCGGCAGGAATAACGGTTTTGATCTTGACTGCTTCTGCACCGGTGACCTGGTTATTTTTCCCTTGGTTAATGATCTTCGGATATACTTTTACGGTGTCTTTCTCTCCCAACTTTCGGGTAAACATAAATCGCAAAGTATCATCACCTACCCGGGGCTTGAACCAATATACCGCCGTATCCCTTCTGTTTCCCATGAATTCGAACTGATTGGTATCGAACGGATAATTTTTGCTGAGCAAGGTGAATTGATTTTTTTCTATGTTCCCATTAAATTTAAAATGGACCATTCCGGCCACCGGCATTCTTGCAACCGCGATCTTTGGGTTGGCCACTTCTTCTCTAAAGAACAGGATCCTTAGCGGAACACTATCTCCTGCATTTACCGGTTGATCTAAAAACCCTATTCCTTCGTTGGGCTTATCATATATATAGTTTTTATTTTCTTCGAGCAATGCAAAAACTTTAAAACTTCCTGGCTTCATATATCCAATGGTGATCTTACCTTCGGCATTGGAGGTGCCTGCATAATAAGGCAGTTCGGTGAGGGGCAATGAATCGGTATCCTGATCGTACAGCATGACTTTTACATTGGCTACCGGTTTTAATGTAAATGCATCGAGCACTTTAAAAGAGGTGGACAAGGAGTCGAGAATATCGCCTGTGGAGAAGGTATAAATAAGATTATGCAAAACATTTCCTTCATTATTGTCTACAATGGCATCTCCAAAATTGATTACATAAGTAGAATTCTGTTTAAGCGTACTTGTAATAGTCAATTCAATTGATTTTCCTTTTTCTGCTGCCTGGAATTGTGTTCCCGGGGGACTTACCAATATTTGCTTGGCTGGGTCTTTTAACTTTACGAATTCGTTGAACTCGATGGTGATCTTTTTGGTCGCAAACCGGGTAGACTGATTGGGTGGATCAAATTTTTCAGCAACAGGCGGGTCTACATCTTTTTCTCCTCCGGTTAATGGGAGCTCATTGGCGCATGATTGCAATGCCAACACAAAAACAAGGGATAATATATAAGGGGTCTCTTTCCTCACGATAATGAAGCCATTAGAACGGCAATTTCTTCCAGGTATTTCTTATCAGTTTCGTTAAAATAATCATAATCAATACTATCAACATCCAGCACCATGGCTACTTCATTATTTTTTATAACAGGTACTACGATCTCCGAATTACTCGCAGCACTACAGGCAATATGGCCTGGGAATTGATGCACATTTGCTACCAGAATGGTTTGCTTTTGTTCCCAGCTTGATCCACAAACCCCTTTTCCTTTTCCAATTCTGGTGCAGGCTACAGGACCCTGAAATGGACCTAGTACTAGTTGATCTCCTTTTACCAGGTAAAACCCAATCCACCAGAAGTTGAATTTTTCTTTTAAAACGGCTACTGTATTAGAAAGATTGGCAATAAGATCCGGCTCGCCTTCGATCATGGCCCTTATTTCTTTAACAGCTTCTTCGTAAGCTGGTTGCCTATTGTTCATAATACAAATGTAAAGATTATTCGCAGGCGATAGCAGCGACGGATAATTATCCGTTGTTACTAAAGAATCCATTAGAACAAGGTAACCAATAAAGTTTTTGAACCGTTTGACCTTTGAACGTTTTGAACGCTGGCTTTGGCCAGCCTGCCCGGGGGCGAAGCGACAGCGGCAGGCTGGCGAGGCCTGGCAGCCCTTGGCAAACGGCTTATGCCGGAGAAATAACCCGTATTGCTTAGGGCTGGCTGCTGAGCCGGCCTGCACTATAGCAAAGCACCCGAATAGGCAGCCAAAAAGCACCTAAAAACTCCCCCCGTTTAATCCCGGATTAACATATTTGTAATTTGGATTTCTGAGCCAATGAAGGTATGTTTGCGCCAACAATAAAACTATGTCTAACAAAGTATCGGAACTTGCTCAAAACCTTATTGGTTCAGAGATTATTAAACTCGCCGGAGAGATCAATGAAAAGATCAAACAAGGCAGTTCGGTGTATAATTTTACGATCGGAGATTTTAATCCTGCTCTTTTTCCAATTCCACAAGAATTGAAGGACGAAATTGTAAAGGCATATGAAGCGAATGAGACCAATTATCCTGCAGCTGAAGGTGTGATGGAATTAAGGGAAGCTGTAAGTACTTTTTTAAAGAGATATGGTAATCTCGATTATTCGAAAGATGAAATTTTAATTGCAGGAGGTGCACGACCTGTTATATATGCCATTTACCAAGCCATTGTTGATCCGGGAGATAAAGTGATCTTCCCCATCCCCTCATGGAACAATAACCATTATACCTATTTAAGCAGGGGCCAACAGGTAATGATTGAAACCAAACCTGAAAATAATTTTATGCCGACGGCTGCCGAATTGGCGCCTCATTTAAAAGATGCAAGTCTGTTGGCATTGTGCTCCCCCTTGAATCCTACCGGTACCGTTTTTTCGAAAGAACAACTGGAAGAGATTTGCGATCTTGTATTAGCAGAAAATAAAAGAAGAGGTGAAAATGCCAAACCTCTTTACTTAATGTACGATCAGATCTATTGGTTACTCACGGTGGGTGATACCAAACATTATGATCCGATTAGCCTACGCCCCGAGCTGAGACCTTATACCATTTTTGTGGATGGGATCAGTAAAGGTTTCGCTGCCACCGGTGTAAGGGTGGGTTGGGCATATGGACCGGCCAATGTGATCAATAAAATGAAATCGATATTAGGACATGTAGGTGCCTGGAGTCCAAAGGCTGAACAGGTGGCCACTACCAATTTCCTGAACAACCATGCTGCGGTGGATGCGTATTTAAAGTGGATCAAAGAAACTGTAAAGAAAAGATTCGATGCTTTTTATAAGGGGTTTACAGAATTGAAAAACGAAGGATTTGATGTGGATGTAATTGTTCCCAGGGCTGCTATTTATATGACCATTCAATTTAACCTGAAAGGAAAGAAAACGGCGGAAGGGAAAACCTTAGAGAACACCGATGATGTTACTTCTTATATTTTGAATGAAGCGGGTTTTGCCGTGGTGCCGTTTTTTGCATTTGGTTCATCTAGGGAATCGGCCTGGTATAGATTAAGTGTGGGTACCAGTAAACTGGAAGAGATACCTGCCATTTTTGATAAATTAAGAACCGCTTTGAAAAAATTATCATGAGTGCAAAGTATTGTGTGATCATGGCCGGTGGGATCGGGAGCCGTTTTTGGCCGATGAGCAGGCAAGGTCATCCGAAGCAATTTATTGATATACTGGGAACCGGTGAGACTTTATTACAGGCTACTTACCGTCGTGTAAAATCTATTTTCCCTCCTGAAAATGTATTGGTGGTAACCAACGAGGATTATACAGACCTAGTTGCTCAACAATTACCCGAAATACCTGTTACCAATATTTTAGCAGAACCACTGAGAAAAAATACTGCTCCTTGCATTGCCTATGCTGCTTATAAGATCCGCAAAAGAGATCCGGATGCCAGTATGCTGGTTACTCCGGCCGATCACCTGGTGACCAAAGAAGAAGAACTCATCAGGGTATTGAACCTGGGGATTGACTATGCCACCGCCAATGATGTTTTGCTGACCATGGGAATTAAACCTACTCGCCCGGATACTGGTTATGGATATATTCAGTTCAGCCCGAAGGCTAATGGAAATGCAGAGATAAAGAAGGTAAAAACGTTTACGGAAAAACCTGAACTCGAAATGGCCCGCCATTTTGTAAGCAGCGGTGAGTTTTTATGGAACAGCGGCATGTTTGTATGGAAACTAAAAACCTTTATGGAAGTTTTCGAAAAATACATGCCCGAAGAATTTGCGTTATTCAATGAAGGAGAACCTCAATTAGATACCCCTGCGGAAGCAAAAATAATTGAAGATATTTACCAGGAGATCCATAGTGAATCGATCGATATTGGCATTATGGAAAAAGCAGATAATGTATATGTGATCCTGGCTGATTTTGGATGGAGCGACCTGGGTACCTGGGGCTCATTATACGACGAATTGAGACATGGAAAGACCAATGCGGTGGTAGGAAAAAATGTGATGCTGTATGATTCGCACCATTGTATGGTACACGTACCCAAAGATAAATTGGTGGTGATCCAGGGACTGGAAAATTGTATCGTATCAGAAAGCAACGGAGTTCTGTTGATCTGTAAAATGGTGGACGAACAAAAAATAAAAAGCCTGGTGAATGAAGTGAGAATCGAAAAAGGAGAGAAATTTCTATAATATTTACAGGAAAAAATTGTGACGAAGATTTCGTAGGGGCGGATGATTATCCGCCCCTCATTTTTAAAAACCCCTTATTCTTTTAACACCCATGGCCATTATTTTTGAAGCCACCATTATTCAAAGAAAATACGAGGTCTTTCGAAACATTCTTCGTGCTATCTCCGGAGGCGCCTCGGCTTATTTTATTGTGAACGGGGTAAATTGGTGTTTCGATAAGGCCCCATTTAAACCTGAATGGAAGATATATGCGCTGCTACTGGCCATTGTTCCCATGGCCCTAGCGATTATCATTAGAATTACTTCCAATGGTAAATTAATGGTACAACAACTTGCAGGTGGTCAACTGGAAATTTCGGTGGAGGAAAAAACCGGTTCTGAGATCAGGGCAAGGGGCCAATGGACCTGTACCGCCCAATATAGAAAAGTACATGTAAAGTATGGGTTGTACGCAAAACAGATGTTTTTAAAACTGTATTGTAATGGTAAGGTCTTTTGTGTATTGCGACATGACCGTAAACCTTTGGAAAAACCCCCTCCGGGTTTTGATCTGGTGGATGAAGTATTTTTATCAGGGTCTCCTATCTATATTTGCAAAAAAACCTACGCCGTTTTTGAATTGGTGCAAAAAACTGATCGACAGGTAACCTGATAGCTATCCGGCAGGCTATATTTGTTTTAATTTGGTTTTCAAATCTTCTTATGCAAAAGATCCTGGAATGTGATATATTGAAAAGGTCTACCATGAATCTTCAAATAGCCGTTTCTATCCCCGCTGGTTTATGTATGGGCTACCTGATCATTAATATGTTGAACGCTGCTTTTGATAAACGTTTGTTTTTCCCAGGTTTGTTGATACCCTGTATCCTGGTTTTTGTTGGAGGGATTGGTGGTGCGATTTTGATCTGGTACCGATCCAAAGGAAAGCTGGTCATATACCAACGACCCAATGATGAGTTGGAGGTAGAAATAAGTTTTCCAACCGGGGAAGTGATTTCGCAAAAAGGGAAATGGGATTGTATGGGTATGTATAACAAGACCTATGCAAAATATGGGATGTATTATAAAAACCTGGCACTGGCATTGTTTTGCAATGACCAGGCATTTTGCTTATTGCGCCATCGGCTGGGGGGCTTGGACTCCGAGCCTCAAGGATTCAGACATGTGGAGCAATTATTGAACCCCGGAGCAACCGAATATTGGTGTAAGAAAACGCAAACGGTATTCAGGATGCTGAAGAAAGACTGAGTTATTTTTTATCTTGGTATTTCTAAATCAGGAGTATGCAAAAAGTGTTTGAATTTAGTATTTTCAAAACATCTTCTAGGAATACACAAAAAGTGATCAAATTACTATTGGCCCTGATGGTAAATTATTTTCTGTTTGGACTCATTTATTTTTATCTGGAAGAAAGGGTCTTTCTACCGGCATTAAATATCCCGTTGGCGATCATATTCTTGGGTCTTAGTCTAGAGGAAGCGATAAACCTATAATTTTGTCTGCTTATTTATTTAATCATTATAATACCTTTAGATGGATGATCAACCTGCCAAATTCCAACATATTAATATTCACCCTATTGTTGGCACTAGCTAAGCCCTGCGAGGCTCAGAATTGCTACGGTTATAGGGATACTAGTTTTAATCATACAAGTTATTGGGTTTTCGATAGTTCGGAAGTAAATAATCAACTAATGGAGGTAAAGTTTATAGATGATAGAATATACATACATTTTCTCTCCCCTGATGTCAATTTAAAAGCATACGATCTTTCAAATCTTGATTCCAATAATATAAAGGAATATTTATTTTTTAAAGATACAACAGGCTTATTTGAACTTGGAGAAACCGAGCTATATGACCTTACCGATTCGACTATATTGGTTTCAACATTCCCAGGACTTTCAAATGACCATTATCGCCTTAATGGATTAACCAAACAGCTTCAAGTGTATACTGGATTTGGGATAGGCGGATATAATTTGGTGGAGCTTACACCAAATGATTTTTATGGAACTATTAAGGTGGTTCGCAACAATGGTATATTTATCCCATACTATAATTCAAATTCAAGGGGAATTATCAAATATAATCCTAATGGATATCCGGATTTAGTTTTCAATGGAGGAATAAGCAATCTGTTAGATACCTCAATAAGCACCTGTGAAAGAGTAGAAATCCTTAACAATACAGGAATAGCTTGTGGGGTGACTCAAAACGATACTGTAAGCAACCAGCTTTATCTTCATTTTTTTAATATATATAATGGATTGCCTGATACAACCGTGAGTGTAGACGCATACCGTTTTTATACATTGCCCAATTATATTTCAGATGTGAATGATATAAAGTATGATCAAGCTACACAATCACTGTATATTTCTTATTGTTCTTACGGACCCAATAGGATTATTCGAATAAATTCCTTATTCAATCTAGATACGACTTTCGCTGGAGATGGCGTTTTAACTAATGCTGACTTGGGCCTAACATCCAATCTAGTAAATCTTAGTGAAGTAACAATTAGTACCAATGGAAGGTTCTTGGCGAATATTTCAGGTGGATACTGCTATTTAAATTCGGATGGGACCTTGGATAATGCTTTTGCCAATAATGGAATAATAGGAACGTCTTTTGATTCTTTGTGGTATTTTTTCAATCCAATAAAGGACTTAGCTATCGATTTGAGCGAAGGAAAGTTATATTTACTCGGTTGGGGAACATTAAACATATCAAGCGATAATAATCCAACTTTGGTAAGACTAAATGCCTCTTCATGTTTTATCGGAATTGACGAGATCGTTGAGAAACCGATTGTCCTTTATCCGAACCCGACCAATAGCGTCCTATGCACGAACAGTGTGGATGAATTAGATGTTAGTTTATATGATATTTTAGGGAACCGATGGCTTTTAACTAAAATTGATCAAAGCTGTTATGATATTCGTTTACTTAGTAAGGGATTATACAACTGTGTACTTGTAAATAAGTATGGGCAAGCTAGCAGTCAAAAAATAATTATTTATGAATAAACTTAAGCTGCTCTTTTTGTGCCTTATTCTTCAATCCTCTTTTGGTTTTAGTCAGGTAGGTATTGGTGTTTTGGGTTTGCCTCAGGGAAATAGATATGACGATATTTATTTCATTAACGCCGATACGGGTTGGGCTGCCGGTGGTGTAAATAAATCCATTTATAAAACAACCAATGGAGGCCTAACTTGGCAGTTTCAGTATAATGCGAATAGCTACTTAAGAACGATAGAATTCATGGATGAAAATGTTGGGATTTGTGCCAGTACATTTACAAAAATTTACCGCACTACCAATGGAGGAGCGAATTGGTTGGATATTACTGCAACAATACCATTTACCTTAAATGGGACTTGTGGATTAAGTAATCCTCCGGGAACGGATGATTTTTTTGGTTGTGGTAAATGGAGTGGAAATCCCAATATTATAAAATCTACCGATGCAGGGCTTACGTGGATCTACGATTCCATGCATACGCAAGCAAGCGCTTTAGTTGACATCTTATTTATTAATAAGGACACCGGTTTTGTAACTGGCCGGGATACGGGAATGGGCTGTGGAATCATT
This sequence comes from Flavobacteriales bacterium, assembly GCA_025451235.1. Taxonomy (GTDB): domain Bacteria; phylum Bacteroidota; class Bacteroidia; order CAIKAF01; family CAIKAF01; genus JANWKQ01. Next base: position 1,018 of record JANWKT010000006.1, on the reverse strand, counting down.
TTAAAAACAATCAACGGAGGAGTAACCTGGTACCAGGTTCATTGTACAAACCTTATTAATTCTTTGATCTGGAAAATCCAATATTTGAACGCCACCCATATGTATGCATCCATTCAAGATGATTATTTTCTGCACCGAATATTAAAATCCTCAGATATGGGAGAGACATGGAACCAGGTTATCATCGACTCGAATAATTTTTATAACATTACGAGACTTCAAATGATCGGTTTCTTAGATTCCTTGCAAGGTTTTGCTGGAGGTTGGGGGCCTGGACTGTACTTAACTGAGGATGGAGGGAATAGTTGGGAATTAGATTCTACCATTGGTTATTCATTCAATCGGTTTTTCAGGATCAATAATGACCTTGCGTACATGTCAGCATATACCGGGTATAAGGTCGTTAGAGGTGGAAACAATGTATTTGGTATGAATGATGAAGAGCTAGTAATGGACTCCATTGATATTTACCCAAACCCAGCCAATGACATTCTCCATGTCCATTTAAACTTACCGGTGCATTCAGAATTTGAAATGGCCATTGTAGATATGAACGGGAAAACCGTTTTTTACAGAATCACGGATTACTTAGAACCCGGTAGTTATGATTTCGAGTTTGATGTTTCCGCATTTCCCCCAGGAATATATTATTTGAACACTCAGTCCAACCTAGCGATTTTAAGGAAGAAATTTATTAAACTATAATAAGCTAATCCGCAAACAAAGCCTGGGTAACTACTTTTACCTCTGCAATCCCACTTACATAGTACATTCTTTTATCATCCAGGCATTGGCAGAGAAAACGAGTTCGTTGCTTGGCTCCTTTTTTGAATAACTTTCCGGTACCTAAGGAGAATAGAGAACCCATGGGCAGTTCTTCCAGATGTGTTACTGGGTTGACATCATATCTTTTGAGGGTACGGTACAATTCATGATCGGCACAACTGCTGGCTTTGGGATTCATGATATACTTGTCCAACGCTATTTCTACATCCGGAGGAAAAATATTTTTGCCGAT
>JANWKT010000005.1 GCA_025451235.1 Flavobacteriales bacterium | reverse complement strand
GTATAACTCATATAATTATATTTAAACTATATAATTGTGTTCCTAACTATAAAAATCATTGATTCTCAGTTATAATGATTTTCAACGTCTCCTAATTTTTTTCTTCTCAACTAATATACTATTAGTATTTTAAATACATACTATAAAGAAAATAAAACATCCTTATTGTATTTTATATATCTGATTCTCAGGGCATAGCTTTGTCTAAAGATGTATATGAAAACTTTAGGCGAAAAAATTAAATACCTGAGAAACTTAAAAGGATGGTCGCAGGATGAAATGGCTGACAAGCTCAATATATCTTTGCCGGCATATTCCAAGATCGAAAGAAATATCACAGATATTAATTATTCAAGAATGCTTCAAATTGCCAAAGTATTCGGACAAACGTTGCCCGACCTTGTCAATTTATCCGGAAAGTCAACCAATGAAGCTGAACTACAAAAACTATTAGCTGAAAAGGAAAAAGAAATTATGCAACTTCAAAAGAAGGTCATTGATCTTCTGGAAAAAAAGAAGGAGTAATCGTTCCACCTGATCCATTCGTTCAATTTCCGGGTTAACCCCTATATCTCCTTGCATCTGCTGGCGTACTATTGTGCTATAAAACAAACACATTATGAAAACCTATCAGATCAACTTGATTAAATTTTTTATGCTGCTTGCCATATTGGCCATGGCCCTGATCAATTTATCCGCCCAGGCAACAAAAAATTCACTTGAATTTTCATTTACCCCTGCCGGTGGTCATCGATTTTACTCACCAGCCAATAGTTATAGTCCCGATGAAACTCCTGGTTTTAGCTATGGATTTTCGATGGAATATCAACGTCATGTTGGCCAAAGGATCTCGATTGGTGTAGGATTGGAATATCAAAACCTAAGATATGCATACCATTCTGATTATACCGCTATTGATTCATCCAACAATCCGGTGAACATGGGTACGATTGATATGCATACCAACCACCATTATATTGGAGTGCCTGTTAGACTATATATTGATATGATCCATACCGAAAAATTTGAGTTATATGGTTTCGTTGGATTGAATCCCATGGTAATGGTTGATATGGTGAGTACCATGGAATGGAAAGATCCCAATGGAAATTTAATACAAAGAAATTCTTCTTCTATGTTTGATGAGTTCTATGGTTATTACGGAGTAATGCCTATGCGTGTGGGAATGGAAGCCCAGCTGGGATTCGGCGCCAAATACTCTTTTGCTCCAAGGTGGTATGTACATGCCAATGGAATGTTTGGGTTGAATACCATCCCTGCCATTATTGGTGGATACACCAGCCTATTTGTTTACCGCTTCGGTGGCAGCGTAGGGGCAGGCTATACATTTTAATTGATTTCCGTTTATTTCCGTTGACTTTAGTCAACGGATACACGTAAAATAAATAATGGGGGCTTAAGCCCCCATTATTATGCACGAATATTTTTTATTATGCGGTTACGCCACCATATAAAGCAGCTTGTTGTTCTTTTACCCTTTCGTCCATGATATATTCATCATAGGTCATTTCTTTATCGATCATTCCGTTCGGACCTAATTCAATGATACGATTGGCGGTTGATTCTATAAACTCATGGTCATGCGTAGTAAAAATGACCGTACCGGCAAAGTTTTTCAAGCCGTTGTTAAAGGCTGTAATACTTTCCAGGTCGAGGTGATTGGTAGGTTCATCCAAAATAAGGAAGTTGGCATTTTGCAACATCATGCGGCTTACCATACATCTTACTTTTTCTCCTCCGCTCAATACTTTGGCTGATTTTAAAGATTCTTCTCCACTAAATAACATTCTTCCTAAAAACCCGCGGATATAAGTTTCGTCTTTTTCTTTACTGTATTGACGTAACCAGTCGATCAGGCTATAATCTTTCTGAAAATATTCACTGTTGTCGTTCGGCAAATACGCTTTTGTGATAGTTATTCCCCATTCATACCCACCGCTGTCTGCTTTTTGCTCATCCATGAGCACTTTGTACAAAGTAGTTGGAGCAAGACTGTCCCTGCTGATCACCGCAATCTTATCACCCTTGCGAACAGTAAAATTGATATCTCTTAATAGAGGAACTCCATCATTACCGGTAACATTCAATCCGTTTACCCTCAAGATCTGGTCACCAGCTTCACGTTCCTGGGTAAAGAAGATTCCAGGATATTTACGGCTGCTGGGTTGTATATCTTCAATATTTATTTTCTCCAATAATTTTCTTCTGCTGGTAGCTTGCCTGCTTTTTGATGCATTGGCACTAAAACGGGCAATGAACTCCTGCAACTCTTTTCTCTTCTCTTCTGCCTTTTTATTTTGCTGAGATTTTTGACGGGTGGCCAACTGGCTACTTTCGTACCAGAAAGTATAATTACCCGTATACATTTGTATCTTCTTAAAATCAATATCTACAATATTGGTACAAACCGTATCTAAAAAGTGACGGTCGTGGCTTACCACAATTACAGTATTCGGAAAATTCATGAGAAAATCTTCCAGCCACATCACGGTGTTTACATCCAGGTCGTTGGTAGGCTCATCCAATAAAAGAATATCAGGATTACCATATAAGGCTTGTGCCAACAATACACGTACTTTTTCATTTCCACTCAACTCATTCATGAGTTTATAGTGGTTCTCCTCTTTAATACCGAGTCCGCTTAATAAAATCCCCGCATCGCTTTCAGCATTCCAGCCTTCCATTTCAGCAAATTCAGCTTCCAGTTCAGCGGCTTTAATTCCATCTTCTTCACTAAAATCAGGTTTGGCATATAAGGTATCCTTGGCTTGCATAATGCTCCACAATTTCTGGTGACCCATAAGTACAGTATTCAAAACCGTACACTCGTCAAATTCAAAGTGGTCCTGTTTCAATACGGCCATCCGGGCATTGGGTAAAATACCCACGTTACCGGTGGTAGGATCAATTTCTCCCTGCAGGATCTTTAAAAAGGTGGATTTACCAGCCCCATTAGCCCCAATTACACCATAGCAATTGCCCGGTGTAAAGTTGAGATTAACTTCATCGAACAAAACACGTTTGCCAAATTGTAAGGATAGATTTGTTACTGATAACATATAATTTAATTAAATGGAGTGCAAAGGTAAGGATTTTCGCCCTATAACGCAAGGTAACCAATGATTGTCTTTTGCCCTTTGTCCATCAGTCTTTTGTCTGCTTTTGGGCTGCCTTGCGGGCCCCCTGACGCAGCAAAGCTGGTCAGGATGCTGACTGAAGCGCCAGCATTCCGCTAAATGGCCTTGTCTCTATCTGCGGGCCTCGTTATCGGCCAGCTATGCCTGTCAGCCTGGGGCAGAAGGAAGTATCAATTAAATAGCTAATTTAATCCTATGAAAAGAGCTATTCTCCCTTTTTTGATCACCTTATTAATAAGTGCATTGGTAACTTACGGCTTATACAAATGGATCAGCGAATTTTCCATAGATCCTATGGTTGAAAATCAGGTGAGTAAAGGTCAGATCATCAAATTGGCCATCATCTGCTTCATCTATTTTTTTGGGTTGATCACATTTCCCGTTCTTTTGAAAAGCTTGATCCAACAATTTAAATTAAAAGAGAAGGATGTGTGGAAAATGGTAATCGGTTTTGAAATGTTCTTTCTGGTATTCTCCTATTTGGTCACACCTCCGGATCTCATATCCACCCTCTTACTTTTTTTCTTCTGCCAATTGATCGTGTTGGTAAACGTACTGGTTGTAAGAAGGCAACTTCGACAATTAAAAAATCAATCACTAACATAATATCGGGGCATCGTGGAACGTTTTTACCTGATGTGCAAAACCTGCCTGATCATGTTGGTACTCGTTCATTCAACCCTTTATGCTCAATGGTACGGGGTAAATGAAAGGAAAAATGATACTCTGTATTTTAATCCTTGTGATTTTATCATTCACATAATGGATGATACCATCTATAAAAAGAATAAAACCCCTCTCTATGAGAAAAAAATCACATTTTATTCCGACAAGGTTTTTTATATCTCCTTTAACCAGGTATTGGAAAATAAAAACCTGGCACAGTACAAGAAATACTTATTTGATGGCTCGTCAGTTAACCAGGAAAAATATTACCTCGAGTTTACCTTTTACTCCAACCAGCCCTATAGAAACCTTGATCTAAATCCATTGATCGAATTTGTAAAACCATACCATCAAGGCAAACAAAAGTATCCTTCTCCTCGGTTTTCATTTTATCTTGATCTGCAGGAAAGAGTTCCTGAATGGCCCCAGGTATTTGCCAAAGAAATTGATTGGGTTGACGAGATCTTTATTAGGAACCGGGACCTATTCTCAAGGGAGATCACAGTAAGTCTTACGGTGAATTTAGAAGGCGGGGTGGAAGTAACCGAACTTTATAAAGATTTTGGAAAACGAGGTGAGATCGATAGTTCTCTTCTCATGGTCAAGGATCAGTTAGAGAGGCTTAAGTTTCCTGTATTCATGTTTAACCATTTTACCTCCGTTTATTCAACAGTACATTCTATTAGTATGGAAGAAGTGATGAATACAATTCTATACAACCAGATCCAGCATTCATTTTCCCATTCGACCCCGGTTTTTGAGGCAGAGGATTCCATCTATGTGTATAATGATTCGCTAACTGGCAAAAACTTTATTTTCACACCCAAACTTGAGTATAAGCATTCCTACTTTAACAAACCATTGGTGGATTGTAATCAGCTTCCAGATCAACTATTGCTCGATACCTGCTATACGGATCTCAATGGAGATGGATTATTGGATCTCCAGATTTACAAATCCAAAAACAATGGGAAGACCACTGTTCTATATGTACTCAAAAATTCACCCATCGAAAAAGCGATCAACGAATTTACTTATAATAAGGAGCTTCCTAATGGATATTTCTATCTTAACGACAGTAGCCACTATGATGCACCGGTTTCCCAATTATTTAAATTTTATCCCGATGGATTGGAAAATTTTGCTGTGGCTTGTTGGGATCCTGCACAAATATATGAGAACCGGTTTTTATATAGCAAATGGACGACTGATATCGAAAGATATCAGTTTTTGGCTTTTTATCGGTCTCAACCTAAAAATAAACAGCTCAACTTTTTTGGAGGGAGTAACAAAAGAGGGGAGAAGGTATACCAAAACCTTCTCGACAAAATTGAATATTATGTGCAGCACCCTGAAGAACTACCGTAAAAGATTTGTTATATTTGAATTGAATTAACTATAAAACCTTCCATCATGAAAAGGATCTACTTGTTTTTTTCTTTGATCATCCTCTTACATATTCCAAGTATTGTGCATGCACAATGTCCAAGCATTGTATGTCCATCAGATATTACCGTGAATAACGACAGTGGAGCTTGTGGGGCGGTGGTTACTTATTCTGCTCCTGTGGCAACTGATCCATGTTCGTCGCTCGGAGATACTATTTATTATACCGGCGGTATCGTTACCTGGACGGTTCCAGCAGGGGTTACTTCGTTAACAATAGAGGCCAGAGGAGCTGAAGGAAGTTTCAACACAAGCTCAAGTATTGCTCCCGGTTTAGGTGCAATTATGATCGGAGATTTTATTGTCAATCCTGGGGATCAATTAAAGATCCTGGTAGGTCAGCAATATACAAGTACCGGAGGTAATGGTGGAGGAGGAGGAACCTTTGTAACAGATATATCGAATAATCCTCTTATCATAGCCGGCGGTGGGGGTGGAAGTAGCGGAGGAACTGATTCGCCGGATAAGCATGGGCAGGCAGGAACAACAGGTGGAACCGGTGCAGCTGGCGGTGGAACGGGAGGCGCAGGTGGAAATGGTGGCGGTATAGGTCCGTCTGGATTTCAAGCCGGTGCTGGTGGTGGATTACTTACCAACGGAGCGGATGGATGGACAGCAGGATCTGGTGGTCAGGCATTTATTGGCGGAGGTGCCGGTGCAAATGTAGGATTTGGCATTGGTGGATTTGGAGGCGGTGGAAATGGCTCTGGTTATGTTGTTGGTGGCGGCGGAGGTGGATATTCCGGAGGCGGAAGTGGAGGTAATTCTTCATCCGGTGTTGGCGGTGGTGGTGGGTCTTTTAATGGAGGTACCAATCAAACCAATACAGGCGGAATCAATGTCGGAAATGGATTAGTTATTATTAACTATGCATCTTCAGGCAGCTTAACAACTACATTGATTTCGGGTAGTGGAAGTGGATCCACTTTTCCGGTTGGTATAAGTACTGAAGTGTATGTGGTAGATGATGGCCTGGGAAATACGGATACTTGTTCTTTTACCATTACAGTGAACGATACCGAATCTCCTGTTTTTACTTCTTGTTTAAGTGATGTTTCTTCCTGCGATTCGATTGTGAATGGTATTGCTCCTTCAGCTACCATAGATAATTGTTCTGCATCGCCAACGATTACCTATATATTATCTGGTGCGACTGTTGGGTCAGGGACCGGTGATGTAAGTGGTACTGAATTTAATATGGGAATAACCACCGTGCAATATATTGCCAATGATTCCGCTGGAAATGCAGATACATGCACCTTCAATGTTACCATTCACCCTGTTCCAAATGTTACCGCCTCGTCTATTGATAGTGTTGCATGCATTACAGATGCTTCCATTCCATTATCCGGAGCGCCTGCCGGGGGCACATGGTCTGGTGCTGGTATCTCAGGGAACATTTTTTCGCCTTCATTAGCAGGAGTGGGAACGCATGTGCTCATCTATTCTTTTACCAATGTGGAAGGATGTTCCGACTCCGCAACAACAACCATAGACGTATTAGGTTGTGCAGGCTTTGAAGAAACTTCGCATTCTATTTGGGCAAATGTATATCCCAATCCCACTTCTGGAAGCATTTATATAACCCTTGGAAGTAACCATGAAAATATAGAAATAGCTATCACCGAATTGAATGGAAAAAAACGAAGGGTAGAAAACTATATCAATAAGAAGGAAATGACCTTAGATATCGGGGATTTATCCAGTGGAGTATATTTTTTACATATAATGGCAGATGGCCATTCAGAAGTCATGAGAATTGTAAAAAAATAAACCCTTGGTTTTTGAACCTTTTGCGAAGCTCCCGAATATTCAGGAGCTTCCTTTTTTTACATCCTTATCAATACCAGGTGATCAGTAGCTCCTAAACTTTCATTTACCAGCTCCATTTCGATCACATTGACGCTATAGTTCACCACATCCCATTTTGCATTGAACTTTTCGAAATGCAATGTTTTCTTAAAATCCATTGAAAGTTGTAATCCATCGTTGGTGCTGATATGCCATTCACCTGCAAAGAAATTAACTCCAACGGCCGTTACTGTGTTTTCTACGGCAAAGGTGATCTTGTATCCCTGATAGTTCCAGGTTTCATCGCGATCTATATGATAGAACTGTGCTACTTTCCAATGTCCTTCCATGAGAGTTTCGGAAAAATTGGGATCACCTGCATCTTTGTTGCAGGATGATCCCAGCATGATTAGAACGGGTATGCTTAAAATGATCAATAACTTTTTCATGCTACAAGTTTTAATTTTTTTCTAAAGTCAGATAATCCATTCCACCACCACCACTTATCTCATTCGACAATGCGATCCTGGATACTTCCAATTGATCTACACTCCAATCATTCCCCAAAGCACCAAAGGTGGCTTGTATTCCATAGTTAATTAAAAGCTTTGGATCGCTATCATCTGTGCCAACTGCCCATGTACCGCTGTGGATATTGGTTCCATTAAATGCAGTAACCACATTGTTGGCTCCAAAACTAAAATCATAGCCGCTAAAATCAGCGGTATTGTCTACATTTTCATCTTTAAAAAAGGTAATTCTCCAACTTCCTTCCTGCACCCTGTCGGATACTTTGGCATTGGTAATTCCATTTTCACTTTCCTTGTCGCAAGATTGGCTCAAGAATACCACCAATCCAATTGCTATACATCCGATTATATTTTTCATAACTCATATATTAATACAGGATCAAACCTGCAAAATCTGGGCTAAGCAAAAAGGACCTTGCTGATTTAACATTTTATAAAATGAACGGAGGTTAGGCGCCACCGCTGCGGAGGGCCTGGTGCTGAGCAATAGCGAGGCACGGAGCGAAGAGCGACCCCGGAGCATAGGGCGAGGCGCCCTAATAAAAAACCCACCTATCATACGATAGATGGGTTGTGTTTTTCTTAAAATGAGATTTTTTTTATACGTTTTGAAAAATCAGAATCGATTTCATCACCTTCTGTTTTTTTAGTTAGCTAAATCAAACCTATCTAAATTCATTACCTTGCTCCAGGCAGCTACAAAATCTTTTACAAATTTATCTTTTGAATCGCTGGAAGCATAGAGTTCTGCTATGGCACGTAACTCGGAGTTTGATCCAAAGATAAGATCGGCTCGGGTAGCCGTCCATTTTACCTCTCCCGTTGCCCTATTGCGTCCTTCAAAAACTTCTCCTGTTTCGTTGGTGGCTTTCCAGGCAGTACTTAGATCCAAAAGATTTACGAAAAAATCATTGGTTAATGTTTCAGGATTTTTGGTAAATACACCGTGTTTGGAACCATCGTAATTGGTGTTTAATACCCTCAAACCACCTATCAAGGCGGTCATTTCGGCTGCAGTTAAAGTGAGCAGTTGAGCTTTATCTATCAACATTTCTTCAGTAACCGAACTGGCTTTGGCATTTTTATAATTTCTAAATCCATCTGCTTTTGGTTCTAACACCGCAAAGGATGCTACATCGGTTTGCTCTAAAGAAGCATCACCTCTGCCAGGTGTAAATGGAACTTTTATGGTATGTCCTGCATTTTTTGCTGCTTTCTCAATGGCGGCAACTCCTCCCAATACAATTAAATCTGCCAAAGAAACTTTTTTGCCGGAATTGGCAAATTCCTTTTGTATATTTTCTAAAGTAGATAATACCTTTTTTAATTGGGTTGGATTGTTTGCCTCCCAATTGATTTGAGGGGCCAAACGAATACGGGCACCATTGGCACCGCCACGTTTATCAGAACCACGGAATGTTGAAGCGGAAGCCCAGGCAGTAGAAACTAACTGGGATATGGAAAGTCCACTGGAAAGAATGCTGGCTTTTAAAGTGGTTATATCGGTTTCATTCAATTCATTTTTTACCTGTGGGATGGGGTCTTGCCAAATCAACTCTTCTTTCGGAACTTCGGCTCCTAAATAACGAGCAACCGGACCCATGTCACGGTGGGTTAATTTATACCAAGCTCTAGCGAATGCATCTGCAAACTGGTCAAAATTTTCATGGAAGCGTTTTGATATGGGTCCATAAATAGGATCCATTTTTAATGCTAAGTCAGCGGTGGTCATCATTGGGGCGTGACGTTTGTTTGGATCCTGTGCATCTACCACCAGGGTGGCTGCACTTTCATCGGTAGGTGTCCATTGATGGGCACCTGCAGGGCTTTTGGTCAACTTCCAGTCGAATTTAAATAAAGTGTCAAAATAACCATTGTCCCATTTAGTTGGATTAGGTTTCCAGGCACCTTCTATTCCGCTGGTAATGGCATCAGTGCCCATACCTGTTCCAAAACTATTTTGCCAGCCCATACCGAGGGCCTCTATGAGTGCTCCTTCCGGCTCTACACCCACATGGTCAGCACTGGCAGCTCCGTGCGCTTTACCAAAAGTATGACCACCGGCCACCAACGCCACGGTTTCCTCATCATTCATCGCCATACGGGCAAAGGTTTCTCTGATATCTTTGGCTGAAGCCAAAGGGTCAGGATTTCCATTAGGTCCTTGTGGATTTACATAGATCAATCCCATTTGCACTGCTGCAAGAGGGTCACTCAGGTCACGTTCTCCTGTATATCGGGTATCACCCAACCATTCAGTTTCATTACCCCAATATATATCTTGTTCCGGTTCCCAAATATCTGCTCTGCCACCGGCGAACCCAAAAGTTTTGAAACCCATCGATTCCAATGCACAATTGCCGGCTAAAATCATGAGATCAGCCCAAGAAATTTTATTTCCATATTTTTGTTTAATAGGCCAAAGTAAAAAACGGGCCTTATCTAAATTACCATTATCAGGCCAACTGTTTACCGGTGCAAAACGTTGATTGCCCGTTCCGGCACCCCCTCTACCATCATGAATACGATAGGTACCAGCACTGTGCCATGCCATACGAATAAACAGAGGACCATAATGGCCATAATCGGCCGGCCACCAATCCTGCGAATGGGTCATCACATCAAAGATGTCTTTTTTGATGGTTTTTAAATCCAACTTTTTAAATTCTTCGGCATAATTAAATCCCTCATCCATGGGATCCGACAAGTTTGAATGTTGACGTAAGATGCCTAAATTTAAACGGTTTGGCCACCAATCTTTATTTCCCGTGCCAGTGCCTGCTGTTACTTTTATTTGTCCGTGAGGAAAGGGACATTTATTTTCATTTGAATTGCTCATATCTCTTAAAATTATTTTTGAGAGACTAAAAGTAATAACTAGACCCTATTTACCAAAGCCGAATTGTATAAAATGGCTTTCGATGACGGGATTTTACGGTTTGTTAATGGTAATGCTGGGAGTAGGTTATCCGTTAACCGTTAATCGTTGCCCGTTAGCGGATAACGGTTAACTAATGCGCATGGAACATATGTGGTATGTACGATCCGGCAAATCCAAGCAGGATGGCAATGAACTTGCGGATATTGTATCGGTGGTTCTCTCCGGACTCGAAGATAATGGTAGTAGATATATGTACGAAAATACCCGTAGCCATGGCCAATGCATAGCTATTGAACGATTCCCAGGCCATGTTATACTGGATATAGTTCCCCAACAGCATACCAGCGGGTGTTATACTGGCAAATATCAATAATGCCAATAATATTTTTGCATTGGAAAACTTCTCGGATTTGAGCAGGAAGGCGTAGGAAAAAGCAATGGGTAAATTGTGGATCACAATACCCCATAACAGGTCTTCGCTTTCATGGGTATGGCTGCCTAAAGGTAATCCTTCTAAAAAAGAGTGGATATATAAACTAATTGACAATAAATAAATATAGTTTTTCGAATGATGGTGATGGGTATGCACATGCCCATGTTCAATACCATGTGAAAATATCTCCAAAATGATCTGCAATAAAAATCCCAATAGAATAAGGGCTCCGGCATACATAATAGACACCTTTGCCGTATAAATCCCCGGGAGGATATTAAATACGGTTACACCCAATAAAAAAGCACCGCTGAAGGATAACAAGAGTTTGATCGCATTCTTCTTGAATGGAATAAACAAAACCAGACTACCTGAAATAAGCACGGCGGCTACAATAATGATGATATCAAAAATCATTTTCTACCTATGATAATAAAACGTGGACATCTTTCAACCGTATATTCATCCAGCTCATAACTGCCGAAAGCATGAATATATTTGAATCCTGCATTTTTGAACATCTTATAAAATTGTTCCGGTGTAATAGCAGACACATATTCGCAAAACTGGTATTCTCTCTCCCCATCTTTGATATGGATCTCCTTGATGATCTTTTCACCCACCAGATACTTACGGATCCTGAAATGAACCCCATCAATTTCTTTTTCATAGGTGGTGTCTTCAAAATCCAGTTTGTTTACATTTAAATAGTCGAGTACAAATACTCCATCAGGTTGCAGCATCTGGTAAACACTTTGCACTACTTTTTCGTCTTCTTCAGGACTTCCGAAATATCCAAAGCTGGTGAATAAATTAAGTACTACATCAAATTCATTCACCTTGAACACTTTTCTCATATCGTGTACAAAGAAATGAAGCTTTTCATTCTTAAAACGATATGCGTATTCGATATTTTGAGGTGAAAGATCTAAACCTGTCACATCATGGCCCAATTTATTGAGGTAAATGGAATGTCGACCTCTTCCGCAAGCTAGGTCTAATATTTTTGCTTCTTTTGGTATATGTAAATGCCTGAAAAGATTGTCAAGGAAAAATTCAGCCTCTTCATCATTCCGATCTTTGTACAGAATATGATAATAGGGAGAATCAAACCACTTTTCGAACCAATTCTTGTGTTTTACTTCCATAAAAGTGGGCAAAGATAGGATTTTTTTGGTCTGTTTACCCTGTCATTTTATGAATTTGCATGAGAGCCTCTTGCACATTGTTGATAGGCAAACCACAGGTTTTATCCTTGCAAATATATATTTGCAGAACATCGCTGCTAGGTTTATCCTGTAGCAAGGGGAGAGAGGTCGGTTCTTTTCCTTTTAGCATCAGGATAATTCCAGGTACCTTATACAATTCTCTCTGATCTTCTCGTGAAATGGGTCCGGTAATGGCTACTTCTATCCCCGAATAAGTATGTGCCAGTAGAGTATTTCCCCAGTGGCTGAAATAGGGCCCATATTTCATGGCTTGATTTTTTACGGTGGAGCACATTCTTTTGCTCATGTTGATCCATTCTTCATGGTAGAAATAATGTCCCAGGGTATATAGCATATTCGCCATGGCACTATTGGAAGAAGGGATCACATTGTCCATGATCTCTTTTGTTCTTAATACCGGCTGATCCTGTTCTTTACCCACATAAAAAAACGATCCTGTTTTTTCATCCCAATAATGGGCAACTACTTTTCCCAACAATTCTTTGGCTTCCAACAAATATTCTTCATGCCAATTCACTCTATAGGCTTCTATCATCATCTCGATCATAAAAGCCTGGTCATCTAAAAATCCAGGAATGGATGCTTTTCCTTTTTTATAATTTCTAAAAAACAATCCATTTTCCTGTTTTAGTTTTGTGATCAATGTTTCTTTGACACTTTGAGCAAACGCCAATGCAAAATGATCATCAGCGAACAAGTAGCAACGAAACATTCCTGTAGCTGCCAACGCATTCCAGGCAGTAATGCATTTATCATCTAATCCTGGTTTTATCCTTTTACTTCGGGCATGGAACAGTTTTTCTTTTCCACCTTCTATATATGCGCTGATCAACTCCGGACTCATTTTATATTTTTCAGCTAATTCGGATATAGTTTTACCTATGTATAGAATATTGCTATGTTCCCAATTACCTTTTTCGGTTACCGAAAAATAATCACAAAATATTTCAGGATGCTCTTTAATTACCTTGTATATTTCTTCCTTGGTAAAGCAGTAAAATTTCCCTTCTACTCCTTCAGAATCTGCATCCAGGGAGGAAGAAAACAATTCATCTTCTTTCAGGTATAGATCCCTATACATCCATTCTACTGTTTCCCTGCTGATTTTCTCATATGCTGCCACACCTGTTAGTGCATACGCTTTGCTATAGAGGGAAATGAGCTGGGCATTATCATACAGCATTTTTTCGAAATGCGGAACAAACCAATATTCATCTACCGAGTATCGTGCAAATCCTCCCCAAAGCTGGTCATAGATCCCTCCTTCCATCATGTTCACCAGGGTAGCATGGACCGCATTTTTTATTTTCTCCTCTTTTGCATAATAATTGTAATTCAACATGAAATCAAAAATACAGGGCATCGGAAACTTAGGCGCTTTGTCGAGCCCGCCTTTTTCCAGGTCCAACTGGGCATAAATATTTTCAGCAATTTTACCAGGAATATTTTTATCAAGTTCATGGGCATCCTGGTCGCTCTTAGGAAAATGTTCATTTTCCATGATATTCAACCCTTCTTCAATTTTACCGGCGACCTCTATTAATTCCTGAGAATCTTTTTTCCAGGCTGCCGCAAAATGCTGAAGTATCTTGATCCAGTTTTCTTTGGGGAAATAAGTACCTGCAAAAACAGGTCTGCCGTCGGGCAAAGCGATCACATTTAAGGGCCAACCCCCTCTTCCGGTGGTTAATTGAGCCGCATTCATATATACAGCATCAATATCCGGCCTTTCTTCTCTATCTACTTTGATATTTATATAAAACTGATTCATCCATTCGGCCACTTCTTCTTTTTCGAAACTTTCATGTTCCATCACGTGACACCAATGGCAGGCGGCATATCCAATACTCACGATCAGCAATTTATTTTCGGCTCCGGCTTTTTTCAGTATATCTGAACTCCATTCATTCCACTCAACCGGATTATAGGCATGCTGCAACAAATAGGGACTGGAGGCATGGATAAGGGAGTTGGGTTTTCCGTTAGTTTTTGTCATTTATATTTCTCCTTTTTAGTTCCTGTAGAATATTTTCCTGCTGCGCTACGCTTAGCAGGTGATGGGTTCCCGTAGAATTCGCAGATTTGCGGGAAACATTTTGCAAGAACATGATTTTTTTTCGTTTAATTTGAAGTAAATATCTGTTATTTATGTCGATTAATGTAAAATTATTGGCCGAAATCTGTGAAACTCCCGGAGTTTCTGGCTTTGAGCAAAAAGTAAGGGAATTGGTTTTCAGGGAACTCAAGGGTCTTGCAGATGATGTGAGTACTGATAATATGGGGAATATCACCGCCCTTAAAAAAGGGACCAAGAATAAAAAAATAATGGCTGCAGCCCATATGGATGAGATTGGGTTCATTATCACTCATATCGACGATCATGGGTTTTTGAAATTCACGACCCTGGGTGGGTTTGACCCCAAGACCTTAACCGCCCAGCGTGTAATTGTACATGGCAAAAAAGATCTCGTGGGTGTAATGGGAAGTAAACCTATCCATATCATGGATGCGGAAGAAAGATTGAAAGCTCCTAAGATCAATGATTATTTCATTGACCTCGGGATGCCGGTGGGAGAGGTAAAAAAACTGGTTAAAATTGGAACTCCGGTTACCCGTGAAAGAAAGTTAATCGAAATGGGAAATTGTGTGAATTGCAAATCCATCGATAACAGGGTGTCTGTTTTTATTTTATTGGAGACCTTCAGAGAACTAAAAGGCAAAAAGATCCCTTATGATTTTTATGGTGTATTCACTGTTCAGGAAGAAGTAGGTATTCGCGGAGCCAGTGTAGCCTCTATGCAAATACAGCCTGATTTTGGCTTCGGTATAGATACTACCATTGCTTACGATGTCCCGGGATCACATCCGCATGAACAGGTAACCAGTTTAGGGAAAGGTACTGCCATTAAGATCATGGATTCTTCCACCATTTGTGATTACCGGATGGTGAAATTCATGAAAGAAATAGCAGATAAGCATAAGATCACCTGGCAACCTGAATTACTTCCAGCCGGGGGAACTGATACCGCAGGCATCCAAAGGATGAATGCCGGTGGTGCGATTGCAGGTGCGGTGAGCATTCCCACCAGGCATATTCACCAGGTAATTGAAATGGCCAATAAATCGGATATCGCATTCAGCATTCAGCTACTGAAGCAATGTATCCTGAACATTGATAAATATAATTGGGAGTTTAATTAGGTTTGACTGGGTTTGATATTTGACGCTGCGCAATTTGAGGTTACCTTCAAACCTCAAACTAAGGTTCTGGATCGAACTTCAAATAAATCATTATCTTTACTACAAACAATTTTCTATGAAAAAGTTCCTCCTACTCGCTGCATTTATTTTTAGCTCCTCTTTATTTGCCCAATCCTACAATGGTCCCGAAAGTGTTGAATGGGATTCGGTGAATACCCGTTGGTTGATCAGCAATACAAATAGCCATGCCATTCTTGCCAGAACACAGAGTGGAACCTTATCCACTTTTGTGGCTACCACTACCAACGGTCCTCATGGACTTGAAATATTGGGCAATGTTGTATATGCCTGTTGTGGAGGAAGGATCAAAGGTTATAACCTTACAACCGGTGTTGAAGTTTTTAATTTGAATTTAGGTGCTTCCTTTTTGAATGGACTGACCACTGACGGAGATTCCGTTTTATATGCCACCGATTTTACCAATAGAGATATTTTCAGGATCAATCCAACCACAGGACTGTTTTATGTCATGTCAACCAATACGGGAACGCAATCTCCCAATGGAATTATTTATGATGGCCCTAATAACCGTTGCATCTTTGTTAATTGGAGTGCAAATGCCCCGATCAAAGCAATCAGCCTTACCTCTCCCTATACCATTACCACCATTACTACAACAACACTGGGTAGCTGCGATGGTATTACCCGCGACCATTTGGGATATTATTATGTAACTGCCTGGGGGAACAACAAGATCAACCGGTTCGCCAACGATTTTACCGGTGGACATACCGTGATGAACTATACCTTGAGCAGCCCAGCTGATATTGATTGTAAATTTGACGTGATCGACACCGTCGGAGTTCCTAATTCAGGAAACAATACTTGTACATTTATTCCTTTGGCTCCGCCTGTACCTTCTTATACTTTGAGTGACTCTACCATTTGTGTTGGCGACCAGATCACTTATACCAACAATACAGCCAATGATGATTCTTTCTCCTGGACATTTTTGGGGGGATCACCTGGTTCGGGAACAACCAGTCCGGTAAATATTACTTACAATACTGCAGGGTCGTATACCACTACCATTACCACCACGAATGTTTATGGAACAACTACTTCAACTCATTCGGTAACAGTTACTGATAATCCTGTGGCCACCATTACGGCTGCAGGAAATGATCTTTCCACTACTACCACATTTTCTGGATACCAATGGTACCAGGATGGGGTATTGATACCGGGAGCTACTTCTCAGAGCTATACAGTTACGGTTGGTGGTGCTTATTATTGTATCGTTACCGAGAACGGATGTGAGGGAACATCGAATACCATTATCAGTACATTGGGATTGGATAATAATTTTGTTGTAAATGCAAGTATATTTCCGAACCCGGCTTCTGATTGGTTGATGGTAGAAATGATCTTACCTCAGCCCCAACAACTCCAATATTCCATTGTGGATCTTCAGGGAAGAACCATCAAAAATGCTTCTGAGATCTTTGAAACGGGAGGTTTAAATTATCTCAGCATTCCACTCGAAGGAATTGCTAACGGAGTGTATATTCTTCGATTGGGCTCAGAGAACTTATACTTGAATAAGGAGTTTATTATTAGTAAGTAAAAACTCTTTTATTCTGATTCGCTATCGCGGGTATTTTACTTTGAATTGCACCAGCAATTCTTTTTTCTTCTTTTTCCCTCCGGGGGCTTCTTTTTTTTAGAGGGCCGAAGGAGAAACTTCCAGTGGAAGTTTTGAATGAGGAGCCAGGCGGTGCGGTTGGGATCCCTGCTTGCGCAGGGACGCAACGAAATGAACTCCCGGCCTCGTTACACCCGCAATGCCTCCTCGGCCAAATGCCTTTCGCCTTTTCACATTCCACCGCACAGGCATTGCCGAGCGCTACCGTATCTACTCGGACAACCCACCCCGCACAGCCAGCATTTCGTTGCATCCCATACGGTAGATTTCTTCTCGGATTGTTCCCTACCCACAGGCCACAGTATCGGATATTTTCCGGGTAAAAAAGACTACACCTGAAATTGCAAGTAGGGGAAACCTTGATTAACCAACTATCTTGCAGATAATGTTGCCTGCGGGGGGTGAAACCCGAAATGGCGCGAACTTTGGGTTTTGCGGCTTAGGCGGCGTTGGGTATAGGTGAAAAGCAAAAGCCCAAAGTTAGCATTTCGGAGCTCCTTTCCTTTGTTTACTTTTCTTTGGAGAAGCAAAGAAAAGTAAAACCCTCGCGGTAGCGAATCAGAGTAAAAGCCACTTAAACATTCCTCCTGATAGCTATCGGGAGGAATCAGGGTGACAAAATAGCAGAGAGCAAAAAAAATAAGCTTTTAGAAGTCGTATTACTTCAACACCGAAGAAAGTGACCGTTGATCAAACTTCGCGATCAACATTCTCAAAAACGAAGTAACAAAAGCAATGGAGATCACAATCACAAGGACCACCACAAAATCCATTGGATTGAACTCAATAGGGAACGGTTTCGACCTGGGGCCCGGGGCCAACTTAATGAACCCGAATATTTTTTGAAGCAAAGAAGCCAGGAACCCAATGATCAATCCCAACACGCTGCCAACCAATGCCACTAAGATCCCCTGGGAAATAAAAATGCCTTTTAATCTTGGTGCTGTCATTCCCAGGCTATGTAACAACATGATGTCTTTCCTTTTTTCTACCAGCATCAGAGAGATTACACCAATTAAATTGAAGGAGGCAATGATGAGAATAAATGCAATGATGAGGATCACCACCAGTTTTTCTCCTTTCATTACCCTGTACATCACCACATGCTGTTCGAAACGGTTCTCGATCTTGAACTGATCTCCCAATATTTTTTTTAATTCCGGTTTCAGGTCATTCGGACTTACTCCTGGCTTGGCCTGTATTTCTATACTGCTATAGGTTTGTTCAGGAAGCTTTAAAATATACCTGGCAAAATCCAGGGAGGTAAATATGCACGAATTGGTATAGTCATGATCGATCTTAAATATACCGGAGATCAATAACTGATCGTACATAAAAGGATTGAAAATATCTATTTTACCCCGTTTGGGGAAGTAGATCTCCAGCCTTTTGTTGGGATCATCGGTATTTACTTCCAGCACATAGGCCAATCCTTCCCCAATAATGGCAGTTTCCTGTTTTCCTATATGCAATATTGCTTTTCCCGTAATGATCATGGTATCCAGCATTACCATATCGAAATAATCCTCAGTGATCCCTTTGATCATGCCCACTTGCTGTTTGCCGCTATAACTCACCAATACATTTTCTTCGATCACAGGTACCACTTTCCCTACATCAGGGATACTACGTATTTGGGTTAGTATATTTAATGAATCCGTAAAGGTTTTTCCTTCTTTCAAAGTAATTTTTAGTTCAGGATCAACGGAACGGTATACATTTTTTACGGTTGATTCAAGTCCGTTAAAGGCCGACAAAATAATGATGAGTGCCGCAGAAGTGACCATAATGCTGGAAACCGCAATAAGCGTAATGAGGTTGATGATGTTCCTCGATTTTTTACCTACCAGGTAGCGCAGGGCTATGTTGAAAATCATTTTCATCGATGGCACAAATATAGGGCTTTTAACTCCAAATAGGTATAAATTGAGTTGAACGAACTTGGCGGTTTTCTGAGCGTACTTGATGGTGAAAATTTTCAACCATAAAGTCAGCAAAGCCTTTCACAAAGCATACAAAGGATGTTCTGCCAACCATTTTTGGCTTTATCCTCATTTCTGATTATTTTCGTGTTTTCAGTCTTATGAAAGGAATTATACTCGCCGGTGGATCCGGCACCAGGCTTTATCCGATTACCATGGCCATTAGCAAACAGCTCATGCCCATTTACGATAAGCCCATGATCTATTATCCGCTTTCTGTTTTAATGATGGCCGGTATCAAAGATGTGTTGATCATTTCTACTCCACATGATCTTCCTGGATTTGAGAAGTTATTGGGAACAGGAAAAAACCTGGGGATGAATTTCCAATATAAAATACAGGAAGTGCCCAATGGTTTGGCACAGGCATTTGTATTAGGCGAAGAATTTATTGGCAACGATAGTGCAGCACTGATCTTAGGGGATAATATTTTTTATGGAACCGGTTTACCTGCCCAACTCCAACAGATCAAAGATCCTCAGGGAGGGATCATATTTGCTTACCATGTAAGCGATCCGGAAAGATATGGAGTGGTAGAGTTCGACCAAAACATGAAAGCGATCTCGATTGAAGAAAAACCCCAAAAAGCCAAGAGCAATTATGCAGTACCGGGCTTGTATTTTTATGATAACCGGGTGGTGGGTATTGCGAAGTCCTTGTCTCCAAGTCCAAGGGGAGAATATGAAATTACCGATATCAATAAAAAATACCTCGAAATGGGAGAATTAAAGGTGAATGTATTGGATAGAGGAACGGCCTGGTTGGATACAGGAACTTTTTCTTCCTTGATGCAGGCATCGCATTACGTGCAGGTGATTGAGGAAAGGCAGGGATTGAAGATAGGATGTATAGAAGAGGTGGCCTACCGGATGGGATTTATTACCAAGGAGCAACTGTTGGATGTGGCGAAGCCGCTGTTAAAAAGTGGCTATGGGGAATATTTAATTAAAATAACTCAATTGTAGGGTATGAAGAATTATTTGGTAACCGGTGGAGCAGGATTTATCGGAAGTTATATGGCGGAAAAATTGGCTGGTGACCCGGGGATAAATGTGGTGATCGTTGATAACCTGGTAACAGGTTCGATGGAGAAGATCCCTGACCAGAAGAAATATCCCAATATCCGGTTCATTAAATGTGATGTAAACAATTACGACGATATTTCAGCTGTCTTTTTTGCGTATAAATTCGAATATGTATTTCATTATGCTGCCTTGGTGGGAGTAAAAAGGACCCTCCTCAATCCTGTAAGTGTACTGGAGGATGTAAAGGGATTGGAAAATATTTTAAAACTTTCGAAAAATACAGGGGTGCAACGGGTATTTTATTCTTCATCAAGCGAGGTATATGGGGAGCCGGTGGAGTTTCCACAGAACGAAAAAACAACACCGCTCAACTCCAGACTACCCTATGCGGTGGTAAAAAACCTGGGGGAAGCATATTTAAAATCCTATAAGCAGGAATTCGACCTGGATTTTACCATATTCCGTTTTTTTAATACCTATGGACCTAAGCAAAGCAAAGACTTTGTGGTTTCCAGGTTCATTAACCTGGCCTTGAAGAATGAGGATATTACCATCTATGGGGATGGGAGTCAAACCCGTACTTTCTGTTATATCGACGACAATATAGATGCCTGTTTTAATTCGATCACTCAACTTAAGTTTGTGAATGAGGTGATCAATGTTGGGGGGAATGAGGAAGTGCCCATTTTATCGCTGGCCGAAACGGTGATAAAAGTGACAGGTTCTTCGTCAAAGATTGTTTATTTACCACCATTGGCCGAGGGTGATATGACCCGCCGATTACCCGATGTATCCAAGATGAATGAGCTGCTGAACAGACCAAAGACCCCGTTGGAAGAGGGTTTGAAGCGGATATTGGCCGACCGGAAATATATCGTGGCCTAGGCCGTTTCCCTTTTCTTAATTACGGTTATTTTTTTTGGCTCTGCACATAATTATCAAAAAAATTCGTTACTTAGTAGAGCAATTCACCATTGCATTTTTACCTGACTTTATTTAAAATGTTAGAAAAAAAGCCCATAGTAGTTGAGAAAGGTTTTTTTCAGAACCTTCGACGCTTACATCCATACCAAACCATGATGTACATGGCCATGGTGGGGAGTGGTTTTTTATTTCTCATCATGATCGTTTCTTATACCGCTCAGCGTTTTCAATCCACCAATATTTCTTATGATATCCATTTGCCCAAGGCATTTTTTGTGAGTACTGCAGCCATGTTATTGTCAGCGGTAGCTATAAAAATGGCCAGGGTACATGTACAAAAGGATCGGTTAAAAAAATGTACTTATTATCTTATTTCAGTATTGGTATTGGCGGTTACTTTTTCAGTATTCCAGGTAATTGGCTGGCTGGAATTTTATAACAAGGGATTCAAAGCTCCTACTGCTAATGTGGCCAGTTCTTATGTATATGTATTATCAGGGATCCATTTGTTCCATGTGGTGATGGCCATTGGATTTTTGTTGTATGTACTTATTCCCTTTCTCAAAAACAGCCGCAACGTGGTCAGCGAATTAATGCTGGTCACCAATCCATACCAAAAGAAAAAGATGAACATGCTTTTTGTTTTTTGGTATTATGTGGATGTGGTTTGGCTCATCATGTTTTTCTATTTTGCTATTACTTTTTAAAGCATACATGTTATAGATATCATACTTATTAGGTAATTTTAATAGAGTTGAGTTCGATTTAATCGAAAGTTGCCCAGATCTTTCATAGATTTACCCAACATGCAACACTCCATACATGGATAAGATCAATTTAAAGGTAGAAGATTGGAAGAATTCCAATATTCAGGTATTTTGGGGAGAGATTGCTCCCTGTGACCATTTGGTGCAGATCTATGAAAATGACCGGTGCTTTTTGGACATTTTGGAAGGTTTTGCCGGTACGGGTCTGCTCTCCGGAGATAGTGTGGTGATCATTGCCACAAAGGTGCATATTGAAAACCTCAATGAACGATTGATAAAACAAGGGTTTGACCTTAAAAAATTAATGGCTGCCCATCAATATATTCCGTTAGATGCGGAGGAAACCCTGTCGAAATTTATGGTCAACAACTGGCCGGATGAAAAATTGTTCAATGATTATATTGGTAGACTTATTGAACTTACTAGGAAAGAGGGACGCAAGGTCCGTGCTTTCGGAGAAATGGTAGCTGTGCTATGGGCACAAGGATTCAATGGGGCGACGGTTCAACTGGAAAGTCTATGGCACAATTTCCATTCTAAAGACCAGTTTACCTTGTACTGTGCTTATCCTAAAACAGGCTTTACCCAAAATGCCAGCGATTCTTTGGACAAAATCTGCCAAACCCATTCAAAGATCATTGATGGACAAAACCGACCTACTACCGAGATCTATTATAGGACGATCCCATAACCGGCCATCCGTTGAATTATAGGGATGTATGGCACTCAATCAAACTTCTTCACTATCTCAAGATGTTCTTTTAGAGTACTTTTCGTTTTACTTGGGGTCCAATACTCCTTTGCTTGTCGGAATCACTATGTTTGTATAATTATTTGCCACGAATCAAAAGCAACATTGTCTGTTGATCAGACAACCTTCTACCTCCTGAGCAATCGCTTTTTTTCATTCATCCCTATTTTCACATAATAACTTGTACCATGAGAAAAATACATCTTGCGACCCTACTTATATGTATCTGCGGCTCTTTCAATTCACTAAAAGCCCAATTTGATGACCTATTTATTAATTATGATGAGCTTTCAGTAATCTCCATTAACAATAGATATGGTTTATATGATAACCTGGGCGAAAAAGTGGTTGATTTGGATTATGATTATGTTTCCCAATATTATAACCGCTATGCCATGGTTCAGAAAAATTTCAAATATGGTACTATCAATAGAAGGGGTGATGAAGTCGTCTCCCCCAAATACGATGAATTTAGCCTGTATAGTGGCAGTGTCGGGGTTGCCAAACTCAATGGAAAGTACTTATTGGTGGATTCGACCGAAAAGGAAACGGAACTCAAAAAGGATTATAAATTTTATGGTGGATTTTACGAACATATGGCCCTTGTTTCCATTGATAATAAATATGGGTTTATAAATGAAGAGGGGAAAGAAATAGTTGAACCCATGTATAGCATTGCCAAGAAATACCATGAAGGTGCGGCCATGGTATGCCTTGACTCTAAATTTGGGTATTTAAACCTGAAGGGAAAAGTGATCGTTCCATTGATATATGAAGGCGCCTCTATGCAATTCTCAGAAGGGTTAGCTGTAGTTAAACTGAACGGGAAAATGGGATACGTAGACAAAAAAGGCCAGGTAGTGATACCCTTTGTATATGAGGCTGCAGGAGAATTCGAAGATGATCTAGCACCGGTTAGCATCAATAAAAAATGGACTTTTATCAATAAAAAAGGTGTTCAAATAACGGATGCGAAATATGATGAGATGTACGCATTTTCTGACGGCATATCATTGGTGATTGAAAATAAAAAGTTTGGGTTTATTAATAAAACGGGTCAGGAGATCACTCAGGTGAAGTACGACCAGGCTGCTCCTTTTTCGGAAGGATTTGCGGTTGTTTCCTTGGATAGCAAGTATTATTTAATCAACAAAACCGGTCAGCAAATATTGGATTTTATATACCAACCCATCAGTTATGTTTACAATGATAGAATCATTGTAAAATCAAACGGCAAGATGGGGGTGATTGACCTTCAAGGAAAAGTGGTTGTCCCCTTAAAATATGATAAATGCGATTTTCTTGTAAATAAGATTGTAGAAGCCACCCTCAACGATAAAAAATTCTACTTTGATAAAAATGGAGTGGAAATAAAATATTAATCCCTTACTTTAACCAGGTAGCCAGCCCCTTCAAGCCAGGCATAGTATGCCGGCGGACCAAATGCCCTTTTCTATTCCCATCCATCCTTATCTTAAGCAGGTTAATACTGACAAGAAAGTGGGCAAATTTACAATTCCCGATATCGGTACCTCCAAAATGTTAAAAGGTACTGATAACAGGGTTAAAGAACCTGAATTAATGTACTTTTAGGTACGGATATAACTAGTTAG
>JANWKT010000004.1 GCA_025451235.1 Flavobacteriales bacterium | reverse complement strand
GCTGATCATAACCGAAGAACTGACTGGAACGGCATCCTATGAATATATGTCGACCTGTTCGAATATTGGAGGATTTTACCAAATGCAAAACAATTATGATCAAGCTGAATTCTACTTAAAAAAATCGCTAGAGATAAATATGGGCTTAACTGGGAAGAAACATGCCAATTATATTTTTAACCTCAATTCACTGGCCAATTTATATATGCTGTTGGGCGATTATGCAAGATCTAAAAAGTTGACCCTCGAAGTGCTGGACTTACAAAAGGTAGTGTATGGCAAGGATAACCAGGATTATTCAACCTATTTGCTGACCATGACCAATCTTTTAATGCTGGAGCAGGATTATATAAGTGCTAAGATCTATGTTCAAGAAGCGATTGGTAATTATAGAACAAGCCATTACTCGTTGGGGTTGATCAGTTCTCTTATTCTCCTCGGTGATATCAATCTCCATTTGGATGATCATGTGGCCGCCGAATCCTGCTACTTGGAAGCGGTACAAATATCGAATCAAGTGGATCAAGATCCTTCAGAGCTTTCCTTCTTTCTGGCGAATTTGTATCAGAAAACGGGACGATTAGAAAAGGCGGATAGCAGCTATATAAGATCGCTTGAGTATAGAGAGAAGATATTCGGGAAAGACAATAGGGATTATGCCAATATGCAAACCACCTACTCCATTTTTAAGTTCGGCACCCACCAGATAAAAGAGGCCTCCCAATTATTTATTCAATCGAGTGGAACATTGTTACTCGATACCCGAAATAACTTTTTATATCTCTCGGACAAGGAAAGGGGACATTACCTGAAATTATTGAACGGGAATTTTGAATTTTATTCCAGTTTCGTTTATCAATGCCGCCAGCAGGTAAAAAAGGATGTGGGAAGTTATTATGATTTGAGGCTGGGATTAAATAGTTTGCTTCTGAAATCGAACGTCAGCTTTAAAAAAGCCATTGTTTATGAGGAGGATGAGGATGTAACCACTGATTATTTTACTTGGAAAGCTTTAAAGAACAGAATTTCCATTGAGTATGGCAAGCCATTGTCAAAGCAAAGCAATGAATTGGAAGGATGGGAGGTTGAGGTGAACGACATGGAAAAAAAACTGCTCAAAAACTCAAAAATATTTACTTCAAACAGCAACCATCCAAGCATTGGATGGAAAGATGTTCAACCCTTCTTACAAGAAAATGAAGCGGTGGTGGAATTCGTTTCTTTCAACTACCAGAATGGATTCAATCTTACGGATTCGGTTATTTATGCTGCAATTGTTATGAGGGCAAAGGATACACTTCCCATGTATGTACCCCTATTTGAAGAAAATCAACTGAAGGGATTGTTAAAGGGTGACAGCCTTCGAACATTTGCTAATTTACTTTACACCGACGCCCAGGTGAGAACACAGGAGCATGACATTTCTTATGGTGATTCTTTACGAAAACTGATATGGCAGCCTTTGGATACCTTATTAAAGGGGATCAGTGGTATTTATTATTCACCTGCTGGATTGCTCCACAATATAGCCTTTGATGCCATTCCGGCCAACAATACACAATTATTATCGGAAAAATATATGATGCATCGATTAACTTCTACTGAGAAGATGATGGACAGGGACACTGGGTATTTTCAACCCACTTCTATTGCCATTTTTGGAGGGATCCAATATGATGTGGATACCGCTTCTCTGCGGCAAATGGCACTGGTAAATAACACGAATGAACAAAACACTACCCCTTATATATTCAGGGCATTATCCGATACCTTGCACAGGGGTGGAAGCTGGAGTTATCTCCCGGGTGCTAAAAAGGAAACAGAAAACATCATGGATCTCTTTGGCAAGAATAAAATAGCCACCAACATGTTTACGGGTCAGTTCGGAACGGAAGAAGAAATGAAAAATTTGGAATCCAAAAAAAGTCCTTCCATTTTACATTTTTCCACCCATGGCTTTTTCTTTCCAGATCCTGTTATGAAAAAGACTGAGCTGGAGAACTTAGCTGTTACCAATAAAATGGCTTTTATGTATGCAGCGGATCCTTTGCTTCGTTCGGGATTAATATTAGCTGGTGCTAATTATGTTTGGAAGGGAGGCGAACCCTTGGACGGAGTGGAAGATGGGATACTTACCTCCTACGAAGTTTCCAATTTATATTTACCTAATACCAAACTGGTCGTTATGTCGGCCTGTGAAACCGGATTGGGGGATATCAAGGGAAGCGAAGGAGTATATGGCTTGCAACGTGCCTTTAAAATGGCAGGAGTGGACTATATTATTATGACCTTATGGAAGGTATTGGATAAAGAAACGTCGGATTTTATGACCTTGTTTTACCAAAACCTGTTGGAAAAAAATTCAATTCCCAATGCTTTTAAGGCAACTCAGGATACGATGAAAAATAAATACAGGGATGAGCCCTATAAATGGGCAGGGTTTGTGTTGATGAGGTAGCAGGTGGATCACTCTATAAATTACCTATATATCACTACTCTAAAGTCTCAATAAAAGGAATACTTTAGTCGTTCATCTTAACCGGGGAATATTGTATGAAAAAGTGCATGCTAGTTATATCTTTTCTTTGCCTGAGCCTTTTGGGTTTAAAGGCCCAATCATGGGTGGAGATCAACGCACTGGGATTTAAAGCCTATAACGAGAAGGATTATACGAATGCCTTTATATATTTTGAGCAGGCGGTCTCGCTGGCAAAGAAGGAATTTGGGAAAAAGCATGTTAACTATGCTTTGAGTCTGAATAACCTGGCACAGATGTATGATTATTCAAGGCAATATGAAAAAGCCGCGGAACTGTTTATTGAATCAGCGGCGATCAGAAAAGAGCTTTTAGGCGAAAATAGCCTGGATTATGCATGGAGCCTCAACAATCTGGCATCCGTATATGGGAAAATGAATCGCTATGAAAAAGCGGAACAGTTTTATTCGGAATCGGCAACGATCCGGAAAAAAATGTTGGGTGAAAATCACCCTGATTATGCATCTAGTATTAACAACCAGGCCCAAATGTACAGTGAAATGGGTCAATATGAAAAAGCTGAACCTTTGTTCTTGCAGGCAGCGACTATCTATAAGGAAAATTTGGGAGAAAACAATGCAAGCTATGCCTTGGTCCTGAACAACCTGGCAGTACTGTATAAAAAACAGGGGATATATAACAAAGCAGAACTATTATTTCTTGAGGCCATCTCTATAAAGAAAAACACATTGGGAGAAAATCATCCCGGCTATGCCACCAGCGTTAATAACCTGGCCCAATTATATGAGTTCATAGGTCAGTATGAAAAAGCCAAAACACTTTACCTGCAATCAGCCGAGATCCGAAAACAATCGCTTGGGGAGGACCATGAAACTTATGCCGCCAGTTTGAACAACCTGGCGGTGCTATATCGCAAAATGGGAGATTTTGACCAGGCGGAATTATTATTCATTGAATCCATATCTATTAAGAAAAATGCATTGGGCGAAAGCAATCTCAGTTATGGCACAGGTCTTCAAAACCTGGCAGCACTATACCATATGCAACGCAAGTATAAAAAAGCGGAGCCTTTGTATCTGGAGGCTCTAGCCATTGATGAAATGTTATTGGGTGAAAATCACCCGGCCTATGCCACTGATTTGAGCAATTTAGGGGTATTATATCAGCAACTCGGGCAGTATGAGGATGCGTTATCCTATCATATGAAGGCCCTTGGCATTTTCAATATTTCCCTTGGAACACTCCATCCTGATTATGCCACTTGCCTTACCAATACAGCTTCCTTATATTGGGAATTAGGTAATTATGCAAAAGCGGGTTCTTTATACGAGGAAGCTAAAAATATTGTATTGCAAAATATTCAGAGAAATTTTGGTTTTTTGTCGGAGACGGAGAAGGAAAAATATATTTCAAGCATCACATTTGAATTCGAAACCTACCAAAGTTTTTATTATTCCCATTATCAGGCAGACCATCAAATGGGAGGTGCCGCTTTTGATATCCAGTTAGCCACCCGTGGATTGATCCTGAACGAAAAGATGGAATTAAAAAAGTTTATTCTCATGGAGGGAGGTGATAGCGTCGCCGAAATATTTGATCAATGGAAAAAATATAATTTGCTGATAGCAAAAGAACTGAGTAAACCTCTTGCAGATAGAAGCGTTGACTTGACCGGTTGGACGGATCAGGCCAATTTGTTGGAGAAGAGTCTAACCCGCTCCTCCAACGCATTTAAAAAAAATCAAGCATCGTTTTCTCACTGGAAAAATATTCAGGAACACTTAAAACCATCCGAAGCAGCATTGGAATTTATTTCATTTAACTATAACAATGGCAAACACTGGACCGATTCGGTGCGGTATTCCGTAATGATCATTCGTCAGGGAGATACAACCCCGGTATATATTCCGCTGTTTGAAGAAAAACAACTCAAGGGATTGTTTTCGGGCGATAGCCTCCGGACTTTTGCCAACTTATTATATACCGATGCCCAGGTAAGAACCGTTGAGAATAATATATCGTATGGAGATTCACTTTACCAGCTCATTTGGGAACCCCTGGAACCTTATTTAAAAAATGTCAAGGAAGTGTATTATTCTCCTTCAGGGTATCTTCACCATCTCACTTTTGATGCCATACCTATGCCAGATACGAAACTCTTATCGGATAAGTATAGTTTGAACCGTTTAACCAGTACGGCAAAACTATTAGAGGTGGATACAGGTACCTTTATTCCAACTTCTATTGCCCTCTTTGGAGGAATTCAATACAATGTGGATACAGTGTTATTAAAAACCATGGCCATCAAACATGGAGAGAATAAAGGGAAAAATGATAATATGGTTTCGGGTGCTTTGGTGATTGATACCGTTTCCCGTGGAGGCAGCTGGAGTTATCTGGCAGGAGCAAAAAAGGAAGTACAAAATATCAGCGACCTGTTGAATAAAAATAAAATTACTTCTGTAATGTTTACGGAAGAGTTGGGAACCGAAGAGGAAGTGAAGAACCTGGATGCAAAAAACAGTCCCTCCATTTTGCATTTTTCTACCCACGGCTTTTTCTTTCCTGATCCTATTAAAAAGAAAGAAGATATTGACAAGCAAGTGGTGAACAATGAAACGGTGTTTAAATACTCCGATAATCCTTTATTTCGCTCTGGTTTAATATTGGCTGGTGCCAATTATGTTTGGAAGGGGGGAGAACCCATGGAAGGGGTAGAGGATGGAATACTTACTGCCCATGAGGTATCGAACCTATACCTGCCCAATACCAAGCTGGTGGTCATGTCGGCTTGCGAAACAGGTTTGGGAGATATCAAAGGAAGTGAAGGAGTGTATGGTTTACAGCGTGCCTTTAAAATGGCAGGAGTGGAATATATTATCATGACGTTATGGAAGGTATTGGATAAAGAAACCTCCGACTTTATGACCCTATTTTATCAAAACCTGTTAACAAAAAAGTCCATACCCAAGGCATTTAAAGCCACCCAGGATACCATGAAAAATAAATACAGGGATGAACCCTATAAATGGGCGGGATTTGTGCTGATGAGATAACTGGAATAGTTGTAGTTTTACAACATGAGAAGCAACAAATTAGCCCGGTTTATTTTTAGCTTTCAAACAGCGGCCTTTGTATTGCTAGGTCTTACTATTTTTCTCTTCTTTAAAGTTTATTTTACCCCCCCAAATATCGGCCAATGTGGAGCACTCTCTAACTATAAGGTGTTTCAATCTGCACATTATCATCTCCTGGGCGACCATGATTTATATGCTGAACACCCTGCCGAACATTGTTATACCTATAAATACAGTCCTTCTTTTGCTTTGTTATTTGGTGGCTTTGCCCAGCTTCCCAATTGGGTAGGCGTATTGTTATGGTGTCTGATTTCATACATAGTTACAGTTGTCGCCATAAAATCAATTCCGGGTTTTACAAATAACAATAAAGCCGGGTTGATCTACTTTATTTTTTTTGAATATTGGGTATCGGTTCAAAGCCTGCAAACCAATGTATTAATTGTTGGGTTACTCATTATTGCATGGACAAGGCTGGAAAAAAGACATTACCTACTAGCTACCCTATTGATAGTGGGTACAGGATTCATTAAAATATTTGGATTGGGGGCTTTTGCCTTGTTTTTATTTTATCCAAAAAAATTCAGATTGATCTTTTATTCGATCATGTGGGGTATGATCCTTTTCTTTCTTCCATTGATCGTAATGCCCTGGACTGAATTATTAGGTGTTTATGACAAGTGGCTGTTACAAATATCAAAGGATTATGATTTTGCGGGGATGTCGGTATACAGCATGGTATTTACTACAACTGGAATAGTAGTGCCCAAAATATGGGTTCTTGTGATTAGCTTACTTATTATGTTAGTCAGTTTTTTACAGGTAGGTAAATGGAATCATAGCAGATTTAAACTTTTATGTTTGGCCGGTTTATTCATCTGGGTTGTATGTTTTAATCATAAATCCGAATCATCCACTTATATAATTGTCATGGTAGGAATCGGACTATGGTATTTCTGCAGAAAACGAAAATGGTTCGACCATGTTTTAATAATACTGGTGTTTTTTGTACTGTCTGTTTGCTTTTCCGACCTGGTCCCTAGATTTGTAAAAAACGATATTGGATTTAAATATCATTTAAAAGCGTTGCCTGCATTTATAATGTGGATCAGAATTATTGTAGAGCTTTGGGCTGATAAATTTAAGGAACATGAATCTACCGAAACCACGCTGCCTTCCGTTCAATAGCCCGTTGGTGAGATGGTTATTCTTTCATGAATTTTCGATAGAATATATTTTTTCCGGTATTGATCTGGAGAAAATAAATTCCCGGAGTTAACGCAGATACATCTAATTCATCTTCATCTATTTTTCTAACAGATATTGGTTGGCCTAAGGAGTTATTAATATTCCCGATCACAAAACCATTCCCGTTGGGTTGGGAAATGCGAAGCTCGTTGGATGCAGGATTTGGATATAAATCGATCAGCTGATCATAGTATTCATCAATGCTGCTCCAATAAATATTGTCCAGGTTACAGTTGCCAGGAACTGGTGGATTTAATATATCGGCATTTCCTGGCCAGACCTCTCCAGAATAATTAATATGGATCGAATCATTGCCCGCATAGCATTGAAGATGCTGCCAGCCATCAAATAAATTGGGATCGGTTATAGGAGTTACCGGCCCCCAGCTATTACAGAAAGCACCCTCATACGTGGGCCCTTCTGTATAAAAGATCCGCCTAGTTACACCTCCTATAACTATGGAATCCTGCATGTTCATGCCATAATTCTGGGTGCCATAATTAGGATTTCCATCTGAGTAATAGTACCATGTGTATAATATCGAATTATTGAAATCGTAATAAAAAACGGCAGAGTCGGTAATTAGATCAGGGCTGTTGATACTCAAAACAGTAACAGTATCATTTTCTTCTTTCACAAGATAGACAGGATCAGTCATGGATCCTTGATAGGGAGAAAACCCGCCTCCTATCCAATGCCGTTCCAGAACGAGTACTTTTTTAAGGGTATCCCCCAACAATAAAGTGTCACCATTTATAAAATAATAATTAGATTCTATACACCAGGGTTGTCCCATGGTCATACAAACTGTAGTCTGTGTCCAGCTTTCATTTGCATTGTAATATTTGTTGGTTTGCCCAATACTAGGATGGAAATAACCTAAGACCAATAAAAAAAATAGACATTTTTTCATACAACTATGTTTTGGCCCGGTCGTATAGATGATCAAATATACTGAAAATTATGGTTCGATCTTTTTTTATTCCTTCTCCAATTCATCCGCCACCTTTCTATTATCTGCCAGCCTGGCCACTTTGTTTTGTCCACCTAGCTTCCCTTCTTTCTTCATATATTCAATAAAGGCATTCTTTTTTACTGGAGTAATTTTTAAGGGCTGCAGGATCTTTCCTTCGATCAGGTCGGCATAATAAATATTTTTCTTTTGCAGCGAAGCATCAATTTTTAACCGGAAATTCTCCATGTCCACGGGTTTCTTATCGAAATCGATCAACCATTCGTGGTAAGGGAGTTCTCCGTTGGAGGTATTTACCATAGGTGCTACATGGAATTCATTTACCAGCACATCCAACCCTTCGCTGGCGATTCGCAGGGCCTCTTCTACCTCTTCAGCGATCACATGTTCTCCAAAAGCCGAAATAAAATGTTTGGTCCGGCCGGTTACCACAATTCTATACGGATCTTTCGACACGAATTTTACGGTATCTCCAATTAAATATCCCCATAAACCTGCATTCGTATTTAAAACAATGGCATAGTTCTTATCTAACTCCACATCTTTTAAGGAGAGGCGGGTAGGGTTTTCGTTAAAGACTTCATTGGCTGGAATGAACTCATAAAAAATACCGGCATTTACCATCAATAACAATCCCTTTTCTTTTTGCGAATCCTGGAAAGCAATAAAACCTTCCGAGGCGGGATATACTTCAATGCTTTGCACGGAGCGACCCAAAGCTGCTTCAAATTTTTTCCTATAGGGTTCGTAATTCACCCCACCGTATACATAGAGTTGCAGGTCAGGGAAAATTTCACCGATGGTTTTTTTACCGGTCTTCTCTTGCAGTTTTTCAAAATACATCTGTACCCATGAGGGAATACCGCCAATCAAGGTGAGGTTTTCCTGGTAGGTTTCTTCCACGATGGCTTGTACTTTTGTCTCCCAATCCTCAATACAATTGGTTTTCCACGAAGGTAGCTGGTTGCGTTTTACATAAAATGGAATCTCATGATTAACGATGCCTGATAATCTTCCCGTTAAAACACCCCCTACTTTTTCTAATTCCGGGCTCCCTGATAAAAAGATCATTCTTCCGTCAAAAAAAGAAGCGTTGCCGGTTTCTGCTATATAGCAGAATACTGCATTCCTGGCAGATCCCACGTGATTGGGTAAAGAATCCTGTGTGATGGGAATATATTTTACACCAGAGGTAGTTCCTGAGGTCTTGGCAAAATAAACTGGCTTGCCAGGCCATAAAATATTCGCTTCACCTTTTTTTATTTTCTCTATATACCCTTTTAGTCCTTCGTAATCTCTAACGGGAACTTGTTTTTTAAAATCTTCGTAGGTTTTTATTTTCTCAAATTCATGGTCCTTTCCAAACAGCGTTTGTTTTCCTTCATGTACCAATTCATTAAAAACCAGGTCTTGCATTTCGAATGGTTTCCCGCTCCATACCTTTACTTTTTTGGCCATGTATTTGGCGTATGGTTTTATGATCAGCGATTTGATGCCCATTATTCCTGTCTTTCATCAAAAGTATACAATATTTTGGAGCTTTATCCGGCTTTTCGCTGTATCTTTTTATTTCCATCGAAGTACGAACGGGTGCGAACTTACGAACTACGAACCTTGCCCAGAGCGGTTCGTAGTTCGTAGGTTCGTATGATTTTATTCGTACTTCGGTGGAAAACTTTTGTACCATGATTTCTTTCCTATCTTTATCCTTCGAACATGAAGCGCTTTTTTACCATAAAGAATATATATTTTTTTTCGGCGGCCGGCGTTTTTATTTACCTCATTCTTCGTTCTATCTATGTTCCACCGGTGCATGATGAAGCTGCGACTTTCATGCATTATGTTCAGCGCAATGAATGGATGCCATATTACGCTCATTGGGATGCCAATAACCATATACTCAATTCTTTTTTATCCTCGTTTTTTTATAAAATATTTGGTTATGGGAGCTTACAGTTAAGACTGGCCAGCTTAGTTTTTTTTCCGCTTTTTGTAATATACGTTTATAAGACCAGCCAGTTCTTACAATCCAATCTGGTTAGGATTGGTTTTTTATGTGGAATGCTGGGAGTACATAATCTAATGGAATATTTTGGCTATTCCCGTGGATATGCCATGTCGATGGCACTGTTAATGGCAGCCATCTTTTATCTACTCCGATATTTTAAAAATGCCGATCCTGGTAAACTTTGGCCTTTCTATATTTTTTCTACGTTAGCATTGATGGCCAATCTTACCTTATTCAATACCGTTTTGATCCTCAACAGCCTTCTTGTTTTATCATTTTTTTGGAAAGGTAAAAAATGGTTGTTGAAAGGCCTGTATACCATTATTGGCTTTTTACCGATTGTTGGAGCTGCTATCTTATCGATGGATATGAAAAAAATGGGACTTCTCTATTATGGAAGTGATAAAGGATTTTATGAGGTAACCGTTTGGTCACTCGTGATGCTTATTTATGATGAGTGGCAGGTTATGGTGGCTATTTTCTTTATTGTGCTGGCCGCTGTGGCCGTTGTTATGTTGGGAGCAGGTAAATTTTCTGAAGGATTTAGAAATTTTCTTTTCACCTACCGATGGCTGTTTGCATGGCTGTTCCTTGGAAATATATTGGCCACGGTTTTATTGCAAAAGATCATGCATGTGAATTATCCGGAAGACAGAACTGCCATGTATTTTTATTTTTTCCTGGTCGCATTTTTCTGTTTCTCTTTGGACCATCTTCCATTCAAAAGAATAAAATACCTGGTGTTGATATGGTTGGCAGCACCTATCCATTTTTTATTGAATATAAATATTACACATTCATCTTATTGGTATTACGAGCATATTCCCAATGCATTTTATCAGGAAATTGAAAAACGGGCCGGAGATCAACCCGAACAGGTCTCGATAGGTGGATATGTTTTAATGGACATGATATGGGCTTACTACAACCATGCAACTGGAGGAAAATTAAATGATATACAGACGAAGGATTATCCTTCTTTTTATTATGATTATTTATTGTTGTACGATGACAATAACAATGCCTATGCACAGGATTATTATAATATCCTTATGGAATCCCCTTATTCAGGAATTCGTTTGTTGGAAAGAAAAGAGAAACTCAAACTACAGCTGATTACCGGGTATAACCTGGGAGATATAACAAATACTACCGAGGAATACATCAATTTCTTTGACAGTGATACCCTGAAAAAATATAGGAACCTATGTTTTGATTTCAACACGCATTTCCTGAACAAGGATCCCATCTTTTTTGGGATGTTTAGCTTGGGTACGGATGTAAACGGAGTGCCAGCTACTTTGGAAACCCAGGAATTCCATTTAACCCGAACGGAATGGAACCAAGGATACGATTTTCACCACCGAATTTATATTCAGAATATTTCTCCGGCAACCACACGCATGGTATTGTATTTCTGGAATCCCAGAAAAAGACCGGCCACCTTAACCCATAATGTCGTAAAGATTTATTATTGGTGAGCTTATTAATTTATTTTTAACAATTATAAGGCTTTACAAGCAACCTATCCTCTCTATCTTTGCATCTTAGTAATGACCGGGCGCAATGGAATTCTTTATTTTTACAACATGAAAAAGAACCGATTTTTAGCAACTATTTGTTGCCTGGTATTTTTATCAGTTTCCGTTTTCGCACAAAATGTAGCCATTAACACCACTGGTGCTGCGGGTAATGCCAGTGCTATGCTGGATGTGGACGCTCCTAATATGGGGCTTTTGGTACCGAGGGTAGCACTTACCATGACAACAGTGGCTGCCCCGGTGGTGGCTCCGGTCAATTCATTGCTGGTTTTTAATACAGCCACAGTGGGGGATGTAACCCCTGGATATTATTATTGGAGTACACCTGCAACTGCTTGGGTTCGTTTGAATTCTGGGGCAATAAGTGTTGGCTGGTTGACAACCGGTAATGCAGGAACCGCACCGGGAGTTAATTTCTTAGGGACGACTGATAACCAATCACTCGTTGTTCGAACCAATAATACAGAAAGAATGAGGGTGTTGAATACAGGAAATGTGGGAATTAATCAGATAGCCCCTATACAAACATTGGATGTAAATGGTAGGATCAACGTAGCGAATGGGGTTATACAAAAGGCAGCTGGAGCAATTGTTGGTACTAACGATTTGGGTTTATATTCTCAACCTTTCGGCAATTGGATACGTTTAGCGGCCAATTGGGGACCTATTAAATTTTTTACGGATCAGGGTGGAGGTGTTGGCGCTGGAACAAATGCCATTGCTGGGATGTTTGCAGATAATGGTGGTGGAATGGTGGTGGCAGCTGAGAATACAGGAACCGGGAATGCAGGGATCCCTAATTCCAGATCAGCATTGGAAATCAACTCCACAACCAAAGGCCTACTCGTCCCAAGATTAACTTCTGCACAACGGGACGCCATGACCCCAGCAGTGAATGCAGCTGCAGAAGGACTTCTTATTTATAATACTGATCTGAACTGTTTTGAATTCTGGGATACTCAATCCACTCCATTTGCACCTGCAACGGGTTTTTGGAATAGCTTATGTGACCATTGCGATCAAGTGGTGGTGATCAGTGCAAATCAAACCGGCTATAACCTGGCGACCGCTATTGGGACTCCAACCGCCAAAACTTATTGCGTATATGTAATGGTAGGAAACACTTTGCAGGCTGCTGGAAATGGCGGTGCGCCTGGCACAGCTGGTAATCCCGGTTTCAATGCATCTACCATGCCGGCAGGAGCAAAAGTAATTTTATATAATTATGGAACTATACTGGCCGGTGGCGGTAATGGTGGCCAAGGTGCATCTGAAAGTGACGCCGTTTGCCTTGCAGATAACAATGGCCAGAATGGAGGGGCAGGGGGGCCTGCAATTCTAACGAATGCTGGTGTTCAAGTGAAGGTATTTAACTCCGGAACCATTCGCGGCGGCGGCGGCGGCGGCGGCGGCGGTCAAGGAGGTTGTTGCTCCGCAGGTGGTGGCGGTGGCGGTGGTGCCGGAACTCCAATAGGAACCGGCGGAACCAATAACTGTTATAACTGTGGATCAGGCGGTGGATGTCCCTGTGGAGGCAGAATTGGTTGCAGTACTGCAGGTGCCAATGGAACAGCGGTAGCTGGAGGAGCTGGAGGAGTGAATGCCGGATCCATAGCAGCAGCAGGATGTTCAGCAAATAACAATGGTGGGAATGGGGGAGCCGGTGGAGCGTTAGGGGTAGCAGGAGCCAACGGAGCCGGAGGAGCATGTCCTTGTGGAACAGGCTGTGTAATGGGCATTGGTGGCATTACAGGCTATTCTGTAAATGGAAATGGAAGTGGATCATCTTTAACCAATATTGGAGCCGGCATTTCATCTGGACCCGTAAACCCATAGTCGAAAAATATGTCCGGTCGACTTAGTTTCGTATCTTGAATTCATCTATGAAGTTTCTATGTATGCTGTTTTTTCTTCCTCTTTCATTGGCAGCTCAAATTGTATTGCCTGATAAGAAGACCAAGGATTGTATTCCTTCTATGACCCAAACCGAGATCAACCAACTGGTAGCGGCTGATGGATATTTTGTATTTAATACCACTTCGGGTTGTCTCAATTATTGGTTTGCAGGTTCATGGAAGGAAATTTGTGGTGAATGCACTCCTCAGCCCACCATGCTAAAAATAGATTCATTGGTGCAGAAAGAAAACCTGGGATATATTTATTTCACCAAAAGCCCGAATGATTCTCTGGATTTCTATTTCTTGCAGAGCGCTCAGCCCATTAAAGTTAAAAGCTCTCCTCATATATTTTCTCTCCCCTACAATTCGTCGTTTGTTGCCATTTCGCTGCAAGTAAGAAATGCCTGCGGAGCCAGAGATACTTTTTTCCGTTTCTCATACCAACCTATTTCTCTTGGAGAAATTGAATATTTTACGGTGGAAAGTGTAAAATTTCCGGCCCGGAAGATCGGAAATACATGGTGGATGTGTGAAGATTATAAAAATACTTCTGAGAAACTTCACTTAAAGGAAAACGAATTAATGGTCACCATCAAAAGCAAGGAAGATGTATGTCCTGCCGGATGGGATCTGCCTACAGTAAAGGAATGGGATGGGCTGTTACAAAGCAATGCCGGGAACTATACGACAGTATTTGATCCCGCAAATAATAACAACAGCAGCATTGGTTTAACTAAGCTTGGGTTTTATAATTGGGAGGAAAAAAAATATTATTCCACCGGATCCGCTTCTTATCATTGGGCAAATGATTATAAAAATGGCAAACGGAAATATGTGGTGGTTACCGAAAATGGGACCATGGCATTTGAAAGTGATCCGCAGACATTATATATGCCCGTGCGTTGCATCAAGCGTTGATTATTAAAAGATCATGAATTTGGCCGGATCAATAGGATAACCACGGTACCAAAGTTCAAATAGAATATAAGGCTCTTTGATCACTCCATTGGTTTGAGCCACAAACGCAATAGGTTCTCCTGCCTTGATAAAATCTCCCTCTTTCTTTAATACGGTGGAGCAATGCTTATATATACTTACGAATTGATCATTGTGTTGAATGGCCATGATATAAGAGTCTTCAGGGGTCCATGCTGAAAGAAGCACCGTACCATCCAGGATACATTTAATGGTTTCATCCTTTCCGGTGGTTATGGTAAGCCCATAATTCCTTTTTTCTGATTGGAATTTTTGTACGATTTTTCCTCGGATGGGTGTAAAGAACAATACATTCGATATGCCGGCGGAAGCCTTGTTTGCTTGTATATTGTATTGATCTGCCTCCTGTACCTCTTTCCTTAACAATGAATCTTCCTTACTTTTTGAATTCTTGATCATCGAATAATTTTTTGTTGTATCCTTTTTATAAGGATCGTCGGCGGTGAGTTTATTCGTGAATATATTTTGCAGGTTGATGATATATTTTTCATTGGCAATTACCTTTTCTTCTAAGGAATCGGTTACCACCAACATATCATTGATCTGTTTTTTTGATTTTTGATCTGCATATCCGGGGATATACTCTCTAAATCCGGTAAAGGCCACCAGATAAATAGTTAAAAAGATCAGTACCGTCATGGTAGTGATAAAGGCAATAAAGATCTGCAGGGCGGACAACCTGAAACTGGCTTTATGCTCAAAATGGTCTACATCCAATACTTGGATCCGGTATTTGGTGGAAAATACAGAGAAGAATTTCCTGATATATTTTCTCAGGTTTTTCATTGAGTTCCATATTTCTCAACATGGATGCCTTTCAAAAGCTTAGGCTCTTTTTTCTGAATAAGATTTAATAGTTCACCAAAGGTGGTCCCGCTATCCTCACTCGGATACTTAAGTTTGGTGACCCCGTGGCTGATAGGTGATGGTTCTGCCTCATTCAAATTCACTGTAATAATATCGTAGGCATGATCAGCAAAATGGGTTTCTCCTATTTCTCCATCTTCACTTTCATGGAACAGGTCCCAAATACCATGCAAGCAAAGAATTTCTGTATT
This sequence comes from Flavobacteriales bacterium, assembly GCA_025451235.1. Taxonomy (GTDB): domain Bacteria; phylum Bacteroidota; class Bacteroidia; order CAIKAF01; family CAIKAF01; genus JANWKQ01. The sequence continues at coordinate 10,880 of JANWKT010000004.1, read as the reverse complement.
GTCAGTGTTAAAGGAATAATAGCTAAGTTCTGAATAGGTAAATATATTTTTAAATTGAATGAGCTTGCCGGTTTCTATTCGGTATAAATTGGAAATAAATCCTGAGCCGCCTCCATTCGAAGAAAGGGTTATATAATTTTCTGAGTTATTCCGAAAAGAAAAGGTAGTTACAAATTGATTTTCATCAAACTTCTGTTTGTACACGATTGAATCATTTTCTGTTTTGATCACATAGATGGTGATAGGATTGAACCATTGATCATCTTCTGAGATCTTTTTCTTATCCGCATTATATCTTTCTTTCGTAAGAGCTAATTGATAGTTAGGTACAGCAAGTACTGTATCAATGCGGAATAAATTGGTATCAATATTTTTTAGGTCGGCAGTTGTGGTTGAGTTACGGTTGCCTTTATCTTTAATAACAGGTTTTTTATTTTTTTCGTCAACGTTATTTTCGATGTTGGTATTGGTGGAATTCGGATCACCTTTTAACGCAGTTTTTCCACAACCGAGCAACCATACCGAAAGGCTGGTAAAAATTAAAACGGTGTATAGTTGGCGATTCATGCTGCTTCTAAAGGTGTACAAAGATAATTGTTTTGTGCAAGGGATGGAAGCGACCTGCCCAAATGTTCGATTCGGAACGGACGGGCATCCTTTTTATGGGGCTAAAGCCCTTTCTTAAGAGATCTTCTTTACCGTTGACTAAAATCAACGGCAAATGATCTTAGTGTTACTCAATAAACGATTCAGATAGTCCGATAACCCACTGTGGAAACCCTGCCTGGCTTGTGTTTAGGGCAGGACCCCAATAAAAAAGCCCTCCCGGTTCAACCGGGAGAGCTCATATTGTTTTTGGAATATTTTAAATATTAAAACCGATGAATGACATCAATCTTATAATCTTTCAACTCCTGTTTTGCCTTTTCCATGTCCTCGGTAAAGCCAAGGATAAACCCGCCTCCACCTGATCCACATAACTTCAGATAATAGGATTCGGTTTCGATACCTTGTTTCCACACCTTACGGAACTTTCTGGGGATCATTGGTGACATCCGGCCTAATAAAAACTTGCTCAGCTCTTTTAAGTTGCTGAACATATCCTTGATCTCACCTTTTAGGAATGACTTGATACAGTTATTATTGAAAGGGATCAGCTCGTCTTTGATGACATGCAGGAACCCTTCTTCTTTACATTTTTCTACAAATAAATTCACCAATGGTTGGGTCTCGCCAGTCTGACCTGTATCGATCAAAAATATACCCCCTTTACCATTTTCATTGGTAGTAGGCATCCCTACGGCATCAATACTTTCTTTGTTATTGATGAGCATGGGGCGTTTCATATAACAGATCAGCGGGTCAAGACCAGATGACTTTCCATGGAAATAAGATTCCATTTGAGACAAGGCCTCTTTTAACTTAACCAGTTGCGAATTGCTTAATTCTCCGGTATTTGGGATCTTTTCGATCGCATATTTTTCATACAAAGCAGCCACCAAAGCTCCTGAGCTCCCTACCCCATAACCTTGCGGAATAGAACTGTCGAACACAATGCCTTTGGCAATATCTTCCTCGAAGGCCTCAATATCAAAAACGAATTTAAGCTCCCCCTGGTGGATCAATTCTTTCAGGTACTCCGCATATTTGGCCATATGCTCATTGCTTTCTTTAGCTTCTGCTGCATTTAATTTAACGGGCGAATAAGTAAGGTTCCCTTCGAAAGATTCGAAAGGAATACTCAATGCCATAGAATCATGGATAAGACTATATTCCCCAAAAAGTAGGATTTTAGAATTAAATTTTGACTCTGTAGAGGTTTTCATAGTTAAACGATTTTAGGGCCGTTGCCGACACAGTCCTCTAACCAGCAAGAATCATGCAAAAAATTTGTTAAATCGGCCTTTATAAACTTACTTACCTCATTTTCAATTCGTTGTGGATATAATAAATGTATATTGGGTCCAGCATCCAAGGTAAAACATACCGGATTTCCGGTTTGTTGCCTATAATCCCATATTTTTTCAATGAGGGTGATGGTATTGGGTTTCATCAATAAAAAGTAAGGCATGGAGGTCATCATCATGGCATGCAGTGTAAGGGCTTCGGACTCTGTAATGGACATAAAGGTCTCCATATCATTTTCCTTCATGGCTTTTAACAGGGCCGCTATATTGGTATTGGCTTGCTTAAATCGTTCCATGGAGAATGGATTGGTATTCATTAGGCCATGACCTACCCGGCTGGATACTTTTTTCTGGGCCGCGTCAACAATCAGGATGCTATCTTTAAAATTCAGGAAATCGGGATGAACAACATCATTCAGGCAAGTTCCATATTCATTCGAAGTATTGGTTACTCCTGCAATTTCACCCCAGCTTACAATGCCACCATATAAAGAACGGCATGCACTTCCTGATCCTAATCTGGCGATATAAGAGGCTTTCTGGTAAAACTCATTTTCAATGGCAAGGGTATTAAAATATTGCTTTTCAATAGCACATAAGCATAATGCCAGAGCACTCATACCTGATGCAGAGGAAGCAATTCCTGCTGAATGCGGAAATGTATTGCTGGAATATGCTTTAAATTTTAATTGATTCAGAAATGGGAATATAGGAACAATGGAATCCAGGAAGGAAACGATCTTTGTTTCAAATTTTTCATTTCTCACTTTATCCAGGTAAAATTCTATTGAAACCCGGCCTTCGGTATTTGGTTCAAATTCAAGCCTGGTTTCGGTAGTGGAGGTACTCAACGTAAAACTTACCGAAGGATTACAGGGAATTTGAATATCTTTTTTGCCCCAGTATTTAACAAGCGCAATATTGGATGGGCTTTGCCAGGCAACAGAACCCGAAGGGATATCAGATTTAAAAACCAGCGATGGATTTTCCATTACAAGTGTTTTTTTCTCAAGTGTATTCATGTTACAAAGGTCGTAAAATTGATGATTTTTGCATCATTTTTTTGGGTTAAACATCAATTTATAATAAAAAGAAAACCGGGTGATCTGTTTTCTTTGGTTCGGATCATCTAACATATCTTCAATAAATTCATGCAGGTGCTTATTTGAATTTGCTTTTCTTACAATCCAGTTAAAAAGCCAAGGCCGGTTGAGCATTTTTTGTAAACGCTGGCTAATATTAAGCTCATTGCTCAGTTTTTTATAAATCGCCTGATCATATTGAGCATTAAAAACCTCATCGTACCTTTTTTCTTTCAAACAATTTTCAATATGGGCTGCAGCTATTCTTCCGCTGATCATGGCATTTCCGATTCCTTCGCCGGTAAAGGGGTCGATCAACGAAGCAGCATCTCCCAATAAAAGGAATCGGTTACCTGAAAGCGATTTTTTTTTCGATCCCAAAGGTAATCCAAACCCTTTCGGTTCTTCAAGCGGCTTTGCCTGTTCGAACCGGGGAGCAACCAGTGGATGTTCTTGGATGATGCTTTCCATCAACTGTTTTAGATTGATCTTCTTTTTGCTGATCACATCTGACTTAATGCCTATTCCCACATTGGCTTTATTTCCTTTGATAGGGAATATCCAGAAATAACCAGGTAAAGTATTTTTATAAAAATGAAGTTCTATGGGATCTCCTTCATCAAACCCGGTTACATTTTCCCAATATTGTCGAAGCCCACCGCTATAATGTTTTTTATCAATATCAGTTCTCCCTGTTAGTTTGGCTATGGCAGAATGAGCACCATCAGCACCTACCACAAGCTGTGCTTTGATGATAAACTTACCATCTTTCGATTTTAATTGAATATGATCCGGCTCCTGGTACACCTCATGTATTTGGATTCCTTCTACCACCTTTATCAAACTGTTTTTCTTTACCTGTTCTAATAAAAAATGGTCGTAATGTATTCGTTCCGAAACATAACCGGCATGGGTAAATCCTGCTCTCTTTTTTTTCATTTTTAAATAGAGTGATTTACCTGAGGGAGCTACGAACTTAATGCCGGAGGTAGCTATTTTTTCCGGAAAATTTGTAAACAGAGAAGGGAATTGGATCCCAAGCTTTTCTAACTCATAAACTGCGTTTCCGCTAATCGCATCTCCGCAGATCTTATCCCTGGGGAAGAGCGCCTTATCAATAATAATACATTTAATTCCCCTATCAGCCAGATGCAACGCACAGGTAGTTCCCGCCGGACCTGCACCAATAATGGCAATCTCCGCTTCAATGATTTCCTCCATCAGGAAAGTACGATGTCTTTATAAGGAATGATGATTTCGAGACCTTTGCTGATGAAATACTTTCTCACTTGTTCTTCACTTTCGCCGCTAACTAATACAAAATCGCCACCCCAGGCTCCCATTGATTTAATAGTATGTGGATAATTGCTGAATAGGGATTCTTGGATCGTTGGCATTTTTAAAATAGCTGAGAGCAAGGCTTCATGCATATTCAACAATCCTTCAAATTGCTCCAGGTCCTTACAGGCGATCAGTTTTTCGGTGATTGCACTCACTTCCTGGAGGGCCCTGTCATTGTACTCGGCTTTTTCTTTAAAATAACTCATCCCTGTCCTGGAGTTCATTTTTTTTCCAAGATAAACGAAGAAAATATTTTTATGAAAGGGAGGATGAAAGGAAACATCTTCCACTATTCTGGATTCCTCCTGCAACTGATAAGTAATCGGCCCTTTGGCCCCTGCACAGGCAATATCATAACCTGATCCACCAAAAGTTTTTTCCAATAATAAGTAAGGATCTACCTGGGCCCAGGATGCAATATTATTGATGAGAGTGGAACTGCTGCCCAGTCCCCACGCTAAATTAAAATCGGCAGTAATGGTTGCTTCCACTCCAATATGCAAAAAATCAGGATTCAAGTTTCTGGATTCTCTGAAAACCTTTTGAAGAGAGTTGGCCACATCATCATTATTCGAACTAAGGATGGAAAGATCTTTTACATGGAAGACAGCCTCAAACCAGGTATTGTTAAAAACATGGCTGCTCCAGGTGATGAATGCAGATCCATTTTGCTTAACCGAAAGAATTTGTCCATACTTGAGTGGAAGAGCAAGTCCTTTTGCTCCTTTCAGGATGAGGTATTCAGCAGTAATGAGAAATTTTCCGGAAGATTTGAAGGTGTGTATTTCCTCGGCTGCCATGTCAACATTGCTATACGGGCTGTTTGTCCCTGATTTTTTCTATAAACTCTCTAACCGTAGTAAAGCTTACTGATTCGGTAGCAAAATATCCCAATGCTTTTTCCTTTTCCTCATCAGTAGCATCGAAATGATTCATGATATTGAAAAGATGCATTTTCATATGCCCTTGTTGAATGCCTACGGTGGTTAAAGATTTTACAGCCGAAAAATTATTTGCCAAACCAATAGTTGCAGCAATCATCATCAATTCTTTGGCTGATGGATTGCCCAACATTTCTAACCCTCTTTTTACAACAGGGTGCAAGCTGGTTAGGCCCCCCACCACGCCTAATGCCATAGGAACCGTAAGGGTTAGTTTGAAGATCCCGTTTTCCAATGAAAGATCAGATAGACTTTTATAGGATCCGGTATGCGATGCATACGCATGACCACAAGCTTCCACTGCCCTGAAATCATTTCCCGTTGCCAGTACTACAGCATCAATCCCGTTATAAATCCCTTTGTTATGAGTAGTGGCCCTATATGGATCTATATGAGCAATTTTAATAGCTTTCGAGAATTTCCATGCAAATTCCTCAGCGGTTGATCCATCCTCAAAAGTTCCTAATTCACTAATAGGACATTCTACCCAGCACTTGACCAAACAATCCGGCGTATAATTCGAAAGTATGCTCATCACAATATGAACTTTTCTTTCTTCAGCCGTAAAGGACTCATTTTGTTCGAACCAGGTTTTCAGAATAGAAGCAAATTCCTCCAAACAGGAGTTGATAAAATTTGCACCCATCGAATCGCAGGTATCGAAGCTGGCCAGCAGTTGATAATAACCAGGTTCCTGGCTGGTATGGTCAATCAATTGAATATCCAGGATCCCGCCCCCCCGCTTTTTCATATTGGCGGTAATATGCGTAGTATTTTCTATCAATAGTTTTTTTAAGGATGGATATTGAGAGATGAGTTTTGTTTTATCTCCCGACCATAAAAAATGTACCTGGCCCAATTTTACCATGTCCACCACTTCGGCCTTGAATCCCCCTCTTCCCAACCAATACTTAGCGCTTTTGGCAGCAGCAGCTACTACTGAGCTCTCTTCGATCACCATCGGAATAGTATAGAACTTATCATTGATTTTTACATTGGGAACCACACCGAATGGCATGTAAAAATTGGTAAGGGTATTCTCACTGAACTCGTCGAATTTCTTTTGTAAAGATTCATCGGGATGCCAGAAACTTTTCATCTCAGCGCTAAACTCCTCAGGGTTTTTGGTAAGTTTTGCGATGATCTTTAACTTCTCATCTTTGCTTAATTTCGAAAATCCGGAAAACATATTGTTCTTATCTAGCATTCTTTTATCTAACCTTTAACATGGCATTGGCAATCTTCAATCCTTCCAGTTGAAGTTCAACAAATGATTTCAAAGGAGCATACTCACCCATGGCATGTTTTAAAAACGGAGAGGCCATTCCATAAATTGCCGGAACATTTATTTTATTGATCAGGTAATAACCATCTAAAAATGTTTTGATCCCACCTGAGATGATCACAAAATTACATTTACGTTGATCCCCTAATTCTTCTACGATCTTATTGGTAAACTCAACCATTTCCTCAGCGGTATGGCCTACATGAGCAAGTGGAGTATATAATTCCCGATTGATCTCATCGGCCCTTAATAACTCGAGCATGGCGAAATTAGTTCCTCCATGAGCAGCAAAATCAATAGCAGCCAATGGGAGCTGAAACAAGGCTTTCAGGCTATGATAACCCATTCCCTGTCCAACTTCTTTTACAATGATGGGGAAGTCGGCCACATTCAGAATTTCTTCCACTACCTGCAACGAGGTCATGCTAAAATGATCTCCCTCGGGTTGTAACCATTCCTGCAATGGATTTACATGAATAATGAGTCCATCTGCCTTTAGTTTATCAACTAATTTATTTACTTGTGATATTCGTTTACGGACGATGAGTTCTTCTAGCTGGGCCACCCCAAGATTTGCAAAAAAGGGATAATCATTTCCGATCAATGGCCGTAAATTAAAATCCTCGAAAAAAGTATCATCTTCTAATATGATCCGGCAAGATCCCAATCCCATTCCTAAACCAAATTCCTGGCAGGCCTTTCCTAAATTAGCATTGATCGTTTTGGCCTTACCCGTTCCACCGGTCATGCTCGATATCCAGATAGGAGCTTTGAATTTTTTACCGATGAATGGAATTTCTTTCAGGTTATTTTCAGGATGTCCTGATAACAAAGGTTCATAATAAAACCGATGATCGGTCATATCTACCTGAGACTTAAACGCCAGATCAATATGGTCTTTTTTGCGTGACTCCGTAACTTCTATTAATTCCTCAGCCATAGTATCTTAAAGCCTGTTTTACCTACAATTATTGTACCAATTGTTAAGATTTGTAAAAGTACAAGATAAATTCTTCATAATAAAGAGTTTGACCTTAAAAATGGTTTCTGGGATTATTTAGCTATTTTAGTACACTGTTTAAGAGCATTTTAATCTGAATTCCTGATGTCAAGCTGTTTAAAGCGCTTCGTATTATTTTTTCTTGGAATCACATGCGCTATCGGGATATCCGCGCAGAATATATATTATAAACGGTTTACTACGGCCGATGATCTGCCTTCTTCTGTTTTATACCGCGTTTTTGGGGACTCCCGAGGATTTCTTTGGATCTCAGGAAATACAGGGATTACCCGCTTCGATGGCCGACATTTTCTTACTTATGGAGTGGCGGAAGGATTGACCGATAACGAGGTATTTGATATCGCGGAAGATAAAACAGGAAATATTTGGTTCACCACCCTTACCGGGATCCCAGGTTATATTACTCCAGGTGGATTTGTTCACTCCTTTACACCTAAAGTTTTTGGCGATTCGGTTTTTGTGAACTGCTTTAGGCATGATAAGCAAAACCGTTTGTGGTTAGGCGATCGAAAAAATAATATCTATGTTTTTCAGGATGATTCCCTTGTGAAGAAATTTCATTTGGAGGATGCCTCAAAGATTGATGCATTTATTGAAGATCAAAGCGGAAGAATGTGGTTTACCACAAATAATACCAGCATCATCTATTATTTTGAAGGATCGGAAATTAAAAAGCTAAGAATTTACGAAGATGATCGCATGTTTTTTACAGCCCATCGATCCATCCTTCTGAGAAATGGCTATATCATGATCTATGGATATAATCACTTTGAAGTAATTGATCCGGATAGTAAACAAGTAATCTATAAGAAAGAATTTGATAAGGAAAATACAGCCAAGATCATCGGTATTTATGAGGGAAATGACCTCCGGCTTTGGGTGGGTACCACCGATGGTATATCGGTATATGCCAGAAACAAGGATATGGGATATGAATTGACCCAAACAGGAGTGCTGAAAGGAGAAAAGATCACTTCCATTACCCAGGATTTTGAAGGACATTATTGGATAAGTACCATTAACAAGGGATTGATTTTTATCCACGGTTATCCGGTTCTCTATTTCAAATTTTCTGATAACCAACAAGGAAATACCTTGAATCTTTGCGCAAGCGGCGACTATATATATGCCGGAACCGATGATGGGAAGATCTATACCATCACCAATAACAACCTCGAAAACATTTATTCACCTAAGGATGCTTTTGAAATTTCACGTGTGATGGCCAGTGCAGCTATGCCGGATGGATCGGTTTGGTTTGGCAAGGACAATGGGATCACCGTGGTTAGAAAATCAAGTATTGTGAGGGAAATCCCTATCAGCCCGGTTAAAAAAATTGTGGTGGGAGATAACAATGTGGTTTGGGTGGGAACCAGCTCAACCATTTTTAAAGTAAACCTGAAAACCTTTCAGGTGGAAAGTAAATTCAATTCGGGTAGGGTGAGTGCCATGGTAAACGGGGGGAATGGGATCATTTATTTTTCGAATGAAAAGGGATTGAACATGATCAAAGGGGATAAAATGGAATTGGCATTTGGAATTGGTCTGTTTGGAAATGCAAGGATCTCTGATATCGATATTGATGAAAAACGTCAGATTATTTGGGTGGGAACATATGGCCGAGGAGTATTTGGAATTACGAACAACAATATTGAGTTTCACCTCGATAAATCAAAAGGACTTTCAAGCAATTTGATCTATGCAGTTGAATGTACGAAGAATGGTAGTTTATACCTGGGTCTGAACAAAGGGATCAACAGGATCCAGGCAGGAGCGAATGGTGGGATTGACATCTGGTCGATCGATCATCAAAACGGGTTGATTGCCGATGAGGTAAATGATGTAACCCATTATAAAGGATATTTATGGGCATCAACCATTGATGGAATTTGTGCAGTAAAGGAAAGTGAGCAAATAAAAAATCCAACGCCTCCAAAAATTTTGCTCAATGCTTTTTATGTAAACGATAAGCATAAATCGAATATAAAAAACCTGGTCCTCGAATACGACGAAAACAACATCGAGGTGGATTTGATAGGCATTGCTTTTCAAAGTGGAAGGGCATTGAAATTCAAATATAGGTTGGAGGGGTTGGATACCAACTATCAATACAGCTCAACGGGTATCATCGATTACAATGCATTGGCTCCTGGCAAATATACCTTTGTGGCACATTCGGTGAATCACCAGAATGTGGAAAGTAAGGAGTCAGTCCGCATTACTTTTGTGATTTATCCTGCCTATTGGCAGACCATCTGGTTCCAATTGTTTTTAGGGGTGGTATTGTTCATCATTTTCTTAAGTGGGATCTTAGTAAGGGTTCGATTGATCAAGAAAAAAGAGGAAGAGAAGACCCGGCTGAATAAAATGTTGGGTGAGCTGGAGCTCACGGCCCTCAAGGCGCAGATGAATCCTCATTTTATTTTTAACTCACTGGGATCTATTCAAAATCTGATCAACAGAGATAAAAAAACAGAGGCAAATATCTATCTCTCCAAGTTTGCCAAGTTGCTCCGGCTAACGTTGGATAATTCGGATAAGAAAGAAATTCCTTTGGCAGACGAGATCAATATGCTTGAATTATATCTTGGATTGGAAGCCTTAAGGTTCAACAACCAGTTTGAATATAAAATTGAAATGGCGGAGTCGGTAGATATTTACGAAGTAAAAATTCCTACCATGATCTTACAGCCCTTCTGCGAAAATGCCATCAAGCATGGGTTATTGCCCAAAAAGGCGGATGCTGCCTTATTGCTTCAATTCGAAACAGTGGATGGTAATACATTACACTGTGTAGTACAGGACAATGGAATAGGCAGGGTACAAAGGGAGAAATTAAAGGAAAGTTCTGTTTCAGGGCATATCTCCAAAGGGATCAAGATCACCCGGAACAGGTTAGAGTTGGTGAACCAATTAAGGAATAAGCCTGCGGAGATCAAAATCACCGACTTGTATGATGATACAGGCAAAGCATCCGGCACAAGGGTAGACATCCTGATACCATTTGAGGATTAATTGCATCCGGCGCCTGGCTAGCCGGCATCAAGGGTGCAGGTCAAGTCTTTTAAATTATAAAATCATAGCTTTCAAAATTTGTATTTTAAACGATTTCAATTACATTTGCATCCCCGTAAAATAAGGGAAACATTCCTCGGTAGCTCAGTTGGTTAGAGCACATGACTGTTAATCATGGGGTCGTAGGTTCAAGCCCTACCCGGGGAGCAAAAGGCCTCACAAATTTTGTGGGGCTTTTTTATTTGCTCCCAAATGTCAGATCATTTGATTTTTTATATTATTATCTTT
>JANWKT010000003.1 GCA_025451235.1 Flavobacteriales bacterium | reverse complement strand
AGTTCTGCGGGAACTAAGGACATCTACCGAAGGTAGATGGCAAAAAGGGGAATGAATGATCTACTGCCTTCTATTGCAAATATCCACATAGGGACAATATTGACATTTATCTTGATTATCCGTTTGCTGATAAGGAATCTCCGGATCAAAGAATTCATCCAATAGTTCGTTCAATTCTTGCTTGAACTCAGCAGAAAAATCTTGAATAGAATTTACTTTTTCTAACATTTTCCCGTTTTTATGCATCACAGCCGCATGAAAGTCTTTTTGATGACTCTCCCTGATAAAGAGGAGCTTTGGAACCACCGTTTTTCCTACATATTCATTTTGCCCCAGCAAATAGGTATAGAGGAAGATCTGAAAAACATAATCCTTCCGTTTTTTGTTACTCCGATCGAATAGCTCCCTGACATGATTGAACTCGTTTTTCTTATCGATCTTGCCGGTTTTATAATCCAATACGCTAACCAACCCCTCCTGAACATCAATCCGGTCTATTCTTCCACCGATCCTTACAGGATGCCGATGAGGATAATTGAATACGTACTTTTCTTCTAGCACTGGAATAGGTTTGGGAGCAGTTTGCTCATCCATCCGCAAAATATTTTCGGCATATTGGTGTAGGATATGCGAAATGATATAATAATCTCCCACCAATTCAACCGGACGTGGCTTTTTAGGATTCGAAAACTCCTTCATCATGGCCTCTCTTATTGCCTCGTCTACCAAAGAGTATAAAGTAGTAAGATCTTCTTTTTCTATAATGGTTTTTTGCGTATAACGTGAAAACAATATATATACATTCTGCATGGTATTGTGCAGAAGATTTCCAAAAGTAGCCGGATCTATTTCGTCGGAAACATGATCGAGCTCCTGGATATTGGCTATGTATTTAAAATAAAACTTAAGGGAGCAATCCATATACACATTCAAAGCAGAAGGAGTTAAATAATTCGTTTCTCCTTCGGAAAAATAGGTGGCCAGTTGCTTCTGCACCCTTTCAGTTTTCGGGATGTTAATGGGCCATACACTAGGTGTTGTAAATTCTATTTTTTGCTGATATTCTGTATAGGGAAGTCCTGATTCTAATTTAAGTTGAACAATAAACCTCGATGCTTCTGCCTTGGTTTGCTCATCTGCCACATTGTTGTACAAGAAGTATACATTTTTCGACTGGTGAAGCAAACGATAGATATAATAAGCAAACATACTGTCATTGTTACTATAGGTAGGCAGATCGAAACCATATCTCAAATGGTAGGGAATAAACGATCCGCTTGTGATCGCAGGGGGAAGTACCCCTTCATTGGCATTTAAAATAAATACATTTTCGAAATCCAGGTTCCTTGATTCCAATAATCCCATTACCTGCAGGCCAACCACGGGTTCCCCTGAAAAATTGACTGAAACGGAGTTTAAATATTTATACAATAATTTTTTTAAGGTTTCCGGCTGGATCTCCAACCGGGTTTCATGCAGGATCTCCTCGAGCTTAATAAAAGCCTGTAATGCTTGGTACAATATTTCTGTTTCGAAAATCTGAGGTCCTTGTTTGTTCTCCTGGTCAAAATACCGGTAATATACTTTTTCGATCAAGTCTTTGATCCGATGAACAATTGCTTCGGATGATTGGTGATCGATCAGCAGAAATTCTTGCAGGAAAGGAAATTCCTTCAGATCTTCAGGATAAATATAAATGAGGTTGTTTTCCAGGATCGCGGTTTGAAAATCTTCGGTTTCTTGAGGATAGAGAGTTTTTATATATGCATTGTTCAAAAACTTGATGATGGGCTTATAATAGAACTTGTCCTTTGTTTTATATTTAAAAATCTCGAGCCAATGATCGATCAAGGCACTTACAGTACTGTTTTTAAGCTTATAACCCAGTGTGATATTAATGGGCTCGTTGGGCACAGAAATGGTTTGTAATGAAGGAATAAGCATGGATTCATCCGACAATATGACTGCTGTTTTCTGGTCATAAGGGATCTTGTTTTCTTCTAGTATTTTTTTAATGGAAAGTACTTGTCCGTTGTTCTTAGGGCATGCAATAAAATGTAATTGAGGGGGTGCTTGAGTAAAATGGGAAGTCTCGACTGCATTGCCATACCTTTTGAGATATTTCCTTAAAAAGGCACCTGCTTCGTGTTTTTTTATTTTGCTTTTTGATGAGTCCAGGTAATATTCATCTACATCCCAAAAGAAGACTCCCCTTTTGTTTTTGTGATAAAAGTCAAACATCTTTTCTTCCGACCTGGTTAAAATATGGAAACCAACGAAAAGGATCTTTTCAAAGGGGAGTTCCAATGCTGCGGAAGTAATTTTTTCGGAAACTTCCCTGAACATCATACCGCTGTAGGCTTTTCCCTGGTCCTTTAATTGTTGTTGAAGCTCATCATATACCTTGTTCAACACCCTCCAGGTATCCACAAAATCCTGTTGATTTCCTGTATAATCTGGAGGAGAAAAGGAACTCCAGAATTTTTGTATCACTTCAATCTGCTCAGGTAATAAGTATTGGAACTGTTTTTCAATTTCCTTTTCATCCTCCATGAGCTGAAAAAGCGCTTTGGCTTTTACCAGGTTTTTATCGATATCAGTATAATCTCTCAACAGCATTTCGCCCCAATAATAAAACTGGTCGAAGCTTTCATAAATAGTTAAATGGCTCTTAAATATCCGGTAGAGCATTAGGTTCAATTCCAACGGATCAGCTTCAACGGATGCCGAATGACCAGCAATAAATTCTTCGATGGTTTCTATTTTAGGAAGAATAAATGGCTGCGGTATGATCTTGGCCATCTCCTTTTCGAGGAACAACCCCGTTCTTTTATTCGGAACCAATACCAATAGATGTTCCGTTCCGGGATAAAGATGCCGGTGGATATATTGGGCCGTTTTTTCTAAGAACCTGGTCATAGAACTATTTCATCAAATTGTTGGGTTTGGGTATAGTACACATAACCCCGGGCAGGTTTTCCGAACAATTGGGTGACTGCTTTGCAATAACTGGCTACCTGATGTGCATATTCAGGCATGGATCTACCCGTTTTAAAATCAATAACGATTGCTTCCTTCTCATTGATAAAGAACTTGTCCGGTTTTAAAATGGCATCCTGTATACAAAAGCTGTATTCCGAATAGGAGATATAGTTTTTCAACCATTCTTTCATCCATGGATGGTTGAACAATATTTCAAAATCATGTTGAAAACGGCTAAAATCACGCTGACTTACTTTTCGTTGAAGCAAGCGTTTTTTTAATAATTGGGAGGCTTCTTCCTTTGAACTTGAATGGGCCATGATATCATGGAAAAGGATACCTGTTTGTTTGAGCTCATCATTTTTTACGTATTGTTCATCTCTTAGGTCGGTTGACTGCTGGCGAATCGCCAATGATTCGAAAATATTATTAGATACAATGGAGGCTTCTATAACGCCCATTTCTTTTTCAACCTTCCTGATGGCCGGTTTTGTTTTTTCTCCAATGATCAACTGATCATTGTCAGCGTTTTTATAGCTGTCGAGCTGAAGGTATTCTTCTCCTTCTATAGGGAAGTTGAGCTGAAAAATATGATTAAATATGGTTTTGATATTCGGCTTGAGATCTTTCAACTGAAAACTTTTTGGCTGATCGGCATAGATATATAATTCCCTTACTGCTCTGGTGGTAGCTACATAGAGTAAATTCAGCTTATCCAGATAATTGTAGAACTTGGTCTCGAGGTATTCTTCATTAAACGAAGAATTCAGCATTTTTTTATCATATTTTACTGGAATGGTTTTTACCTCAGCCTGATTTGTTTCTGGGTCTGTTGGTCGGCTGGGTAGATCCAGCCAAAGTAGATCAGCTTTTAATCCACTGCTATCCAATCCCCATTCGGCAAAAGGAATAAATACAAGATCAAATTCTAACCCTTTTGATTTATGGATGGTGATGATCTGTAAAGATTTTTCGTTTTGGGGAACTTGTACCTGGAATTTTTCGTAGGAGTCTTCCCACCATTCCATAAAATTGGAGAGATCGTCCACATTCTTTTGCAGGTAAGCATAGAGGGCATCTTTAAAATGTTGTATAAATATATGCTCATTCGGATCTTGTTCTAATTCGAAGAGCCGGATAATATGATCGATAAGAATATGGAGAGGAAGCGACTTAATGATAATGGCTGTTTTTTTAAATCCCTCTATTTTTTCATGCTCTTCCGCCTCTAAAAAGTCAATTTCTTCCAGGTGAAGAAAGTGTTGATGATATTCGGCAAAAACATTGGAAAGGCTTACCTGGTCTTTTTTATTGACCAGGTATTTTAAAGCCGCCACAATAAGCCGAACGGTATGTGAATTGGCAATGTTTAAGGAACTTTGTGTAACTATATTGATCTTATCCTGAAGCTTATTTTCTTCTACATATTTTCGGAGATGACTAGCCACCGTATAGGCTTCTTTTTTTGTAAATACAAGAATGGCTATGTTGCCGGGTTGATAACCTCTTTTCAATGCATCATCAATATCAGAAACCAGCTCGTTGAGCTTTTGGGTTTTTACTGAATGATCCTCTTCCTCTTCATCCTGGTCGGTAAACAGGTTCACCTTTACAAACCCTCCTGAACCTTTATTTTTTGACGGAACATTTTGTTCCTGGGCCGCATAACATTCTTTGAACTTTGGATCCCAGGCTGAAGCAACCCCAACATCGTTCTGATATATCTTGGAGGTAATGTCAGGGGCAATATGATACAAGGTATTGTTGAACTTCACGATCTGTTCAAGACTTCTTTGATTGGATTTTAAATTAAAAATTTCATGGTGGGTAATGTCTTTTGCCGCTTGTTCATGCAATAATTTCCAGTCACCATTCCGAAACCGGTAAATAGATTGCTTCACATCCCCTACAACCAGGCTTACATATCCCTGGCTAACTGCATTACTGATCAGGGGCTTGAAATTTTTCCATTGCAATTGTGAAGTGTCTTGGAACTCATCAATGAGGTAATGATGAAAATAATTCCCTGCTTTTTCAAAAATAAAAGATTCGTCATTATTGCCAATTACCTCACTGATGAATTGATTGGTGTCTGAAATAAACAAGATATCGTTTTCGCTTTTGTATTTCATCATTTCTTCTACCATCGATTCGAACATAACAAAATACGAAAGGTTTTGTTTGATGAGCAGGTTTGAATTGTAGTTTTCGACATGATCACCATAGTACGCATATAGTTTTTTCAGTTCATCGTTCAATCCACCTTCATACGCCTGAAGGATGCATTCACGAAGGGCTTTGTCGGTCGACTTTGAATACCATTTTTCTACATTGTCGAGGGCATCGAGAAATCGCTGTCCGGGCTCGGTGATGACCCCTTCACCCGATTTTAACACCCAGGCGAAAAATGAAGATTCTTTATAGGGAAAAGAATTCCGGTCGAGGCCGTATAGCTGCACCAATTCCTGGCAGCGTTTCGAAATTTCCATCATGGTCTTTTCGAAAAAGTCCATCTCTTTTTTTATCCTTTCTTGAAGTTGCTCTATTCGCTTTTCATCCAGAAAACTATCTTTTATTTTTTCTTCGTTCACCTGATAACCTTCCTTGAAGGTTTCTTTGAAGAGGGTTTTTAATTCATCCCGGATGTTCCAGTTTTTGCCCTCCTCAATTTTTTCAATGGCCGCTTTCATGAGCCATTTGGCCTGCTTATTCTGGTCTGTTGTAGTGGAGATCACTTTTTCCGTGATCTCATGGATAGCCAATTCCGTATCTAGTTGTAAATTATAAGCGGCTGATAATCCTATATCTTTTGCAAAAGCCCTCAGGATCTTTTGAAAAAAGGTATCGATCGTGCAAATATTAAAATTGGAATAATCGTGCAAGATGTTTTGAAGAGCCTCTGAGGCCCTTTTTTGAATAAAAGGAAGATCTTCTATGCCCTCTTTTTTAAATTCATCGATATAATTTGATTGCTCCGGAGATTCGACCAGTATCTTCAATTGGTTTAACACCCTGGTTTTCATTTCTTCGGTGGCATCATTGGTAAAAGTAACTGCCAGAATATGTTTATATTCATTGGGATCCTGAAGCAGGATCTTCAGGTATTCTAAAACAAGAGAATAGGTTTTTCCTGAGCCGGCAGATGCCTTGTATATTTTGAACTTCGACATTTAACTTTTTTTGCACAAACGGCTAGAGACAGTTTTAAAATCCATTGGAATTATCTTAACTTCGTGGCAAGGTACTTATATTAAGGTGCCACTGTAAAGATAAAATTTCCATCATGAAAAAATTATTTTTAATTTCCCTCCTCGTTTTCTCTTTTACTTCATGCACCATCTTTAGAACGATTAGTTTCAATGCCGATCATTCGGGCAGCATAGAAAACAAAATTGACATGACAGCTATGGTTGCCATGTTAAACGAAAATGGGGGAGGTGCCGGAGGAATGGGCAGCTTTTCTGATATGGAAGCATTGAATAAATCTAAAATCCAACTGGAAGGGCTGGCAGGGATTACGAACGTAAAGGTATCCTATGATACCACTGGCGTGATGTATACTTCTTACGATTTTAATTCTACCGAGGCGTTGGTAAATGCGATGAGCGCCGGAGGCTCTGCCAATAGTATGATGATGGGAATGGGAGCAGGATCAGGGGATGGGACCGAGCCTAAACCCAAGATGACCTATAAGGGCAAAAAATTCTTTTTTGAGGAAATTGACAAAAAAACGCTTAAAAAAATGCAATCCGACAAAATGAAGAAAGACCTGGGTGAAATGGAAATGATCCTGGCCTCTTCAACTATTAATACCACGATTACCTTTCCGACCGCAGTAAAAAAAGTATCCTATAAAAATGCATCCATTACGAACGATAAAACCATCAATTACGTAATGCCCATTAAAGACTTTATTTCGAAAGACTATAAACCATTAATCGTCAATCTTAAATAATGACTAGGCACACCCTCTGTATCATCGCTTTTTTATACATAGGGCTTTCCCCTTTGATGTCTTATGCTCAAAAAGGGATGAAGAAAACAGAGCTCTCGACTGATTTTTTTCTGGTGGATATCAATCCAAACGGCGCCAGAATGTTCGAAGTGAAATACCAAAGTGGATGCATTGCTTATAATAAAAAAACCAAAGAATTTTTACTTTATGGGGATGCCAATGGTACTGATATTATTTACCTGGAAAAAATCAACAATGTTCCCCTGAGGTTTTATCCCGACAAGTTCACCTCCTGTTATTTCAAAGAGAACAAGGTTTATTTATCTTCTCAAATGACAGGGAAAGCTACGATAGTTACCGGCATTTTTAATTGGAAGGATGAGCACTTGATTTGGGAAAAAGAAGAAACCTTTGACTTAAGTGTGATGCAGGTTCTAAGAGCACAAGCACTTATAAAAAATGGAAAGGTCCTGGAAGCCTTGGCTACATACGATTCGGTGCAGTATGCCGAGAGCTATTTTGATGCACAAAAGGTGGGGATCGAACTCCTATTGGCCTCCAGAAAGGTAATAGAAGAAAACGGGTCCAAAAGGAAGTATAAGGAATCGGCCGATTTGGTAGATAAAATACTGGCATTTAAGGGGATGAAATGGTATGCGGAGCTGAAAGGAGAAGCTGAACTGAAGACCGCCTTGGGGAAGAACCTCCACGGACTCACCTATATAGATCTGCAGTTATACGTGGAGACATATACTTCCAATCTGGTAGAGGCAAAACTTTATGATAAGGCCATAGATAAGGCCAATGCCCATTGGAAATACTTTACTAATTCTGCCGATTTGTTGTTAAATACTGCCAATGCCTGGTATGCCAAAAAGGACAAAACAAAGGCTTCTGAACTCTATGAAAGGTACGCCAGTCAAATGAAACAGCTCAAAAAGGAGAAGGATATACCCTATTATGTTCCCCAAAGAATTATTAAAGAATAATTAAAAGCCCCTTTGCAGTTCTAAAACTTATTTTTAACTTAGTTGTCACTTTATAAAAAGACAGAAATTCAAATTTATGAAAACAAATACCATTAAATCATTTGGGCTAATTGCAGTGATCGCATTAAGCCTGGCCTCATGTGCCGAAGTACCTACTGAACCTATCAAAGGCTGTATGAATGCTGCAGCGGTTAATTATAACCCTGAAGCTAGCCAGGATGTTGGAGGTTGTGTAATCATTCCAGATAAACAATATTCATTATTTTACAAATACACGGCTACTTGGTGTGGTCCTTGTGGAGACTGGGGCGGCCCGGCATTTGTATCGGATTGTGATGCTTTAACTGGAAAAGTATTGGCATTTACCATCCAATGTTCAGATGATTTTGCTACGGCTTCAAATGGTGAAATGTATACTGCACTTTCTGCAAAATGGCCTTATGGTGGAACACCTAACTTCCAGTGTAACAATGTTGCATTAGGAACCAATGACGGAGGTGCATTTGCTGAAGTCGCTACCCGTAATGCCATGGATGCTGATGCTGGTGTTGGAATTCATTACACGATAGGTGCTGGTCCAAATGTTGGTAAATTAAATATCAATGCTTACGTAAAATTCTTTAATGCTGTAAACGGCGAGTACTATGTAGGTATTTACATCCTGCATAAAGAGATCGTGAAAGGCCAGAATACCGCAGGTGGAATGGACGCTACTTATGAGCACCACCACGTAATGATGTCTCACGTAACTGGCGTATTTGGTGATCCAGTTGCTTCTGGAGCTATCGGTGCAGGCAAAGTATACAACTTAGGTTTTGTATTCCCTTATACTGATATTCCTGACTTAGATCTTACTAAAATGGAAGTGGTTGGTATCATTTGGAAAAAGAATGGTGCAAACTTCGACCTAGTGAACGTTACTCCTAACACATAATATTCATTCATAAATAGAATTGGGAAAGGGCCGTTTCGGCCCTTTTTTTTTATATGAAGATCATTTCCTGGATACTTAGGATTGCTGTTGCGGGGATCATGCTCCAAACCTTATTTTTTAAATTTACCGGTGCCAGTGAATCGGTTCATCTGTTTACTTTACTTGGGATGGAGCCTTGGGGAAGGATTGGAACAGGCCTCATGGAACTTATTGCTTCCATATTGATACTGGCACCGAAGACCAAAACCATAGGGGCTATTCTTGGGCTGGGCCTCATGAGTGGAGCTATCTTTTTTCATATCACCAAGGTGGGAATTGTGGAGGATGGTTCGGCCCTCTTATTTACATATGCGGTGGTTGTTTTTATTTCTTGCGCTATTTTATTAGCTATTCATTTTAAGGAACTCAGGAAGTTTCTTCCCGGTAAGAAATGAACGTATCCTGATATGTCTCATCCCGGCAGATGGGATCACCCCCGGAGGCATAGGTTGTAAGCATGCTTTGACGGGCAGAAATGCCGGCATAAAGGGCTTGCCAACCTTGGAATGCTTGATGCAAACACCGAGGAATACCCCGTCCTCCCTTCCGATAGCTATCCGGAGGCAAGATATCCGGATTATGTCTTTTTCATTACCTTTGAAGCATGTCAATCTTTGATATATGAGTAATAAATTGGACACATTAAAAACGAAAATAGAACAAGCCAAATTAGGTGGTGGGACCGCCCGTATTGAAGATCAGCATAAAAAGAAAAAACTAACTGCCAGAGAAAGGATCGACCTGCTGATGGATGGAGGCAGTTTTGAAGAACTGGGAATGCTTGTACAGCATAGAAGCCGAAATTTTGGACTGGACAAACAAGAATTTTTAGGGGATGGCGTAGTTACCGGCTATGGAAAAATAAATGGAAGATTGGTGTATGTGTATAGCCAGGATTTTACAGTGCTGGGTGGGTCATTAAGTGAAGCACATGCCGAAAAAATATGCAGGATCATGGACCTGGCTATGCAAAATGGAGCTCCGATAATTGGGCTGAATGATTCTGGAGGTGCCCGGATACAGGAGGGTGTAGTTTCATTAGGGGGATATGCCGATATTTTTTATAGAAATACCCTGGCGAGTGGAGTTATTCCACAAATTTCGGCCATTATGGGTCCTTGTGCAGGAGGGGCCGTATATTCGCCAGCCATTACCGATTTTATCATGATGGTGGAGGAAACTTCTTATATGTTCGTTACAGGACCGAACGTGGTAAAAACAGTTACCCATGAGGATGTTACCAGCGAAGAATTAGGAGGTGCTGAAGCACATGCTTCTAAAAGCGGGGTTACGCATTTTGCTTGTGCCAATGAAATTGAATGCATACAATATTTAAAGCAATTATTGAGTTATATCCCGCAGAATTGTGAAGAGATGTCACCCAGGTTACCCTACCATCCGGTAAATGAGATCAGGCCCAGGCTTAATAGCATGATCCCGGAAAATCCAAATCAGCCTTATGATATGAAGGAGGTGATTGAGGAGATCATTGATAAAGATTCTTTTTTTGAAGTGCATAAAGATTATGCTGAAAACATGATCGTTGGTTTTGCCCGATTGGGGGGCAAGAGCATAGGAATTGTGGCTAATCAGCCATCTGTTCTTGCAGGAGTACTCGATATCAAGTGCAGTAATAAAGCAGCCCGCTTTGTGAGGTTCTGCGATTCATTCAATATCCCTTTATTGGTCTTGGAGGATGTTCCTGGGTTTTTACCAGGTACCGATCAGGAATGGAATGGTATTATTTCGAACGGAGCTAAATTATTATATGCTTTCTGTGAGGCTACCGTTCCCAGGATTACCGTAATTACCCGCAAGGCATACGGAGGGGCATACGATGTGATGAACAGTAAACATATTGGGGCAGATATGAATTATGCCTGGCCTACTGCTGAAATTGCAGTAATGGGTGCAAAAGGGGCTGCAGAGATCATATTTAAAAGTGAAATTTCAAAAGCGGATGATAAGGAGGCCAAATTAAAAGAGAAGGAAACAGAATATGCCGACATGTTTGCAAATCCTTATGAAGCAGCCGCAAGAGGTTATGTGGATGAGGTAATTGTTCCGGAGGTGACCAGGGAAAAACTGATCAAAGCCTTTGGAATGTTGGAGAACAAGGTGGCCAAATTACCCAGAAAAAAACACGGAAATATTCCGTTGTAGTACTAATATAAATACGAGCCCAATAAAATGAATGTTTTACTATTAGGAGCAGGTGGAAGAGAACATGCATTCGCATGGAAAATAAAGCAAAGCAAGCAAGTTGATAAACTATATATAGCACCTGGGAATAGTGGGACACAGGAATTTGGTGAAAATATAAAAATAGCGGCTACGGATTTTCCTGCCCTACGTGAATTTGTGCTGAGTCACCAGGTTTCTATGGTGGTAGTGGGTCCTGAGGATCCATTGGTTCACGGGGTATATGATTATTTTAAATCCATTCCTGAACTCCAATTTGTTAAGGTGATCGGACCCAGTAAGGATGCTGCACAATTAGAGGGGAGCAAGGATTTTGCCAAGAAATTTATGGTAAGGCATGGGATTCCAACTGCGGCGTACGAAACTTTTACCAAAGAAAGTTTATATAAAGGGTTCCAGTTTTTGGACTCTTTAAAATCACCCTATGTTTTAAAAGCTGATGGATTGGCCGCAGGCAAAGGAGTACTGATATTGGATTCAGTGGATGAAGCTAAACGTGAATTATCGGTGATGTTGGGAGAGGCAAAATTTGGAGGAGCGGCATCTAAAGTGGTGGTGGAGGAATTTATGAAAGGAATTGAATGCAGCGTTTTTGTTTTGTCGGATGGCAAGAATTACCAATTATTACCCAATGCCAAAGACTATAAAAGGATTGGAGAAGGGGATACCGGACCCAATACAGGAGGCATGGGTGCTGTAAGTCCAGTACCATTTGTGGATGACAGCTTTATGAAAAAGGTGAAGGAAAGGATCATTCAACCCACCATTGATGGATTAAGAAAGGATAACTTGGTATACAAAGGGTTTATATATTTTGGATTAATGAACTGCCAGGGAGAGCCCAGGGTAGTGGAATATAATTGCAGAATGGGTGACCCGGAAACAGAGGTGGTATTGCCCAGGATCAAATCAGATCTGATAGAATTGTTTGAAGTATTGGAGATTGAAGGTCTGGATAAAAAGAAAATTGAGATCGACGAAAGAGCTGCCGCCACCGTGGTAATGGTTTCGGGAGGATATCCGGAAAATTATCGCAAAGACATTGTGATCCATGGGGTACAGGACATTGCAGATAGCATTGTATTCCATGCAGGTGCAAAATATGAAGACACCAGGCTTTTAACCAATGGTGGCAGAGTGTTGGCTGTTACGTCTTTTGGAAATGGGATCCAGGATGCAGTGAATACTTCTTATAAAAGTATTGAAAAAATATTTTTTGATGATATGTATTTCAGGAAAGATATCGGATTTGATGTATAGATACTAAAAAGTTCCCTGCACTCTTTTTAGCAAACTTGAAGCAAAAATAAAGTCGATCAATTCTTTGTTTTCCGATTTGGCGATTTCGGAATAATGTCCTTCCCAGTTTTTTTCTCCTTTATAGATATAGATGATCTTTTCCCCCATTTCAAAAACAGAATTCATGTCATGGGTATTGATAATAGTGGTTGCATTGATCTCCTTGGTGATCTCCGCGATCAACTCATCAATTACAATAGACGTTTGAGGATCTAGTCCCGAGTTGGGTTCATCAAAAAACAAATATTTAGGTTTTAATGCAATGGCCCTGGCAATAGCTACCCTTTTTTTCATACCTCCTGAAATCTCGGAGGGGAACAATTTATTGGCATTTACCAGGTTCACCCGGTCCATACAGTAGTTGACCCTCTCCTTTATTTCAGCACGACTCATGTTGGTGAACATTTTTAATGGAAAGGCAATATTCTCTTCACAATTGATCGAATCGAACAAGGCTCCTCCCTGAAATACCATCCCAATATCTTGTCGTATTTTTTTCTTTTCTGCAGCCGTTCCCTTGGAAAATTGCCGCCCATCGTATAAAATTTCACCTTGTTCAGGTGTGAATAATCCAACCAGACATTTCATCAATACCGTTTTTCCAGATCCGCTTCTACCAATGATCAAGTTGCACTTGCCGTCTTCAAGTACTGCCGAAACATCATTGAGTACATGATTTGTACCAAAATATTTATGGACATTTTTTACCTCTATCATAACAATAATAAAGCGGTTAAGATTAAGTTCCACAGAAGTATTCCAATACTTGAATTGACTACTGCTTTTGTACTGGCTTTACCCACTTCTTCGCTTCCTCCTTCTACATAATAGCCTCTAAAACATGAAATAGAAGTAATAATAAAAGCAAAGACCACACTTTTGATCAGGGAGTAGTACATATGCCATGGCTTAAAGTAATATTGAGCACCATAAATAAAAGTATCACTATCCACCAAGCCACTACTGATACAGGCGATATAGCCTCCGAGTATTCCCAGGATCATGCTAATAACAGTAAGAATAGGATTGATGATAAGGGCAGCCACAATTTTTGGTAATATGAGATAGTTGGCCGAATTGATACCCATGATCTCCAGTGCATCTATTTGTTCAGATACACGCATACTTCCAATTTCCGAACTGATATTACTACCCACTTTACCGGCTAAAATAAGACCAATTACGGTGGACGAGAATTCAAGAATAACCGTATCTCTGGTTCCGAAACCAATGGTGAACTTCGGAATTAAGGGAGATTCAATTTGAACCGCTAATTGTATAGAAATAACTGCACCAATGAAAACAGAAATGATAGAAACAATCAAAACAGAACCCATTCCCAGTTTATCTATCTCCCTGATAACTGACCTCCAAAAGGCACTTCCTTTATCGATACGACCAAAAGCCCGGCCTATCAACATACAATACTTGCCGAAATTATGTAGAAACTTCAAATCCAGTTATTTTGGCTAAATTAATATTTAGTATTGACACGGGGATATTTTAGACCCGAAAATATGAAGAAACCTTATTGTATAAGGGTTTTAGCGATTCGCATACGTATTTTTATTGTACATTCGCCCTTCATGAGTATCGAGGAGGTAAGCATATATGTTTTTTTTATTTCCTTAGGTTTGTTGCTATATACCTACCTGGGTTATGGCCTTTTAGCAGCATTGGTGGGTTCATTCAGAAAGAAGGGTAACCCTTCAGGTCCGGAGGCCTTTGATACACCCATTACCGTGATCATACCCGCTTATAATGAAGCCCAGGTGATCCATGATAAGTTGAGCAATACCTTGAAGGCCATCGAGAAATTTAAAAAAGCACAGATTATATTGACCACTGAAGGGAGTACGGACGGCAGCAATGAACTGGAGCTCCAGGATCCCCGTATACTTCATTTGAAAGGAACGGAAAGGGTGGGAAAATCGGCCGCCATTAATAGGTCGATGGAGAGTGCAATTGGCGAAATTGTGATCATTACAGATGCCAATGCCATGGTTAATTCTGAGGCATTTGAAAAATTGGTTTCCAGATTTTCACGAAAAAAAACAGGCGCAGTATCAGGAGAAAAAAAAGTGGTGGCTTTGGATGGAAGCACAGGGGGAGAAGGTTTTTATTGGAGGTATGAATCTTTTTTGAAAAAAAGCAGTGCCCGTATGCATTCACTCACTGGTGCTGCAGGTGAGTTGTTGGCTTTTCGGAAAGAACTGTTCAAGCCTATTCCAAATGATGCCATTTTGGATGATATGGCATTATCATTGAGTATTATCCGGCAGAACAAAGTGATCGATTATGAACCTGATGCATATGCCATAGAACCCCCAAGCAAGAATATTAAGGATGAGTTTAAAAGAAAGGTGAGAATTTCTGCCGGGGTTTTTCAAACACTTAAAAGGAATTTGTTCGTTTTTAATCCTTTTAAACATGCCATCTTTGTCTTTCAGTTCAACTCTCATAGAGTATTAAGATGGACCAAGGGAATTGATTGTATTGTGCTGCTTTTTGTTTCGAATATTTTTTTATTGGGAGATCCGGAGCTCTCCTTGCGGAATGTTTTTTTTGATATATTCTTTATCCTTCAATCCTTGTTTTATTTCTTTGTTTTTGTTGGCTTAATATTAAGGAACAATAAAAAAATACCCTCCTTCTTTTTTCTGCCCTTTTACTTTATTATGATGAATGCTGCAGTAGTGGTGGGTTTCTTCAGGTTCCTTGCCGGCAAGGAATCAGTTCTTTGGAAAAAGGCTGCCCGGTAATAAGATAACCCCCTTTTTTTCAATTATTTTAACTCGTTTGCACGGCCCAAGTGTGAATTGTATAATGGATTCAGCCAATCCTATAAATACTTCCCTGTATATTCCTCATAGCTTTGTAATAACAATTATATAAAACCATGAAAAAATGTATACAAATCAGGGAAGCTATAATCGTGTTGGTATGTTTGACTTTCGTCCTATCATCATGCTCTCCTTGGCGTTATAATTATCCAAGAACAAAAGTGGATATCGAACAAAGCAATGAGGCTCAGAATTTAAAAGATAAACAGACAAATGATGTCTCTACAACTTGTACCGAATCCGCATCGAATGAATATATAAAAAGCGCAGCTGGGGAACCCGAAGAATTATCCGTGGGTACCTCAGAAGAAACTACGGTTGAGCTAACACCTGCCAGAACTGCTTCAAGTTCGGTGGATCATTCAGCGAATACTCAGGAAAACGGAACCATCGTTGGGTGGCTTACCGAAAAACTGGGAAAGGAACCGCAGAAATTATTGAAAGCCCAGGAGGTTGAAAAAACAGCCCTGAGTGGTTGGGTCCGTATCATGATCATTTTGTTTGTGGTGGGCTTTATACTACTCGTAGTAGGTATCCTGCTTTCCGTATTATTACATCCTGGCTTTTGGTGGCTGTTCTACATGTTTGGGGTTCTATGTATCCTTGCTGGATTCATCGTACTTATCCTGGGCTTGGTAGGCGTCATGGCATAAAGTCTTGCTAAATAAACCATTTGAACCCTTGAATATCTGCGCATATTCGAGGGTTTTTTTGTGGAAACAGCTTAATATGCCCTTCCGGAAAATTGACCGTTGGTAACGGTAATGGTATAAGTATTGTTCGAGTTTTTGATCACCCCATTAAAGGTTCCTTCAATAAGGTTGCCTCCTGCAGAGATCAGGTCAATGGTTCCGGTAGAACCTGCAAATTCTGTACTGAATTGTGTCCCATCATAGGTAATAAAGATCTTGGCAAGCTGATTGGTGCCATTGGTACAGGTATAAAGCCCTTTTATATTGTTCTGGATAGTAATGGTGATAGCGTTGGTTCCATCGTCGGCAATAACAATTGAACTGGTTTGACTGCCAATGGTCTGGTAATAACCTATTACCTGCTCTTCATTAAAGGTATATTTGGTCCCATTGATCTCTGCTTCAGTTAACTCGTGGTATTCGCAGGAGCTTAAAGAAATAAGAGCGATCGCTAAAATGAACAGAGACAAAGGGGAGTTCACGAGTTCCTTTGAAAAAGTATTTAATGCGAGTAAATATTTCTTCATGTTTCCTTAAATTTGATACAAATTACAATAAATTGCCTGCATTCACAAAAATACCAGCCTGGCTTCAGGTATACAACAAGGATATCTGCTGGAATGTTTCGGATGCCGGACAGGGCATTTACCTTACTTTCGATGATGGACCCCATCCCCTGGTGACGCCTCAGGTATTGAATATTCTCAGGCAGTACAATATCAAGGCAACCTTCTTTTGTATTGGTAAGCATGTGGAGGAATATCCTGAAATATTCCAGAGAATTATCTCCGAAGGACATACGGTTGGCAATCATTCCTATTCCCATCGCAGTGGCTGGAAGATACCTGTAGATGAATATGTTGAAGATGTGAATAAAGCCTCTGCATATATTTCCTCCAAGTTATTCAGACCTCCGTTTGGAAGGATCACTCCTTTCCAGTTCAAAGTGTTGAAAGGAAAGTATAAGATCGTTATGTGGGATGTATTGAGTAAGGATTACGATACAACCATTGAAGATGAAGAAGTGATAGCGAACGTAACGGACAATGTAAATTCAGGATCTATTATTGTAATGCATGACAATGATAAAACTATCAATAGAATGGGGAATATACTATCTCCAATGATCGACCGTTTATTAAAGGATAACTGGACCTTTCAACATCTGCATGCGTAACCTAGCTTTATTGGTATTTGTTTTTTGTGCATATCATTCTTTTGCACAAAGTACGCATTCTACCTATTGGGCGAACCCAAGGTTTTATACAACCTATATTCATAATGATTCCATTAGCGGAACCGGAGTAATAGATATGAATGCTACCTGGATTTTACCTCCCATATTTGAATCCATTTTTACGAATGACAACAGGATCGCAGCCCGAAAAAACGGGAAGTGGGCATTGTTTAATACCAATGGCGAACAGCTAACCGATTTTTTGTATAATGATCTCGCGATGGAAACCTATGGATATGGAATGAATTTTATCGAAACAATGGTGGACCACTGGAATTATTATGGATTGATTGACACCAATGGAAGAGAAATCCTTCCGCCCATTTATACTTCCCTTGATGCTTATTATGCATATGATCATCATAAATGTATTACCTATTGTCTAGGTCCTGATAGCTGTGGTGTGCTGGATTCAAACTTGCAAACACTGATCCCTCCCATCTACGATGGTTTTGTGCCTATATATAGAGAGTTTATGGAAGTATTCAAAGACGGAAAGACAGGGATCTTTGATTATTCAGGAAAACAGATTGGGAAGGATTGGTATGATAGTGAAATAGAATCCATCGGCTTTCTTATTCATGATAAATTCCTGCCGGTAGAGCTGAATGATCGATTTGGTATAATAAATATAGTTTCCGGTGAGTACTTGGTTCAACCATCCTATACAAAACTGGATGCTAATTTTGTGACCCCAGGATATCCCAATTTTTTTTATTGGGAAAATGGATTGATGGGATTAATGGATACAAATGGTGTAAAATTAACGCCTCCCATTTATCAGGATGAAAGGGTGGATTATGATACCAGGAATATTTTAATCATGAAGGATTCCTTATGGGGATTAATAGATGGCAGGGGAAGTGTGAAAATACCGTGCAGGTATAATTCTTTGGAGTATGTTTATTATGATACTAATAACGTACAAGGAGGGATGCTAAAGGCCCAAATAGGAGAGCTAACAGATTATTTTTATGAAGATGGGAGCAAAGTAATGAACCAACCTACTGATAAAGCATATCAAACATTGGGAGATTTAAGCGTAATTGAAAGGAAGGGTAAGTACGGGGTTAAAAATATTTCAGGAAAGGTGATTATTCCCTTTAAGTACGAGTATTTAAATATTTTGGACAGCGAAAGAATAATTGCTAAAAAAAATGAGAAATATGGTTTGATGAATAATTCAGGTAAAATATTAGTTCCCATTACGTACGATGAAATGAAATATCAACCCGATGATTCTTTATTATTGGTAGTAAAAAACCATCAATGGGGAGCGATGGACAGGAAAGGTAAAATTATTCTTCCCATAGAGTATGGATACTTATATTCCACCGGCTACAAACGTGTCATTTTATACAACTATTATCCTACCGAAGGTGTCATGTATTTAAATCCAACCTATCAAGGCCTGGCAGATAATAAAGGTGTAATTATTATGCCTTTAAGCGATATTACCATTACAAATATTTTTCCAAATGGAGCTTCTGTTTTTTGGAATTCGAGTTGGACGGTTGGTTATATCGATCCTGGCGGGAAATTAAAAATGCTGGAATAACTACTTGGCCTGCAAATCCTCCCAATACAAGGTTTTCTCCTGGATGCTAAAATTCTGAATATCCTTGATCTCGATTTTAATGGAGATGGGTGGATCCCATTTAATGGTGATCATTCCATAATTCAATCCGCAAAAAGGTTTTTGGATCTTAAATTTATTCGAATTGATCTTGGAACTGCTATGGGCATGGCTCATGCCACTGGCAGTAAATTCATACAATGGATAATTCAATTCAGTGGAAGTATTTTGCATCATTTCGGCACAATGGATATCACCGCTTAAAAATATAATACCTGGTTTTTTCGAAGCTTTAATGATCTCGTACATTCTTTTTTGTGATTGAGGATATTGCTCCCAACGATCACTGGTGGTTCTTGTGCTTAAAAACTGTGTGCTGCTTCCAATAATATTGATGGGAGCATCGGAGGCATTCAATTCTTTTTCGAACCATTTCCATTGGAGTTCACCCAATAGCTCAGCAGTTGCTCCTGGTTTATCCCTAAAATATCTTTCATCCAGCAAAATAAATTTTACTTTCTGTCCGGCTGCGCCAAAAGTATAGGAAGTATAGATCCCTTCCTGGGTGCGGCGCGTAGAGTTAACAGGTTCACCTACAAAGTCCAGAAAATATTTCTGACTATCTTTTTTAATAGGGTTTTCGGTTCCGCTGTTATTCGGACCATAATCATGGTCATCCCAGGTACCTATCACCGGTATTTTCTCCAGAAATTCAACAAAGAAAGGTTTATTCAATTGCTTATTAAACGTTTTTACCAGGCAATCCTTGGTTTTACAATCTCCGTATACATTGTCACCCAAAAAAATAAAAAGATCCGGATTATATTCCATCATATTCAACCACATTTCCTGCGGAAGGTTCTGGTGGTTACACGACCCGAAAGTGATCACATCCACATTTTTGATCGAGTCAAGCGGGACCCTGGCTACTTTGGTTAGTTCCTGCACATAGGCAAAATGAATAATGGCAAAAAATAAAATAAATAACCCTGTTCTTTTCATATCACTAAAATAGTAAAATTATTCATTATTTATAGCGATGGATTATAATCCGTCGATATAATGGGCACTGCTTGCTACTCGACAGGCCCAATCAAACCAGCCGGCTACTACCTCAGCGAGGACTAATTACGTTTTTGTAAAAGGGAGTTGAGGCATTGGATCTTTTCCTGGGAATTAATAAACTGGTTCATCCAGCTTTCTTCTGATGGACGAACATAGTATTTTTTCACTTCGCCCGGAATGAGGTGCCCCAGGTATACCTGTTCAGGCAGGATGCTGTTTCCAGGTAACAATACATAAGGGCAGTACACATTGCTTTTTATTTCGTAATAATGATTGTATGAGTTCAGGCTGAATTTAATTTCAGGAGGTGGCAGTTTGAGTTGATTGAGTTTTACAAAATGGAATGATTTGGGTGAAGCCAATCTTATGTCTTCAAAAGCAATTTGCATAAAAATAGTAGAAAGGTCAACGCCTTTCAGCCACTCTTTATTTATCGTCATATATTTTTTTGAAGAGAAAGGGAGTATTTTTACCTGCTCCTGTTTTTCCCATATTTTCTTTCCACTAAAATCTGCGATATAAGCATACAAAGTTTCGTGGATGGTTTCATTTTTTTCATTTACTATATAAATATCATATTTTTCTTTTTCTTCTTTTACAGTAATCAATACAGGTTCATACAACCTGCTTACTTCGTGGTAAGCGATCTTTCTTTTGAGATTATAATCAATAATGCTCCACGAAGTTACCGGCCAGCAATCATTCAATTGCCATATCAAACTGCCCATGCAATAGGGCATGGCCCTTCGCTGCGATTCAATGGCAGTGGTTAAGGTAAATGCTTGCAGGACCTGTGTGGCATAGGCATAATCTTCTATATCCTCCGGGATCACCAGGTATTCTTTTAAATAATGATCCAACGTTTCAAAGCCGGTAGGATGTTTTTGGTGGTTCTTAAACTTGGGCGAACCAAAGTTCATCGCAGAATCTGGGATCACTTTTTTCAAAGTAAGCAGATCAGGCATCGACTGCATTCCAAATTCACTCATAAAGCGAGGGACTTTCTCTTCAAATTTTTCTACGGGTTCCCAACCCCACCAAACTCCCCAATAATGGCTGTCGCCATGGGTCATGCTTTCTTTCCTTCCCCAACCATATTTAGGAGAGGTAGATATATATGCAGGAATGGTATCATACCATAACAGATTTTTAAAAAGATGTTCATAGCCTTCCCATAGAATGGTAGAATCCTTGCCAGTATAATCAAACTCCTTTTGCCAGCCCCAGTTCTTCCATCCTTCATCGCATTCATTGTTCCCACACCACAAGGCGATGTTTTTATAATGTTGCAATCGGTTATGTACATGATCCGCCTCTTCCGTTGCATTGATTGTAAACTCATCATTCACGGGATACATAGCACAGGCAAACATATTGTCCTGCCATACCATGATCCCATTTTTCATGCACTCATCATAAAAATCATTGTCTGGGTAAGTTCCTCCTCCCCAAATACGGATCATATTCATGTTTGCATGGGCGGCCATTTTTATCAGGTCCACCGAGTTTTTACCGGGGTCAAAACTATCATCGGGCACGTAATTGGCTCCTTTTGCAAAAACCTTTTCTCCGTTTACCGTGAAATAAAAAGACTCTCCTTTTTTATCACTTTCCTGAACCAATTCGATTCTGCAAATGGGGAAATTAAATTTCTTTCTGTCTATAATATGCGTATCTCCGGCCAATGTAAGGCATATATCAAATTCGCAATAGGAACTTTCCTTATCCATGCCGTTGGGCCACCAAAGTTTTGGGTGATCAAACTCCACTAGCATCAAATCCGATTTATAATTATGGATTTTTACATTGTATTCCTGGTCATATACAATTTTCCCATCCTGGCGGATAACGGCATGTATCTCGTGCAGATTATTTACATAATCCGTATACGGTTTTTCGCAGATAAATGAATAGTTCAATTTGAATACTACCCAATCGGGATTGAAATCATATTCAGAAACCCATACTTGCATATCCACTTTATGATCTCCGTAAAGAAAATATTTTACAGGCTTTCTTATGCCCATGTTAATCAATCTGGGGCTCCAATCCCAACCGAATTCATATTGGGCCTTCCTTGCATATACCCTTTCTCCCCCCGGGTACTTTAATGAATCCAGTGCCTCTAACTGTTTTACCCTATTTAAGGTCGAACGAAAGATCACTTTGATTTCTACTTTTAGCGTCCCAACTTTAATATCATCCCAGCTGGTGGGTACCCCAGTGCAGATCATTGGATAAAATGCGTTTTCGTGATCATATCTTTGGCCGTTGATATACACTTCTGCAAAAAGGTCGAGCGATTCAAACTTTATATCTAAGCCTCCATTAAGGCGATTGAAGTATTCATACGCCCTGTCGATTTCAATAACACCTCTAAATTCCCAATCTCTTTCTCCTACCCATTGATATAATTTTTCATTATCTCCGTAATAAGGATGTAAGGGATTTGAAATATCCGATAGCTCCACAAAATTATCAATAATGGTTCCAGGCACTTTGGCCGGTTTCCAGGTAGAATCACCTACCATACGAAACTCCCAATGGGTGATTTCCTTTTCGATTGT
>JANWKT010000002.1 GCA_025451235.1 Flavobacteriales bacterium | reverse complement strand
GCATCGAATACCGGACCTTATTGTGCAGGTTCAACCATACAATTAAATTCATCTGGTGGTGGAACTTATGCGTGGAGTGGTCCATTGACATATTCAAATGGAACACAAAATCCAACATTAGGTCCATCGACAACTGGCATGAGTGGAGTCTATACAGTAACAGTAACAGGTGCCGGAAGTTGCACCTCAACAAGCACCACAACCGTAACTGTAAATGCAACTCCCGTTCCGAATGCATCGAATACCGGGCCTTATTGTGAGGGGGCAACTATACAATTGAACTCTTCAGGTGGAGGTACTTATGCTTGGAGTGGACCTTTAACGTATGCAAACGGTACACAAAATCCAACCTTGGGATCATCTACTCCTGCCATGGGTGGAGTATACACCGTAACCGTTACTGGAGCCGGCAGTTGCACAGCAACAGCTACAACAACAGTTACGGTAAATGCATTACCCATAGCCAATGCATCGAATACCGGACCTTATTGTGCTGGCGCTACCATACAATTAAATTCATCGGGCGGTGGAACTTATGCTTGGAGTGGACCATTGACTTATGCAAATGGAACACAAAATCCCACCATTGGTTTATCGACTCCAGCAATGAGCGGAGTGTATACAGTTACGGTTACCGGTGCTGGTAGCTGCACCTCGACTGCTACTACAACAGTAACCGTCAATGCATCTGCCGCTGTTTCGCCATCAAATACTGGACCCTATTGTGCCGGTGCGACCATACAATTAAATGCAACGGCCGGAGGAACCGCTTATTCATGGACAGGACCGTTGACTTATACAAATGGAACACAGAATCCAACCATTGGTTCTTCAACTACAGCGATGAGCGGTGTTTATACTGTACAGATAACAGTAGCCGGAGGATGTACTGGAACTGGAACAACCACGGTAACCGTGAATCCGCTTCCAACTCCAAATGCATCCAACACCGGCCCATATTGTGCAGGAGCAACTATACAATTAAATTCAGGAGGAGGAAACAGTTATAGCTGGAGTGGACCATTGGCTTATAGCAACGGAACCCAAAACCCAACGATTGGTTTATCAACACCTGGAATGACTGGAACTTATACGGTTGTTGCAACGGATGGAGCCGGATGTACTTCCAGCACAACTACGATTGTTACCGTAAATGCATTACCAACATCAAATGCATCCAACACAGGTCCCTATTGTGCTGGTGCAACTATACAATTGAATTCATCTGGTGGAACCGGTTATAGTTGGAGTGGACCATTGGCTTATGCCAACGGAACACAAAACCCAACGATCGGATCATCCGCAACAGGAATGAGTGGAATATATACAGTAACGGTGACCAATGCCGCAGCGTGTACTTCAACGGCAACCACAACTGTAACCGTGAATCCATTGCCTGTACCCAATGCTTCGAATACCGGACCTTATTGTGCAGGAGCTACGATACAATTGAATTCAGGAGGTGGAAATAGTTATAGTTGGAGTGGACCTTTAGCATATAGTAATGGAACGCAAAATCCAACCATCGGTTCGTCCACCGCTGGAATGACAGGAACTTATACGGTTGTTGCAACGGATGGAGCAGGATGTACTTCGAGTACAACCACGGTTGTTACGGTAAATGCATTGCCAACACCAACTGCATCGAATACGGGACCTTATTGTGAAGGTGCAACGATACAATTAAATGGAACCGGAGGAGGAACTTATTCCTGGTCGGGACCTGCTGCGTATGCAAATGGAACTCAAAATCCAACCATAGGATCATCCACACCAGCCATGTCCGGCATCTATACAGTAACAGTTACGAATGCCGCAGGATGTACTTTTTCTTCCACCACGAATGTGGTTGTAAATGCACTGCCAGTTCCGAATGCATCTAACACAGGCCCTTATTGCGAAGGTGCCACCATACAATTGAATTCAGGGGGAGGAAATAGTTATAGTTGGACAGGGCCATTGACTTATGCAAACGGAACCCAAAATCCAACCATCGGTTCTTCGACGACTGGAATGAGTGGAACTTATTCAGTTACTGTAACCGATGCTGCAGGATGTACTTCGAGCACAACAACAGTTGTAACAGTAAATGCATTACCAGTTCCAAATGCAGCTAATACCGGACCTTATTGTGATGGCTCAACAATGGACCTCAGTTCAAATGGTGGAATTGATTTTGATTGGACAGGACCTGGAGGTTTTTCATTGAACAATACACAAAATGGTTCGATACCTGGAGTTACTCCTGCCATGAGTGGAACCTATACAGTAACCGTAACGGATGTGAATGGTTGTAGTTCAACAGCGACTACAAATGTTACCATCAATTCGCTTCCAAATGCAGTTGCGAATAACAATACACCTATTTGCGAATTACAACAATTAGATCTTACTGCAAATGGAGGTATCGCCTACGATTGGACCGGACCAAATGGTTTCTCTGCAGCCGCCACCCAGAACCCTAGCATTGCGAATGCGCCATTAGCAGCAGGAGGTGTTTATACAGTTACTGTAACGGATGCGAATGGTTGTAGTTCAACAGCTACTACTACCGCCATTATTAATACGAACCTGGTGTTTAATGCGTTCAGTAACGGACCTATTTGTGAAGGTGTACAACTTGATCTGGGGGCACAAAACATTCCCGGTGCTAATTATGATTGGATAGGTCCGAATGGATTTACTGCGATTAACCAACAGAATCCAAGTATCGTGAATGCTACCATTTTAGCAACCGGAACTTATACGGTGTTAGCTACCAATGCGTCAGGATGCACAGGGACTGCGACTGTGAATGTGGTCATTAACCCATTGCCTACTGCACAGTTTGTTGGTGGTCCTTTATCTGGTTGTGTTCCACTTTGTGTAAACTTAACAGATCAAAGTATTGGAAACGGTGGAACGATCACCACCTGGAATTGGAATGTAGAAGGACAAAATCCTTCTACCAATCAAAATGAAACCTTCTGTTTTAATTCTCCAGGAGTTTATGATGCTTCCTTAACCGTTATTACGTCTGACGGATGTTCTTCGGTATTAACCATGCCCAATTATATAACCGTGAGTCCTAATCCGGTGGCATCTTTTATGTTTACTCCACAGGAAATTGAG
Organism: Flavobacteriales bacterium; assembly: GCA_025451235.1. Taxonomy (GTDB): domain Bacteria; phylum Bacteroidota; class Bacteroidia; order CAIKAF01; family CAIKAF01; genus JANWKQ01. The sequence goes on along the minus strand of JANWKT010000002.1, from coordinate 43,208 downwards.
ATATCTGATCCGGAAGTTATTTTTGCCAGCACTTCTACCGGAGCGACCACCTGGTTCTGGACTTTCGGGGATGGTGGAACATCCAATCTGGAGAATCCAATTCATGCATATCCAGACACTGGAACTTATTGCATCGTATTGACCGTAGCGAACAATGCCGGTTGTACAGATACAACTACCGGTTGCTTATATGTGGCACCTGTATTTACTTTATTTATTCCAGATGCGTTTACCGTAAATGATGATAATTTGAATGAAACCTGGAATGTATATGGAATGGGAATTAAAACCATCATGGCTAGAATATTCAACCGATGGGGTGAAGAGATCTATACCTTTGATAACATTGCTAAAGGTTGGCCTGGAACCACTTTAAACGGAAATATTTGTCCGCAGGGAGTATATGTGTATCGAATAGAGGTAGTGGATGGACATAATGACTTCCATGAGTTTATAGGAAGAGTTACCTTGATCAAATAAAACCGAAATATTTTCACTAAAAATCCCTGTTAATTTATGATAGGGATTTTTTTTTGCCCCTGGGCGAAGCGGTACCCCGGACCCTGCATTGCCTATATGGCTTAGTGAATACCAGCGAGCAGCGTAAGCTGAGGATGAACCTAGCCGTATAAGCAATGCTGGGGAGGAGTAAAGCGGAGCACAGGGAAAGGCCCAAATAAAAAACTATTTTTTGTAGAAAGATTTTTCCAGTTCAACCCGCTTCCCATTTTCCACCGATTTGGTGATTACTTCCTGTTCATTTATTTTTTCGAAAATAATTTCCAGAGGTTCTATTTTTTCTGTTGAACACAATACACAGGTGAGGTTATTTTTTGTAATGGTAAAATTAAAAAGAAGGGAGCCTTTTGTGTTGTTTTTGATCCGCAGGTCTTTATATCCATAAACAATGGTAGCATCGGCTCCCAATGGAGTAAAACGGTTTTCATCAGTATAAATATCCACTGAATGCGGATATCTTTCCAGAATTTCTAATCCACTGATTAACGAAATATGGTATATGATACCGGATAGCTGGCATAATCCACCCCCTTCTTCTTCACTCAGTTTTCCCGCAACCAGGTTCCTGCCCTTTTTATATCCTTTTGATGAGGTGGGTTTCCCTACAATATTCCAGAACGAAAAGATCTCTCCCGGGCGTATGAGATATTTACTGATCTCATTAACGGCAATGCCCAGGTTATGAATTTTATTTTCGGAGAGGGTGGTGGAAAAAATAGGTTGGTCCAATTCGTGTTGAAATGGGAAAATGGTGTTTCCGTTTGTTACTTTGGCGAATTTTTTAAAATTTCCTTCGCTAAAATCCTTACATCCCCTCAAACTTTGTTTAACGAAAAGACGAAACGAATATGGAATGTATTTTTTCATTTCTTTTCCAACATCACCATTAAATAGGAGGCATATTCCCTCATGAAGGATTTACTTAACCCAGTATCTATGGGAAGCATGACTTTTCTGATCCCTTTGGGAAGTCTATGGATAGGGAGACTCAGGGCTCCCTGATATTTTTTGATCACCCAGTCTGCACCGGCCATCTCTTGAACCTCTTTCATACTTAAAGAAGCCGCCCCATGCCATCCCTGCGTTTTATAATTGAATAGATTTCTGCGTTTAAATGAAGGAATATCGAATATAAACTGTCCCCTAGGTTTTAATATCCTGTGAGCTTCCTGAAAAGTGAGTTCGATTTCTTTTTTTGTTAAATGCATCAATACATGAAAAGAAAATACCTGGTCAAAAAAATCATGTTCGAAGGGTGATTGAAATACTGACCCTGTCCGGATCTCTTTTTTAGGAAATTTCTTCCTGGCTTCCTGCAACATATTTTCACTGATATCCAAACCATGTGTTGCTAAGCTCATATGCCTACCTGTGCCGCATCCCAGGTCGAGGATTTGATTGCCTTGAACAATTACCTTTTCTAAAAATTTTGTTTCCTGCTGGTGCAGGTATTGTCCGTACGAATTTCCAAAACGGTTCTCATCATAGGTTTCGGCTAGGTTATTATAATAAGACTGTATATTGGTTTGTGTATCCAAAGTTACTTTTTCATAAGTTAATTGTAAATGCTAAGTTCTCAATCCTACATATTCCTTCTATACTGCCCACCCACCTCAAACAAGGCCTGGGTAATTTGTCCCAGCGAACAATATTTGGAAACTTCCATCAGCTTTTCGAAAATATTTTCATTTTTGATCGCGGCTAATTGAATATCTCTCAATAACTGATGGCTTTTTTCGTCATTGAATTGATGCAGATTGTCCAGCATGCTGATCTGGTATTCTTTTTCTTCAGGAGTTGATCGGATCACTTCTTTTGGAATGATGGTAGGTGAACCCTGGCTGCTTAAAAATGTATTTACGCCAATAATCGGATATTCACCTGTATGTTTCAACATTTCATAATACAAACTTTCTTCCTGGATCTTTCCCCGCTGGTACATGGTTTCCATAGCACCCAATACTCCACCACGTTCAGTAAGCCGGTCGAATTCAGTCATCACCGCTTCCTCAACCAGGTCGGTCAATTCTTCAATAATAAACGAACCCTGGATAGGATTTTCATTTTTTGCCAACCCCAATTCTTTGTTAATGATGAGCTGTATGGCCATGGCTCTTCTTACCGATCCTTCGGTAGGGGTGGTGATCGCCTCATCATAAGCATTCGTATGCAAGCTCTGGCAATTATCATAAATAGCGTATAAGGCTTGCAAGGTGGTTCGAATATCATTGAAGTCGATTTCCTGTGCATGTAAACTTCTGCCAGATGTTTGGATATGGTATTTCAACATCTGGCTTCTTTCATTGGCGCCATATAAATTCTTCATGGCCTTTGACCAAATTCTACGACTTACACGACCTATGACTGAATATTCAGGATCGATCCCATTGCTGAAGAAGAAAGATAAATTGGGAGCAAATGAATTGATATCCATTCCCCGGCTTCTGTAATATTCAACATAGGTAAATCCATTGGCGAGTGTAAAGGCCAATTGTGAGATGGGATTTGCACCGGCTTCAGCAATATGATAACCGCTGATAGATACCGAATAAAAATTACGAATATTGTTGGTGATAAAATATTGTTGCATATCACCCATTACACGTAACGAAAATTCGGTGGAGAAAATACAAGTATTCTGTGCCTGGTCTTCTTTTAAAATATCAGCTTGCACAGTTCCACGAACCGCCGCAATGGTTTCTTTTTTAATTTTTGCATAGATATCAGCTGGGAGCACCTGATCACCTGTTAAGCCCAATAACATGAGACCCAATCCATCATTTCCTTCCGGAATATCACCTTGGTAAACAGGTTGCGTCATGCCTTTGGCAGCAAACATCTGGTCGATCTTTGCTTTTATTTCTTTTTCAAGCCCATTGGCCTTGATGTATTTTTCGCAATTCTGATCGATAGCTGCGTTCATAAAGAAAGCGGCAATCGTTGGGGCCGGTCCATTAATGGTCATACTCACCGAAGTATTGGGAGCAGAAAGATCGAAACCACTGTATAATTTTTTTGCATCGTCCAAACAACAAATGCTTACTCCACTGTTCCCCACTTTACCATAAATATCAGGACGATGATGCGGATCACGTCCGTATAGAGTTACGGAATCAAAAGCAGTACTCAAACGTTTGGCTGGCATTCCTAAACTTACATAGTGGAAACGTTTGTTGGTACGTTCGGGTCCACCTTCACCGGCAAACATTCGGGTAGGGTCTTCGTTTTCGCGTTTGAATGGAAATACTCCGGATGTATAGGGAAAATATCCTGGGAAATTTTCTTGCAATTGCCATTTCAACAGATCACCCCATGCTTTATATTTCGGCGAAGAGACTTTGGAGATTTTGGTATGTGATAAGGATTCGTAATAGGTTTGTATTTTTATTTCTTTATCTCTTACCTTAAAAATAAATTCATCTTTGGTATAGGCTTCAGCCAGGGCTGGGTAGGTTTCAATCAACTTCCAGTTCTGCCCATCCAGTTTTAATTTGATCTCCTCATACTCTTTCTCCAGATGGTCCACCAAAGCTTCATTCCCCTTTTTCTTTTTGACGATCTCAATGGAATTGCGCAGGGAATATAATTGTTGGGCGATTTCTCCCTGTTCTTCAGCCCATTTATTATATTTTCTAACTGTGTCACTAATTTCAGATAAATACCTGGTACGCTGCGGAGGAATGATATAAATTTTTTCACTCATCTCATCGGTGGTCGAGAAAGTGCTTTTTAAAGGGGCATTTGTTTTTTCCACTACTTTATCCATCACAGCTTTATACAAACTGTTCATACCAGGATCGTTGAATTGAGATGCAATGGTTCCAAATACCGGAAGTTTTTCATCATCCACTTCCCATAGTTGATGGTTACGCTTATATTGCTTTTTTACATCACGGATGGCATCCAACGCACCTCGTTTATCAAATTTGTTCAATGCAATGATGTCCGCAAAATCGAGCATATCGATTTTTTCGAGCTGGGTGGCGGCCCCGTATTCAGGGGTCATTACATATAAGCTTACATTGCTATGCTCAATAATCTCCGTATCACTTTGCCCAATTCCGCTGGTTTCTAAAATAATCAGGTCGAAATGGGCAGCTTTTAAAATATCCACTGCTTCTTTTACATGTTTACTCAACGCCAGGTTACTTTGACGTGTGGCCAAAGAGCGCATATATACCCTTGGACTATTGATGGAATTCATCCGGATCCTATCACCTAATAAAGCACCACCTGTTTTACGTTTAGAGGGATCCACCGATACAATCCCTATTTTCTTATCTGTAAAATCAACCAGGAAACGACGGACTAACTCATCAACCAAACTACTTTTTCCAGCACCACCTGTACCGGTAATTCCTAAAATAGGAGTTTTGCTGGTGGCTGCTTTTTTATTGATCTCTTCAAAAACTTCTTTGTTCTCTTCCGGATAATTTTCTGCAGCCGAAATTAAAGTAGCGATTGATTTTGCATCCTGTTCTTTTAAATGTGCCGCTTCTCCGTTCAATCTATACCCTGTAGGGAAATCAGATTTCATCATCAGGTCGTTGATCATTCCTTGCAATCCCATCGATCTTCCATCGTCGGGCGAATAGATCCTGGTAATTCCATATGCATGGAGTTCTTCAATTTCGGTAGGGAGAATAACTCCACCACCCCCACCAAATATTTTTATATGTCCGCAACCTCGTTGTTTCAGCAGGTCGTACATATATTTAAAATATTCTATATGTCCGCCCTGGTAACTGGTAATGGCGATTGCATTGGCATCTTCCTGTATGGCACAGTTCACTACTTCATCCACACTTCTGTCGTGCCCCAGGTGGATCACTTCAGCTCCGCTAGCCTGGATAATTCTGCGCATAATATTAATGGCAGCATCATGTCCATCGAATAAAGAGGCGGCGGTAACAATTCTGATTTTATTTTTTGCCTGGTAAATTTCTACTTCAGTCATAGCTCCGAAATAACCTTAATGGTATATACAAATATACGCAAAAAACTCTTGGGGCTAAATGGGAAAAGATGGATAATTATCCATCTCAACAACGGGCTATATGGTTGATTGTATAGCCATTCTTTGGCCGCCTCCCGATCAACAGTAACAAGAGATACCTGCGTTTCCCCGCTGCGCATGCCACCCGGATACGTGGACAAATGATCTTTTGGGCTGAAATCATACTAGGATTCAAGGGGTTATATTAAAATAAAATTGCTTAAATTTGACCATTAACCGGTCTATGAAAAAAGCCTTCCTCGTCATTTTCGCGTGTATTCCTTTTTATTTTTTGCAGGCCCAAATCGTTATCAACGAAGGCAGCAATAAAAATTATTCAACCCTTGCCGATGAGGATGGAGAGTACCCTGATTGGATTGAATTACACAATGCCGGAGCAGCACCAGTGGATGTTTATAATTATTCATTAACGGATGACCCATTAATTCCAGGTAAATGGATATTACCCCATCTCATTATACCTGCTGGAGGATATACGGTTATATTTTGCAGCGAAAAGGATAGATATGCCACCACAGCTTTTACAACCGTACTGAACACCGGATCATTTATACCCACCACCGGCTGGAACCTTCATAATTTTACAACCCCTTTCAATTGGGATGGGATTTCAAACATTGTGATCAACGTTTGTTCTTATAGCAATACGGGATACATTACCAATTCAGTACATAACCAATCCTATACAAATTACCACTCCACTCTTTTTTCTTACGAAGATGGAAGCAATAATGCATGTTATGACCAGATAGGAACTGTGCTTGCACAACGCCCCAATATTCGGTTGAACGGATTGACCATTGGAACTGATTCTGTTATGAACTCACCTTACAGTTACCCTGCTCCCTATGGCAACTGGTATTGGGGAGCCAGACATCAAATGATGATCAAACAGCCGGAGCTCACAGCAGCTGGATTATCAGCCGGTAATATCAACTCTTTGTCATTTGATATTGTGTCGACCGATTCAGTGAATTATACCTATATCGAATACAGCATTCTTGCCGTGAACGATTACCAAATGCCAAGCACCTATTATCCTTTACAAGGTTATCTCAATCATACCAATTTCAAACTTTCGTCGAATGGCGAACAGGTATATTTATTTTCACCCTCTCAGGTATTGTTAAGTAGCCTTCAGGTGGATTGTGGAAGCACTTATGATCTAAGCATAGGATCTTTTCCCGATGGTTCTGCACTCATCAAGAAATTTCAACCACCTACACCCAATGCTACTAACAACGGATCCATTCCTTATGATGATTTTTCACTGGCACCCATTTTTAGTGTAAATAGCAGTTTTCATTCGGTTCCTTTTTCAGTAAATATTATTGACCCAAATGTTCCATTGGCGCAGATTTACTATACCACCGATGGAAGTGAACCTGATAATTCGGATATCCTGTTTAACGGGACACCCATTCCCATTTATCAAACAACTGTTTTAAGGGCCAAGGCCTATGCCCCAGGATTTTTACCCAGTACCTGTACGAGTGTTTCCTATTTTTTCAATGTGGATCATATTACACCCATTATCTCATTGGTAACGGACGATAATAACTTGTATGGACCTAACGGAATGTTTGATAATTACAATGAAGATTGGTTAAAGGCGGCACATGTGGATTATTTTGACTCTACGGATGCTCACAATTTACTATTTAAAAGGAGAGTTGGAATTATTATGGATGGAGGTTGGGGAGGAAGCAGGTCGCAGCCGCAACATTCTTTTAGGATAAAATTTGCGGATGGAGTTTTGGGTGAGGGCCTGGTGAACTATCAGGTTATTCCCGATCGACCCGATAGAACAATATTCAGCGATTTTTATTTGAGGAACGGGAGCAACCAATACCTGCAATTTCCATATAAAGATGCTTGTCAGGTGAAGATATTAGCCAAGGGGTCCAATAATTACTATTCAGCCTGGCGACCAGTTTCAGTTTATATCAATGGAGCATATTTTGGGCTGTATGAATTGCGGGAAAAATGGAATATGGAAATGTTCAATACCCTCGAAAATGCAGATCCTGACTCTACTGAAATTCTTTCCTTAAGTGCATTTTATAATTCTACCTTAAGGGCCTTGGTGGGAGATGTGCAGAATTTTTATGATGATTATAACAGCTTTTTATTGATCAATCCTGCTGATACTGGATTTTGGACCCAGTCGGATCAATATTTCGATATGCAATATTACAATGACTACATCATTGCTGAGTCCTGGATGGGTAATACAGACTGGCCACATAACAATGTTAAGATCTATCGCTCGAATGCTACCAACCATCGTTGGAGGTTTTGCCTGATAGATCAGGAGCTGGCCCTTGAACCCAATGGATGGACGGATTGCTACTTTGATCATATCAACTACATCATTAACCAAAATCCAGGACACCCTTATATCAATATCTGGATGGTAGGCATGCAAAACGGCAAGTTTAAAAATTATTTTATCAATCGGTTTGCGGACCTCATGAATACTTTGTACCAGCCTAATCGGATGTTAATGATAGAACAGGAAATGTTTGATCAAACGGCATCAGAAATGGCCAACGAGTTTCAGCGTTGGGGAGATCCATGGAATGTACCGGCGCAAATGATGGATTTTTATGACAATCACCTTGAGTTTCGGGATGAGTTGGTTTGCCGAACTCCGCAAGTAAGAAATCATATCCAAAACAATTACGGATTACCTCAGCAAGTGGATGTAACGCTGGATGTTTATCCGGCAAATGCAGGCAAGATCCATATCAGTACCATTACTCCCGAACCTTATCCTTGGAATGGAATTTATTTTGATGGATTACCCGTAAAAATTGAAGCGATTGCCGATAGTGGATATCAGTTTTCTCATTGGGAGCCCAATGGATTGATTGCGGATACTTTAAACAGTGTTTACAACGACACGTTAACCACGAGTACCATCCTGTTCAAAGCATATTTCGAACTCATACCTGGTGCAGGAATTGAAAATGAGTTAGAACTTGATTTTCAATTGTACCCATCTCCTACGAATAATATACTGCATGTTGTAAATACACATTTTTCTACAGAAAAACCTTACTCGTTTGAAATTGTAGACATTCAAGGCAGAATTACCATGAATGGAATTCTTAGCAACCATTCTGCACAAACCATTCTTCAGGTAGCCCGATTGGAGGCAGGGATCTATTTTATCAGGTTGAAAACCTCTTCTCACCAAATGGTGAGTTTAAAATTTGTGAAGTTTTAGCCAAAGATTTTTATTGACCATGAAAAGACTTACTTTTTTTTTGTTTTTTATACCTGTTGGATGGATTTTATACAGTTGTCACTCCAAAAGATCAGGTGAGGTACATGCAAAGGTGGCTCAAAATCACCAGACCATACCCGATTTAATGAATCCAAGGAACACGGTGACTTCCTTATTTACTTTCGATGAAATGAATTTTGTTTTTGCTGATACGACAGAATCCACCATCCTTGATACCTTGATCGTAGGGTTTCAAGTATTCATCGATTCGGTTTATTATGTGGTGGATGGTGATGGTTGGCGTGAATGTATGGATGTTAACTATATTAATAATGGGAAAATAGGGAGAGGAGTGATGAATGGCAGCAGTCTTTCAGCTGGATCACTCAGGTCACAAAAAGATACGAGTATTATTTATCTGGGCAATTTTATTCTTACAGAGCCTGGCTTTCGGGAAGTAAGATTAAAAGCGGTTAGAAATGGAAAAACACTGGTAGAAAAAGCAGTGGATACGGTAACATCGGATATTACTTATCTGGAGCTGGTAAGTCTCGATTCGGTGAGATTGTCGAACACCTATGAGCTCATCTATCTACATACCTATTATCCTGCCTGTGGATATATGAGTACGCATAGCTATGTGAACTACACCAAAGGTTCTTTCAATCTTATTTTACAAGATATTTCCTGGGCTGATGCTCCCTATTATAATTCACCTGTGATCTATTTCCCCACTGTACTCAATAAAAAGAATCTATTATATGATATGTGGGATAACTACATAACCAGAGATGAGAACGGAAGACCAAAAACGTATAGAGTTCCTGATTCATTAAATATTCCGGTCAACCAATTGATCTATATCGAACGTTGGGAAAATACAGATTCGGTAGTGAACGGAGAGGTATTGTTGGACGAATATCAAGAGCCTCTTTTATTTGATATTATATCGGACCGGAAATTGTATCGTTGGAATGGAACTCAACTGGAAGATCTAAGTATAAAGTAGTTTTTGTATTTTTGAAACAATGAACAGAACGATCGTGGGCATAATAGGTATTTTATTGATACTTTCCTGCAATTCAGGTAAGCCGGTAAAGATCCCGGTGATTGATTTACCTAATGGTGATACTATCCAGATAAGCGGACATTTACAGAAATTCTATTCTTTTTCTGCAACCAGTAGGATCTATTTGGGACCCGATAAAAGATTATTGATGGATAGCATAGATATGGCTACCATTTTTTGGGTGGATACGGTTAAAAGTAGAATTTATAGTAAAAAAGAACGAGATTTTTTTTATGTAGGAAAATATTTTAAGAATAATGTTTGGAAAAAGGGGTATGTTCAAGAAGACGATTTGACAATTGAGTATTATATTCATCCAAAGGATACGGCCCAACTTTTCTTATTCGGGTTTGAGGAAATAGATACCAATTTCCATTATTATTGTGAATTAAGAGCTTTTGAAAACAAGGTAATAAAATCCAGGTATAGATTTGGAAACCCTTATTATGATGAAATGGAACAAGGAGGTACATTTAAACGGCTTGATTTTTTAGGTGATGGGAATGAATTATTCTTCCATGTAAATTTTGAATGGGCAGCTTGTGGCTTTATGACCGAAAATTATTTATTCCGCTATACTGACCACTTTGATTCTTTATTGTACTACAGTACCAGTGGAGTGGAATTGGTGAATGAGGGGGAATATGTTTATGTACCTACCAATAAACGGGAGGGCCTGTATGCCTTGTCTGATGGTAAATTGCTCAATATGGAATACGATGAGGACATAACACGTTTTGTTGATCATTTCCCATTATTTATTAAGAGAAGTTATGGTGAAAATTTCACTGAACATTTAACCGAAGAGAACCGCGACTATACGGTCAAGGAATATGCGCTTTATGACCTCATTTATTCATTTCAAAATAACAAGTTGGTATTGCTTGATTCTGTTAACTATGATAGCACAAAGTTCAGAACATTTTTGCCTGAATGGGCAGATGAGGTTTACTAGGATCAATCCGTCTTCAACGAATCGTTCACCTCTTCCACTTTATTATCCTTTCTTCTCTTTACCACCGGCTTTTTGGGTTCTTCTTTCTTTTTAAAAAGATCAGCCCAGTTATCGAACTCCACCTTATAGTTGATACCGATCCCTTGGGAGTAAAAATTGTATTGCGGGTTTACCAGCTGGTTATCGTTTACCTTGTTAAAAGCACGTAACCTTAACCTGCCATCATTGGTAAGTTTCAGCTCTACGGATACGTTCCCGGCAATATTACTTTTTGTGGTTGTATTGGATCCTACACCCACACCCACATCACCATCGATGATCAACTTATCGTTGAACAATTGAGTGCTTAAGGCGACATTTACCTGGTCGTTGGCATAACTGTTTTGGTTGGGATTATTAGACGCGCTGTTATACCGCAGGTCAATATTTACATCCTGGGTGATCTTCGAGAGCCAGTTGTTCAATTGGCCTGAAACCAATTCGAGAGAAGAATTACCCAAAGTACTGGTTGCGGCATTGTTACTAAAGCTCGAAGCCGACGCCCTGCTTTCCAATGGTAAGAATTGGTTCAATACGAGGAGGGCAAAAACCTGTCGGTTCATTTCTTCTTGGGTATTTAAGGATGATCTTACAATGCTGGCTGCATTTTGGTCTACATTGGGTAATTGAATATTAAAACCGATCAACAGGTCGGAAAGTGTATTGGTAAGGACCAATTCACAATTTACCCTTACCGGTTTTTTATATTTCTCTGCTTCGGTTGGATCCAGGAAGCTCGAAACAATAGGATAAATCGAAGCATTGGCCCTGTATACTGCAGTGGCATTTACCAAAGCATCGTAAGGATCTCCGGTAAAAATAATGCTACTGCCCGGTTTGATCGTAAACGATTTATTGATCACATTTCTTAAAGTAAAGAGATAATCCCCCTTGGTTATTTCATAAGCACCGAGCATGGTAAATTTACCTTTAGTATTCAACGTAAGATTAATATTGTCTGAATAACCTTGGCATGTGATCACATCTCCCACCGTTTCATCGAAGATGATCCTCACCTTTGCATCCGGGGTTGCTTTTACATTCAGGTCAAGTGTAAAATTTCCTTTTTCTTCCGTTTTTACTTCCGTATCATCGGTAGAATCATTAGGATTTACAAAAATTACAAAATTATTTTCCTTCACCGATTTTTTTGTATTAATAGGAATATTTAGAACCGTATTCTTTTCGGTTACCAGATTGGCTACCACAACGATATCTTCCATAGGGCCCAGAACGGTTGCTTTACCTGTTGTATAGGCTTTCCCATAAAACTGCTCATTGTCTTTTTCGGTGGTTTCCATTACACACATGTTCCTACATTCCAGCCTTATATCCAGGAAGATCTTCTTAAATAGAACATGGTTCACTTTTCCTTTTACAGTTCCCGCATTTCCATACCGGTCTGTCATATTCATCTGAGGAATCCGAATTAATTCGTTGGTTAGGATGATCTCTTTATCATCCATATCGAAATTGAAATATGCATTCAGGTAAGCCAGTCTCATTCCAGCTCCCTGTAAATTTAATTTGCTATATATTTGTGGATCATTAAATTTTCCTGTCAAAGAAAAGGAACCAGATGCCCTGCCCTTCAAATTGGTGAATACAGGATTCGCCATTTTTTCAACGATGCTAAGATCCAATCCATGAATATCAGCCTTTACATTAAAAGCATCCTCCTTCGTATTCAGCTTGATAACCCCATTTTGAATGGATATGATCTTTTTACCATCGTAAACAAGATCGGCATTAAGGGTGAGGTCTTGTTTTACCGGATCATATACAGAGGAGAGCCCAAAATTTCCTATTAAAATATCGTTCAACTCAGTATCCTTAATGGCCAAGGAACTGGTAAAATATGGTTTCTGTAATACTTTATATACCTCAATATTACCTACCATCCTACCCTCCAGTCTAATTTTATCCGATGGAATAAATCCATCCACGATCTCCAACGGAAAATTATTTAAAGTGATCGATATTTTATTTGAATCCGAATCACTGCTTTTCCCGTTGATGCTTAAAATTGGTTTGGATGAGCTGGGGGTGCGGATATTGAGGTTATCAACCGTTAAGGTTTTTCCATCAAGCACTAGCTTGTTGTCATCATTTAATACCCAAAGCGAATCATTGAAATAGAAATAGGAATCGTGGAACTGAAATTCATAGGCAGGAGCATTCCCAAAATAAGTAAGCAGATTAATGCTGGCTCCGTTTAAATTCGAGGCCTCGTTTTGGAATCCCAACCATAGATCCAGGGAATCATTCACTGCAGTAGCGGTTATATTTAGATTGTCTATTTTTGTACTATCGGATAGATAGAACGCACTGGCATCAGAAATGATCCTTAATTTTTCGCCTTTATTCCTGGCGTTGAAATACAATTCGTCTATGGCAAACTTTTTGTATTTAATTCTTTCTGAGTTCACCTCAATCGACAAATAATTATCCTTGGATGCTAATCTCCCATCAATGGTTGAACCATCGGAAATGGATAGATCCGGAATAAAGATCTGTGTTAGCAATTCCGGATGAGATAATACCACATAGAAATAAAAATTCTGCGGTGTATGCTCGATCTTGTCATCTGGCTTCATGCCCATGCTGGGCGCAGCATGGTTGATCTGTCGCTTGATCTCATTGATCAATGGAATGAATTTAAACTGCCCGCTGAATTTTGCATTGATGATATCACTGTGCAGGTCAATGGTCTTGGTAGTATCTTTGATAAATGAATTCAATACCAGGGTTTCGATATGATAGGTTTTGTCGCCCTGCTGGTAATCCGTTCCACAAATTCTTACCTGACCCACCAAATCATCAATGGTTTTTCCTTCCAGTTGAACCGTCAATACTGTAGAAATAGTAGATACCTGTTGATTTTTTACCAGGTGAATAGCTACCAGGTCGGCTTTACGTATTTCAGCAGTAAAGTCGTAAACAGGTTTATCTTTATTGTTCAGATCAATGGTTCCAACAAAAGAGGCATTTGCATTTGAATCCTTGATGTCGACGATGCCTTCGAAAATATTTTTTCCATATTTGGCATTTGCATCTATGTTTTTATAATTGTATCCGTAAAATTCAAGCTGCTGGATCCTTCCGTCGAAATTGATATATCCTTTTTGAAAATTGAAACCTTTTCCATCAATATGCCCGTTGAAAGTAACATTTCCCAATAAGCTGATGCCCGTTAAGGCACCTATATTGAAATGCTGGGCATCCACCTTACCATTATAACGATAATCCTCCTTTTTAGATGGTTTAAACAGGTGTACATCCAGGTCAGCATTCCCGATCTTGGTGGTGGCAAAACCGTCGATATGCATATCTGAGAAATAACCTTTTAAATGTCCTTCGTATTTGATTACACCCAGCCGTTCAATTTCCTTCGGGACTTTTACATATTCTTTTTTATAAAAAGGGGGTATGGGTATTTTTTCAAGGTCAAGGGCATTTGTAGTTAGTTTTTTTACCTGGAACGAAAAATAGGTGGAGTCTATATTTGGAAGGCCCTTTAATTCAATATCTCCTACCATTTGACTTACACTTCCGAAATACAAAGCGAATCCATCGCTTTTTAAATTGCCCAAGGTTCCCGACATTCCACCCTTGAACCTAAAGTCAAAATCAATTCCTTTCAGATTATTGGTGAAGTACGAGAGGTCTGCTGCATTGATATCACTCATATCCAGATCAGCGATCATGAAAACACTGTCGTTGAAATGACCGAAGGTTTTCCAGTTGGCATAACGCATGGAAAAATATCCTCCTAAGGAACTTCTATACGTATTGATCTTAAACCCTTTAAAAGTAAGTTCTTTGGAACTGATCACTACGTGTGAAGAAAATTTCTTCATGGCCAGACCGCTTTCTTCGAAAGCCCTGAGATTTTCAACATCCATTTCCAGTGTATCACCTCTTACTTGAAAATTTCCTACCTTTCCCCCAATACTATGCACACGAATGTCGGAGGGAAGAAAATCTGAATCGAACAGTTTTTGATTTTCATTTCTTACCCGCAAATTACATTCATCTAAAACGACCGTGGATACATTAAAAACCCAAAATTTCTTGGTTTTCTTTTTTATTTTTTGGGTATTCCCCCTGAGTGTATTGATGAACTGGGTAATATTCGGAATCTTTTCACCTTTATAGGTCCTGATGTTCACGTAGCCATCCTCTATCACTATCCTTTTTACATCGATGTACTGCTTGCCGGGATAAATATTTTTAATATCCACTTTTACAATTCCAGCATGAAGAATGGTGTCGTTATGATGATCACCCACGATCACTTGGTTCAATGCTATGGTTTTTCTAAAGAGATTAATATTGACCCGGTCAATTTTTACGTTCAGATCGTATTTCCTTTTTAAATAACTGCTTAGTTGCCCAGCCATCCAGGTTTGAACGATGGGTAGTTGTAAAGCGATCAGGGCCGCAACAACAATAATAAAAATAGTTAAAACAGTTCTTCTAAACCATTTCCATATGGTTCTTCCCACCGATCTTTTCTTTTTCGGTGTAGGAACCTCTTCTTTTTCCAATCCTTGTATGGTTTCTATATCTTTGCTCAAAGTCGATGAATCAATGGGTATGGCACCAGTTTATATTTTAGGTATTGAGTCCAGTTGCGACGACACCTCGGCGGCCGTGATCCTTAACGATCAAATCCTTAGCAATATTGTTGCCAATCAGGAAGTGCATCGCCAATATGGTGGGGTTGTCCCTGAACTGGCTTCACGCAGTCACCAGGAACATATCGTTCCTGTGGTAGAAATGGCGCTCAGCCAAGCAAATATAACAAAAGATCAGCTATCAGCGATAGCATTTACACGTGGGCCCGGACTTTTGGGCTCTTTATTAGTAGGTACTTCTTTTGCCAAAGGTCTTTCTCTTAGTTTGGGGATACCTTTGATCGACGTTCACCATATGGAGGCCCATATCATGGCGCATTTCATTAAAGGCAGCAATAGCATAACACATAACCGTGAACCCCAGTTCCCATTTCTATGTCTTACCGTGAGTGGTGGGCATACTCAAATCGTACTCGTTAAAGAACCGTTAAGCTTTCAAGTGTTGGGTGAAACCATCGACGATGCTGCCGGGGAAGCTTTTGATAAACTGGCCAAAATGTTGGGTTTATCCTATCCAGGCGGACCCATTGTTGACCAACTGGCTGCTCAAGGAAATATACATGCATTCGAATTCCCCAAACCACATTTACCCGGTTACCAATTTAGTTTCAGCGGACTTAAAACTTCGGTACTCTATTTTATTCAGAAAAAGATAAAAGAGGATCCGGATTTTATAAAAAATAACATACATGATATTTGTGCCTCGTTCCAATATTCTGTCGTAAATATATTAGTTGATACATTGGATAGAGCTGCCAAAGAGAATGGAATAAAATGTATTGGGGTAGCGGGAGGGGTTTCGGCCAATTCATATCTGCGAAAAAGGCTGGAAGATCTTTCGGTCGAAAATAACTACCAGCTGCATATTCCAAAGTTTGAATACTGTACCGACAACGCAGCTATGATTGCGATTACCGGATATTATAAATTCTTAAAGCAGGATTTTGTTCATCATGATGTTTCGGCAATGGCGAAATTAAAAATGTAGAATTTTTGAATCTATGGATAATAACCGCCTATATACCTTGGTCATTGCCGGACTTATTTTTATGGGAGGAGTAATTATCCTGTTATTGGTTAAAAAGGATTTTAAGGATTCCAGGAAATGGTCGGAAAAAACAAAAAAAAGATTGGATAATTCCAGGTTGGCCAAAGCCCGGATCATTTCTATATACCATCAGAGGAATGGGAGAAGAGAAAAGGAGTTGGTGCACCTAAATGTTTGGGTGTACGACGAGCATTCCCAGCCCTATGCCGCCAGCACTAAATGGATCGTGGAGGTAACCCATTTCAAGGAATTGGTGGAAGGGAGCACCATATCCATCCGGATCGATATGAATAATCCAGTGCTCATTTATCCAGGTGAAGATTGGGCAGTATATGCCGTGGGTTAAGGAATATTAATCCATCTTCGAAAATTTCAGGACCGTTTTCTTTTTGGTTTGCAGATGGGTAATTACCAAAAAGTAAATTCCCGGAGACAATGCGGACACATCTACCTTTGAATTTGTAACGGATAAAGTTTCTGATCTTATTTCCTGTCCAAAGCTGTTGATGATGGTACATACGTATGTATCTTCTAAACCAGAAATAGTAATGAAATCGCTTGTTGGATTTGGATAAACCGTAAAAATGGAAGGTTCATCTCCATCCAATCCCATGGTACACATCCAATAACAGGAATCTACCATATGCATATCAGGATTCCAGGGTGTATCCGAACTCTGGAATAATTTTACTCCATTTTCGTGATAACATAAAAGAAAAGGATCATTCCAACAGAAAAAGTCGATGATCAATCCGGTTAGGCAATAATTGGCAAGGTCAAAACCATTCAGGGTGCCGATACCCTCTACCCAGGTTTCCCTGCCTTGATATATGGGGCTATGTACATATACAAATTTGCGATTGGCTCCGGCCATGAAGATCACGTCGGTAGAATCAACGATAAAATGGCCCGGGTTTCCGGTTCCAGGGGTCATATAAACAGTTCCGGTATCCCCAACGTTGAGGGAAAGGTCAAATAATAAATAATCCACACCTCCTGACCTGAAATAATTTTTGCCATTAGGTTCCGAGCGAATGAAATGACTAACCGGACTTAAGGGGACCGTAAAACCAGGTAAAGCACCTTCGGTAATTTTAATATAATTGTTAGAGGCAATCATGGTATCCCCAATGGAAAAGAATTTCCATTGCTGAACGCTCCATACGGCATTGGAATCCGTAAGAGTAAGATACTGACTGAAGGAAGGAACAAAAAAACAAGCCCAGGTTAATAATGTAAGAATGGATCTCTTTTTCATTATTAATGTAAATATGGTTTAAATATAATATAAAGACTGGTCATTTGCAATATAGGTTGCTTTTTGTACCAGGATGTGGGCATGCGCCGTATAAAAGACCTTAGATTTGAGACGTTAGATGTTTTCTAATGTCTAACGTCTAAAATCTATTTGGGGCTTAATTTTATTAAAGGGATCAGCACTTCTTCCATGGAGATACCTCCGTGCTGGAATGTATTTCGGTAAAAATTAACGTAATAATTATAATTGTTCGGATAAGCAAAGAATTTATCTTCTTTGGCAAATATATACCGGGTACTTACATTCACTCTTGGTAAAAATGCCTTGGCGGGATCCGAAATTTCGAAAACTTCTTTGGCTTCATATCTTAAATTCTTTCCTTGTTTGTATCGAAGGTTAGTGGTCGTATTCTTATCACCCACCACTTGGCTGGGTTCCTTTACACGAATGGTTCCATGGTCTGTTGCGATGATGACCGGGGCTTTGAATTCAGCCGCTTTTTTGACGATATCAAATAGGGGAGAGTGCTCAAACCAGCTAAGGGTAAGTGATCTATAAGCTGGCTCATCATCGGCCAATTCTCTGATCACTTCCATATCTGTTCGGGCATGAGAAAGCATGTCAACAAAATTATACACGATGATATTCATTTTGTTGGTCATCAGATTTTTTAAATTATCGGCCAATTTTTTCCCTGCAGATAAGTTGGTGATCTTATTATAAGAGAATTTAATGTTCATGTTCAGTCTTTTCAACTGCTCTGCCATTAATGCTTCCTCATGCATATTCTTTCCACCTTCTTCTTCTTCACTTACCCATAATTTCGGATATAGTTTTTCAATTTCACTTGGCATGAGGCCGGCAAATAATGCGTTACGGGCATAATGCGTGGCAGTTGGTAAAATGCTATAAAAGATCTCTTCGCTTTCTATTTTGTACAATTCAGTGATCAGTGGTTGGATCATTTTCCATTGATCGAAGCGAAGGTTGTCGATCACAATGAAAAAGGTAGATTCGTTTTTGGTAATATCCGGTGCTACTTTGTTTTTGAAAAGGGTATGTGATTGAACAGGCCGGTTCTTTGCTTCGCCGCTCAACCAATCTACATAATTATCTTCGATAAAATCACAAAAACGCTGGTTCGCCTCGCTTTTTTGCATTTTCAGGATTTCCTCCATGCCTTCATTATCACTGCTTTGAAGTTCCATTTCCCAATAAATGAGTTTTTTATAAATATCTACCCATTCTTCAAAATCCAGGTCATCGGTCAATGTCATTCCAATGCTTCTGAATTCCTGCTGATATGCACTGGTGGTTTTTTCGCTGATGATCCTTTTATTGTCTAAATTCTTTTTGATAGAAAGAAGGATCTGATTGGGATTGACCGGCTTGATGAGATAATCTGCGATTTTGGACCCAATGGCCTCTTCCATGATATGTTCCTCTTCACTTTTGGTGATCATAATAATAGGGACCTCTGCTCGGATACTTTTTAATTCCTGTAAGGTTTCAAGCCCACTCATACCTGGCATATTCTCATCCAGAAAAACGAGGTCGAAATCCTGAGTTTTAAAAATGTCAATGGCTTCATCTCCATTGTTTACAGTATTTACATTATAACCTTTTTCTTTGAGGAATAATATATGTGGTTTTAAGAGTTCAATTTCATCGTCGGCCCAGAGAATGTTTACTTTTTCCATATTTTGAGTTATACTAATAATTAGAATGCTTTAGTAAACATAGTAATTTTTTATTTATTGCATGTTCATGATTCTTTATTAAACTTGCATAATTCAAACCTAATAAATGCCAAGGCATACAAAAGAATATCTGGATAAGTCAAGGTTGGAAAAATCCGACGAAAGGTATACTGTAAAAGGTATGGTAGAGGATGAGCTGTATAATTTCATCCACCTTGAACGAAGAAAGTTCTTTTATACTGCCTGGGATCTTACGGTTAGACCCGCTAAAGCCATCAGAATGGTTTTGTCGGGATATAGAAAGTACCTATATCCTTATTTCAATTACCTGGTGGTTATTGGTGCGATTACCATTTTTTTATCTGTACGCTATAAGTTTTTTGTAAGTAGCTACGATATTGGTGACCAAAGCAGTTTTCTTGACCTGGTCTTAAACTCCATGGGATTTGATAAGGAATTCAGGGTTGCCTTCTTCTTTTATGCTGAGGAGTTTGCTACCATTGTAAATATAGTGGCCATTCCATTCTTTGCCCTCTTTTCGTTTTTATTTTTCCGGAATTCAAAGTATAACTACGCAGAACACTTCATTCTCAACGTTTACATTGCGGCCCAACAAATGCTTTTCTTGCTCTTATTTATTCCTTTCCTGGAAATATTCAAGGCACAAAGAGGAGAGATCATCATTACATATACTGTGATTACCATTATCTATAATATTTGGGTATATTCCACTCTTTTTACTGGAAAGATTTGGCTTAACATCATCAAAAGCTCACTGGCGATCGGTCTTGCATTTGTTGTACAGACCCCCTTTAACTATGCTGTTTTTGGCTTATTGCGACCTTTTACTACCTGGTTAGACAAGATATTCTAGCATAAAAAACGTACTTTCGCGGGAAAATTAGCCGACCTTGGCGAAACTGAAAATTTTTAATGACCCTGTATATGGATTCATCTCGGTGAACGACCCATTGGTTCAACGATTGCTCGACCATCCTTATTTTCAGAGGTTGGGGAGGATCAGCCAGTTAGGTTTGTCATACCTGGTATATCCTGGAGCCCACCATACCAGGTTCCACCATGCGTTAGGCGCCATGCACTTAATGGATGCTGCCTTAGAAGTTTTGATCCAGAAAGGTATAGAAATATCCAAGGAAGAGGCCCAAGCAGCTCGTATAGCTATACTTTTGCATGATATAGGTCATGGTCCGTTTTCGCATACCCTGGAGAAATCCATTATGCCTGGGGTGGAGCATGAGGCCATTTCTCTCCAAATTATGGAGGAGTTGAACCGTCAATGCAACGGAGAACTTGATTTGGCCATCTCTATATTTACACGCAATTACCACCGGGCATTTTTTACAGAATTGGTATCTGGTCAACTAGATGTTGACCGGCTGGATTATTTAATGAGAGATAGCTTTTATACAGGAGTGGCCGAAGGGGTCATAGGCTCCGAAAGGATTATAAAAATGATGAATGTTGCAGATAATCATTTGGTGGTAGAACAAAAGGGAATTTATTCAGTGGAGAAATTTCTGATTGCCCGAAGGCTGATGTATTGGCAGGTATACTTCCATAAGACCGTAATTGGTGCGGAAGCTTTGCTGACTGCTATTTTAAAAAGGGCCAAAGATCTTTGTATACAAGGGGAACAGTTGTTTTGTACATCTGCATTAAAAAACTTCCTGTATAGAAAAGAAAACACCTCCGAAAAAGAGAACCTGGAGCATTTTGTTCGGTTGGATGACATGGATATCCTGGCTTCGATCAAGGAATGGGTGCAACACCAGGATAGGATCCTGTCGGACCTGTGCTTTAGGCTGGTATATAGAAAATTATTGAGGGTAAAATTACAACCAAACCCTTTTGAACAGGCAGAGATAGATGATATTAAGGAAAAAGTATTGAATAAATTTAAACTGAAGGACAATAAACAGGCTAACTACTACGTTAGCAACTCAGTCGTTAGTACACTGGCATATGAGGAAACTGCGGGAGACGTGATGATCATGGATAAAAAAGGGAGTGTTGAACCTCTCTTCAAAGTCTCAGATCACCTGCTTCCGGAGGATATGACAAGGGTAATAACGAAGCATTTTGTTTGTTATCCCAAGGATATTGAATAATTTTACAGTATAGATTATGGAGTACTCAGCCCACCAAATTGCCTCATTGATTAATGGAGAAATCATCGGGGATCCGCAGGTTACGGTTAATAACCTATCAAAAATCGAAGAAGGAGCTCCAGGTACACTCAGTTTCTTAGGCAATCCTAAATATGAAGATTATATATACAATACACTGGCAAGTGTTGTGATCGTCAATAAGGATTTTATTCCTAAAAACCAGGTCGAAGCCACCTTGATAAAAGTGGATGATGCCTATAAAGCTTTTGCCAAATTATTAGAAGCATATAATACCAAAACCAACGGTCTGCATGGCATTGAACAACCCTGTCATATTGCTCCTACTGCAACCATTGGGAATAACTCAGCCCTGGCGGCTTTCGTTTATGTAAGCCACCGTGCTAAAATTGGTAAGAACTGTAAAATATATAGCAACGTATCTATTGGAAATGATGTGATCATTGGGAACGATGTCATTATCCATCCAGGGGTGAAAATATATCAGAAATGTGTAATAGGCGATAGAACTATCATCCATTCAAATGCGGTGATCGGATCAGACGGATTTGGATTCACCAAAAATGATGATGGAAGCTATGCAAAAGTGGCCCAAATTGGAAATGTGGTCATTGAGGAGGATGTGGAAATTGGTGCCAATACTACCATTGATAGCGCTACCCTGGGGTCAACCTATATTCGCAAAGGGGCAAAACTCGATAATTTGATCCAGATAGCACATAACGTAGATATTGGAGAATATACTGCCATCGCTGCTCAGGTAGGGATTAGCGGAAGCACCAAGATTGGCAAAAGATGCACCATCGCCGGTCAGGTGGGCATCGTTGGTCATGTGGAAATTGCCGATGACATTACCATCGGAGCCCAATCAGGCGTTACCCGCTCCTTTACCACCCCAGGAATTACCATACTTGGTGGTCCCGCTTATGAATTGAATGAAAGCAAAAAGATCTTTATTGCTACCAGAAGACTTCCGGATATGATGGATAAGCTCAGGTTGCTTGAAAAGGAAATGAAGGAATTAAAGGCCCAGTTGGGTAAATAATATAATACTCCTACAGCAGGTTCTTTCCTGCATTTATTTGCCACTTTGCTCTTAACGAAAAAGAACATTCCAGTTTTAATTATATTTTTGTGCTAACTTAAAAAAATGGAAGCCAGGTATTTTCGTATACAGCTTTCAAAAAACGATGAATTATCCAAACACATCCATAGATCCGGCGGCTATCATTGGTAAAGATGTAAAGATTGATCCCTTTACAGTGATCCATAAAAATGTGGAGATCGGAGATGGTACATGGATTGGAAGCAATGTTACCATCATGGAAGGTGCCAGGATTGGCAAGAACTGTAAAATATTTCCTGGAGCCGTTATTTCGGCCATACCCCAAGACCTTAAATTTGCTGGCGAAGATACCACAACAGAAATAGGGGATAATACAACAATCAGAGAGTTCGTAACCATTAACAGAGGAACCAAGGACCGTTGGAAAACCATTGTTGGAAATAATTGCCTGATCATGGCTTATTGTCATATTGCCCATGATTGCATCATTGGTAATCATTGCATTATGAGTAACAATACCCAGTTAGCAGGTCATATTATTGTCGAGGACTATGCTATTCTTGGTGGAATGTGCGCCTTACATCAGTTTGTAAAAATTGGCAAGCATGCTTTTGTGAGTGGAGGTTCTTTGGTGGGGAAAGATATTCCCCCTTATACCGTTGCTTGTCGTTATCCACTTAGCTATGGGGGTATTAATTCAGTAGGACTTAAAAGAAGAGGATTTTCAGCGGAGAGGATCAATACCATACTTGATATATACCGGGTGGTATACAATAGTGGGCTGAATCCCACACAGGCGTTGGAATACCTGGAAAGGGAATTTCCTGAATCGGCCGAAAAAAATGAGATCGTTGAGTTTATTCGCAATAGCCCGAGAGGTATTGTGAGAAGACATTCACAGGAAAGTGAAGAAGAAGCTAATTACCAGTAAAATTGCCCTTTTTTTAATCTAAACCGGCCATTACCACAGCCTTTTTTACCGCTTAATTCAAAAAAAATTGCTAATCTTGCGTTCGGTTTTGAGGGTTCACTCCCCTTAGAATGGACCTTAAACATTAACACAGGCGCTTTTTTATCATACATGGATAAACAACATACTATCGTCCAATCGTTTAGCTTAGAAGGGATAGGACTACATACCGGCGAGTTTATTACCTGTACCGTTCATCCGGCGGAACCGAATCATGGTATCAAGTTCCGAAGGACTGATCTTCCTGATCAGCCTATTATTCCAGCAGATGTGGACCTGGTGATGGATACAAACCGATGTACCGCCCTTAAAAAGAATGATGCCATTGTTTATACAGTGGAGCATATACTGGCAGCATTTGCCGGATGCCAGGTAGATAATGCCATGGTGGATCTTACCGGACCAGAGGTTCCTATTTTAGATGGAAGCGCATATCCATATGTATTATCAATCCTAGAATCAGGTGTTCAAGAACAGGACGCAGTTAGAAAATATTTTGAGATCGGAGAAAATATCTCTTTTAAAGACGAACAGAATGGAGTAGAAATTACAGGCGTTCGTCATGACGGATTCAAAGCCTCCGTGATGATCGACTTTTCTTCCAATGCCTTAACTACCCAAGGTGCATTTTTTGAAGATTTTTCTTCTTTTGCTGACCAGATTTCTAAAGCCAGAACTTTTGTTTTCTTGCATGAAGTAGAATACCTCGCAAAAAATAATTTGATCAAAGGGGGAGACCTCAGCAATGCCATCGTTTTTGTAGAGCAAAAACTGAGCGAAGATAAGTTGAAGGAATTGGCAACTCTCTTTAACAAGCCTGATGTAAAAGTAAATGGAAGCAATACATTGAACAATGTGGAACTGCATTTTTCCAATGAACCTGCCAGGCATAAAATGTTAGACCTCATTGGCGACCTGTATTTATTGGGGATGCCGGTTAAAGGAAGTATCATTGCCACACGTCCCGGTCATACTGCGAATGTAGCCTTTACCAAAAAACTTAAACAAATGGTAAAGGATCAAAAAGCAAAAAAGGCCATGCCCTTTGTTGACCTTGACAAAAAACCAGCTTACGATATCTATCAGATCATGGAGATCCTTCCGCATAGGTATCCGTTTTTGTTGATTGATAAAATTATTGAGGTAAGTGAGACCCATGTGATCGGAGTAAAAAATGTTACGATGAACGAACCTTGTTTCATGGGGCATTTTCCGGGCAATCCTATATTCCCGGGAGTAATGCAGATTGAAGCCATGGCGCAGGTAGGTGGAATATTGGCAATGGCCGGTTTGGATGATCCTAAAAAATATACGCCTTACTTCGTTAAAATAGAGTCGGTAAAATTCAAACAAAAAGTGGTTCCTGGCGACACGATCATTTTTATCCTAAACTTACTGGAGCCTATCCGTCGAGGATTGGTGCACATGGAAGGAACAGCCTATGTAAATGGCAAAGCAGTGATGGAAGCTGAAATGATGGCGCAGATCATTAAAAATCCAGATGAATGAGCTTGCAAATAACGTTGAAAGACATTAGCAAGAAGTATTCAAATCATTTTATTCTAAAAGATTTTTCGTACCGGTTCTCCGGAAATAATTCCTACGCCATTCTTGGGGCGAATGGAAGTGGAAAAAGCACACTGGTTAAGCTATTGAGTGGATTATACAGTCCCTCAAAAGGAGATATCCAATTCAGCAAAAATGATCAATCCATTCCCGCTGACGAGGTGTTTAGTTATGTTTCGCTGGCCGCACCCTGGAGCGAAGTGATAGAAGATTTTACCTTACGCGAATTGATTAGTTTTCAGTATAAATTCCGCCAACCTATTCAGGGAATATCCCAACATGAAATGATCGCTATTTCTGGTTTAGAATCATCGGCAGGTAAGTTCATCCACCAATACTCTTCAGGTATGAAGCAAAGAGTAAGACTCATGCTGGCATTTTTTACCGAATCGGATCTTTTGCTGTTAGACGAACCTACATCCAATTTAGATGCGGCCGGTAAACAATGGTACAAAGACCTGGTGGAGAAATATACAAACAATCGACTCATGATCGTGGCCTCTAACCACTTGTCGGAAGAATATAGTTTTTGTAAGGAAGTAATTGAATTGAAGTAGGGCGCCCGGGCGCTCTGTTCCGGGCTCACTATTCGCTCGGCTCTTTTGCTTAAAAGGCAAAAGGAGCTAAACCCTACACATCGCTGGCGCAGGTTCTCACTACGAAATATTAAAGTTATCTCTATTTAAGACGTTGTCATTTCCCTGGAAGGGGGAATCCCCTTGTGCAAGGCTCAATTACCTCTTCGTTCCCCTCACCATTTCCCTTTTCCCTGGAGGTCCAGGCAAAGTTTCCACTTCAAATCCTGCGGATCTCAAGTCCCTTTTGAATTGACCCTTGGCACAATAAGTAACCAACATGCCTCCGGGCTGAAGAGATGCATATAATTTCGAAAATAATTCAACGGTCCACATTTCTGGTTGCTTCTCCGGCGCAAAAGCATCAAAGAAAATGACGTGGTACTCTGCAGTAGGAAAGATATAATCTAGTACGGATCCGTTTAATTTTTTAAAACGGAAAAAGGGGGCGGCATTCCATTCTTCATCCCATTTCTTCGAATGCATCTGCATGAAAACTTCATCCAGGTTTTCGTCTTTCCAATGATCCCTATAGTTTAACTGCGCAACCAGGTCCATATTCAACGGATTTTTTTCTATGCCTGTATACGTTACTGCATGTGCAGTCTTACGGGCAAATTCATATGATAATATAGCATTTAATCCGGTACCAAAACCTACTTCAAAAATATGAACAGGCTTAAATTTTTCGGCCGCTATTTTTAATCCGGTTTCGATAAAAACATGAACGGATTCTGTATACGCTCCATGCCATGAATGATAGTTTTCATTCAGTTCAGGAACAAAGAGTGTATGAGAACCATCTCCGGTAACTTTTAAATGGATCTTTTCATCACTCATCTTTGGGAATGATCACAGTTGATTTTAAAAGTTTCGCATCTTCCAGGTATTGTTCTTCCATAATATATGCGGGACTTTTTGCCTTCGGTGGTAAATAAGTAATGGTAATATCCCAGCTTGTACTTTTAAGGGTCGATAATCCCATATTGGCTGATGGATATGGAAAGAAAGTATTTTCATTGCCGGTAGTATTGATCGGATAACCCAGGTTAACCGGCCTGGTATATTGTCCATACTCCAGCCTGGTTTTGAAAATATCCGACTCACCGATATTCAAATGACCTTCTGAGGCAAAAAAGAGCAGGTTGCTATTATTAACGGTGGCAATATAATTTTCATTGTATTCGGTATTAATGGTGGGGCCGAGATTGATCATACTTTCGTTGATGTATCTCGAATTATAATTGATCTTCCAGATGTCGTAACCTCCATAGCCCCCGGGTCGGTTACTTACCACATAGATGAGGCTATCATTATGGCCATAGGTGGCGAATTTTTCATCTGCATACGAATTGATCTGCGAATACATTTTGAGTGGAGCTGTAAATTCCCTTACCATCCATTCGCTTTCGTAAATATCATACAATCCCTTGTTATCTTTTGAGATGAGCAATATCCTTTTGCCATTGGTATGCATGGAAGTGATAATAAACTCACGGTTCTCAATATTATTGAGTGGCAATAACCGCGGATTAGGTCCTATGGTATCTCCTTCAATAAAATAAATATAGATCCGGTTAATGGGCTTACCGGTGGTGGAATCTGTTTCCAACCGGTTATAAATGATCTTTTTCCGATCGGAGCTAAGAATAGGATAGTATTCATCGTATTCTATTGTATTGATTGCACTATAAGGTTCTTTTTTAGAAGGAAGGATCTTCGACATCAGGGTCTGGCTTTGTTTGGATAATTGAAGTCCCCTTCGCGCCATTGAATCTTTGAACCGGTCTTTATCAGCCGCCATTGTATTTAAAAAATATTGCAAATGCTCTTGGGCAGCGGTATTATCGGTAAGTTTATACTTAACGATCCCTTCATACAAATAATAGTCTGGATGCATTTGTTCGACCAAAGACCTATATTTTAAAAAATATTTATCAGCGGTGTAATAATCTGTAAGATAATAATAGGCCATTCCCAAATAAAAACTAATATTGCCATACGTTGGATCGATCTCGTAGGCTTTTAATAAATTTTCAACAGCGGTATTCAGTTGCCCATTCTCAAAATTTTTCTTTTCGATCAGTTGTACAGCATTCTGATAATATTTTTTAGCCTCCCTATGAATGGTGGTTTGACTCCTGATTGAAAGAGTGAACAAAAATGATAATATGAATGTGATGATTATTCTTTGCATTGCTCTTCTACATATTTTTGTGCCTTCGTAACTCCAAGCTCTACGGCTTTTTTCCAATCCCTGCAGGCTTCTTTCCACCTGAATGTATTTTCATTGGCTATGCCCCTGTTTAAATAGGCAATACCATTCTTTTCGTTATTGAAAATATAATAATCAAGATCAGCAATGGCTTCTTCGTATTTTCCCATTTCAATATAAATGGCTGATCGGTTAATATAAGCGGGTAAATAATCCGGATGGGCCTGGATGCATCGGCTAAACATATTTTTTGATTCAATATAGTTCTGGGTTTCATACAGAATGGTACCAAGATTCATTAAGGTATAAATATCCAGACTATCTATTTGGAAAGCCCTGTTCAATTTTTCGGTGGCCAGATCCAGGTTCCCCTTATAATAGTAGATCATACCCAGGTCGCGGTGCGACATCACAGCAGCCGGCCTAAGTTTGATAGCTTCTATAAAAAAACTGGCAGCGGTATCCAAAGAATTTTTTAAGAAATAGGCGACCCCCATATCATGATAGGAGATATAATACTTGGGGTTAAGCCATATAGATTTATTGAGGTAATAGATCGCGGAATCAGCTTGCTGATGATGTAAAAATATTCTGCCCGCCAGATAAAATGGTTCATAGTATTGGGGGTGGTTCCTGATCTCTTTCTTCAGATCGCTCAACGCTGAGTCAGCTACCTCAATCTTATATTTTGAAAATCCCAGAAAATAATTCACTTTATCGAACAAAGGGCTGATTCTTCTAAGGTCCTCAAGATCCAGGATGGCTTGGTTATATTGTTGCTTCCTGATATGTATCATGGCCTTGTTAAACCTAGCATGTGCATGATTTGGATTTTTCGAAATGCTATAAGTAAACTCATCCAGGGCTTCATCCAATTTATTTTCCTGAAACAATTTTAATCCTGCCTGATAATGATTTTCAGCATCAACAATAGAGTTTTGAGCTTGTAACGAGGTGGTTACAAGAAATAAGTGGATAAGAAAGAGAAATAAAAATTTATTTTTTTTGAAAATACGTGCCAACCTTGTCTCCCTGATGATTAATAATAAGGTCAAATTTAGTAGAATCTATGAAAGCAGGGAAGGTAATAAAGTCCGGATGGTTGGTTTTGTTACGTTCGGGGAAACAATCTTTTTTAAAAACGTCCCCATATACTCTGTAAATTAATTCGCTACAGTAGAAAGTAGAAGAATCAGAGATGTCGAAATGATGATCGAATTTTATTTCGTCAGCCAGGTATATTTTGGCCGCATTGGCAATTTGATGACCAATGAGGGTATCTCCCCCCTTATGGCGAACAACCACCAGGGTGCCTAGGACACTTTCATTGGTGAACCTGTCAAGGCCTTGTTTTTGCATTCCGTCAATTTCACTCAAGTCACTTGACACCGAATGGATCACTGAGAATTGCCCATTGGGTTCTTTCACCAGAAATGCGCAATGTGAAAGGTTATAAGGAGCATCATTCATATTGGAGATCATACTGCTTACCACTCCATAACCCCTTCTCATGATGATATCTCCTTCGCGGAGCAGGGCCTTTTCCTCAGGTTTGAGGTAATATTTAACAGTTGGTTTGGTATCGAGCTTGGTGCTGCTTACATCGATGATATATTTAAGATTGGCAGCAGATAAAATAGAAAAAAGGGTTAAGAACACGATAAGTATCTTAACCCTTTTCATAATATTGAAATAAATAAATTATTTCTTCTCTTCCATTGTAGCCTCATCCATTTCAGTACTCAAAGAGTCTGTAGTGTCTGGGGTAACGGCAGTTGTGTCTTCAACTGGTGGAGGTGTTTCTTTTGGTTGGTGAGCTAACCATTTGTCACCTTCTTTTTTAAGTTTCAATTCTTTAAAAGAAGTGTCTTTTGTACAGCAGAAAGTACAAGTTGCCTCGTTTTCTTTAACAGTACATTTTACATCTTTTACTTCAGTTAAACCGAAGTCAGTTCCTAGAGATTTCATCATATCCAGGTTCTGGGCAGTTTCTTTCGTAGCCAAAGTTTTAGCTTTGTCGAAATCTTTGTTTTTTAGAGCGTTTAAGTACTCAGTAGCAGCCTTTTCGGCACCGCTAGGGCCACCGCAAGCAGCTAAGAAAGCTACTGATAATACACCAAAAAATACTTTCTTCATAATTGTTAAATTTTAGTAAATAAGATTTGTTAACAGGGTGCAAATAAAACACTTTTTTTGGTTCTAAGCAAATAAATGACCGATAAATTGGCAAAGAAATTAGGAAGTTATTAACAAATTAACAGAGTGACATTGCCTAATTGACTAATAATAACTGCTTTAGACTTTTATCAATTATCTAAACTTTTAGAAATCAAAAAGACTAATATACTGATAGCCAAATATATATAGTAATATGGTTAAAAAGCCTTAAGGTAGCTAAGAAACAAAAACCTATTTGACATTTAATGATACGACTTAGATATTTGAGGTAGTCAAACCATTAGTTTTTAATATTCTAGTTCCTAATAATCATAGTACTGGCAAGGAAGCTACTGAGAATAGCCTGAAAAGCACGCTCTTGTTCTATTCTTTCTTCTTTCCTAATGATAATTTAGGTTCCGTGCCATTCAGCCATCGCTTGATATTGCTTCTATGGGTATAAATAAGCAATAGAGGGTAAATACACACCAATATATAGTCACCTATTACCAAATCAGGGTGAAACAAGATAAAGGCTACTGCAAATGCGATAGAACTGAAAATCGATCCTACAGAAACTCTTTTGGTAAAAATGAAAAGCAGTACAAAACAAATAACAGCGCATAGGGCCACTATGGGACTGAGCGCCAATATCACACCGAAAAGTGTGGCCACCCCTTTACCTCCTTTGAATTTTTCATAGATGGGATAGATATGTCCCAATCCAGCAGCTAAACCAAGTGCTAAGGAGGGATATTGGAACCAAGGATTTGTTATCGGAAAGCGGGAAGTAAATTGATCGATAATAACTGGCAACAATACTCCCAGACTTCCTTTTCCTATATCGATCAATAATACAATGATGCCTGCTTTCTTTCCAAAGGTACGGATGGTATTGGTAGCTCCGGCATTCCCACTCCCATGTTGACGAATATCGGTTTTATGAAATATTCTTCCATACCAAATAGCCGTAGGAATGGAACCGATTAAATATGCCAATAAAATATAAACGAAAAATGCTGACATGGTTAATCGCTAATACCGAATTTCTTTTTGAATGTATCAACTTTTTTTGCAGTTCCGGTTAAGATATAATAAGCATCAAACCCAGGCTGTTGAAATATCCTCTTATTTTGATCAACCGCGGCAAAAACATCCATGAATTCTTTAACACCGCTATAGATGGTCATTTGTTTGGTTGAGCCACGGTACGAGAACCAATACCAGTTAGTTTCATCAAATTCAATATAGATGGTAAAATTATCGTTCTTGGTTTTTCTATCTATTTCCAATAGTACCAATGCCGATTTATTTACCTGCTCCCCATTGAACACCATAATACCTGCCTGACCATTATGGAACAATGCCTTCGCATTTTTATCCCAAACAAAATGCAGATCTGTTAATACCAACATTTTCTTCAACGCATTCGGCAGTCTTTTAAACTTACCATCTACGGCCATATTATCGTATAATTTATCCGCTTTACCGGAATCCAGCAGATCTGTGATCTGGCGTTTGATCAGATCAGATTTTACATCAGCTCCAAAGGTAGGTACTGCCTTTATTTTATCCTCCATGAACTTGGTCATGGTTGGATCCATTTTATAGTTCACAGTAAATAAAATGTCCATCGAAACATTGTCATCCGTTTGCATATGGGTAATGGTACCTGAGCAGGCAAGGTCCACCTGGCCAAGGTTGGCACCCAGGTCCATTCTTCCTTCACCAAAACTGTTACAAGTGTTTACGTTGAACGACATATAACTTCCTGGAAGTTCGGCATCCTGTAATTTTTCTTTATTGGCTACCTTGAATTCCTGGGTTTTCTTGTCGAAGAAAAGATAACCTTGCACTCCCAACACTTCTACATCACTTCCTGCTTTTCTTTTGGCACTCATCATTGCCGGATACAATCCTGTGGAGTCGGCAGCAAATAAAAATCCATTATATAGTTTTTCTTGCTTATCATTTTCGGGCTCCAGAGGAATCGGAATATAAATATTGTTAGGATCAATTTCAGCCTGGAATTTCATCCAATCATTTTTCATGTTTTTACAGGTATGGATCACTTTTGTAAATCCATCGAAGGTGAGGAATTGGTTCTTACCATAGAGATGCACATTTCCCTTAAACCCGAAAACAGGGCTCATGCTGAAGTCTGAAATTTGTTCTACGGTTCCTTCTGCAACCGTAATATCTTTTTCATCCACGTCTACCGAATGCATTTTGATGACCTGGAATGTACCAATTTCATTTACATAAGTATATTCGGCCGTTCCGCTGTATTTATGGCTGGTATAGATCGTAATATTCGCATGTTCCAATACATGGATCTTATCTGTTTTACCCACCCAGATCTTGGCATCGATGAACGGATCAATTTTCGCATCATCCCGGATCACGACTTTTTCATCGATCGGAAATATCCGGCTATCCGCCACATCAATAAATTTTACACCTGAACAATTAATAATATGGTCGTTTACAATGAAATCTGCCCTCGGCGCCACAAACGACAGCGAGTCGAGCCGCTTATCCGTCGAGACAAAAAGTGCTCCTTTTAAACCAATTTCATCCACCATTTTTGAGTTCATATCAACGGTCCCATCGTCCATATACCATATCATTTCTTCCATATAGGCAACAAACCTGTTCTCGGGAAATTCAACAAATGATTCAGGACTATTTGATTTGAAACTGGCATTTCTGTCGACGTAGGTTACATCCGCTTTTACATTATCTGTTTTAAATGCAACTGTTGCGGTATCGCCAATTTCAGTTGGATTATCCGATAAATAAAATCCGGCTGAATCTGCTTTAAAAGTTTCGGTTTTAAATTTGATCAGATCAGATTTTAAATCAGCATTCTGACCGAAATGATAGTTACCGTCTCCTTCAAGTCCACTGGGTGTTAAGGTCAATTTTCCGTTCATGGTACCTTCCCCTTCATACATTTCGAATTTGGTCCCGGTTTCTGTGGCCTGGAATTCATCTTTTCCGGGTTCCCAATGAATATTTACATCTTTTCCTTTTACATCTGGAGTAGCGATACCTCCTACTGTTTTTTTAATTCCAAATGAATAAGCAAAAGCATTCATGGAATCGGGATAATAAACAAAATCCCTTGATTTTGCTGTTGAGGTCAAGTAATCAAGTCGTCCGCCTCCTCGTAAACCCCGATTGGTTAAAGTAAGCGTATCATAATACGTGGCCTTTCCCCCATAAGCTTTCAATCCCTTCTGGTCTATTTTTTTGAAAAAACCTAAGGAATAGTCGGGCATGACGATGAGATCCTCCTTGAGATCCGGGAATATTCCATCTGATACAAAAGTTCCTGCAAATTTTAAATGCTGGGTCTGGAAATCATCCAGGCTGTCTTTTTTAAATGGCTCCAGCATAAAATAGAATTCGTTGCGTTTATACACTCCTTTTTCAATATAGAAATCATCATAATATACATACGATTTCTTAGTAGAAGTAAAACTGGGAAATTCGGGAAAGGGCTTGAGTCCCGACTTGTTATTGGGGTGGTCCACATAAAATTCTCCACTCAGGTCCTCAATTACGCTGTGCAAAATAGTATCGGGCAATTCGCCAATATAGTTCTTGTCTTTTTTAAAACCTCGTACAATCAGCATCAAAGAATCGATATCCGGGCTTTTGAAATTGAATAATTTATAATTGAAGTCGAAATTTTTTCCATATAAAGCAAATCTTCCGCCGAATAACCTGCCGTTGAAGGTAAAGTTCAAGTCTTTTTTCAACACAAGTTGCGAAGCGTAAGGGAAAATCTCCACATCCTGTGAGTCGGAAATAATTACATTGTTTACTCCTTTAAGGTCCCATCTATAATCCAGGAGACTTAAGGTGGCATTGGCATCCTGGTTGTTCCAGGCGGTTTTAGATTTACTTCTGGGCATGGAGGAATAAAATTCGATCACGTCGTAATCTGTAGTTCGTGCCGCCGAATTGATCACATGGAAGAACCTTTCATTCACCGTACCCATTTCCTGGTCGATATTATATGAAATAAGACCGGCAATTGAAAAACGCATCAGCATTTGCCTGGTTTGTGAAAGATCAAACTTCAGGAATTTGGCAAAGTCAATGGCCAGAAATGTTTTGGAGGTATCACCTTTGGAAAAAATAAACTGTTTGAGCTTTGTTAGTGGATGGATATCATCCATCCCCCGCATTCGTTCATATTCAACCTCGTTGAAAAATTTTACCGACCGGAACCTGGCTACATTCTCATCGGCTCCCAAGCTGGAGGAAGCCCTCATATATTTAGTTGTCATTTTCCAGGAAAGAAGCTCAAAATACATTTCCACGTCATGATACGAATCCTGAAAAGGGGTTTGCACAGTTCCTTCACCGGCCCGGGTGAGGGAAAGTGAAGAATCTGATTTCAATATTTTAAAATCCAACCCGGGATGAAAAATACTGTCACCTCCCAGGTAAATATAGACCGCCGCCCTCTGTGAAGTGAATTTTTCATCTTCAATAGCAAAGTTTTTTGAGGCCGCTTTTAAGAATAATTTTCCATCATCATATACCCTAATAGTAGCCAAATCAATGCTATCACCTTTGGCTATAAATCTCTTCCCGTAGAAAGAAAACCCTCCTTCATAATCCGTATGATAAAAAATATTCTTGATCTCAAACTTTTTGGAATAAGAATCGAACTTCGGGTAGAAATAATCTTTTCCTTCTACAATATCGGTCAGCTTTTCCTCCAATCTTCCCATCAGTGGGCTGGGGAAATATTGCTTATGTGTGAACATAACAGAGTCAGCAATGACGGTTGACCGTTTTACGCTCATCGAATAATTATTGAGATTCGCATATACTTCATCACGCTTGAACTTATTCCGTGTCCAGTAAATCGTCCCTTTTTTTCCTACGAATCTATCCTCATGAGGATAATATATGCCAGAGGTTTTTTCGATCAGAATGGTATCCTCTTTTCCAACACAATATAAATTCATGTCCGGGAATATCCATACGATCTTATCATCCTCCATCAGTTCTATCTTATAATTGGGAGTCTCGCTAAACCATACATGACCCGGCAATTTGATGAGGGCATTCTCCGTAAATAGATAATCGGAAGCTTCAACATATTCAGAAAAATAAGTAGAGCTTTTCTTTTTCAAGATCCATTCAAGTCCTTTTTGCCAGCCATCAAAATTTGATTTAGGATGCCCTGCTTTATGAAAGTCCATAACAGCTCTCAGGTATATTTTGAATTGGGTTTCCGGACGGTACTTTTTCTTGAGCATTAAATTGGAGAAAGCAATCACCTGGTCACGATAGATCTGGAACGGACCATCATTCCATACGGTATCGAACTCCTTCATAAAATCTTTGATCTCTTTATTGTCGTTTTGCCGCATGAACTTATTCATCTCGGCATTGAACCCAGTAGGATCAAGAGGAAAACTTTCGGTTTGGAGATATCCAACCGTAAAACTGAAAAAACTAAATAACAGGAGTAATAATTTTCTCATTCTACCATTATTAATTTTTAAAATGGATCAAACACCAATCATTCAACATATGTTGACTTACACAATTCATGCCTTCTTTTTCCGCCGATTTCATCACATCCATTATAGCTTCTTGATATATGCCACTCACCAATAATTGCCCCTCTTGGGTTAACCAGGATTTATACAATGGCATTTGCTCGATCAGGACGTTTTTTTGAATATTGGCTAGTATAATATCAGTCTTAAAGTTAGGAGAAATTTCCTCATTCAGGTAAACCTGAACCTGTTGGCAATTATTTAACGAAATATTCTCAAGGGTATTTTCTATGCATTGGAGGTCATTGTCAACTGCTAAAACGCTTTTAGCCCCCAGCTTAGCGGCTAAAATGGCCAGAATTCCTGTGCCACAGCCCATGTCCAAAACGGATCTATTTTCAAAGTGGAGGTCAAGCATACATTCCATCATCAAACGGGTGGTGGAGTGATGACCAGTACCAAACGACATTTTAGGCTCAATTATTATTTCGTGGGTAAAATTCTTATCAACATGGTGAAAAGGGGCCCTTACAATAACGGAGTTTAAAATAGTAATAGGCTGAAAACTTCCTTCCCAGATTTTGTTCCAGTTTTCCCCCTTGATATGGATTTTTTCAATTTTTTCAATCCCTTCATAAGCGGAAATAGTCGACAAAAAAGTGGGATCATCCAGGTCGGCCCGAATATAAGCCAATAGAAATTCGTCATTATTTTCGAAACTCTCAAAAGGCATATCCTCTAATTCACTAATAATGATCTCTTGTCTTTCTTCCCATGATTCCGCACCGTTACTCACTTGGATCCTGTATTGTATATAATCAGCAAAAGGCATATCAGGGAAGGGCTTTGATGATCTCAATAAATTCTTCTGCTTTCAACGAAGCTCCCCCTACAAGTCCACCATCTATGTCTGGTTGTGAAAAAAGTTCTTTAGCATTGGCTGCATTCACACTACCACCATATAAAATGGAAGTTTGCATGGCGATGGTTTCATCATAGTTTTCTTTTATCAGGGATCTAATAAATGCATGCATATCTTGTGCTTCAGCAGGGGAGGCTGTTTTCCCGGTTCCAATGGCCCAAACAGGCTCATAAGCCACTACTACCTGCTGCATTTCATCTTTGTTTAAATGCAACAAGGACCTTTCCAATTGTTCTTGTACAATTTTATATTGATTCTTGCTTTCGCGTTCGGCCAATGTTTCTCCGCAACAAAACACCAAGGTCATTCCGGAATTCACCACCGTAGATGATTTATGTTGCAAACTTTCATATGATTCACTAAAGAGGCTTCGCCTTTCGCTATGACCGATGATCACATGAGTGGCAGCAACAGCTTTGAGCATGGAGGTGGAAATTTCGCCGGTATAGGCACCTTTTTCGAATGGTGAACAGTTTTGGGCACCGGTATAAAAATTGGGTTTGCCAACTACTTCTGCTATATAACCAATATGAGTAAAAGGAGGGAAGAAATAAACTTCTTGATGTTCTTTTAAGCTGGGGCTTCCGGAGATAATGTTTTTTACAAGGAGTTTTCCTTCATCCGGTGTGGTATTCATTTTCCAGTTTCCTGCGGCAATCTTTTTTCTCATACTGTTATTATATTCTAAGGGCAAATATATCATTTTTTGGGCGGCTTATCCGGCTATCCACTATATCTTTTTATTTCCACCGAAGTACGAATAAAACAATACGAACTTACGAACCGCGCCAGAGGTGGTTCGTAGTTCGTAAGTTCGTAAAAGTTTGTACTTCGGTGGAATAAAAAGGATGGCGCCTGCCTGCCGAAGCGTAGGCCTACACCATGGCAGGCAGGCGCCTATCCGGGCCGCTGTGCTCGGCATGAAAAAAACCGTATTTTTGGATTTTATTTACACCATGGCCCGAATTAAACTGGATGTACCTAAACAATTCCATTTCAAAACAGAAATAGATGTTCGTGTTTCGGATATTAACTACGGGAACCATATGGGAAATGATGCCCTTCTATCCATTTTACATGAAGCCAGGATACGTTTTCTTGCGAATTACGAATGTAAGGAACTTGATCTGTTTGGTGTTTCACTGATCATGAGTGATGTGGCCATTCAATATAAAAACGAGGCTTACCATGGCGACGTTTTACAAATTGAGCTCACCGCTTATGATTTTGGGGTTACTTCTTTTGATCTTTTCTACTATGTTACCAGGAAATCTGACCAGAAAATAATTGCCATGGCCAAAACTCATATGGTTTGTTATAACTATAACGAAAAGAAAATGAAGGAAGTGCCTGAAAAGTTTTTGAATTTTTTTGTCTCCAGCACTTGAGAAATTTTTTACATATCATATTATTGATGTTGATCGGTTGTGAATCCGCTGGGATTGATTCGGGAAACCCGGTTCGGATGCTCCATCCATTTCAACCTACAGAGTATACTGGTTCTATTGAAAAAGAATTCATCAAATATGGATTGGTTGATATCCAACTGCAGAGCCCACGATTTTTTGTAAAGCTCGATTATACGGATACCAGCAATTTTTTACATCAAGATGTATATGGCAGGTTGGAGAAATGTTACCTGCATAAAGAAACGGTCCAAAAACTGTTGGTGGCCGATAGCATACTACAAGCAGAATTTCCCCAATACCATTTTCTTATTTATGATGGGGCCCGGCCCCATCGTATCCAAAAACTCATGTACGATCTCTATCGAAAAATGCCGGTAGCGCAAGGGTTATATCTGAGCCACCCCACTAACCATTCTGTGCATAATTACGGAGCGGCGGTCGACCTTACCATTTGTGACAGCCAAGGGAATCCTATTGCCATGGGAACAGAATTCGACCATTTCGGATACGAATCGCATATTGGTGATGAATGGGGTTTGAAGAATTCGGGTAAGATCACTGAAGAGGAATTCAATAACCGGAAAATGCTTCGACGGATCATGATGAAAGCCAAGTTTTCACCGGTTACTTTCGAATGGTGGCATTTTAATTCATGCAGCAGAGCATATGCTGCGGTACATTATACCTTATTGCCATGAACCAACCAACCAATATTTGGGGAATCGGTCTTTATCTGATTATTGTTATTGTAGTGCCTATAGCCTTGACTTTTTTATGCAAAAAGGTAAAGCTTATGAACTTTTTAGGGGTTACCCTTTGCTGTTTTATTGTTGGCATCCTTATAGGAAATATCTATCCAAGGATCTGGATAAAAAAGGATCTGGTTGATGACATTAATAATGTGATCGTACCTGTTGGAATTATACTGATGTTGTTAGGATCAGATTTCAAAAAATGGATCGGGTTGTCCTTACGTACCTTGTTCGCATTTTTACTGGGTGTAACGGGTGTTTTAATCATGAGTGTTGGGCTGTTTTTTGCTTTTGGCACAACCTCAGATGCCGCCCATATTTCTGGCATGGAATCAGCTAGCTGCATTGGTGGAACTGCAAATATGTCAGCCATTAAAATCGCCTTCAATATTGATAATATTGTGTACAACCAGATCTTTTTAT
The DNA here is from genome assembly GCA_025451235.1 of Flavobacteriales bacterium. GTDB lineage: Bacteria > Bacteroidota > Bacteroidia > CAIKAF01 > CAIKAF01 > JANWKQ01. Next base: position 3,998 of record JANWKT010000002.1, on the reverse strand, counting down.
GTGATATCCTAGCAGGATGCATCTACCTGCTTTTCATGTTTACTATTGGACCCAAGTGTATTGGGCTGGTGTTAAAGAACTATCGACCCATATCAGCATCAAATGAGGAGGTGGAGATCGAATCATTAGCGCTAACAAATACCCGTTCAGCTGAATGGCTCAAAGTAATTTGGGGGCTATTGCTGGCGGTTTTGGTATTTGCTGTAACCGTAATAATAGGAATATGGATCTATGGAAGTACCCAAAAAATGGATATGGCTTTTGTTATTTTAGGGATAACCCTCATAAGTGTATTATTATCGTTTATAGAACCCATAAAAAAAAATGAATGGAATCGTAAGTCCGGTGACTTTATTTTTTCCTTGTTCTTTACTTTGTTGGGAACTGTGGTTTACTTTGAAGACCTGGCGAATTTGAATGCTTCATATATCCTTTTTGTTTTCTTAATGCTGGTGGGTTCCATGTCAATCCATATTTTCCTTTGTAAAATTTTTAAAATTGATCGGGATACCATGATTATTACTTCCGCCGCAGGTATCATGAGTCCTCCTTTTATTCCTTCCATTGCAAAAGCGATTAAGAATAAAAATATGTTGGCCCCGGGGATTGCCGTAGGAATTCTTGGATTGGCAATTGCAAATGTGATAGGAGTTGTTCTGGTTAAATGTTTGCTTCGATGGATCTAATGTTAGTTCTTATTAAAGGATGAACTATATTAGAACACAGAGAGTTGAGTCAATTAACCTGATAGGGGATATAGTTTAACCGTTTATTCTTATTTTTGCTCAAAATACCAACCTTATGACCCTAAAACCAATGAGGATAGAGGTGGATAACTTAACCAACCTTTCTCATTATCTTCCTTTGTTGGAATTAACTACAAACGAAAAATCATTGGTGGGTATTTACGTTATCCATGATCAAAAGTTTGTATTTGTAAACCAACGTTTGGCGGATATTTTTGGTTATTCTCAGGAGGAAATGTTGAATATAGAGCATATGGATTCAGTAATTTCTCCGCTATACCGAGAAATAGTTAAAATTGAATACCAGAAACGTCTGAATGATATTCCGAATGAAGCTCCCCATGAATTGATGATTGTACGTAAATCAGGAGAAACCCGCTGGGTAGAGATTTTGGGAATTAAAACCACCTTCAACAATCGGCCAGCTGTTGCCGGATTTCTGATAGACATTCATCATCGTAAGCGACTGGAGACTGAACGGGAATATACCCGATACCAGTTGGGAGAGAGGGTAAAGGAGCTTACCACACTTTATAAAACGGGTAGATTGGTTAATCAGGAAGAGAGATCTACAGAGGAGATACTCACCGAAATAGTAAATATTTTACCAGGAGGCTGGCAATATCCTGAAATCACGGAAGCAAGAATATCCATAGGTCAGCAAATTTTCCAAACCAAAGGATTCAAAAAATTTGAACAACATCAGGTAGCTCAGTTTGAATTGCCAGATAATCTAAAAGGTGAGATTGATGTGGGCTATAAACAAAATATGCCTGTTGAATTTGAAGGGGCTTTTCTCAATGAAGAAAGAAACCTGATCAATATGTTGGCTGAGATCATTCGGGTTTATCTAACAAGAGTGCATGAACGGGATGTTCTTAAAAAATCAGAAGCTAATTTACGGACAATATTTGATCATACAGAAGTTGGACACCTCTTGCTTAATAAAGATTTTACAATTGTATCTTTTAACAAGCCCTTCAATACAGGTTACGCAGAAGCCATTGGGTTAAAGGTGAAAGTGGGCGATAGTTTACCTGATCTACTTCCGGAAAAGAACCGATTGAATGCGTTGGCGCAAATGAACCAGGTAATGGATAGCGGCAAGGTGATTTCCTATGAAACAAAATATTTGGATTTGAGTGGTGGTGAAATTCATTTTTGGGTTACCATTGTTCCCGTTAAAAACCAGGAAAGCGAAATTATAGGAATTAGTTTATCAGCTCAGGATATTACCGAGCGAAAAAAAATGGAAGCCGAACTGGCAGATTATAATATAAGATTGGAAAAGGAAGTGGCAAGGCAAACCAGGGAGCTGCAAATTGCTAATCAGGAGTTAGATACTTTCAACTATTCAATTTCCCATGATATCCGAATTCCATTAAGGGCTATTGAGATGTTCTCTGAAGTAATGCAAGGTACTACCGAACTTTCAGAGAAACAAATGGAATTCATGGCAAAGATCGATAGCTGTGCTGATCAAATGAAAAATATGATCTCTACTTTACTTGAGTTTGCCAGGGTTAGTAAGCTTTCCTTAAAAAAAGAGAAAGTGGATTTGGAGATGATTGTGAAGGAATGTACGGAGACTTTAGCTGTTGGACCATTGGTAGAGATAAATATTTCGTTGAAGGAACTTTCGGTGATATATGCTGATAAGGTTTTATTGGGCCAGGTGATGATGAATCTTTTATCCAATGCGGTTAAGTATTCATCGAAAAAGAAAAAACCGGTTATTCATATTGAAGGAAGCGAACGGAATGGTTTTATTGAGGTATGCATAAAGGATAACGGAGCAGGTTTTGATGCTAAGCAGGCAGACCAATTGTTTCAACCATTTTCACGTTTGCACTCCTCCAGCGAATTTGAGGGAAATGGGGCAGGCCTTTCTATTGTTGAACGGATCATTTCAAGGCATGGTGGTAAAGTTTGGGCGAAAGGCAGCAAGGGAAAGGGTGCCAGTTTTTTCTTTACGCTTCCAACCTCCTAATCAACTTTTCATCTGATGACACAAGACCTCTCCAAAAAATTCTGGACCCAACGATATGAAGAGGGTATTACAGGTTGGGATATAGGATATCCATCCACCCCTTTAAAAGAATACATCGATCAATTGACTAATAAGGAAGCGAAGATCCTTGTACCGGGGGCCGGCAATGCTTACGAAGTAGAATATTTATGGAACCAGGGATTTAAAAATGTATCCGTATTGGATATTTCCTCTTTGCCGCTGGAAAATTTCAAAAAAAGAAATCCTACCTTTCCCAATGATCAAATGTTGCTTATAGATTTTTTTGAACTGGAAGGATCTTTTGACCTGGTGCTGGAACAAACTTTCTTTTGTGCCATCGATAGAGATCTTCGCCAGCAATATGCCCAGAAAATGCACGAAGTGATAAGGTCGGGAGGCATATTGGCAGGAGTATTGTTTGGAAAGGAATTTGATCAACAGGGGCCACCCTTCGGCGGAACCAAGCAAGAGTACCTGAAATATTTCGAACCTTATTTTGAAATAAAGCATATGGATCTTTGCACGAATTCTATTCCTCCAAGGGCAGGCAATGAATTGTTTATTGAGTTGATAAGAAAATAAGTTTTTATCTGAATAGGGTAAGGAGAGGTAAATGCTAACCCCCTTTTAGTTTATCAATATCCCTTCTTTCTTTTTTTGTAGGTCTTCCCAAGCCTTTATCCCTTTTTTCCACTTTTGCATATTTCATATCCTGTAGTTTGATGATCTCCGATTCAGGTGTAAGGTCTTTATAGTACAATAGAACATCCTTTGCCGGCACTCTGCTCTTTGGGAAAGCAACTACCTCAATGGTATGGTGTACAACACCTCTCTTAAAATTGATTTGATCACCTGGTTTTAATTCTTTTGAAGGTTTGGTATTTGACCCATTGAGTTTGATCTTTCCCCCATTACAGGCATCAATGGCGATACTACGGGTTTTGTAAATTCTTACATTCCACAAATATTTATCGACACGCTGGGTGGATTCGCTCATTTCTCTATATAATCAAGGTCTTTGCTGAAACTTTCTTTGAGTAAAAGAGTGGATAGAATAGCCAAGGCAATGCATACCACTCCTACCAAGATTGATCCGCTGATCAAACCAATGGCCGGTACCAGGTATTTGAATGAATTGGTAATTGGGATCACTGCTCCACGAACAAAGTTAGGGACCGTTGATGTAGCGGTGGACCTAATATTCGTTCCAAACTGTTCTGCTGCAATGGTAACAAATAAAG
>JANWKT010000001.1 GCA_025451235.1 Flavobacteriales bacterium | reverse complement strand
CTTCCCTCAACAGGGGTTACATCTCCTACACCGGTTTTTTTATCTTTTACCGAATACATATAGTTATAATAGCCTTGTTTGAATGGCATGGCTAACCAAAATACATCGCGGTAACTATCGTAATTCAATCGATAAGTATCCAGCATTTGTCCAAAGGAAAATTGACCGATCAAATAAATTTCTTTTCCGGAATACATTTCGTTGTTAGGTAAAGTAAAATAAACCGTTGCATAGTCCGGATCAATGGTATTGCTAAAACCATCCTGGTTATAGATCGCATATCTTCCGTTAATGTCGGGTCTGTTCTGGTAATTGCGGGTGTTCCTCAACACCTCATCCCTTAACCTGATATGGTATTTCCCATTTTCTATTTTGATATCTACGATAGGCTCATTGATGAGCAACAAAGTTTTCATATCAATAAATCGATACTGGTTACCAGCCGGAAAAGAACATTCTCCATTGGTATAATTATACTTCACTTCTTTTGGATTGATGAATTGGGGAGAAAGGCCAAGGATGGCATTGTCCCACCGATTATTTTGAATGAGGTTTACTTTGAAATCATTGATATAATCCTGCACCATCATGTTTTCGGTATTAATGGTAAAATATAATTCCTGGTGCGTATTTCTTAAGTCAACTCCGCTGGCATATCTTATTTTGGCTTCCGTAAATTGCACTACCGATTCAACTACCATGAACCTCCGGGTAAAAAGGATCTTTTCGGGATCATTGGTTTCAAATACTTTCATAATGAAATTACCTGAAATGGTAGGCCTCATATATTCATTGGGGAAAGTAAACTGGTAATGGGTATAGAGCTGGGTTACATTTTGTGCAAAATGCGATTCGGTAATATTATAGGATTCGAATCCCTGCATATATTGCATATGCACCAGATCAGAAGGGACCCAGTCAGGGGTGCAATGGATCACCTGGTAACTTAGGTTCTTTAGGTCATTGTCTACATCGTCGAATTGGAAAAGAAGTTTTTGATTAGAATTGAGTTCGATGATATTATTGGTTTGGTCGGAACCCGTTTTATATACCTCTGGGAACCGGATATTGGGCTGGTAGATATAATCAGGGAATAAGGACTCTTGCCCAAAAGAAGAAAGGTTTCCAAGGCAGGCTATTAATACACAGGTAATTGCTGATACTATTTTTTTGACCATAAACTTAAATCCACACAAAACTAACGTAGAATTAGTAAATATTGTACCAAAGCACTAAATTCTATTGATTTTACCCAGTTTTTTTTCTAGCTTTGGGAGAGTCATTCCCTCTCATGATCATTTAAGCCCATGGCAACCAGAATTCGTGTACTCATTTTTTTATTGTTTTTGGTAAGTCAATCCTATGCCCAAGGCAATGTTTTTAATATATGGCATTTTGGTCAATGGGCTGGATTAAGCTTTAATGGACCTGTTACCGCTATTGCTGGAGCTCAAATTGTAACCACTGAAGGATCGGCCTCTATTTCCGATGCAACGGGCAACTTACTTTTTTATACCGATGGGGTATTGGTTTGGGATAGGAATCATAACCAGATGCCGAATGGTTTTGGATTAAGTGGAGATGTGAGTACTACTCAATCTGCATTAATCGTTCAACGACCCGGAAGTTCGACCCTTTATTATGTATTTACAGTTCCTGCTGATGGGGCATTGACAGACTTACGGTATTCGGTAGTGAATATGACCTTGAACGGAGGCTTTGGAGATATTCCGGCAGGATCTAAAAATATTTTAATGGCAGCCGGTAATACGGTGGCCGAAAAGATCACAGCGGTGCGACATTGTAATGATGTGGATTGGTGGATCATTACCCATGGTTTGGGAAACAATAGTTATCGATCATGGTTGTTAACCGCAGCCGGGGTAAGTGGAGCGCCTGTTGTATCCAATTCTGGCACAGTGATCACAACTGCATTGAACCGTGGACTTGGCTGGCTAACGGCTTCGCCTAACGGAGGTAGATTGGTATTGCCCAGCTATAGTGGTGGCACCTGTGATATCGTGGATTTTAATAATTCAACCGGGGCGGTTTCGAATCCCAGAATACTCACCGGATTAGTGAGGCCTTATGGTACCGAATTTTCAGCGAACAGCAATATTTTGTATATGACCTGTGATCAATCGTTGATGCAATACAACGCCACTTTGGCCACCGGAGCGCTTATTCAGGCTTCACAGGTTATCTTGGCCACAGAGGGGAATATGATGAGGGCTATACGCATGGCTCCAGATGGCAAGATCTATGTTTGCCGTGAATGGGATACTTTTCTTGGAGTGATCAATACACCGAATACTTTAGGTGCAGGTTGCGGATATAATCCTTTTGGAATGGACCTTTCTCCTTCCGGTGGTTTTAATTCATTGGGTTTACCCAATAACTATAAGTTCTTTAACCCATGTGCACCTCTTGCGGTTGAATGGTTGTCATTTGATGCTGTGTTACTCAACAAAGATATGGCGCGGTTAAACTGGAGCACATCTTCCGAAACAAATTCCTCCAAATTTATTGTTGAACGATCAGCGAATGGGATCGAATTCGAAGAAATAGGAAGAAAAGATGCTGCCGGAAATTCAAATACCATCCTACACTATGAGTTTTTTGATGATGGAGTACTTCCGGGAACCTCCTATTACCGGATCCAGGAACTGGATTTCAATGGGACTTATTCGCCTTCAGAGATCCGTGTAATAGAAAATTATGATGTGGACCAGTCAATGGTTATTTATCCTAATCCCGCGGCTGATTTTGCCCAATTGAATTTTGCAGCGGAAGATCAGGAGAAGGATTACCTGCTTTCTATTTATGATGCTACCGGCAAATTGATCCACACCTTACCTAAAAAACCTTCACAGAAAAATGTTTGGATCGATGTGAGAACCTATCCGAATGGGATCTACTTCATTCGTTTCGATGATCAACATGTTAAGTTGATGGTTGCCCATTAATTCAGCCTGGCTGAAAAAAATAATTATATTTATTATCCTAATTGACCATTCCTATGCAGGATTTTTCTGTCGACCCCGATATTGCCAAAGCCAAAACTCTCCATGCTGACTTTTATACCAGCCAGGATGTATTTGAAGAATGCAAAGAAAAGATCTTTGCCTCTTCCTGGCAGTTCATTGGAAGTACCGACCTGGTAAAAGATAAAGGAGATGCATATCCATTTACTTTATTGGAAAATTATCTCAGCGAGCCATTGGTATTAACCCGAAATAAAGAAGGAATTCATCTTTTATCAAATGTTTGTACCCACCGGGGAAATATCGTGGTGGATCAACCATGTCAGCTTACACATCTTCGGTGCCGTTACCATGGAAGGTCTTTTCACCTGGATGGTCAATTGAATGCCATGCCCGAATTCAAAGAAGTAAAAAATTTTCCGGCTGAAACCGATCATTTAAAAAGCTTGCAGCTATTTAGCTGGTCTAAATGGTTGTTTACATCACTCCATGAAAAATACCCGGCAGATGTTTTTTTTAAAGACATGATGGAGCGGGTAAGCTGGATGCCCTTGGATGAATTTGTATATCGACCTGATCTCTCCAGGGAATTTCATGTAAAAGCCAACTGGGCTTTATACTGTGAAAATTACCTTGAAGGGTTCCACGTTCCCTTTGTTCATGCAGACCTGAGTGCAGTACTGGATTATGGAGATTATTCTACAGAGTTGTTTTTTCCTTATTCCAATTTACAGGTAGGTATTTCCAAAACATCCGAAAATTGTTTCGATCTTCCGGCATCATCGCCAGATCATGGCAAAAATATAGCTGCTTATTATTTCTGGGTTTTCCCTAATATGATGTTTAATTTTTATCCATGGGGATTGTCAGTGAATGTGGTAAAACCTATCAGTGTAAATGAAACGAAGGTGGAATTTATTACTTATGTATGGGATGAAACAAAAATGGAAAAAGGGGCCGGTGCCGCATTGGATAAAGTGGAGAAAGAGGATGAAGCCATCGTGGAAAAAGTGCAGATAGGTGTCCGCAGCAGGTTTTATAACCAGGGCCGATATTCAGTCACCCGTGAACAAGGCACTCATCATTTTCATCGGATCCTGGCTGAATTCATCAAATAAATGTCACAACAACTTCAAAGAAAACTAGGCCTCTGGGCATCCGTCTCTATTGTGGTCGGGACGGTCATAGGAAGTAGCATCTTTATGAAGCCGGCCACCATGGCCTCCCAACTCGGATCACCTTTATTGCTCTTGTTGGTCTGGGTGATCGCCGGTATCGTTTCACTTTTTGGAGGAATGATCAATGCAGAGGTAGGTTCGGCTATGCCAGAGACCGGTGGTCAGTATATGTATTTCAGAAAAATGTACGGGGAGTTTTTTGCTTATTTATACGGATGGGCTGGCTTTGTTGTGATCAATACCGCCGCCATTGCTGGGATTGCTTTTGTGTTTGCCCAGTATACCGAATATTTTGTTGAACTTCCCAGGTTGGCGAAGGAAACTGAGCAATCTCTTTGTCTCACCATTCCCTTTATAGGGAGCTTTTACCTATTGGAACAACTCGGCGTTAAAGTATTAGCTATTATCCTGATCCTGGTGGTTACCTGGATGAATACCCGGAGTGTGAAAGCAGCCGGAGTGGTGGCTGTTTTCTTTTCAGTACTGAAGGTAGGAGCACTTATTTTTCTGGTAGGAGTTATTTTCTTTTCGGGTAAAGGAGACTTACATAACCTCACCACCCATGCACCTGGATTTGATGCTTCTTTCTGGGCGGTATTAACGGCCTTTATGGCCGCCACTACAGGTGCCTTGGCTGCATACGATGGATGGAACAATTTGGGGTTTGTTGCGGGTGAGATCAAGAATCCACAGAAAAATATTCCACGTGGTTTGATGATCGGGATCGGGATATGCATTCTATTGTACGTATTGACCACGGAGGCTTATTTATATATGATCCCCGTGGATACCATGAAAAATTCTCCTCTGGTAGCATCCGATGCTTTGCGAATTGTAGTGGGGATCGCAGGAGGCGGATTTGTGGCCTTGCTGGTAATGATATCTACTGCGGGAGGTGCCAATGGGAATATTTTACCCTGTGCAAGGGTTACCTTTGCGATGAGCAAGGAAAAAAACTTCTTTGCTTTTGCAGGCAAAGTGAATTCAAAACATACGCCTTCTAATGCTTTATGGCTTCAGGCTTCATGGGCCAGCATATTGGTATTGATCGGCTCTTTTGATATGCTCATGGATATGTTTGTTTTTATTACCTGGATCTTTTATGGATTTGCAGCCTATGGGATTTTCATTTTACGTAAAAAGATCCCGGCTTCAGAATTTCCTTACCGGATGAAGGGTTATCCTATTCTGCCTATTATTTTTATGGGCTTTGCCATTTTATATGTAGGTATTACACTGTACAATGATATTCACCATTTTTACTTAGGAAAGACCAAGGTGATCAATTCGGTATTAGGTTTGGTGTTAACGGGCTTAGGAATACCTTTGTATGCATTATTTAAAACCCGAAAGAATAAAACCCAAGCATAAAATAATGAAACCAGGAATCACATTTCTTTTTCTTGCCCTTGTGATCATGGCTTGTGGTAAAGCAGGGAACAGCAAAAAGGTGGACGAAAAGCCCAAAATCAAAACATGTTATACATACGTTTTCAATTATTCGGATAAAGGGGGAAAATTCGAACCCAATTATTCGGATACAGTTGAATTTAAAGGTTGGCAATACAATGAGAAGGATGAATTAACTCAATTTATCATGCGGAATTCTTCAGGATGGGATACGTGTTTTTATACTTACCAATATGACGAACAAGGCAGGATTATGGAAGAAATCGCTCAAGGCGATCCCCGGATGGATCATCATTATACATTTGCCTATGATACGAAAGGCAATAAGATCAAGGAGGAGACCATACGAAATGGGGGTATCATTCTTACGCATTACTTTACTTACAACGATAAAAATCAACGAATTGTTGAAGAGTTCCAGGGAAGTTCCATTGATAGTTTCTGGTTTGATAATAAAGGAAATGAAATCCAGAAAAAAATATATAATCGAAAAATCATGGATTCTGGCTATGAATTAGATTGGATCTTTAACCATGAGTTTAATGAAAATGGGAAAAACACAAAAAGTGAAATATTTTATAAGGGCAAATTACAGCAACATTGTAAATTTAGCTATGATGACAAGGGATCACTCACCGAAATGTTGGTTTTGAATGGCTCGGATTCATTGCAGGAACACGCTGTCTACAGATACGTCTATGATGATAAGGATAATCCGATTGAGGATATAGTGTATGACGGGAAAACACAGGTACCGAAGCAGCTAACCATCTATAAATATCAATATTATTGATATTGGATAATAAAACCCCTATTTTAGCGTAATAGATGACTATGAAAAGGATTTTGATTGTATTTGGAGCCTTCATTTTCATGGCTTCCTGCAAGGAGCAGTGTTTTACCTGCCAGAATATCAGCGGTTATCCCAATTCCACCATTTGTGAGGATACCTATAAAACGACCATGACCGACCAGTCACCCAGTTGGGCCGATTACCAGGAGGAAGCCGTTCAGGCGGGCTGTGTAAAGCAATAAAATTGGTCTGTTGAAGTTATAATCTTATTTTTGCAGCCCATGAATTTACGCCGCCATATACCAATAGGATTAGCACTGGTTCTCGTGCTGGGCATCTTAACAGGCTGTAGTACCAAAAAGAATACAGCCCTGGGCCGGTTTTGGCATAATCTCAATACAAAATATAACGGGTATTTTAATGGAAATGAGGCCATTAAAACAGGAATGCAGGAATTAAGCAAGACCCGTAAAGACAATTATAGCAAGATCATTCCCACTTTTGATTATGGTGACAAGACCAACTGGTCTTCGATGAATGCGAATTCCGATCGTGCCATTAAAAAGGCCGTGATCATGATCAAGAAACATAGCATGTTCATCAATGGAAAACAGTATAACCGCTGGATTGATGATTGTTATATGCTCATGGGGAAAGCCAATTTCTTTAAACTCGAACATAGTCTTGGTGTCAATCAGCTGAAGCATGTGGCCGATAACAGTGAGAAGCAATATACCAAGGATGAGGCCAAGATCTGGATGGTTCGTACCTATAACGAAATGGGTGAATTTGTAGAATCAGGCATCATTATCCGTGGAATTGATAAAGGGGGAGTGCATAAAAAACTATTACCTGAATATTATTCAGTGATCGCTGATTACCATATCCGTCAGAAAGAATGGGAGAAAGCATTGGAGAATATCGATGAAGCGATCAAATCTTCAAAAAACAAGAAGAGAAATGCCAGGCTGGAATTTATCCGCGGTCAGATCTATGAGGTGCTGGGGGATAATAAAAAAGCCTATGAGTCATACTCAAAAGTATTAAAGCTGAAGCCTGAATATGTAATGGAATTCCAAAGCAGGATCAACATGGCCCGAACTGCGGAGAATTCCAACAACGAAATGCTTCGCAAAACATTGAAAAAAATGTTGAGGGACGGGAAGAATATAGAATACCTCGATCAGATCTACTATGCCACCGCCATTATTGACCTGAAGGAAGATAAAAAATCGGATGCAGTAGTGAACCTGAATAAATCTTTGAGGTCCAGCATCGATAATACCAATCAACAAGCCTTGTCTTATTTAGAGTTGGCAGAGCTGTATATGGAGGATAGGAAATATGAACTGGCCCAAGGTTATTACGATAGTACGTCGGTAACCCTTGCCAATGACCATCCTAAATATGATGAGGTAATGAGGTTGAAGGAGAACCTTACCTTGTTGGTAGAGAATATCAGAATCATTGAAACCCAGGATAGTTTGCAAAAATTATCCAAAATGGACAGCCTAGAACTGGTTGATTATTTTACCAAATATGTGGAGGAATTGAAGGCCGCGGATGAGGAAGCAAAAAACAACCCGAATACCAATCCGGTAAAATTCAATAGCAACCAAAGCAGCAATGGGAAATGGTATTTTACCAGTTCAGCCGCTGTAGCTTTAGGATCGAATGAATTTAAAAAGACATGGGGACAACGACCATTGGAAGATGATTGGCGCCGACAAAATAAGGCCGTCGGCTTCCTGGTAGACAATCCGGTGGATACAGGAACCACGGATGTAGTAGATCCCAGATATGATGTAAATGCCTATGTAAGTCAGGTCCCAAAGGGTGAGGAGGCGATATTAGCATCCAATGAGATGATCTATAAAGCCCTGTATAACCTGGGCACGATTTATAAAGATAAAATACTTGATTTTCCAAAAGCTGCTGAGGCGTATGAAGAATTGGAAACGCGGTGCCCCAAAACCCATGTTGATTATTTCCCCATCGTTTATTTCCAGCTTTATAATTTGTATAAGGCCATGAAAAAAGAGGAGCAAATGAATAAGAACAAAGATATTATTCTTACCAGGTATCCTAATAGCGATTATGCAGCCATTATTTTGGATCCCGAGGCCTTTGCAAAAAAGAATGAGAACAACGATGCCGCAACACCCGCCTATGCAAATGCTTATATGATGTATACCAGTGGTGATTATATGGGAAGCTTAAATGCATGCAACATTGCTTTTGTGGAATACAGTAAATCTGCTTTACTACATAGGTTTGCGTTGCTAAAAGCGCTGAATATCGATAAAGTGGGAGGCCGTGATTCGTTTAAATTGGAATTAATATACGTAATAGAAAAATATAAAGGAACCGAAAGTGCTGTAACTGCTCAACGATTATTGGATGCGATCGATGGTAAAAAAACGGATAATCCTGAAATAAATGTAAAGGCGGAGTTCGTATATGATGACAAAGCGGAACACTTTGCGATTATATATATACCGGATGCCTCCGTTAAAGTAACAGGGGCCGTTGGAAAGATCAATGAATTCAATGATATAGAATTCGAGAACAAGGAATTTTCTATTTCTAATTCCATTTTGCCTCAATCGGGTCAGGTAATATTGATCCGTAAATTTGCCTCAGGCGCAGAAGCCATGCAGTACGTAAATAAGTACGAAGAAAAGAACATGCCGATCACCATCAAACTAAATGCGCCCAGCAAGATCATGGCTGTAAGTGCACCTAATTTTGCGATGCTGATGAAAGTTCCATCCATGGCCGATTATCAGAATTTTTATACAGCCAACTACAGTAAGTAACCAACTCCATGGCAAAAATTGTAAAGAAGAAGACCGAGAAACCGTTGGCGGTGAATATCCCCAACCAACTCAATGCAGGTACCGTGATCGATGGAAGCATTACCATCGAAGGCCATTTGCGTTTAGACGGAAGGATAAAAGGTGACATTACCTGTTCCGGGAAATTGGTGGTAGGTGAAAAAGGTGAAGTGGTAGGGAATATCCATTCACAGAGCGCCGATATCATGGGCTCGGTGCATGGCGATGTGCAGGTAAAAGAAAATACTACCTTGTCTTCCAAATCCATGGTCAAGGGCAATATCTATACATTTAGTATCAATATAGAGCCTGGAGCAGTGTTCAATGGTAAATGCATCATGGGTGGCGATGAAAAATAATTCTCCCGAAGATCCGGATAAAAAAAATCCCAACGCGGCCTTAAAATATACTGGTATAGCCTTTCAAATGCTTGCTGTTATTGGCATAGGTGTTTTCGGAGGGATTAAATTGGATGCATATTTACATACCCGTCCGGTTTTTACTATAGTTTTGTCGCTTATTTCAATTGGAGCTGGAATATATATTGCCATCAAAGATTTTATAAAACCTAAAAAATAACATGGATAAAAAGTTTAAAAACTATGTGATCTATTTGTCGATCCTTACCATCATTTTAATGGTGGCTTATTTCGTGGTGAAGGATCAGCTCTCGTTGCAATGTGCATACGTTATACCCGCTTATTTTCTGATCACCTTGGTTACTCATTTTTTTCTCAGCAAAGCATTTGCAAAAAACCCTCAGAACTTTTCCATGAATTTTATGGGTGGACTTGCCTTTAAAATGCTGGCATCCCTTGCCTTTCTTACCATTATGTATGTGGCTTTTGACGGGATCTCGAAGGATTTCGTAGCTATCTTTATGGGAGTATATCTGGTGTACACCTTGTTTGAGATCATTTACTTAAAACCCCTGTCGAAGCCTAAGGAAAAATAAGTTTGAGGTTCAAGGTTTGAAGTTCGAGATCGTTTTTAGGCTTCAACCTTTTGGGGCTGGATTTGATTTCCCCCGCCATGCCTTGAGCCGGCTTATTGTAAATGCCAGTTAAATTGCACTTTAACCCGACCTGGAAGGCATTTTACTTAAAATGGATCCATTTCCTTCCTCCTTCTTGATCCGGTTTTCTGTTCAAAACTTCTTCACAACCATTCATTAATTTAAATCGAAAAAGTAAGCTCATCTATACTATCTGATCAATTATTTTCTACTTTTGTGGTCGAAAAACAAGGGGGTCGAATAAAAATGGATCGTATCAATTTGAAAAACAGGATTTTAACAGCAGTTTTTTGGGTGTTTTTGGGCGCATTTTCAGCATTTGCACAACATTCCGATCCTAACCCACATTCAGAACCTACGCCTACCGAAGAAACCGGTGAGCATAAAGAACATTCCAAAGAAGGAAAATTTGATGTGATGCACCATATAGCGGATGATTATTCATTTCCGCTGGCAGGTGATTATTATGTTTGGTTACCCCTGATCATTTTTGAACCGGGTAAAGGCTTCGATGTTTTCCTGAGTAAAGAATTGCACAACCCTGATCCAACCACAGGATTGATCAGAGGCAAATATTATTATAACCACGGTAAATTGTTTATAGTTGAGGGTGGGCATTTACAATTAGATGATAAGGGTCACCCGATTGGCAAGCATTCTGCTAAATTAACCGATATTGGTTCATCACATGTTTTCTACGATATTTCCATTACAAAAAACACCTTTGGATTGTTATTGTCCGTAGTTCTTTTATTGGTGATCTTTATTTCGGTTGCGAGGGCCTACAAAAAAAGAGGAACGGATACCGCTCCACGTGGATTGCAAAACGCTATGGAGTCCATTATTCTTTTTGTAAAGAATGATATTGCCATTCCATTTATAGGAGAGAAGAAATATGCCAAGTTCTTACCCTATCTTTTAACGATCTTCTTCTTCATCTGGATCAATAATTTATTGGGCTTGATCCCCATCTTCCCTGGTGGAGCGAATGTTTCAGGAAATATTGCCTTTACTTTCGTATTGGCGACCTTATCTTTATTATTGGTATTTATCTTCGGGAAAAAACATTTCTGGGGCCATATATTATGGTATCCGGGAGTAAATGTTCCCTTAAAAATATTTTTGGCGGTATTGGAACTGGTGAGTGTGGTTTCAAAACCCTTTGCATTAATGATCCGTCTTTTTGCCAACATTACAGCCGGCCATATTTTGATCATGAGCATCATTGGTATGACCTTTATGGTAAAAAGCCTGATCGGAGGGGTGAGTATTGGTATTGTTACTTCGTTGTTCTCTGCATTGATGTTCGTATTAGAGTTGCTGGTAGGAGCAATTCAGGCGTATATCTTTACCCTGCTTACAGCACAAATGATAGGTGCTGCGGTAGAGGAAGGACATGAAGAGCATAAGGAACATGCTGCGGCACATTAAACTTGTAATTTTTTTTAATACATATATATATGTCTAATTTGTTGAACATTTTGCTTGAATCCTGGGGCCCTTTGGGAGCCGGTATTGGAGCAGGACTTGCTGCTGTTGGAGCAGGTATTGGGGTAGGTTTAATTGGAGGTAAAGCAGCCGAAGGGATTGCACGCCAGCCAGAAGCTCTCAATGCCATCCGTGGTACTGCCATCATCTTTGCGGCCTTCGTTGAGGGGGTTGCCTTGTTTGCTGCGGTTATCGCATTATTAGCAATGGGTTCTTAAGAAATCAAAAGCCCCTTCAGTCAACGGTTGGTTGGTAAGGGGCTTTAATTAGTTAGAAATTCAATATTTAAAGTTCAATATTGAATTTTGAATATTAAACTTTGAATTAAAAATATAAAGTATGGAATTATTAAATCCCAGTTTTGGTCTAGTTTTTTGGATGCTGATTTCCTTCTTCGTTTTACTTCTTATTTTAAGAAAGTATGCATGGAAACCTATCCTGAATTCTGTAAAAAAGAGAGAGGATTCTATTACCGAAGCCTTGAACTCTGCCAAGGAAGCAGAAAAAAAATTGGCTACCCTGAAATCGGAAAATGAAGCCATTATGGCGGAAACCAAAAAGCAAAGGGATATTATTTTAAAAGAGGCCCGTGAAGCCAAAGAAAAAATCATCAACGAAGCTAAAACTGCAGCACAGGAAGAGGCCAACAGGTTAACCATAGCTGCACGTGAAAATATTAATAACGAAAAAATGAAAGCGGTTACTGAATTACGTAACCAGGTGGCTTTACTATCGGTTGAGATCGCAGAAAAGATATTGAAAGAAAAAATGGGTGACAGTGCGAAACAGACCGAGGTAATGGAAAATATTTTAAAAGAAGTAACATTAAATTAGAAATTCAAAATTAGAGATTCAAAATTGACTGACAATTTTGAATCTTGAATATAAAACATATGGCAGGTTATACAGTTTTAGCGTCCAGGTATGCACATTCGATACTTTCACTTGCAAAGGAGAAAGGTCTGTTGGAGGAAGTACAGGCTGACCTGTCTGGGATAAAAAAAGCATTCGATGAAAGTCCCGAACTGAGAAGTTTTTTAAAGAGCCCAGTAATCAATGTTCATACTAAAAAAGCAGCGATTGAAAAAGCTTTTGGTGGAAAGATCTCGAAACTTACCCTATTGTTTTTGGAGAAGCTATGTGATGCCAGAAGAGAAATGTATATAGGAGAAATTGCAGATGCTTACAACGATTCATATAAGTCTTTCAAGGGAGTGGTTACCGCAAAAGTGGTTACAGCAGCCCCTATGAATGATAAAATAAGGGCCGAAGTAACCAAGATCATTAAAAACAACAAGGAATTTATCAATGCCACTTCTATTGAAATTGAAGAAAGGATTGATAAAAACCTGATCGGAGGTATTATTATTAATGTGGGTGACAAGCAAGTGGACGCCAGCTTCAGCAGAAAGATCAATGAATTTAAAATGGCGTTTAGTCAAAACTTTTACGTAAAAGAATTTTAAAACCTACCCATGAAGAAACTATTCTTTTTATTCCTCTTGCTCACCCCGATGCTAACGGTCGTGGGTCAGTCGGATATTAAACTAAAGGATATTAAGATTGAGGATGATGTGGTATATTACCTGGGTGCCAAGCAATTTATCATTACCGATAAAATGTTGATGTCTGAAGTATATATTAAAGATGTAAATACTTCCGAAACCATTATCACCTTTGTATTGCGCAAGGCTCCTTCTGTTGAAGGCCCTACCAAAGCCAACCCGGATGGAATGGATTCGTATTATGAGTTCACCTATTTAAAGACCAATGCCAAATGTGATTATAGGTCAGGTGGATTTGGAAGTAAAAAAGACATATCGAAAGACCTGCTCAATTATGGAATCCTTTTGAATGGAGTAGTGAGTGAAGATAATATCAATAAATTTATTTCAATAAAAGGTTCTCCTTATACAAACAGGAATAACCAAACAATCATTATTAGATAATTAGTTATGGCAGAAATTAAGGCAACAGAAGTAACAGCAATTTTAAGAGAACAACTTTCAGGGTTTAAATCTCATGCTGAACTGGAAGAAGTAGGTACTGTATTACAAATAGGTGATGGAGTAGCCCGTATCTTCGGATTGAACAACGTGGAATCAGGAGAGCTGATCGAATTCCACAATGGTTTACGAGCCATTGTATTGAACCTGGAAGAGGACCATGTAGGAGCCGTATTACTGGGAGAGGCCAAAGGAATTAAAGAAGGAGATACTGTTCGCCGTACACGTAAAATTGCTTCTATTAAAGTAGGCGATGGAATGTGTGGCCGTGTAATTGATACCTTGGGCGAACCCATTGATGGTAAAGGTCCATTGAAAGGTGAATTGCTGGAAATGCCTTTGGAAAGAAAAGCTCCGGGTGTAATTTTCCGCCAGCCGGTAAATGAACCTTTACAAACTGGTATCAAAGCGATCGATGCCATGATCCCTATTGGTCGTGGACAAAGGGAGCTGATCATTGGTGACCGCCAAACAGGTAAAACTGCCGTGGCGATAGATACCATTATCAATCAAAAAGAATTTTACGACAGGGGAGAACCTGTATTTTGTATATATGTAGCCATCGGCCAGAAATCTTCTACGGTAGCTTCGATTGCGAATACATTGGAAAAATACGGCGCGATGCCATATACGGTGATCGTTTCTGCATCAGCTGCAGATCCAGCACCTATGCAGTTCTATGCACCTTTTGCCGGAGCTGCTATTGGTGAATTCTTCCGTGATACCGGTCGTCCGGCATTGATCATTTATGATGATTTATCAAAACAGGCGGTAGCATACCGTGAGGTGTCTTTATTGTTGCGTCGTCCTCCAGGACGTGAAGCTTATCCGGGCGATGTATTTTACCTGCATAGCCGTTTGCTGGAAAGAGCTGCAAAATTAATCGCCAATGATGCGATTGCAGCACAAATGAACGATTTACCAGAATCATTGAAAGGTAAAGTAAAAGGGGGGGGGTCATTAACTGCCTTACCCATTATTGAAACACAAGCGGGTGACGTTTCTGCATATATTCCAACCAACGTTATTTCTATTACCGATGGTCAGATCTTCCTAGAGTCGAATTTATTCAATGCGGGTGTTCGTCCAGCAATCAACGTGGGGATTTCAGTATCAAGGGTAGGAGGAAATGCACAGATCAAATCGATGAAAAAAGTGGCTGGTACATTAAAATTGGATCAGGCACAGTACAGGGAGTTGGAAGCTTTCTCCAAATTCGGATCAGACCTGGATGCTTCTACCAAATCGGTATTGGATAAAGGAGCCCGTAACGTGGAAATTTTGAAACAACCACAGTTTTCTCCAATGACGGTTGAAAAACAAATTGCTATTATTTATGCTGGAACAAAAAATTTATTGAGAAAAGTTCCTGTAAATAAGGTGAAAGAATTTGAAATTGATTTTGTAACGGTGTTAGAAGCAACACATCCTGAAACATTAGATGCATTGCGTAAAGGTCAGTATAACGAAGATGTGGAAAAAGCATTGACGCAAGTAGCGAACGATGTAGCAGGGAAGTATTAAAGAATATAAAGTATTAAAAAAAGGCTATGGCCAATTTAAAAGAAGTAAGGATCAGGATCACATCGGTTAATTCAACCCGGCAGATCACCAGTGCGATGAAACTGGTATCGGCTGCTAAGTTGAAAAAAGCGCAGGATGCCATTGTTAAAATGCGTCCTTATTCAAACAAGTTGACCGAGATCTTACAAAACCTGAGCCAATCGATGGAATCAGGCGAAGGGGTTTATTCAAAACAAAGAGAAGTAAAAAATGTTTTGTTTATTGTAGTTACTTCAAATCGCGGACTCTGTGGTGCCTTTAATGCCAACGTAATTAAAAGAGCCAATTGGGCCATCGAAAATACCTATAAGCATTTGCTGGAAACAGGGAATGTTCATGTAATGACTGTTGGAAAAAAAGCTACCCAGTTTTTTTCAAAAAGAAATGTGAACCTGATCAGCTCTCATGACGAAATTTTTAATGCCATTTCATTTGAGAATGTAATTCCGGTGGCTGAAAAAGTAATGGAACTTTTTGCTGAAGGAAAAGTGGATAAGGTAGAATTTGTATACAACCAGTTTAAATCCGCTGGAACACAACTTGTAATCGAGGAACAATATTTACCTGTGTTGCCACCACCGGTTACTGAAGGTGCTAATAAAAATACTCCAGACTATATTTTCGAACCTTCGAAAGAAGAGATTGTTGCAAATTTAATTCCCCTTTCCTTAAAGACCCAGTTCTTTAAAGTGGTATTGGATTCAAATGCATCAGAACATGGTGCTCGTATGACCGCGATGCATAAGGCAACCGATAATGCAGGGGAGTTAATTAAGGCATTAAAACTTTCCTATAATAAAGCCCGCCAGGCAGCCATTACCAATGAGATTTTGGAGATCTCGGCTGGTGCTGAGGCATTGAAGGGGTAAATTACACATACATAGGATATTTTATCGTAGGTTATCCCATATTTGGCCCTTTTCACCTCTTTATTTTTCACCACCCGATAAGTAAATTTCACAAGCCTTGGTTTGGGTTGAGTATGCCCTTATTTTTATGAATAGATAGCAAGTGCCAACAATTTTAAAAACGAATATTCATTTAAATCTAAAAGACCATGAAAAAAATCATTAGTGTAACCTTAGTATTGATGGCCGGAGTAATTACAGCCGGTGTATTTTCAAGTTTCAAAAAAGCAGATTCAAATCCGGATTCATTGAAAGTATATGTTCAGAACAAATGCTCAAGTGATGTAAAGATCTATGTAACCCAATCAGGCGGAGGTAGTACTTATACCATTGAGGATGGATCTACCAAACCTATGGCATTGGATCCAGGACAAAAGATCTATGATGAAAGCCGCAGCACCCTGATTTATGAGGTTACTTCATCCAGCGAAGGAAAAACGGTGGTTGTTTGTGACTAAAAACTCACCTAACTCTTATGAACATAAAAAAGCCCCTCCATGGAGGGGCTTTTTCGTTGGAGTTGATTTGGTTATTTTGTGATAATGATTTTTACGGGCTCATCAAATCCATCTACTTTGATGAAATAGATTCCGGCGGGTAATTCAGGTCTTGACATTTGAATTTGAGTAAGACCTTCCTGGAGGGAAATAGATTGGGTATACAAAACTCTTCCTGAAATGTCGACTACATATAAATTAGCCATGGTCTCGGTAGATGAATTTAACTCAATAAAGAATTCTCCACTGTTAGGGTTTGGATAAAGTATTATTTTTTTACCCGTAATTAGGTTCTGAGTATTTGAGCCAGGATTTTGTAAATTGTCTGGAATATCATTATTTGATGATCTTATAACGACATCTCCTTGACAATCAACAATTCGGGCTGTCATTTCGGATCCATGTGCTTCAAATCCGGACAAAAGAGCTATTTCATCTGTTGCAAGCAATTCTGTAACTGAAAAATTATAGTCATGATAGGCGTCTGCATTAAAATTTACAACTACATTACAATTTCCACCGGCTGTAATATTTCCTGCAACTTTTATACTTGGATAATCCTGCGGAATATTACCACAAATTTGGATAGTTTCATTACAGTCGGCAAACTGCCAAGCTTTAATATATTCCACTTCCAATAATAATGGATAATTATCAGATAATGTAGGATTATTGCTTTCCTGTATGATCATATCTACCAAAATATGCATTGGATTTGAACTCTCTGGAAAAACAATTGGTCCCACTGCATCATCATTATAATCCCCTAGTTCTTCGCAAGAAATACCAGTACCCCTGCATCCAAAAGGTAGCCGATGGTAATACCGATAAAGCTTATTACGTGCATGGTCATTAACGTAAGTAATTATTTGACTTCCGTTCCATTCTACTTTAAAAGTATGCCAGTCCCCATCTGAATAATCTTCTGAGAAAAGAGGCCCAAAAGACTCGGCTTCCTGAGGATGTTCGAAATCGGTATCGCAATACTCCTCCTTGTGCCAGGTAGTTTTTACCTTTGAGCTAGCATCCTCGATACTAGGTTGTCCATTTCCATTAACAGCTCCACGTAAAAACTCAAAAACATCTATTTCCTGCCAACATGGATTTTCGAGATCATAGTGAAATAGCCAGAACGCTGGAAAGCCTCTATTTATATGCGGTATTTTGCATTTGATCTCAAATGCACCGATTCCAAATGATCTTCTCGAATAAATTTGGCTTCCAGTATAATTATAATATACAGGTGGAGCATTGGGTGCTGGCTCATGATAACCAGGTATATTGTTTGCATATAATTTCAAAGTGCCTCCCGAAATAAAAGCCTGGTTGGGGTCAAGCCACTGGTCATCTTTAGTGTATGAATTTGCTGCATGCTTCATCCAGTTATACTCAAAGAGTTCTTGGTTATCGAAATTATCCTCGAATACAAGTACGAGTTGCTTACCATCGCTAGGGCACCCGGGAGATGTCAACGCATATGCTGGGTCATTACAACCCTGACCAAATGAATTCGTGGTTTGAATCAATAAACAAATTATGAATATTGTATGTTTCATTCGACTCATTATAAAATATTTCATACAGTATTTATTTACTTTGAATGATTTTTTCCAACTCTTCTATTCTTCTGTTTTGATTAATGATATAAAGTGTTAATTCTTCTACTTTTTCAAGCAAGATTCTATCTGTTTCGCCTGCATTGTTGCCATTGGCAATAATTTCTTCTGTTGTAGGTACATTAGGAAGATGGTTATTTGTTTTTATATAACTTTCCAAAGAATCCAGAGACATCAACTGATAATGATCATCAAAAACATAGTCAGCCCAATCATTTTGTGTTATATAAAGAGATTTTGAAACAATTTTTCCATCTACGCTTAACATAAAATCCGGATGACCTCCAGGCATATTTGATCCAATCATCATTTGTGGGCCGTATGTCAAATTAAACCTCATTCTTGCCACTCTATAACCAACAACCTGTCCATCACTTATCGATAATGGCTGTGACCCATTATAATCCGGGGGACAGGAAAATGAAAGCTGACCATTTAAGCTTCCCCAAATAATGGAACTTCCATTGGCTCCTCCGTTCGTTTGCCTGGACCACGTATTAGAAGAAGGATTACGTATTATATTAAACCCAAGATACATATTGCCATAGTCCGTATTAGGAGTTTGACCAATAGCTGCGTTGAATATGTTAGGTGTGGTTCCAAAAACTACATTATTATCATTGGTAATGGTCATTTTTTCTGAACCTGCGGTTGAAAATGCAATGGTATTATTGGCCGGATGGTAGATACCGGTTTGATCACTCCCATACCATGTATAATCCGGGGTGGTGCTGCTTGAAAAAGCGGTATTACTCCTAATATAGGCTGCGCTGGTGGGGGAGGTGCTTGTGGAAAATAAACCATTTCCCGCAACATGTAGTTTTGCATTGGGACTAGTAGTTCCTATCCCTAGATTGCCGCTGGCTTGGATGGTCATCAGTGTATTGTATCCAGAACTATATTGACCCATGGTGGTTAATCTTCTGAAATATAAATCTCCTGACCCACCGCCGCCCCAGTTAATTACCCCATGAGTAGTATACATAATAAGATGATTTCCAACCCCAACATTTCCTGAACAGAATTGGGAGGTAGAACCTCCAGGGCTTGTCCCCGTAAATTGAGCAAACAAGCTTAAACAGCCGGTGGATAACAATAACAATATTTTTTTCATGGTAGTATGATTCATTTTACTTACTCTCTTTACCGGTTTTCAGCTTCCCCGTTTTTTACAAATTTCCAGCTTCCAGTTCTATTCTTTCCTACCGTTTAATACGTTTTATACCATTCCTCGCTTTTTAAATTTATTGTGTGATGTATGTGGCATTTTTTTATGCCAAATATGACGGGGGAGACTTCACTGAATTGCACTCAATCAAAAAGCCACCCCGACGATACTGTCAGGATGGCTTTGTTGAGTTGGGGATGGGTTAGTTAGAATAATTAATTTACCGTAACCATTTTCTTGGTATCTATAATTTTGCCATCAACCCTTAGGCTATAGAAATAGATACCTGTACCTAACTCTTCTTCCTTAATGGTAATGGTATTTATTAACTCCGATAGATCGTATTGTTTTACTAATTGGCCGTTTAGGTTTCTTATTTCCAAACTTCCTTTCTTCTCAGGCAAATAGATTTTTATTTCTGTTTGATGCAGGAATGGATTTGGCTTATTTTGATACAGTACTGGAGCATCACCAGATTGATTGGTGGTACCTTCATCCCCTGTGCTACTGATTATTTCAGGCAGAACTCTTTCAAATTCTTCTTTAAAAAAGAAGGTGAAAATATTGCGACAGTTAGCTCCAATCACTGAAGAATCTTCCAGGGCAAACTCATGCAATATGTTCAAATCATTATTGCTAAGTTGAGGAGGTGAAAGTTGCTTTTGCCACATGGGTATCAAAATGGAATAATACGTTAATTCCTGTTGACTAAATTGATCCCTATGATCTTGAAGAATCGTTGCCGCCCCTATATAGTTTCTGTTTTGAAGCTCACTATCCACTTGATCCCTTGTGCTGTTGCTTGGGGCAAGTATTGGGTATTGACCATTGCAAGAAGCAGATGGACTAAAGGTTTGAGTACAGCCTAAAAGCGTTACAGGTCCTGCTCCACTATATATAACTGGCAATAGGTCTCCAATCACATTAGGACCTGGATTGGTATGATAGGCATACGTGAAGTTGGGTGCCGTAGTTTGATTATTAATGTCCTTTTCAACAGGAATGGGATCAAAAAAGAGGTTGCCTGCCGGAGTAGATGTATTGGTGCAAACGCCCTGGTTAGGTATGGCATTATAGTTTAACCAGTACATTTGAGCCACTGAATTTGGGTTCCTGAAGGTATTACATTTTACATTCAGCTTATAATTATTGTAACGGGATGTTACGGAGCGAAAATTATTTTCGAATTCATTTCCGTAAATATTACAATGAGGATCGGTTGAGATACTGGTATTTTGTACATAACAAGCATAGGTAAAGTTAGAAAAACTACTTCCAACTACATTAAAATCCCTCACCGCGTCTAACAGAATTCCGTAATATGCATTAGAGGTGCTATACGGAGGTAGGCCTGTTTTGGTAAATGAATTTCCAATCATTTCGTTGGATAGGGAATTTCCCATTCCATGAATACCCACTCTGTTATTGTCGAAGGTGTTATTTTCTATCAATATGGTTCCCGAGGTTGCGGAAGTACGGGTAAATTCAATTCCCCTAAATAAGTTATAGAAAGTATTACCTACTGAACTGGAATTTTCTTTTACCGTAAAAACAGATTCGTTGGCCACTATTCCTTTTCCATAATTAGCACCAACAGAACCTGTGAAATGGGTTTGCTTAAAGGTATTTCCTTCAAAGTAGATCCCATTCACTGCGTTGATGGTTACAAAACCTTCAATACCGTTGTTATTTGGATAGGTTACCTGGTCGTTTAACAGTTGATTTGTTTGAAATAAACAGGTAGTAAATTTGCTGTTGCTTAAACCCGTACCATACGCCTGGAACTCAACCGCTCTTCTATTATTAAAGAAGTTACTATTGGAGGCATCGATGATCCCTCCTGTTTTAGTCCAATCCACATTACCGTTAGCATCCAGTCCATAATTCGCTACACCATTATGAGAATGTTCTATGGTCGCATTGTTTTGAATGATCATTTTTCCTTGGGCTCCAGGTACATTTTGACCAAGATTGTAGGTACCTTCTACGAAAACCCCATTCCACATATCACCACATTCGGTGGTAATCTTGCCGCCATCAAGAATGAGTATGCCGCCTTTTTTAACAACAATACTTTGGTTGCCATAAACTACCAGATCATCTTCTATTGTAAGTGTAACACCTGCATCTACCACCAGGGTACAAAATAGATTCCTTCTTTCGGACCATGTTGCAGTTTGATTAATATGCCATTCCTGAGTAGCAACTCCGGTTCTCATCAATGGAGCCTTCCACATTCCTCTATAGCTTGTTGCTGCATATATTTCTCCCTGGCAATGATTGATGGCCAGGTTAGTATGGAAATAAGGAATATTGGTGGAGTAATTGCGCCATACTTTGTTTGGAACAGATTCATCCAAATAATAAACTCCATTGGAGGTCCCAATATAAATAATTCCGGTTTGACGATCTTGTTCTATACTCCAAATAGAAATATAAGCTGGGAAATCCGGATTATTTTCTATATAGTAGGTTAAGTCGGTAAATGTTCCGGAGATAGGATCATATTCTACAATCCTATTATGCGTATCAGGCGAGCCTACTATTGGATACCCTCTATACACCATTACAAATTTCTTCGGAACAAGGGCATCAAAAACGATAGGAAGACCGCCATCTATATCGGCAGAAGAGGTAAAATTATTTGTATTTGTAATTGAGTTGATATTTACAATTAGGTCGATTGTTGGAGTTGGTGAGCTGACGTTATTTATGAAAACAACCCTATCAGGAACGGGTGCTCCTACCTCACTTATAGCAGGATTATAGCAATCTACAATTGCCAATCTACCCGGCTCGTTAATTAAAACATGAGGAGAACCATACCGGGTGGGATTAGGTGGAGAATTGTATGCAGGAACATTGATGCTTGATTGAGTCAAAAAATCATCAAAACTTCTACGTAATGTTGGATAATTAGATCCAAAAGCAAGTCCAGGAATGTTTTCCGAGGTGGTTATTTCTGAAGTATACCAGGAAAGCAGGGCTATTGAAGTTGACGGATGACCAGAACTTACTGCTCTTATTTGGCTCAATTGATTCCAAAAATAGACCTTATTGGGATTTAAAAAAGTAGTATGTGAATAATCACCGTCACCATGTGGCCATACATGCCATATACCTGAAACAGGATCATACATTTTACATCCACCGTGCCAGGCACCACCAGAAACATTAAATGGAGGTTTTTGGCCTAATGAAACAATATCAAATTGAGTGGTATTCAGACCTTCAGATTTTGGAGTATAGGTCAGTAAATCATCAGAGTTTTTATAAATACCCCCATCTGTACCAATCCATAAGGTTGGTGGGTTAGTAGTATTTTCTACTAAAACATCCCTGGTATCAGCATGTTTATTGGTAGAATAACCTGGAATGTGACTGGTCACAATTGTTCCGTTGTTATACTTCCTCTCTTCTGTGCTGATCACATAATATAAATTGTCATTTGTTGGGTCAATAGCAAATCCATGAGGTTCATTCCAAACGGCACTGGGCATGTTGGATAAACCAGTGGCGTCCATATTCAACCATAAATTATTCAATAGATCGTACCGATATATTACTTGGGTTGAACAACTGAATGACAAGTAGGATATATAAATATAATTGGGGTTGGTGGATTTTACTTCAATATTGGATGAGTGAAATTTTTGCAGAGCTAAATTTGGGTTGGCATTAAATATACTATTAGGGCTAGGAGGAATACCAATAGGTCCTAATACCTGCAAATTAACTGCAGATGGATTACCCGGGGTATAGTTGCTGATCATTACATAGTTTCTATAACTAAGAGGAATTCCAGTCGAGGTTCTTTCCAGTTTTACAATGTTAGCCACGATGGAATTAAAGCCGTTTTTAGTATAATATTCCACATCTGTTACCGTGTATAACGTCTTTGTTGGATCTCCGCCGTCCATAATTGGTGGCATAGTCAGGGCGAACTTATTCCAGGTAACGAGTGCAGGATTTAAAGAAGCATAGTTGGTGCTGTAGTATAAACCATTGAAACCCGCAACAACAGCAACTCCATATTGATTCGTGGCATCAGGAATGTAAATAATATTATGGGTATAGCTATCATAGGTAATATTATTATTGGCATCAGTCATTGTTTCAATACCGGTAACGTTGGGGACATAATTATTTATTCTCTTCCATGTATTTCCATAATCCATGGAACGATAAACAGATCCGGATGCCAGTCCTGTTAACCAAACTTCTATTCCAGGTAAGTAGGTTGCGCTGCTTGGTTTTATCCCTAAACACATTACCTGCGGATGTGGTATAAGATCCGTCCCTGCCACGGTCCAATTGGTTCCATTGTTGGTACTGATAAACAATCCTCCACCGGCATTTTCATAATTACCAGAGCAAGCAAACAAGGTGGTTGTATTTGCAAGATAAGTTCCAGGGTGCCTGTACAAACGGTCGAAGCGACCAATAGAACCCTCAAATGGCCATATTTGGGAGCCGTTTGCTTGAGGATTCCACCAGATAGGGATGGCACTGTAATATCGATGGACATTGCTAAACTGGGTGGGACCAATTTCTGTCCAACTTGTATTTACACGCAAACCGTTTTGATTTGCGTTTTCGTCATTCTGCTGGTGATCTTGAAGTAATCTGTATACTTCGTTTGCATCCTTAAAATCTCCACTTTCAGGCATATATTCCTTCCAGAAATTTTTCCAATGCATGTATTTCATATAACCAACATCTTCAAACGCTTCTTTTTGCTCCATGCTTTTACTTTTCGTCCGGGATTGAAAATACTCATCCCATACTTGTGTTTGGGTCCAGAAATTTTTTGAATAGTCCGGTGTAAATTGAGCCTGTACTAGATTGGAGAACATCAAGCAACAAAAGGCAAATATTATTTTTCTCATCATTTCGCTTTTTTACAAATTTCCTGTTTCCTACTCTTTTCCTTCCTACCATTTACTAAATTTTAGTACCCTGTTTAAGAAAAAAGCCAATCCTACGCTGTGGTGGGATTGGCTTTTGTTATTGACTATGGTTCGGTTTATTTGGTGATGACCACTTTTACTTGTTCATCAAATCCATCAATTCTTATAAAATATACTCCAGAAGATAACCCAGGTTTGGATACCTGAATTTGGTTGAGACCTTCCAGCAAAGAAATGGATTGAGTATGCAATATCCTGCCAGAAAGGTCTAATAAATATATATTGGGGTTTGCATTGATGGGTGATTGGATAGAAATGGTGAATTCGCCAAAGTTAGGGCTGGGATAAACACTTATAAAAGATGATTCGTCTGTTAACCCTTCGCTATTTTCGGTTGACATACTCCTGTCACTACATCCCGTTATTCTGCCTTGAAGCATAAATGCTTGAAATGAATCATTATAGCCTGGTTGGCCATTTCGTATTCTAACCTCCAATTTATTTAAACCTGAAATAATGTAATTGCTGCTGAAATTCGTAAGCGCAGGGTTCATGGTACAAGTTGTATAATTACCACTCGGTGTTACATTGGTTGTGCATAAAGCCGTATTGATATAAAAGTGATTGCCATTCAAAAAGAAATCAATACTGTTATCTGCGGCAATTTGATCTATTTCAAATACGAGTTGAGAAGAATATTGATTGTAACTTGTTGGATCTACATAAAACTCTGCTTCATACCAATAATAATCTGCCATTGTGCCATAGTTGGTTATGAAAGTTGAAGAAATTGTTGAAGGCTCATTTAATGCAATATAATTCGAAAAATTTGGATTCCCATAGTAAAATGAATGTGATATCCATTGCCAGTTAGAACACCATGAGGTATAAGGTTGTACCACATTTGCCCAAGGAAGATTAGCGTATGGACCATTGTTGTAGTTATTTACTAAACCTCTCATCTTCCAGGTATCATCAGGTTGTCCCCAACCGATTATGTTACCAGTAGTATTTGACAAACCGGTGGATATATCTACGTTTGGAATAACATTAACAGTAATAGAGGCACCACCACCACATCCGTAACTATTCCAACCCATTACACCATAAGTTGTAGTTCCCGTAGGAGTAACCGTTACAGGATTGGTAAATGCGGATATTGGTTGAATCCAATAGTGTAAATCTCCACCAGATGCGGTTAAAATAACGCTTTCTCCTTGACATATTTCTGTTTCTGCTTCAATCGATATTTGTGGATTACATCTTATATTAATAACTCTACTAAAATTACTTTGAACCACTCCGCAATGCCAGGCAGTTAGCTTTACCACGTAATAGTGCTTACCACAGTGAATAAAATTAGGCCCACCATTAGCGGCAGAAGGGAAAGTATATTGTCCTACTTGTCCTGTATATTGTTGATTCCAACTATTGCCGGTTGGAAATCCAAATGGATCAAACTCGGTTATTTCCCAAATATAATCTGTTTCCTGCCAAGGGGAACCAGTGGTTGCGGTTCCATCAACAGTAATGGGTTGTCCATCACAAATATCAGTTGGAGCTGTAAAACTTGCGCTTAAAGACATCCCGCATTCCACAGTATTGGCAATTTTCATATTGTCCACAGTAGCATTCAAAACTCTTCCGCAATAAGCTTGTGGTAAAACACCATGCTGAAGCGTATTTAGATTTTCTGTAAATTTTGGAATGCTGAAACAAAGCGGTGAATTTGGAAGATGCTGGGTATATACATTATCAGTGCATACACTTAGGATTCCTTGGGTAGATGAGATTCTTTGAATTCGAATATAGAATGTTTGATTGGTTGCCGCCGCAGGTAAAAAAATGACGGAAGTAGGAGAAAGAGGAGTATTGGCACTTTCCCTGGCATACGGTTTAAACCACCATTGAGAGGTATTCGTTTGAGCCCAATTAGCCGCTTCTAGATTAACCCATATGGCATCCATATTTGTTGCAGGATACCCATTGGCACCGCAGGATGTACATGATAAATTATTTGGACATCCGGTTGTTGAATTAAGAGGACTTGATCCGGCAGTGAACGCCGCAATGGTATGGGCCGGACCAGAGGAAGGTGAGCATCCGACACCATCATATGTATATGGGCTTTTCGGAGTAAATTCAAAGTCTGCTGTCCAGGTTTGATTGTTTAGCATTGGAATGGAACGATAAATTCTGTTTTGCCTTCCACCTTTTACAGAAACAAATCGAAGCTCATTGCTATTCGCCATATCCACTTGCATGGTTCCATTTCCCCCTGCTCCACATGTTGGCACCCCATTGTTATCTTGTGTCCATGCGTTTACAGGTGCGAAATTTGGAGTTGGCATTACGTTTGAATAATCATCTATCAGCAAGCTACCACTACACTGACATTGAGAAAAGGCAATGATGCTTAGTTGCATGCCTAAAATAGAGAGAAGTATCTTTTTCATGTCTTAGTTTTTTACAAATCTCTCTCCTTCCCCTTTCTTTCTCCCTACCATTCACTCAATTTTTATCGCCAGCCCCCATTTCCTCTACCGTTTACTAAAAAAACATAACATTCGATATGAGTTTCTTTTTAAACATGGAAGATCACCCTTCCTGTTTTTTACTATTTTTATTCAATAATCTCCTGTTGGGAATTCATGAAGCGGTATATCCTTTTTTTATTTTTTGTCTTTCCGATTTTTCTTGCTGCTCAATCCTTACATTATAAAAATATTACTACGGAGGATGGATTGGCCAGTAGTGAATGTTATAAGATCATCCAGGATCGGCAAGGATATATGTGGATCTGTACAGATGCCGGATTATGCAGGTATAATGGCAAAGAATTCAAAACCTTTACAACCGACGATGGACTTCCCTCCAATACCATCTTTGAGATCATGGAAGACAGGTATGGAAGAATTTGGGGAGGTTGTTTCTATGGGGGGATCTTTTATATCCATCATGACAGTGTTTACAATATTGGAGCCAATCCGGAATTGCGACGAAGGAGCAACGAGAACAAGGAAATGATCCGAAAACTGGTATTGGACCAACAAAATATTTTGCACGTAGGAACAACGAAGAATTATTATAGGATCGGTCCGGAAAATGATTATGGCAAGATTTTAGAGTATCCCAAAGTGGATTCAAGTTTTACGCTTTTAAAGAGCTTAGGAAATGAATTGTTTTTTACGAATATTGCAGCCTCCATTGGCTATGGTTCATCCTGGTCCAAACATGTTATTGAATCTGCTCACCAAACATATATTGTATATCCCTTTTATGGAAGACGGCAGGCCATGTATGCCAGTTATTTTGCATTAAGTGGTTCTCGTAACAATATCCTTTTTGCCTTGGCCAATTTATTGTATGATTACAACTACCGATCTTTATCCAAGAAGGTGTTTGATCAAAATATTATTTATATGTATCTGGATCAGGAAAAGAATTTATGGATAGGGTTTTTTAAGGAAGGTTTTTTAATGTATCCAGGGGCAGATCTTTCTGCAAATCCCATCCAAGGACTTTCGGAAAATGCGGTGGGTGGTTTTTGCCAGGACAAGGAGGGAGGTATGTGGTTTTCAACATTGAATAAAGGGATCTTTTACTGTCCTAATCCCAGGATCTTTTCTTTTGACGAATTGGACAAAAAGAACATACCTGCCATCAGTACTCATCAAGGTCAAATTTTTATTGGTTCGGCCGACCACCAAGTATGGATGTTGCAGGAGGATCACCTTCAGTCATTGTTTGAATGGAAAGGGAACATTCAGGTGGAAAGAATTTTTTTCGCTGAGGCCGGTGGAAGCATGTATAAAACAGGAGGGCATTCAGCCAGGTTTGATAAAAAAGGAAATTACGATTTTATTGTGATTGGAAGCGAAGCCGCGATTCCTGTTGTGCAAGTTTTACAAATACGTGATACGCTTTGGGGAATTAATCACGAAATGCTGATGCAGATTCGTAACAATAAAGCATCTTATGAGGATCAGCTCCCCTCCAGGGGCTTTTGTATGTACTATACAAGTAAAAAAGAATTTATGATTGGCTGTATTGATGGATTGTATGAGTATCGACAGAGAAAATTCATCAAGATACCTTTGGTCAGTCAATCGGAGAATATAAGAATATCATTCGTTGTAGAAGATCCTT
Organism: Flavobacteriales bacterium; assembly: GCA_025451235.1. GTDB lineage: Bacteria > Bacteroidota > Bacteroidia > CAIKAF01 > CAIKAF01 > JANWKQ01. The sequence goes on along the minus strand of JANWKT010000001.1, from coordinate 269,535 downwards.
TCGGTAATTTGGTTTTATCTACCAAAAGCCATGGGGTATTTATTCGAAAAGGAGGACATTGGATCAATATTAACCAATCCCACGGCCTGGCATCCAACCTCTGTAACCATGTCCTTTGTTCAGAAGATGGAGTCTATTATGTCTCCACCAATAAAGGGTTAAGCATCATCAATACCCATTCATCATGTTTAAGCATCCCCAATACTTACGCATCATTCCGGATTGAGAATATAAATATTAGCAATGGTCTTCCAGCGAACGAAATAAATATGGTGGCTGAGCATGAAGGGAAGCTCTATATTGCAACGGAAAATGGATTGTGCTATTACGATAAAAAATATCCGGTCTTTAATTTTGCACTTCCCCCGCTAGTTATTCCTAAGATAACTTTAACAGGTAATGAACTGGTGAATACAAATACCTATCCTTTTTATCAAAATGATCTCTATTTTAGGTGTGATGTATTGTCGTACCAATCTCCACGGCTTAATAAAATAAAATACCAGCTTTTGCCCGTGGATAAAGCCCCCAGGTATTCTCAGGTATTTGATATTAACTACGACAATCTTTCTCCCGGAAGTTATACCCTGGTAATTCAGGGAGTTAATAACAACGGCGTAGAGGGCCTTCCTTCTATTTATAGATTTACAATACGATCACCTTTTTGGTCTACTTGGTGGTTTATTTTGTTTGGTTCCATGTTTCTGGTACTAACAACCTATATCCTTGTTCGAAAAAGGATTGGTTATATCAGGAGACGAGAATCGGAAAAAACTGCCTTGAAAGAGAAGATCGTCGAATTCCATTATACGGCTCTCAGGGCACAGATGAATCCGCATTTTATTTTTAATGTGATCAATTCCATCCAACTGTATGTATTAAAGAACCAACCCAAAGAAGCCTATAATTATCTATCAAAATTCAGCAAGCTGATCAGAAATGTATTGCAGAATTCAAAGGAAAAACTTATCAGCCTTGTCAACGAGTTGGAAACCATCCAGCTGTATACTGAACTGGAACAGATCCGGCTGGAAGACAATGTCTCTTTTAAGATCCATGTGGACGAGAAAATAGATACATCCAATGTACTTGTTCCTTCCATGATCATTCAACCTGTTTTGGAAAATGCGATCTGGCATGGGATCGTTCCATTGAATGGAACAAGAAAAGGGAAGGTGGACTTGAGCATTTTTACAAAAAATAACCAGTTGGTTATCTTGGTCCGTGACAATGGGATTGGAATTGATCTCGAAAAGGAAAAAGAAAAGGAGAGAACTTCTTTTGGGTTGAGTTTGATCAGGGATCGTTTATCATTATTATCGGATCAATCAAATATTGAAATTGCTAACTTATTGAATGATCAAAACGAAGTTCAGGGAGTGGAGGTAACGATCACCATGCCCATTATTTTAAAAAATTAATACCATGAAAGCAGTTATTATTGATGATGAATTCAAAAGCAGGGAAGTGCTAAAAATCCTCCTCAGCGAATATGGAGATTTTACAATTATCGGAGAAGCCGCTGATGTGAACGGGGCGGTAAGTATCCTGCACGATTCAAGTACGGATGTGGTTTTCCTGGATATTAAGTTGAATGCCGAAGAAGGGTTTGATGTATTGGACCAATTGCCCAACCGTACATTTGAAATTATTTTTGTAACCAGCTATGATAACTATGCTTTAAAAGCCATCAAATACGCCGCTTTCGATTATTTGCTTAAACCCATTGACCTGGATGATCTGAACAAAGCCATTGATAAACTCCGGACAAAAATAGAAAGCAAAGAAAAACCTGTTAATAATAACCAGGCAATCATGGTGCATACTGGGATTGCTGTAAAAATGGTTCCGCTCGATGAAATTTATTATATCATTGCGGATGGAGCTTATTCAAATATTTTTACGAATAATAGTTCATACTCGGTTGCCAAAACATTAAAGGATATTGAGGAGCTGAACCCCGGTTATGGTAAGTTTTTGCGAATTAATAGGGGAGTTATCGTAAATGCCACCTATATTAAAGAGTATAGCAAAGGGCAGTATTTCACGATCACCATGGCCGATGATAAGATTTTTGAGGTGAGTCGACGTAAGAAGGCAGAAGTGCTGGAGAAATTAAATGGGTAGTTTTTAGGTTGCTTCTCCCAATAGCTATCGGGACGGGTTGGAGTTATGTTACAAAAACTTAGCAAGCGGTCAAACCAGTTAGTATATCCTCTATAACTTTAACTGCAGAAAAACCTTTGGTCTCTACCACTTTTTTATACCTTGATCAAAGAATAAACTGTTTAAACCAAATAACTATGAAAACAAAATTTTTACAAATCTGCATTGGAATTACCATTGTACTCTTATCATCGGGTTTTTTCATCCGATCCATCGTACCAGCTACTGCCCAAACAAATATAGGGAATACTGAACCCGGGAAGATTGGGAAATACCAGATAGTTATGAGCAGTTGTGTAGACAATATTGCTATTTATTATATTGCTTCGATTATTGATACTGAAACCGGGAAGACCCAAACCTATACAGCCACCGGTGGACAGTCGGGATGGTCCAAAAATACAGGTAACTGGAACCTTCCTGAAAATCCAATGGGAGAATAATATCATTTATTGAAAACAAATATTCATTTAAATCTAAAAATTATGAAACGAATCATTCAAGTATCTGTATTTCTATTTGCTGCTGTAACAACCGTTGGAATTTTCTCCAGCTTTAACCAAGCAAGTTCAGATGATGGCTCCGTAAAAGTCTATCTCGAAAATAAATGCTCTTCTGATATAAGGGTCTACATTACCCAAACAGGTGGTGGTGCCACCCATACCATTAACCATAATTCAACCAAAACAATGGAGATCAGTGCCGGCGAAAAAATTTATACCGATGGCGACCGAAAACTCATAGCAGAAGTGACCACTTCCAGCGAAGGAAAAACGATTGTTATTTGTCAGTGATATTTTAAACTCAATATAAAATAAATCTAAAAACTATGAAACGAATCATTCAAGTATCCGTATTTTTATTTGCAGCTGTAACTAGCGTTGGAATTTTCTCCAGCTTTAACAAGGCATCATCCGATGGCCCACAGATTAAAGTGTATATTCAGAATAAATGCTCAACTGATTTCAAGATCTATGTAACCCAGTCAGGCGGTGGTGGAACTTATACCATCGACCATAACTCTACGAAAACAATGACGATTGAGGCCGGACAGAAGATTTATGACGGCAACAAGAATACACTTTTCCATGAAGTAACCACTTCCAGCGAAGGTAAGACGATTGTTGTTTGTCAGTAAAAAGGTAATCTATTAAAAAAGCCATCATGACAGTATGGTCATGATGGCTTTTTAGTTTGCTAAGAAATCAATACTGCACTTTGATCTTATCCCAGTCTGTATAAATATATTTCCCCGCATCACCATTGGGAAATAATGGTTCAAAACGGACTCCTCCTACATCTCTATATACCCTGGAAAGTGTATGCATCCATTCATCCGCCCTATACCCAACATAAATAAGGTGGAAAGAGTCGAGACTCTTTTTGGCTGCTTTATAATACAATTCTCTTCTGATGCCTAAACAAAAAGCATTAAATCCGTCAGCCAGTATTTTATACTTTCTGTTTTTTTTCCCTGGCAATGACTCATAGACTGGATAACCATTCGCCATTAATTTATTTTGCCAATGGTAAGCCATGGCATTGTTATACCATCTCGGAAAAGAAACGGTGGCGAATCCACTTTCAGAAACCATAATGGAAGCAAGAAAAAGTGGATTGATCGAGTGCTGCTTGCAGGAGCTGACGATGAGCCGTGCCATACTTAAGGGGTCTAACTTTTCCTGCTCGTCTATTTTGCAAAGGAAATGAATACACTCGGGATAATTATTGCCAATGAACCTGGCTAATCTTTGGGTAAAAATTTCCGAATAAAAGTCTACGATGACACTATCATTTTTTGAAATTAAATTTTTATAGAATGAATACTGCAAGGTAGTATCTATTTTTACAATCGAATCTTTTATTCCAGCAGCGCGTCTTACACACCTGAAACCTATATCATAGTTATAATTACCTGGACTGCTGTGGGAGGTATAACCGATTTTCAACGATGATGAATCAATGCTACCCCAGGATCCGCCCTTCAAGAGCTTTACTGAAGCTTGGTTTGTTTTCCAATCGTTACACCAATGCCAGTTATTCCCACATACATTGTATAAACCATAGCTATTTTTATATTGTGATTTTACGGGAGCTAACCTCCACCATTTGGTTGATTTAAATCCTCTATCCGTATCATAATTCGTAAGAGAATCTATAAATGCTTCACCCCAAGGATAGTTCAAATAGCCTTCTTTCCCCTTGGCAGCATGTTCGAATTCTGTAGAAGTGGGTAGCCGATATCCATTTGCTGAATGGTTAGCTATATAAATGGGATATCCCCATGTATCAGTCGAATCAGTTACCAAATATACAGGGTCTAACCCTTCACAAGTACTCCTCCAGTTGCAATAATCAATGGCCTGGAACCAATTGATCCCTGTTACCGGTTGTACCGGAATATTATAAGATTCGTAGTTCCAATAGGCATTTTTCATACCTCCGGCTCGAACGTAAATAATAAAATCTTCATAGGTAACCGGGGTTTCATCCATATAAAACGAGGATAGAGATCGGCTACCTGGAATCAGCTTCATGTTTTTTAGGCCATATAAAGTAGGTGGCTGTGAAAACACAGTTAAGCAAATGAAAGGACATAGGAGAATCCCGATCTTCATCTTGTAAATATAAGGGATATTATTATAAAATTTTACCCACTTTACATAGGAAAATATTTACTTTTATCCTCAAATGGAAAAATCCGTATTACTTCCCGAAGGCCGCATTCGTCGATTTACTTATTGGTCGAGAGCCATTGTGTCGATTGCCATTTTGATCTTTATGTTTTTTTTGGCACGTTGGGCCAAAGATTGGATCATGACACTGGTGTTTACCTTTACAGTGATCCTGACGAACATTTTCATGTGGATCCAGGCTGTTAAGCGAATGCAGGATGTAAATAAACCGGGATGGTATTTTCTTATTCCTATTTATGGCTTTCTTTTATTATTAGCTCCCGGAACCGTTGGACCTAATCCATACGGTGATGATCCCAAGAATGATGAAGGGATATTAGGAACTCAAAAGAATCAAAAACAAAACCCGCCACCATGGTAACGGGTCATTTTTTATTTAAGTAAAAATGTATTTTAGTGAAGGAATGTTTAGACTATTTAAATCTGAAATAGGGAACATGATTTTTACTAAACGCAGTTTAGAAATTGTATCTACACATTTAGATTTTTTTCTAAATCTTTAGATATTGCATTTTAACAAAATAAGCATGTATTTTATTACTAAATCGGTCTAGTATAGTAGAAATAGCTTAAGTTTGATATACTAAATCGAATTAGTATGAACCAGTTCCCTAAGTTGTTTTTGATATTCTTTTTTGCTTTTTCTATCTCAATCCTACAACAGAATGCACAATGCACCGGCGGAACAAACGCCGGTGCACTGGCACCTGCTCCCGGTCCTGCATTTCAAACAAGCACAGTTGCAGCAGGAAATTATTACACTTTTGTGGTTCCTGCATTTACTGCATGTACTACCTATACCTATACTTTTTCTTTTTGTGCAGCACAAGGTGGAAGTGCTGCCTTCGATACACAAATTACCATATTGGATAATTCAGGTGCATACGCAGGTGGATACAATGATGACAATTGTGGATTACAATCCAATCTTACCTGGATAGCTCCCGCTGCAGGGACCTATCGTGTATTGATCAATAATTTTAGCTGTGCTTCTTCAGGTGCTACCGGTACGTTGGCATATAGACGTGTTACTAACTCTGGAATTTCAGGACCTTATTGTTTAACGGATGATGCCATTCCACTCGTAGTTTCAGGATACAGCAATTGTGCCCAGATGACAGCCGAGCTCAACGATCAGAGAGGTTGTATCTGGAATGTAGGTACGATTAGTTTTGCCAATCCATTCGATTATACCGTGATGATGTATTTTGGAAACAATGTAAGCGGTGCGGATGGTTGTACTTTTTCTTTTCAAAATTCTCCTGCCGGAATTACTGCTTGCGGTGCCGCCGGTGGACAACTTGGAATGGGGGGTGTTCCCAATGCTGTGGTAATTGAATATGATACTTATGACAATGACAATCCTGCACATATATATGATATGTCGGCCGATCATACTGCGATTGAAGTGGATGGAAACCTCATGGGACCCGGTGCCCCTCTTTGTGGACCGGTGCAAGCCAACCCGGGAAGTACGGTTATTGATGATGGAGTGTTGCATGCCATCCGGGTTACCTGGAATCCTGGAAGTATGACACTGGCTACTTATTTTGATGGAAGCCTGCGCTTATCCTGTGTATATAATTATGTAGCCAATGTATTCGGTGGTAATCCAAATGTGTATTGGGGTTTTACAGGAGCTACCGGTGGATTGAATAATCAACAATATTTTTGTCCGGTAAGTATTCCGTTGCCAGTAGACCTGGTTGACTTTACAGCTAACTGTAACAATCATTATGTAAGCCTTGATTGGGTGACTGCAACGGAAGTAAATAATTCGCATTTTGAAATTGAAAGATCCAAGGATGCGATTCAATTTGAAACTGCGGGTAGAGTGATAGGTGGAGGCAATTCAAACCAAACATTGCATTACCAATTCAACGACACGGTTGCTCAGGAAGGGTTAACCTATTATAGATTGAAGCAGGTCGATTTTAACGGAGATACCAAATTATATACTCCTATTACATCCAGTTGCAATGGAACAACCTCTGCTATGCTTGACATCAACTATGCATTAACCACCAGTTATGGTCTCCTGGTGGATTTCACTACCCAAACATCAGGAACGCATTTTATCAGGGTGTTTGATATGAAAGGAAACCAGATGGCGCATTTTCAATCAGGATTTAGTACAGGATCACACCAACAGTCATTGGTGATCCCTTCTTTACCTGCTGGTATTTACCTGGTGGTAATAGAAAATTCAGAAAGCAGCCAATCGAAAAAGATCTCTTATTTAACGTTGCCGTAGAAATTGTTTTACAACCTTTCTTGTAAAACGATATCGCGGCCTGGATGGAAGCGGCATCCTTTTTATTGCCTCAAGGTTCATTTTCGTCTGGTAGTAGAGACGTGCAATTGCACGTCTATGCAATGTTCCGAATGTTAAATTGAAGAGCAATAAAAAGATATAGCGAACAGCCAGATTTGCCGCCATAAAAAAAACCGCTCCAATGTTTGAAGCGGTTTTCTATCTATATTTTTAAAAATCTATCTCTTAATAATAAACTTGCCCTGATGCATTAACTTCTTCTCATCAGCTAATTGGTAGAAATACATGCCATTTGATAAACCGGAGACATCCACCGTATTGGTACCATTCAGTCCCACCACTTTTACCTGCTGACCCTGTGCATTGAAAATATACATGGTAGCTTCGCCAATGTTTACACTGGTTTGAAGCATCAGCATATTGGTTGCTGGGTTTGGATATAAGCTAAGAGGAATTTGCTCTACTTGCTCAAAACCAATATCAGGTGTATTGGTCCCTTTGAACCGGGTAGTAATAAAATTGGTATCAGTATAAGCAGAATCATAAGTAAAATCAACCACACAAACTGGTGAAATGGTATATGGATAATACCAGCTAGCTGTAAATGATGAATCTACTACAACAGCACTTGAAGCAAAGCCTGAAAGCTGGATCAATAAATCCGGAGCCAATGACCATCCCACAGGTGCCGTAAATAGACAGGTACCTCCAGAGATCCCTGTTGGGCAAAAAATAAATACTGAATCAACCGTAATTTCCTTAGAGATACCTCTGATGGTATAAGCGAAGGTATCTAAAGGTAGTTGTAATGAACCAGTAGCGTCAAAATTTACTGTATAATCAGAAATTCTTTTTAATTGGATTGAATCAATGGTGATCTGACATCCAAATACATTGGTATCAATACCTACAAAAATTCTTTCATCTACAGTAGAAACAGTGCTGGCCGATGATCCTAAGCTAGCTACAGCAGGCAACCATTGCTGAGGTGGATTATAATTTAAAGCGAGAGGAATTCCTTGGAAATCCAAAGCGGTTCCATGAAGGAATAATCCTGTTCCTGCATTTTTATCAAAAACAATTCTGCCAAAAGTATTGGCTTCCATTACCAAATTGGCGGATGGAAAATCAATGATCTCCTGAGCAGTTCTGGTATCAAAAAATATAGTATCATAACTATCGGCATCCAGACCGGTAAAATTCCAGGTAAGGCTGGCACCTACCGCCGCCAAGTTCAAGGGCAGGTCAGTAATGTCAGGCGAGGTATCCTGGGCCAGCACAAAAGACTGTGTTGGACTACCCACCATGTTTGGATAATAGGATTGTTGTTGAGCATTGATGAACGAAATAGTAAAAGCCGCGGTTAATAAGGAGAATAGAATTTTCTTCATATTGAGTTTATTATGTTTATACAAATATAATTAAATAGGTTTAATACAACAAATCGGAAAATCTTTCGGATATTTGGGGTATAAGGTATTAGTTGATTGAACATGGAAAGCACTAGGCAATTAAAGGTGGGCAGGCTCATTCAGAAGGAACTGAGCAATGTATTTATCAAAGATGGACAAGGGTTTTACGGTAAAACCATGGTATCCATTACGGTTGTAAGAATGAGCAGCGACCTATCGGTGGCCAAGATATACCTGAGTATTTTCCCCAATGAGAAGAACAAAGAGGTACTCAAAAGCCTCAATGATGCTAAATCGAGGATCAGACATTTGCTTGGCCAAAAGACCAAAGGGCAAATGAGAGTTATACCAGAACTTATTTTTTATTTTGATGATTCGGCCGCTTATTTTGAAAAAATTGACGGGGTTTTGAAGAACCTCGAGATCAAAAAAGAGGATGATCCAGACCAACCGGAATAAGTGGAGGCAATAGATACCTATGAACCCCGTGGTAAAAGACCAACTGCAGCTTTTAAAAAAACTGAACCTGTCCAAAACGGTCAATCTATTACGCCTTTTTATTAGTTTTTATTTTTCACGGGTAACTAAAAAAGTATCCTTACGCAGCATGCCGATGGGTTTGTCTATTGAGCCCACCACTTCCTGCAACTTGCGCTGCAGTGAATGTCCAAGTGGATTGCGTTCATTTACACGTCCTACAGGAATGCTGAGCCAGGAAATGTTCCAGCAGGTGATCAACCAGTTAAGGAACAAACTCATCTGGCTTACTTTTTACTTCCAGGGAGAACCTTATCTGAACAAGGATTTTTTAAAAATGGTGAGGTATGCCAGCGACAAAGGATTGTATACCATGACGAGCACCAATGCTCATTATTTTACCGACGAGATGGCCAAAGCCACCATCGAAAGTGGCTTAAGCCGGATCATTGTTTCGATGGATGGGGTTACCCAGGAAACCTATGAGCAGTACAGGAAGGGAGGGTCGCTGGAAAAGGTGGTGGATGGGCTGAAAAAATTGGTTGAATGGAAAAGAAAACTGAAATCATCTACCCCGCATATTGTTTTGCAGTTCATCGTTTTCGGGCACAACGAGCATGAAGTGGAAGAAGTAAAAAAATTTGGAAAAGAAAACGGGGTGGATGAGGTAAAGATCAAATCGGCCCAGATCTACGATTTTGCAAATGAAAATTTACTCCCGGTTGATGAAAAATATACCCGCTATAAGAAAGAAAATGGGTCTTATTCCATTAAAAATAACCTGATGAACCATTGCTGGAGGATGTGGAGCAGTGCTGTGGTTACCTGGGATGGGAAAGTGATCCCTTGTTGTTTTGATAAGGATGCCCACTACCAATTAGGAAGTGTGGAGGATTCATCCTTTCAGGATATATGGTTGAGTCCAGCCTATCATGACTTCAGAAGCAAAGTATTGATCAATCGAAAAAGCATTGACATTTGTACGAATTGTACCGAAGGTACCGAAGTCTGGATCTAAAATTCAAGATTCAAAGTTCAAAATCTTGAATTTGAAATCTTGAACTTTGAATTACTTCTTCAGCGTATTCAACCATTCAGTAAATGTTTTCGGAACATCATCTTTAGGTGTGGCAACCGTTTCTTTGGTCTTGGTATCTTCTTGTGACTTGTTTTCGGTGGAGATGGTTTCTTTTACTTCTTGATCAACCTCCTTATTTTCAGCGATGGCTTTGATCTCTTCCTCGATCTTGGCAATAACTGTTTCAGGCTTTTCTTCGGTCTTGGTTTCCTGAAGGGTATTCATTTTTTCTAAGAACGGAGTAAGGATCTTATGGGATTCTTCTTCGGATTTGGTCTTCTCTTCCTCTTTTGTTAGTGTTACCAGGGGCTCCACTTTAGTAACCGGCTTTTTCTCTTCTTCCTGTTTTTTCTCCGTGGTTCCCTGTAATTTTTCGTTGATCAGGGCGGTGAGATCCACCAGCTTCACATGGGGAGCTGGCTCTTTCTTTTCTTCCACCTTCTTCTCTTCTACTTTTTGCTCTTCCTTTGTTTCAGTGAAACTCACTTTGGTGGTCTTCTCCTTGGATAATTCCGCCAACCTTTCCTGCAAGATCTTCAGGTTATCTTCTTTGCTATGGGTTTCCTCCAGCGCTTTGCGGAACTCTTTTTTGAGTTCTTCTGCTGATTTATTAACGACCGGGGTTACTTCAGGTTTTTTCTCCTCCTTTTTCTCTTCGGTTTTAATGATCACCTCGTCCGGTTTCTTGGTTTCAACTACAGGCTCCTTCTTCTCTTCTTTCAGCACTGGTACTTCCTTCACCACCGGTACTTCTTTTTTGGGTTCCGGTACAACAGGTGTTACTAGCACTTTTTTCTCTTCAACGACCGGGTCTTTTTTCAATATAACCTCCACCACCTCTTTTTTAGGTTCTGGCTTTTTCTCCGGAACTACCTCCTTCACCACAGGTTTTACCACTTCTTCGGTTTTCTTCACTTCTTGCTTTTGAGGAGCTTCGGTAATCGCTGGGGCTTGAACGGAGGTGGACCTTCTCCTTCTCGCCTTGGACCTAAGCACAACAATGATGAGCAAAACCAGACATATAAACAGCAAACCGCCGGTAATAATGATCAGCATCAACAGGTTTTCACTGGTAGGATGGGTAATTGGCGAACTATCAACTGCAGTTACTGTGGATAAAACAAATGGCATCGATCAGGTAATTATCATGCTAAAATACATTTTTTTCCTTATTTGATGCCAAGTGCTTTATTAATTCATTCATTTTTACTCTATTTGCAGGGGGGTATTATCAGAATGATCATCAATCTTTTTAAGACGAATCAAATTTCTGGAATTGTTTTCTTACTCATATTCCAGGTATTGGTTTTTTTAAATCCTGCCATGCATGCAGTCCCACTCAGCTATAATACCGAAGATACTATCTTATATAATTCATTGTTCGAATCCTGGGCCCATATTAAATGGCTTAATCTTTCATTAAGTTTTGCATTGATCTTTACCCAGGCAATGATATATAATTACCTGGTGATACAATTGAACCTGTTGGGTAAAACCACCTATTTACCTGCCTTTTTTTATTTGCTGATCGCTTGCATGCTTCCCGGAAATTTGCTTTTTAATTCAGGGATCGTTGCGGCATCTTTTATTGTTCCTGCTGTTTATATTCTAATGACAGCTCCCGCCGACAAGCGCCCTTTGCGTACCGTATTCAATATTTCCATTCTGTTTTCATTGGGATCTTTATTCTATTTACAGGCACTGTTCTATTTTCCTTTTGTGCTCATTGCTATTGGAATGTTGGGTCTCCTTACTTTCAGGAGCGCCCTTGCTTCATTGATCGGCTACCTGATACCCTATATCTACGTACTTAGCTATTATTTTTGGTTTGATCGTTTACCCGATTATTGGGAAAACCAGTTTGTAAAACTGGTCCATTTAATACCTCAAAGCTTCCCTTTTCACTTAAGCGAATTATTCTTGTATGGGATCATCATCATATTGTTGGGTTTAAGCCTGTTCCGGTATATTACCACCCGTTTTACCTTAAAGGTGATGCAACGGAAGATTTATAATGTTTTTACCTTGTTTTTTGTTATTTCGTGTATTGTTCCCTTGTTTTTTAAGGAAATGCATAAGCAACAAGTGGTTTTGCTGGCCATACCTATGGGTGTTTACTTATCCTTTTATTTTCTTACGTTGAAAAAACAATGGATAGCAGATATTTTTACCCTGCTTTTGTTTATTACCATTGCTGTGTTACAGATCCAGTTCTATTAATTGCTGTGGAAAACATAGATTAACTTGTTTAGGTAATATGAGGCTTTAGACGTATTTTTGTTGCCTAATTCTATCACATGAAATTTGGTGTTATTACTTTTCCCGGATCGAATTGCGACCAGGATATGATCTATGTTTTAAAGAATGTAATGGGCTGCCAGGTTGCGAATCTTTGGCATAAGGATCATGACCTTCAGGGCTGTGATTTTATTGTTTTACCCGGTGGGTTTTCATACGGAGATTACTTACGTTCAGGTGCTATTGCACGTTTTTCGCCCATTATGCAGGAAGTGATCACGTTTGCAGGTAAAGGAGGGTACGTCATGGGTATTTGTAATGGATTTCAGATCTTAACTGAATCTGGCCTTCTGCCAGGAGCTTTGTTGCACAATGATCACCAGAAATTCAACTGTAAAAATGTTTATTTACAGGTACAAACTACCAATAGCTTGGTTACCTCGGCATATCAGAAGGGTGATGTGATCAAAATTCCAATTGCACATGGAGAAGGTAGGTATTTTGCAGACGAAAAAACACTTCAGTCCATTGTTGATCATGACCAGATCCTCTTCAAATATTGTGATGCCCAAGGAAATATTACACCTGAATCCAATCCAACACCCGATTTTAATCCCAATGGATCTACCATGAATATTGCAGGTATTACCAATTCAAACCGTAATGTATTTGGCATGATGCCCCATCCTGAAAGAGCAGCTGACGAGAATTTAAAGAATACGGATGGCAAAAAATTATTTGAATCTATCCTACAAAAAGTATTGGCTTAGTCAAGACCTTAGGTGTCCCCATTACTTGAAGTTATAATCCCTCTGGCATAGGTATGCTTGGATCGATCCCCTGTATGATCTCCATGATTTTCCTGGCCTCGGCTTTTCTGCCAAATCCCATTTCATAGCCCACTCTTGAGCTCAATACATTCATGGAGAAATTGAGGATCATGCTTTCGTATTTTTTATCTTCTTCACTATGGCTAAAATTTACATTGTATTCAAGTGGACGAGGCAAGGGGTGGTAATTACTGGTATCAATAGCGGATACCCGGAAGAAATAGGCTTCAGGGATCAGGAAGGTTCCGGGCGGTAGTTTAACATCACCTCCGCTGGCGATATCTGCATCCAACACAAATGATGATACATATACTGGACGATTTGTATATTCACTCAGGATGGCTGTGATATAGGCTTCGAATTTTGGTTGGATCTTACTCCCATCTTTGGTTTGTTCTCTTTCAAAAGGAAGTACCACCTCTTTAAATTCATTGGCCTGTTTTTCGATCTTAGCCGCAAAGTTGGGATCCCAGGCTTTGATTTGGTTGTAATACCAGGAACGCCTGAGCAGTTCTTTATCCAATATCAATACATCAGGCCGCATTTTTTCGACCAGGTGATAATAATAAGCCGGACTAACAAAAACATCCCATTCACGACTTAAAATAATGGCATTTCGGTCAACCGAATTTAAAGCCGCAATGGAATATTCATCAATATAATGTCGCTTACTTTGATTGGCCGTATTCCAGTTGAGGATAAGCGGCAACAAGGGCAGGGCCAACACTACAAATGCCAATGACCGCACTTGCTTCATGCTACTCAATATCCAATATAATCCAAATACTATAAATATAGCAGCCGACATATAACCAAGTAGGAAATAGTTTCCAATATCGTGGATATTGTACTTGGATATATAGAATAGGGAAGCAACCAAGTTCAATATCCAGAAGATGGCCATTTTATTGTTCTTCATAAAAGCATACACCATTCCTGCAAGAAAAAGCAAAAGTCCGAGGATGGCTGATTCATTGGTGAAGGTTTTGAAGAAAAGGGCAATGTTGCTATTTGTTTTGTTGGGATCTTTTTCCATAAAAACGCCAAATTGCCAGCCACTCACATGCCTTTTCAGGTATTCCATGTTCTCCGGGTTTCCCCAGTTCACCTTGGGTGAAGCTCCAGCTCTGTACATCATAAATCCATACAAGGCGAAAAACACGACGGCCCCTGCGGCAGTTAATACAAGACCCGATAGGAAAGCCTGCTTGGTGAATTTCATTTTTATAAAATACAATACCACTACTCCAGGTAAAACAAGGACAGCGGTGAGGTGGTTAGTAAAACATAGACCCAGAAAAAGCCCGGAGATCAACCAGTCCTTGTAGGATGGAGCAGACTTAAAGTACGTTTTGATAAAAACAAAAAAGAAAACAGCCAGCAAGGCCATTTGTAAGGAGTATACTTCCACTCCGGCGGATTGGATCCACCAGGTAGTGCAAAATGCCAGGATCAATATGCCAGATACCGAAGCCATCAGCTGTAAAAAAACAGAAGGTACCGATGGGGTGGTAGTAGAATTGGTTTTTGCTCCTTGCTTTTTTGCAGGCTGCTGGATAATAAAACTATTCTTTAAAACAATAAAAGCCGTTTTGACCATGAAAAAATTAGCGAATGCTACCCAAATAGCGCAAAGAAGGTTGAGCCTGAAAATAACAGAACCTAACGGCAATTTCGACCAAAGAAAACCTATGAGATTAAACAAGGGGTAGCCTGAAGGATGGGAGACTCCCAGGGTATACTGAGATGCTGCCAGCTCACCCGCATCAATGGGCATAACACCCCGGCTCATGGTAATAAAATAGACGACCAGGGTTACCAGGGAGGTGATCAGTGGGATATATTTTTGCAGTGTAGAATTCATGTTCTCCTGGTTTGAGGTTTGAAAGGTTTGATGCTACGATGTTGGAGGTTATTACGGTGCTAGCCACCTCAAACCTTGTCAAACTTCAAACCCTGTCAAATCTTAACAAGGCTTAAAAGTAATAAAACCCTTAAATTATTTAAATCTAAGCAATCAAAATCCACGTAAATAGTTTTATTACTTTTAAATCCTTATTTATGATGAAATCAATTCCATTTTTAATTTTGTTGCTGTCGCTTGGACTCAATGCATGCGGACAGAAAGGAACAACTACTGAGGTAAAAAAAGATACTATGAGTAAATTTGAAGTGCAAAAGACAGAAGAAGAGTGGAAAGCTCAATTAAACAATGAGCAATACCAGGTATTAAGGTTGAAGGGGACTGAAAAACCCTTTTCCGGCAAATATTATTATGAAAACACCGAAGGGATTTATTGTTGCGCCGGTTGCCACAATCCTTTGTTCAAATCTGAGACAAAATTTGATGCCGGTTGCGGATGGCCTAGTTTCTATGAACCCATTACCAAAGATGCGGTGAAGGAAAACAAGGATATGAGCCATGGAATGGTGAGGATTGAGGTGGTTTGTGGTAAATGCGGTGGCCACCTGGGTCATGTATTCGACGACGCTCCTGGCCAACCTACCGGTCTTAGGTATTGTATCAATTCAGTATCGATCGACCTGGATAAGAAAGACGGGAAATAGCTTGAGTTCCCTAAATATTAACCTTTTCTATTATACTCCATTTTACTCCAGAACACAATGCCGAACTGTGAGGCCCTTTGCTTGGCATTTGTAGCATTGGGTCCTTCGAATAGGTCATTTACCACCGAGCCGAAAAGTTCCACCCATCGATCGAAATGTGCCTTGTTCAGAGGTAACTCAGCATGTTTATTATAAGGGGTCCCTTTATAGCTGTAGGCATCCAGGATAACGGTTTCCCAAAAGGTATACATAATATTCAAATGCCTAGTCCAATCGGTTATTTTGGAATTGAAGACCGGGCCCAATAATTCGTCCTTCTGTGCCTGCTCGTAAAAAGTATTTACCAGAAGGCGGATATCATCCATGTTCAGTATGTCGTGCTTGGCCTGCATTACTTGGTGGCAATAAAGAAAAGGTCAAAGCATTTATCATCTGCTTCCTTCACGAAAAAATCATTGTGCGTAAATGAATTAGCCAGATCAGTGTCCTGGTTCATGAGCTTTTTGCGGTTCCTCTTGTTCATAATATCATATGGAACCTGTAGAAGTTGACGTGGAAGCCAGCGATTCATTTTTAGTATATCCCATTGAAGGACCTTCTGAACACTTTTCTTATTGTTTTCGTAGTACAAGTCAGATTTTTCATTCCCATAAACTCCTTTGGCCTCCACTTTCGAAAAATATTTTGCCAATAGCTGTCGGAATTGCTCTACGGTATATTCCCTAATATGCCAGGGATTGCGGGTGATAGACATTTTCCTGTTGGGTGTAGTGATCACCAGTCTTCCTCCAGGTTTTAATACCCGGTGTATTTCACGGATAAAGGAATGGTCATCTTTAATATGCTCTACTACCTGGAATGTAATGGCCGAGTCAAAGGTATTATCTTCAAAACCCAGGGGTGGAACATTCTGCTGAAGGAATTTTACATTGGGGTATTTACTGAAATCAAGCTTGGTATCGAACTTATCAACCGTAACGAACTCAGCAGCAACCCCTGAGATCATTTCAACTCCATAACCACTTCCGGTACCAATTTCGAGTACTTTTCCTGAAATGAGCTGAGCAGCTTCGTAATAGGCCTTAATGCTGCGCTGAAACAAATAATTATTCTGAACTTCAAGTGAAACCCGTTCCGCTGAGTCGTATAATCCCATATCGTTTAATCAATGAAAGGCAAAATTAAATAAAAATGTATGCTCGGCCACTAATCACTGCACGTTTAGTTACGATCCAATGCAACTATTTACCTAAGTTTATACAACTTACTTAAAGTACCAGCAGCTCAAGACACCTATGGAAAAAAAAAATCAACGTATTTTCCTGGCTTTAAGCGCCTTTTTAGGCCTTTGTAGCTCTGCCTCTGTTTTTTCACAGGTAAATGTGAACCTGACTTTCAATACCGATTTTACTTGGAAAGCATTGTCTGCTACTCCCAACGGTGGTTTTATATCCGTAGGAGGAAGCAACGCATGGATGCTCAATACCTATAATGCAGCAGGCTGGCCGAATGCCGTTGCCGGTAGCTGGGGAATTCCTGCCGTAAATGACATTGCGGGTGTGCAACATATATGGAATACACCTTATAACGATTCTGTTTTACTCCGGAAAGAATTTGTAGTACCTGTAGCAGATAGCTATACAGGAAACATTCAATCCCAAGTTGACAATCAATATAGCCTATTCTTCAATGGAGTATTATTGGGAGCCGGATCGTATAATCCTTCTCCTCCTGCCAATTATAATATTGCACCCTCACTTCAGGGTTGTGTAAACAATGTGGTAGCCATGGAAGCCAGGAACTGGAGTGGGCCTTATGGTGCAAAAATGGCTATTAGCATAACGGCAATCAACGTATTGAATCCGCCGGTAGCCAATCCTGCAACCAATGTTACCTGCAATTCTTTTACAGCCAATTGGGATACTGTTGCAACTGCCGACCTCTATTTATTGGATGTGTCCACTGATCCGCTTTTTGCGACTTTTTATTCTGTTTACCAGGACTTTAATGTTGGCAATGTAACCAGCTATAATTTAACCTCCTTACCGGGTCCAGGGCCTTATTATTATAGGCTTCGGGCACAACGTACCAATGGAGCTGGACTCAGGATCAGTTGCTATAGCAATGTGATCACTGTAAACTTTGTACCTAATCCGGTATCGGCAGGAAATGATGGTTATATATGTCCTGGCTCTGCTACTGTTTTAAATGGAGTGGGTGCAGGAACTCCTAGCTGGTCACCACCAGCTGGATTATCACAAACAAACGTATTGAACCCAAGTGCGAATCCACTAGTAACCACTACTTATACCTTAACGCTTACTACTGCAGCAGGTTGTGCCGGTACTGATTCGGTTACAGTAACCGTGGCCAATCTTCCTGCACTTTCTCTTTCTAATGATACCTCCATCTGCGCAGGAGCTTGCACTAATCTCAATGTTGCCGGTGGAGATTATTTTATTTGGAGCCCCTATCCAGGAATGGTTGATTCGTCATTAACTACACAAGCTGTTTGTCCTATAGTAACTACTACGTATACCGTTACTTCTTATTCAGTGGGACCTAACTTAATCGTAAATGGGAATTTTACCGCAGGTAATACGGGTTTTAGTTCAAGTTATACCTATGCATTTCCCAATACAACTCAAGGTGAATATTATGTGGGAACCAATCCACAATTGTGGAATGGGTCCGTTTCTCCTTGTGGAGACCATACTTCTGGTGTTGGAAACATGATGATGGTGAACGGTTCTCCAGCTCCCAATACAAATGTTTGGTGTCAAACGGTGAATGTTTCGCCCAATACAGATTATTTATTTTCTACATGGGTTACTCCTGTATACGCAGTGAATTTGCCAACTCTTCAGTTTTCAATCAATGGAAGTCCCTTAAGCACTCCATTTACACCGAATGGACCGAACTGTAATTGGGAAGAATTTTTTACCACCTGGAATGCTGGTGTGAATACTACGGCCAATATTTGTATTGTTAATCAAAACACCAATATCAATGGGAATGATTTTGGCTTAGACGATATCAGTTTCTCACCTGTGTGTACACAAACAGGAATGGTGGATGTAACAGTAGTTCCCTTACCGGTCCCTGCCGTCAATAATACCGGACCTTATTGCGCAGGGGATCTTATTCAATTGAATTCTCCTTCCGGTTCTGCAACCGATGATTGGACTGGGCCTGCGGGTTATACCGCCAATGATGTTCAGAATCCATCCATCCCTAATGCTACCATTGCAATGGATGGTATTTATACAGTTACCGTAACCGACGCAATCGGATGCTTTGGAACAGCCACAACAACCGTTGTTGTGAATGCATTACCGGTTCCCATCATTGCCAATGATGGTCCTGTTTGCGAAGGCGGCACCATTAACCTTACCTCAGGTGGGGGGAATACTTATAGCTGGATCGGACCTAATGGGTTCAATGATCCTGTGAACCAGAATCCTGTATTGAACAATATGATCCCGTTACAAAGTGGAATGTATACCGTAACTGTTACGGATATTAATAATTGTAGTGTTACAGCAACTACCAATGTACTGGTGAATTCGCTTCCTGCTGTTAATGCTAATATAAATTCGCCAGTATGTGAAGGACTTAGTTTTACGTTAACGGGTACAGGTGCTGTCAACTATGATTGGACGGGCCCGAACGGATTTACTGTGATCAATGATCCTGCCCCTCAGGTGAATAATTCCACCATGCAGGATGCTGGCACTTATACCGTAACCGGAACGGATGGCAATGGATGTTCTGCTACAGCAACTGTAATAGCTGTGGTCAATCCATCACCCGTGGCAGGATTTACCTCGGATCTTACTTCCGGCTGTACCCCTCTTTGTGTTAATTTTACTGACAATAGCAATATTACCGGATCGACCATTGTAAGCTGGACTTGGACCCTCGAATCTCAAAACCCAATGTCGGGACCCAACACTTCTGTTTGTTTCAACGATCCTGGATCCTATGATGTCTCTCTTACTGTTGCATCAGCCGAAGGCTGTACATCTACCCTGGCAATACCCAATATGATCAATGCGGTGGCTACTCCTGTGGCGGACTTTACCTATGCTCCTCAGGCTATCTCAGAGACCGATCCACAGGTAAGTTTTACCAATACTTCATTCGCCGCCACTATCTATAGTTGGGATTTGGGTGATGGAGGCACCTCTTCATCAATGAATGTTCAGCATACCTATACTGATACAGGAACCTATTGCGTAACTCTGTTAGCATCTAATGCCATTGGCTGTTCTGATACGGTTACACATTGCCTCATTGTGCATCCTTTCTTTACTTTATACATCCCGAATAGTTTTACTCCTAACGAAGATGAAATGAATCAGATCTTCAGAGTATACGGCAACGGGATCAAAACCATCCATGTATCTATATTTGACCGTTGGGGAGAAGAGATCTATGCCTATAGCGACATTAAAGGAGGCTGGGGCGGACTTACCACTAGTGGTGCTTTTTGTCCTCAGGCCACCTATGTGTATAAGGTAGATGTGGTAGATGTATTTAATAAAGAACATGGGTATATTGGAATGGTCAACCTGATCCGATGATCGAGGTGGTGATTTATATACAGCGATCGATCTTCATAAAAAATGAATTTTAGAAAAGTCATTATTTGCCTGCTGATGGCAATATCAGTAATAGCCACTAAAAGACTCCTGGCTCAAACCATTATTACCGATGGAAGTTGGAAGGGAGTGGGCAATAGCATCCAATCCAATGGAACGGCTTGGCTTTTCCAAGGATATGATGACAGCGCCTGGCCTGCGGTGGAAGCTCCCAATGTAGGCAATACAATTCCTGTGGTAGCTGGAAGCCAATCCATTTGGGTTTTACCTTATAGCGATACGGCAAAAATGCGCAAAACATTTGTAGTCCCTGTTGGTGATTCCTACAGTGGTAGTATCAGCATTAATGCGGACAATGAATTTGAACTCTATTTCAATGGGGTCTCTCAGGGTTTTTACAATAATTGGATGGGTGGTCCTTATGTTTTCAATATAAGTCCTGTATTACAAGGTTGTGTTCAAAATGTAATTGCTATCAATGCAGCTAATTGGGGCGGCCCATACGGAGCCTCCTTAAATACAACTCTTTTTGTTACCAACCCATTGAATACACCGGTTGCTACGGCTGCCACCAATGTTACCTGTTCATCTTTTATGGCGAATTGGGATTCGGTTCCCACAGCTAATTTATATTTGCTGGATGTGTCGGACGATCCGAACTTTGGTACCTTTTATTCTATTTATCATGACTATAATGTGGGGAATTCGTTGTCCCAAACCCTTAGCTCTTTGCCACCGTGGAGTACTTTTTATTATCGACTCAGGTGCCAGCGGATAAGTGGAATTGATACCCTTACCAGTTGTTATAGCAATACAATTCAGGTAGACTTAGATAGCATTACTTATACCTATAGTGCCCCGGATACTCTTTGTGCTGGTGAAATCATTAACCTTCAATTGTCTTCGGCGGCTGGGTCTTCCTACAGTTGGTCAGGGCCCAACGGCTTTTTTTCTACTGATAGTATCGCATGGATAACTAATGCATCTGCGCTTAATGCCGGGGAATATATTTATACTGTTAGTTTTCCAGGGTGCCCTTCCATTTCAGATACTATTGAGATCGAAATTATAACGAATCCAGCATTCACCATTACTCCTGCCGGACCTTATTGTACCTCTTTTTCATTTGATACGTTGGTGGCAAGTATAGCTGGGGTTCAATGGTCAGGAGTTGGAATCACCAACCCATCTGTTGGAATTTTTGATCCTGCAATAGCCGGTGGAGGGAACCATCTCATCACTTGCATTTCAGGCGGATATTGTCCGGATACTGCCACCTCATGGATAGTGGTTACCGATGACCTGGGCTATCTTAGTTCAGGCCCTGATACATTATGCGCCGGATCCACCCTTACCTTATGGCTGACCGCCAATTCAAATGCCACCTATAGTTGGTCAGGACCAAACGGTTTTACATCTATCGATAGTTTAAATTATATAATCAATACCAGTGTGCTTCATGCCGGCCCCTATATTTATACCATTAATTATCCTGGATGTCCGGCCATTGTTGATACCATCCAAATTGATGTGATTGACAATCCACCTTTGATTATTAGTCCTTCAGGTCCCTATTGCTCAAGTGAGCCTCTAGATACATTCATTGCCAATAATGCTCCTGTACAATGGTCAGGTACAGGCATCATGAATGTAAATTTGGGAACTTTTAGCCCAGGTGCTGCCGGAGGCGGCAGCCATACCATTACTTGTATATTGGGGGGATATTGTCCGGATACTTCTACGTTTTTAGTTACAGTGAACGTGGATGGAGGCTATACCATTTCAGGATCTGATACGGTTTGTGAAGGGCAGAATATTCTTTTACAATCTACTTCAGGTGCAGGTGCAACCATTGGCTGGATAGGCCCCAATAGTTATTCTTCTGCGAATAATAATAATACAATTACGCAATCCACTTCCATGAACTCCGGATTGTATATTTTAACAGTTAGCTATCCTTCTTGTCCGCCTACCCAGGATACGTTAGCGGTGGCGGTGATTAGCTATCCAAATCCTGTTATTAGTGCTGCAGGCCCATTCTGCGATTCTGATCCAGCCCAGGTTTTATCTGCCAGCCCTGCCGGAGGTGCCTGGTTCGGCAATGGCGTGGTGGATTCTCAGCTGGGTTCATTTGATCCGATGCTGGCAGGTTTAGGAACTCATAACATCTACTATGTATTTTCAGGAAACTGCCCGAATGCGGATACCATTTCGATTCTTGTGGCTAACAGCATACCCCTTTCTTCGGTTATATTTCCAAATGTTTTTACACCCAACTCGGATAATCAGAATGATGTATATCAGCCCATTGTTCCTGCAAGTGGGCATTTTAGGCTGGATATTTTTGATCGTTGGGGCGTATTGGTATTTTCATCTAGCCAGGATATAGGCTGGAATGGCAGCATTGATAATTCTTCGGCCAATGAAGGGATTTACTATTGGATCTGCGAAATTACTTCCGATTGTTCGGCTGAACCTTTAATAGAAAAAGGTTTTTTACAATTATTTAAGCCATAATTTTTGCTCGCTGCACCAACGCTGCAGTCAGTATGTTTCCAACAGCCTAAAGGAGTGTAGGACATGCATCTGGACCGGCAGGTAACGCGTTCCATTGTGCTTGAACTGCTCGGAACCCTCCCCAATAGCTCTCGGAAAGGATGAGGGTAGGGAGGTATAATAATGTTGTTTTCAACCCGTTTCTGCTAAAAATTTATATTTTTGACAGCTAATCATTAGCCGCAAAAAAGCGGCTTTTATATTCTACAGGGATGAATCAAAAACAGTTCAGGATCATAGATCTAGCTTTAGGATGGCTTGCCATTGTTATTTCATTTACGGTTTATGCACTTACTATGGAACCCACTACCAGCTTTTGGGATTGTGGGGAGTTCATTGCCTCTGCGTATAAAATGCAGGTAGGTCACCCTCCTGGTGCACCTTTGTTTGCTATGATCGCCAGGGTATTTTCAATGATGGCCGGTGGGGATGTTACCAAGGTAGCCATGATGGTCAACCTGGTTTCAGTTACCTCTTCAGCATTTACCATTGGATTTTTATTCTGGACCATTATGGCCATCATTAAGAGAATAAAAACACTCAATAACGGAGGTAAAATATTTGAATGGGATGCCATGTCGGCATTGGGTGCCTTTGGAGCCGCTTTTACCGGCGCTATGGCCTATACCTTTACCGATACGTTTTGGTTCAGTGCAGTGGAAGGGGAGGTATATGCTATCTCTTCCTGGTTCACAGCCATTGTGTTCTGGGCCATGCTCAGGTGGGATTCTTCGGCTGACAAGCCCTATGCAGACCGTTGGATCATTCTGATCATGTATTTAATGGGATTATCTATAGGGGTCCATTTATTGAACCTCTTAACCATTCCTGCCATGGCCTTGGTATATTATTACCGCAAGTACAAGGGAGATGCATTGGGATCATTCTATACTTTGATCATTTCGATGGCCATTTTCCTCTTCATTACCTATGGAGTTATACCAGGTACCATTAGTTTGGCGGGGGTAAATGAACGGATATTCACCAATGGGTTCGGAGCTAATTTTGGCACCGGGATGCTGGTATATCTGGTGTTGCTGCTGGGGGGGATTTGCGCAGGTATATTCTTCTTGCAAAAACGAAAAAAATACTTTGCCACGATGGGCCTATGGTCATTATTGGTCATCCTTATAGGCTATTCCTCTTACGGTGCAATTGGTATTAGATCCAAAGCCAATACTCCTATGGATGAGAACAACCCGGAGAATATTTTTGCGTTGAAATCCTATTTGAATCGTGAGCAATATGGCAGCCGTCCATTGATTTATGGACCTTTTTATGATGCCAAGGTGATCAAGTATGAAAAGACTTCTCCCATTTATATTCCTGCTTACCAGGTAGTGAAAAAAGGGAGCAAAAAACCTATCATGTCCTTCCAGATCGAGCGGGAAGCCAAGGAATTTATTGCAAATAACCCTAACAAAGCGAGCCTTTCTATTCAACGGAAATATATAGTGGCCGACCATAAGATCGAGCCCAAATATGAGCCGGAAAGGATGACTCTCTTCCCTCGGATATGGAGTCCCGAACATAAGGAACAAAATGAGTATTGGGGTAATGTGCCCAAGGGTGGAAAACCCGGTTTCGGCAACAATGTTCAATTCGCATTTAATTACCAGATCAAGTGGATGTATTTGCGATATTTCGGCTGGAATTTCGTTGGTCGTGAAAGTGATATTCAAGGTCACGGACAACCCCTAAATGGGCATTGCATCACCGGTATTGGGTTCCTTGATGAATTATTTTTAGGCTACCCTCAAAAAAATCTACCAAAAGAAATAGCAGAGAACAAAGGAAGGAATAAATACTATATGTTACCCTTTATTTTTGGTGTCATAGGAATGGTCTTCCACTTCTTCAGAGACCGGAAGGGTTTTTGGGCTGTTTTAACCTTGTTTGTGTTCACCGGACTCCTCATCGTTTTTCATAACAATGCCCCTCCGATCCAACCCCGCGAAAGGGATTATGTATTTGCCGGATCGTTCTACGTCTTTGCCATTTGGATAGGCTTGGGAGTGCTTGGAATTGTTGAATTGCTTAAAAAATTCGGTGGTCTCAAGGACAGTATGTCCATCGCTGTGGTTCCGCTTTCTTTCTTATTAGTGCCTACCATCCTGGCCAAAGAGAATTGGGACGACCATACCCGTGCCAATAGATATACTGCCCGGGATTTTGCCTATAATTACCTCAACTCGTGTGCCCCCAATGCTATTTTATTTACAAATGGCGACAATGATACCTTCCCACTATGGTATTTGCAGGAAGTAGAAGGTGTTCGGACAGATGTAAGGGTAGTAAACCTCAGCCTGCTCAATACGGATTGGTATATAACCCAAATGAAGAGGGCCGCCTATGATGGCAAGGCCGTTCCATTTGGTATGATAGAACCGGAATATAGGCAAGGGATCAGAGACCAGGTATTATTGGATAGAAGCAATGAGGAATTCTATACGATCCAGGATCAGATCAAGTTCTTGAGAGCAACCGATAAAAGCAATCTTTATAAGATCCCGGATTCAGGAGAAGAGTTATACTTCTTCAAATCCAATAAATTCATTATTCCAGTAGATAGTGCAAAAGTGGCAAATGATACCACCTTTAGAAAAGGAACCCAGGGCCGAATGGTGAAGGCATTACCGTTGGTGATCAACCGCAGTTATGTGTTGAAGGCTGATGTAATGATCCTGGATCTATTGGCTCATTTTAATTGGGATAGACCTATCTATTTTGCCATTACCGTAGGCGAAAGCAATTATTTGGGCTTACAGGATTATTTTGAAGTGGAAGGATTGGCCTATAGATTGGTTCCTTATAAGGTAAAAAGCCATGATGGGCAGTTGGGTGAGGTAAACACGGATGCCATGTACGATAATATGGTGAACAAGTTTAAATGGGGTAATATGAATGGCAAGGGAGTTTACCTGGATGAAACCAACTTAAGGATGACCATGAACCTAAGGAATAACTTCCTGAGGTTGGCTACCGCTTTAATGATGGAAGGTAAAAATGACAAGGCACTGAAATGTTTAGATAAAACCGAAGAGCTCATGCCCGACAATGTTGTCGCCTATAATTACTTTAACTTATTGATTGCGGAATTGTATTACCAATTAGGTAAGAAAGAGAAGGCTACCCAGATAACGCAAACCTTAAGGGAAAGGACCCAGATCGATGTGGATTACTACGCCTCGGTGAAGAATAAAAGCGTGGTGGATGAAGATTATAACCGGGCTAAACAGATCCTGGCCCTTTGCGACCAGCTGTTAGCCAAAATAGGGTTGGGTACCAATACTTCGCCTGAAATGCCTACCAATCAGGAGAGAGCAGTTGACTCCCTACGAGTGGATAGCCACGATTAAAGATAATAGATTTACGCATTGAGCTTAAAAAGGCTGCCGGAAAATGGCAGCCTTTTTTTATTAGTCTTTTTTATTATTAAATATCATATAATCAGCATATTACGTATAAATTGAGGCTAACTAATCCAAATATGAAATACGCTAATTGGTTAGTCGGAAGAAAGTTTTTCACAATTTATTTGTTAATAATGTCGATTTTATACTACTTTTGAACAACCGTTTGATTTTAACTAAACCAAGTAGCATATGGCGGCAATAAATTTTAAAGTAATCGATAACCGTGGACAGAGCAGAATCATGGTAAAATTCCCATCCAATTCGGAATGGGATAAATACATGAAAGCTGTTGAGGGTGCGCAATTCAGCAAGCAATTGAAAGGATGGCATATTCCTGATACTGCTGAAAACCGCAGAAAATGTGGCCTTCCGGTTACAGAGCCACCACAGCATGTATCACAAAAGAAGAAGGAATGGTTTGTGAACGACGCTAATAACAAGGCTTTGGACGATATGGTGAAGGCCATGAGAAGAAAAAAATACAGCGACAATACTATTCGTATTTATAGAATGGAATTGCTTCAATTAATGTATTTATTGGGCCAGAATCAGATCAATAAATTAACGACTAAGCAAGTAAGCTCTTATTTACTCTATTGTATTGAGGAATTAGGGGTGAAAGATCACCAGATGCACCTGAGAGTCAATGCGATCAAGTTTTATTTCCAGGAAGTGGCCCATAAGGATATATTGCCGGTAGGGTTCTCTCGTCCAAGGAATAAATCTGAAGTTAAGTCTCTTAATGATAGTGATTTAAGTAAGATATTTGAAGCAGTAGATAACACCAAATACAAAGCCATCGTCAGTTTGGCCTATGGATGTGGTATTCGGGTAAGCGACATTTCTACCATTCGGGTAGGGGATGTTGACCTGAAAGGGAATAAAGTGATCATCCGCAAAACAGCTTCAGGAAAAGAGAAATCATTTATGATCTCTAAGTCGGATGCTGCCATCCTTGCGAAATACATGAAAGAATTTAAACCTGAAAAATATTTATTTGAAGGAGCTGATGGAGGTGCATATAGCATTCGATCAATCCAACATGCATTAAAATCATCGTTACAATCAGCCAGGATCCGTAAAAAGATCAACACTCCGGGATTAAGCAAATCCTTTGAAGAGCATTTGAAAGAACAAGGAGCTGACCTGAATGTAATTCGCCAGATGCTGGGTCATGGAAAAGTAGAAGCGAAATTAGATTTTAAAGCAGGTGGTAAAAAATGGCCATTGGATATATTATATAATTAAGTGAGACTGTGATTTTAGAAAGCTCCGCTTTCTGAAATCACATAGTCGAACTTATCCCTGCGAAAGCAGGGATCTGAAAGTCCTGCAAAAGCAGGTTACAGTCCTGCAAAAGCAGGTTACAGTCCTGCTCAAGCAGGGGTTTTTTAAAAAGAAAACATTGTTTCATTAGGTTCACCAAATGTAAAAAAGCCATCATACTTTGATGGCTTTTTTGTTTATGGTTTTTTCTCGGCTACAGGGAAGAAGACAAAAACGTCTTCATTGCTCTTCTTCATATAGTATTTTTCCCTTCCAAATTTAGCCAATGCTTTTAAGTCGGTAGTAAGCTCGGTCAATTCTCTTTCAGACTCTTTGATCTCATGCTTATACCAGGCTTTTTCGCTTTGTTTTAAATGGGCCTCATCGGTAAGCTTGCTCAGGTAGAACCAGTTGTTGTTATCAAAAAACATCATCCATACCAAAAAAAAAGTCACCACAAGGATGTATTTATTCTTTCCAATGCGGTACCAAACATTGCCTTTGATCTTCTTACCCAGGGATTGTTTTTCACCCTGAGCTGAGTCAAAAGGTATTTCTTCTTCGTTTTCCACGGGATAAAAGTAAAACGGAAAACTATCCATAATTAATGTACTCTTACGGACTAATCAACAAAGGAAAGTTAATTGCTGCGTTTCCAAAAACAAAGAATTTCTAGGCGGACAAGGCCGAAAAAAGCGAGTTTACTGAAGTAAATGAGCTTTTTGAGGTTGAAGTCCAACGAAGAACCGAGCCAAAGGCGAGTTCACGAGTACTTTTGAAAATAGAAAGTGAAACGAGTAAATTCAAAGGTTTTGGAGACGCAATGCAAAAATTTATCTTACGATGCCTAAAACCCTATCGCTTTCCTGTTGATTAAGCGCAGCAAATTTTTTATGCAGCTCCATATCAAATTTCGGATCGGTTTCAGAGGCTACCCTAGGTGACCAATAACTATTGTATTCCAACCAACTGGCATGAGAAATACCATTTTCGGCCAGGATAATATTATAATCGATCTTTTTGGTGGGGTCATTCGGATCTTTTCGAAGGCCCATTTCAGCATGGATCTTGGCAAAAAGCTCCAGGGTACAAGGTTCTTTACCTCCCGCCATTTTATCAAGGGCTGCCTGGTATAAAGGCATAAATGCCATGGCTGTTTTTCCCATATCTGCCGGATCACTCATTTTAGCCGTAAAACTGGTCTTGGCTACGTTCCATTCATCCAATGAAACATTTTGTTGTGCAGCAATGGCTGCTTCTTTGCTCACATCACCCCCTGTATCTTTCATCAGGGCACATAATTCTGCATATTGTTCAATCGTCATCATACTAGTTTTGATTTGAGTTTATAAATATTGAAGGGCCAATGTAGAGAATTGGAACGAAGTATTAAAGTGGAAAGGGAATTATTTTATTGTTAAGGTTCTTAAGCCTTCTCCATTAATTCTTTATAACCTTCATCATAGCCCTCTTACCTTCCGAGTAAAGATGGATGAAATACATTCCTGAACTCAGTGTGCTTAAGTCGAAAGTAAAGTGATTACCATCGATATGACTTTTTTGGAGAAGGGTTTGACCATGGAAGTTGATCACCTGAATGTTTGCATCTTTCAATTCTTGAAACGTTGATATATGGATATAGGTGGAAAAAGGATTGGGAAAAGCAGTTGCCCAGTTTTCAATTTCTTCTATCGAATTTACCGTACAGTTCGGAATAGAATTAACTAAAGTATTACTAACCGTATTTGTAATGATAGCAGGATTAAAATCAAAGAAAATATGAGCTGTATTGCTCACCTGTGTTCCTGAACTTATATTTGAATCAGGCATAATTTCAAAAATAACATAACCATGACTGGCTTGTTCATTGGTGTTGCTATCCGGAAGCATGATGTTATCAAACCGGAAATTAACTACGTTTGATGGAAGAATTTCAGTTATTAATGAATGACTATGACTAACGACCCTCAATGAATTCAGATCAAAGTTGGCGCTGAGGGTATCCATAATGAAAATATTAATCGCCTCGGCATTACCTGTATTCTGGAATCGGATGGTATAGGTTAAAAGTTCATTCGAGAAAACGTATGCTTCAGGACATACACCTTCCGGATAAACTTTTTTATCATTTGGATCATAACCATTGACAACAGGGAATAGATAGTTTTTTACATTATTCGTAGTATCTATATCTCCCACAGTAGGTAAGATGAAGGTTTGAACATAAATGGAATCACCAATTACTGCAGTGGCTGAAGTATGCAATAAAATTGCCGGAGCCAAATGCGGGTTTGAATAATTTATGCTACTAAAATCCCATCGAAGTGTATCGGCATTTATATAATCTGGCATGGGTGTTGAATTAACAAAAGTTACCAGTGTATCAAGAATTAGAAAAAGTGATCCGCTTTGAGAAATACAACCATCATTAAATCCGTCTAACCAATGATAGGTATCAACACCAGGACGAAAGGATGTAGTTACAAAATTAACTTCAAGATCTGAATAAATAGTACTGGCAGGGCCATTGATCAATAAATTTCTGGATTCGGCACACCCAAGAAAATCCGTAATTGTAATAGTATAAATGCCTGTGGAATCAAAGGCGGCAACAGAGTCGAGGGTTGCAGGAATGGTGTTCCATGTATATGTGTAGGGAGCAATTCCACCTGATGCATGAATGTATGCTAAGCCTTGATTACTACAACTTAAATTGGAAGCAGAATCGAAGATGCATGTAAGGTTTGAACAAAAATCCTGACTAAGATTCGTTACATACATATCTATGGTTCCTGGAATAACAGTTACGTTGTTTGTAAGAGGTCCCGGATCAAGATCGGATGAACCATACATCCTTCCGCTTGCAAAAATATTCCCCGAATTACTTACATCTATGCAATGGCCATCTACATGATTATTTCCCTCAATACTTCCTGCCCAAACAAAATTGCCTGCGGAGTCTAATTTTACAGTATAGGCTTCATGGTAACCAGGAGTAGTTGACATGTTAAAAACTCCGAGACCCGGATCAAAATCAATAGTGTCCTCGAAGCTTCCATTTAAATAAACATTGGAGAAAACGTCCGAAGTCATTGTAGGTGGGTCAACCATAACACCATAAAACATTATTTGTTTTGCCCAGCTAAAGTTTCCACCTGTATCCAATTTTACAACAAATGCATCTATACCAGATGCGGTCAAATTAGAAACAGCTGGTCCCGGATCAAAGTCAGCCGTACCGGTGAATTGACCAGAAATATAAAAGCTTCCATCCGGTGTTATCTCACTCCTTGTTAGGTTTTCGAAAGACGTTCCGGTAAAATGTTTGACATCAATAAAATTTCCGTTCTGGTCTAAATGCACAAAAAAACCATCAGAAGATCCGGCACAGGTTAAGTTAAAACTCCCGGGCCCGGGATCAGCATCCAGGATTGGCGTAGTGAAGGTACCTGTCCAATATACGTTTCCACTATGATCAACATTTATATCGTTGCCATATTCGTCACCAGTATTACCAATGCCAACAGCCCATACATAATTACCACTGCTATCAAGTTTCGATAAAAACGCATTGCCAACGCTTAGACCCGGAGAAAATAAAGAACTAACGCCTGGTCCTGGATCAAAATCTGCACTTTGTCTAAAAGAACCTGTTGTATAAACATTCATGGAGTCATCAATAAATATTTGGGTTACATAATCCCCATTACTTCCTCCCATATTCTTTGCCCAGATAAAGTTTCCGGCATCATCCAACTTAAGAATAAATACCTCATACTCAAATGAACCCGGTGCGGTTAATACATAAGTACTTGTATCCGGATCAAAGTCAACAAAATTCTGAAAAATGCCAGTGGCATATATGTTTCCATTTGAATCCAGAGCTACATCCTTCATCTCTATTGCGCTTCCTGTGCTAATGCGTTTTGCCCAAACAAGTCCACCGGATGAATCAAGTTTTAGAATAAAAACATCGTTATTGCCTATTAAATTAAACACACCCGGTCCTGGGTCAAAATCAACTGTATCGCTAAAATAACCAACCAGAACTGTGTTATTGTTTTCATCCGCAACTATGGAGCTGGCATAAATGGTTGCGGTTGAACCGGTCGAATATCCCCATTCAAAATTTTGAGCATGTAATGTGGGCAGGATTATCCCTACAATAAATAATTGAAACAGTTTTTTCATTATCCAATAATGAGGAGCAAAGATACTGTATCTGCATATAGCCTCCTAATTCCATTCCACCAACGGCCTTTCTTATGCCATGAACTACCTTTCTCATTCGATGAATGGATTTCCCCCCACCCCGGGCTGAAGTGATAGCGGTTGCCGGATGAGGCCTAGCAAGACTTGGCAAAGGCGAGTAGACAGAGGAATACCAGCCTTTGTTTAGGCTTGCAAGCCAAATACGGCAACACTTTAGCGGAAGACCGGCTGGAAACATGCTGGCCGCAGCGTCAATAATGGTGGCCTAAAAAAAACCTAGGTCCAATAGCTATCAGACCTGCATCCTTAATTATTATCTATAAAAACCACTCTTGTATCCAGACTATCATGGTTAACAATGGTGGGATTTCCTTTATAGTATACTTCAAAAAGACTGCCTGGATAATTGGCTGCATTCCCAATAATATTGCCTGCATGGAAATCAATATGGTCATTGGCATATAGATCAACACGACAATAGGGAAAAGGAAGTTGATTGGTAAAAAAAACAAGATCGATCGAATCGGTTTGGAGATTCCCAAAATTGAAATGTAAACCCCGCCCATGATAATCGGCCACTTCGAAGCTGCCTTCGGCTTTCTGTGCCCATCCACCTACATGCATGTTGGATATAAGCATTCCTCCCATATTCAATACGTTTGCATTTACTTCCACCAATGAATCCTGGTACATATCGAAAAATAGATCAATGGTATCGTTGGTAATAGGTTCATTTGTATAAACAATACTGCCTATATCAACCCCCAAAGAAATGGGGAGATAATGTGGAAAGATCATTCGCCTTAAATTTTTATAATGCACCTCCACTTTGTTTAGTTCATAATGTCCCATGGCAGTGATGGAGGAATGACCTCTCACCACTAAATAAGGAATGGAGCCATTATTCACAAAACTATCTTCTACAACAACGAAATTATTAACCGGCTCTTCGTTGAATTTCCCTATGTATTTTACAAATTCCAGGCTATCATGCACAAATTCAACTTCAACTTCCTGACGGCTTGTTCTCATCCAGAAATTCTCCTGATCTGTAAACGTTCTTTCGGCATCATTGTGTACCACTATATCACAAGAACATAGCATCATGCAGGCGAGATAAACTAACTTCTTTGGATCCATAGAAAATTTTTCTGAATGATTGAACGAATGCCCCAACCCCTTTGTTACATCATTTTGGTCCGTTTGCATGGAAAACGGATGTTAGATTTATTTAGTATGTATATTGGGGTACTATCATACTTATGGGTGGCAGCCGGTTTAACTACCAGGTACCTTCAAATCAATCCCATTTTCTCGAACTAATTCTTCGAATTCCTCCTTAAAATCTTGTTGTTTATGGTGATACTTTTGAGTTCGGATATAATGAAAGACACGTTCGAAAGAATCCTCATCGACTCCAAAAGCTCCATATCCTACCTGCCAGGAGAATTTTTTGTCAGTTAATTTTTGTTCATTGATCCAACGAGATGTACTGCCTTTTACCTGTTTAATAGTTTCGCCGATCGAACGTTGCCGATTGAGGAGAAACAGTACATGAATATGATCCTCTGTTCCATTAATAATAGTCACAGGTGAACCTATGTCCTGTAACTGACCCTTGATGTATTCGTGAACTTGTTTTTCTATTGCCGGCTTAATATAGCCTCGTCTTTCTTTTGTTCCCCAAACAGCATGGACCCAAATTCTTATAAAGGAGTGTGGCATATATTCTTTTTTTAAAGTACAATGCGTATTCATGACATTTCATAACTCATGACTTAAGTCATGGGTTATGAAATGTCATGATCAAATATATAGAAAAAAGATTTTTTTCTACTCCTCCGTCAAAAACGGATATCTGTAATCCACAGGACTCACAAATGTTTCTTTAATGCTTCTCGGGCTTACCCAACGCATCAGGTTTATATGCGAACCAGCCTTGTCGTTGGTTCCGCTGGCACGGGCACCACCAAAGGGTTGCTGGCCCACCACTGCTCCGGTTGGTTTATCGTTGATATAGAAATTACCGGCAGCATTTTGTAAAATCTTACTGGCCGTAACAATAGCTTCTCTGTCTTGTGCAAAAATGGCCCCGGTCAATGCATATTCTGATGTGCTATCACATAAACGTAATGCCTCTTCATACTTGGCACCATCATAAACATAAATGGTCAATACCGGTCCGAAGATCTCTTCACACATGGTAACATAGTTAGGATCTTTCGTTAAGATTACTGTGGGCTCAATGAACCAACCTTTGGATTTATCATATTTCCCACCGGCAATAATTTCGGCATTCTTGTTTTTCTTGGCATCTTCAATATACTGCGCAATTTTATCGAACGATTTTTCATCGATCACTGCATTGATGAAATTTCGGAAATCTTCCGTAGGTCCCATTTTAAAGGACGATAAGTCCTCTAGCAAATATTTTTTTACATCCGGCCATAAATTATCCGGGATATAGGCACGGCTGGCAGCTGAACATTTTTGTCCTTGATATTCAAAGGCACCCCTACTTAATCCTACAGCCACTGCTTTTGCATCGGCACTTTTATGTGCAAAAACAAAATCTTTACCACCGGTTTCACCAACAATTCTAGGGTATGATTTATAATTACCAATGTTGGCGCCAATGCTATTCCATATTTCATTAAAAGTGCTGGAGCTTCCGGTAAAATGGATCCCTCCAAAATCTCTATGAGAAGTGACTTCTTTTCCGATCACGGGTCCGCTTACATACACCAGGTTGATCACACCATCAGGTAAACCTGCTTCGATCAAAATTTCCATGATCACCTGAGCAGAATAGATTTGTGTGTTGGCAGGTTTCCAAACCACTGTATTGCCCATCATGGCCGGAGCTGTAGGTAAATTACCTGCAATGGCTGTAAAGTTGAAAGGGGTCAATGCAAATATAAATCCTTCCAGAGGTCTCCATTCACTTCTGTTCCATATACCGGCAGATGATTCAGGTTGATATTGGTAGATCTCCGTCATAAAATGAACATTGTACCGTAAGAAATCAATCAGCTCACAGGCAGAATCAATTTCAGCCTGATAGGCAGATTTACTTTGAGCCAGCATGGTAGCAGCGTTCATTTTAGCACGGTAAGGTCCAGCGAGTAGGTCAGCAGCTTTTAAAAAAATGGCGGCCCTATGTTCCCATGGCATGTTTTGCCAGTTTTCTTTTGCTTTCATGGCCGCATCAATGGCCATTCTTACATGGCTGGCATCGCCCTGGCTAAAAGTTCCCAATGTATGTTGGTGATCATGGGGGGGGAACATGCGCTGTTTATTATCTGTAAATATTTTTTTACCACCAATATACATGGGTGCATCAATGGTAGTAGCTCTGGCTTGTTTAAGTGCTTCTTTCAAAGCTAATTTTTCGGGCGAACCAGGGCGGTATTCTTTTACCGGTTCATTTTTAGGGGCTGGCACTTTATAAAATGCATTCGACATAACGCTCAATTTTGGGTCACAAATGTAAGAATAAGACTTAAGACCGCTGCGCTTTAAGACTTAGGACGTAAGACTTTTTGTCGAATGTCTGTAGTTGGGTGTCTAAAGTCTTTTTATGGCAGCTATTTCCCGCTTTGTGCACCAGTCCTCGTATATATGCTTAGCCAGCCGGGGCTGCGGGGGCTTTGTTCCTCCGCCTCCTCGCTCCACGGCTGGCTAAGCATACATACTCCGGGCTGGGTTGCTACAATCGGGGCTAGGTTCCTTCCTTTTTATTATTTTGCATTAAATTCTTCATGTATGCATTCAGGTAGAAATTTTTCGATTCCCGAGGTGCTCGTATGGACCTGGCGGGATGTAGTGGCCTTGTTGATCATTGCTACCATTCCCACTTTTTGTTATGAGGTTTTAGGTTGTAAATGGCTGGCCTTGCCTTGGCTACCTGTCGCCTTATTGGGTACTGCAGTTGCATTCGTAGTGGGGTTTAAAAACAATGCATCCTACGAAAGAACCTGGGAGGCCAGGAAGGCATGGGGGAGCATTGTGAATGGGAGCAGAGGTTGGGGTATCATGATCCAGGATTATATTTCCAATCGTCATGCCATTAGTCCCTTATCTGATGAAGAATTAAAAGCGATCAAGCAAAAATTCATTTACCGGCATTTGGCCTGGTTAACAGCTTTGCGCTACCAGCTAAGAGAAAGCCGACCCTGGGAGGCCATCGTTAAAAAACATAATGCTGAATACAGGAAGAAATATTTCCGTGTAGAAGAACAGGAGGGGATGAGTATGGAAGAAGCTTTATTACAATATTTACCAGCTGATGAGGTAAAACTAATCATGTCAAAATCAAATAAGGCGGCTTATATTATCTCCATGCAATCAGCTGCTATTAAGGATATTTTACACCAGGGGCTCATAGAAGATTATAGGCATATGGAACTGGAAAAAATGCTGGTGGAATTTTATAGCCAACAAGGAGTGTCGGAAAGGATCAAGAATTTCCCCTATCCACGTCAATACGCAACGGTCAATTTATATTTTGTAAAAATGTTTGTTTTGCTTATTCCCTTGGGCATGCTCAAGGAATTTGCGGCCTTAGGCGAGAACCTGGTATGGTTGTCTATTCCATTCTCTGCTTTGTCAGCCTGGATCTTTACTACCATGGAAAAAGTAGGGGAAGCTTCCGAAAATCCATTTGAGGGAAGCGCCAACGATATCCCCATTACCCAACTGAGCAGGAGTATTGAGATTGACCTGAAGGAAATGTTTGGCGAAGGAAATATTCCAGAACCTTTGGTCCCTAACAAATTCAAAATACTTTTATGAGCATGATAGAAAAGATCTTTGAGAACAATAAAAAGTGGGTGACCGAAAAGCTCTCTATTGATCCGAATTATTTCGAAAATTTGTCGAAAGGCCAGCATCCTGAATTTTTATACATAGGCTGTTCGGATAGCAGGGTAACGGCTGAGGAGATGATGGGCTTACATCCAGGCGAAGTTTTTATACACCGTAACATCGCCAATTTGGTGAATACGGTTGACCTGAGTGCAGCAGCGGTGATCAACTATGCGGTACGGCATTTAAAAGTAAATCATATCATTGTTTGCGGACATTATCATTGTGGCGGGGTAAAAGCAGCCATGGTCCCGGCAGATCTTGGAATACTGAATCCATGGTTAAGAAATGTAAGAGACGTATATAGGTTACATAAGGACGAATTAAATGCCATCGAAGATGAGGAGAAGAGATATAACCGGCTTATTGAACTAAACGTGCAGGAGCAATGCATTAACCTCATTAAAACAGCAGCTGTACAGCAAGCTTATAAGGAACGGGGCATTACCGTGCATGGCTGGGTATTTGATGTACATACCGGTGAGCTCATTGATCTAAAAATCAATTTCAGAAAAGTGCTGGAGGATATTATGGAGATCTATAAGCTCGATTAAATAGCCCTACTTTTGCTTGGTATTTTTCTTTTCATACGGCATTTTACTGCTGGCATGCCTCATTAACCTATCCACCAGTCTGGTGGGTGTACTACCAAGCCCTCCTTTGTATTTATGATCATAATTCCAAATCATCTTGTCTTCTTTGGCATCGTAAATGCTCATGGATGCATATACTTCGGGTCCCCATCTCCAACCCCACATAAAATATCCAAGTGCTATAGCCGCCGCTTCTGATAGTGGCTTGGATAAATTAAAGCTGGAAGTGATCACTGCATCTACTCCAAGCACTTTACAAAGTTCGTCCGAAGAAAGCGATTTTTCCGGATAATTGAGTTTTACAAGTGCTGCGTTCGTTAATTCAATATCCTGGATCTTAGGTTTTATTTTTCTTTGTTTTTTTCTTTTCAATAGCCAGGCATACATTTCTTTTTGGAAGTTGATGGATTCTTTTTTTTCTTCCTCTTTCAGCGCTGTTAAATTGGCATTTTTTGTAGGCTTGATCGAAACGGTGGGAGGTATAATCGCAATGGTCTTTTCCTTTCTTCCTACCGAATATGCATCCGGGCTATAATAGATTTTGGCACATGACTGCAACGTGAGTACACTCATGAATACCATAAGGATCTTGAATGATCTGAGGTGATTTACGCTCCTAAGCGTAAATAAAAATGACGTGAAATTTTTCATAAAATTCCTGGGTTTGTTTTAAAATAACTTTAGCTAATTTGGTGCCAGAAAAGAAAATTCTCCTAAGGGTTAACCCGGAGAAATGAATATTTCTGCCGGCAAATTTTCAGGTTGCCCATTCATTTTACTTGGAGACGACAATTATCTTTTATCCATCGCATTCTTTAGCCCATTGCTTACCATGGTAAAGGCCAATACCAGGAACATAATGGCAAACCCTGGGATCAACGCTAAATGGGCATGCTCGGTAATGATAAAATTCCGATGTGTTTCTATCATATTTCCCCAGGTAGGGGTGGGTGGCTGTGCCCCTAATCCTAAAAAACTAAGTCCACTTTCAATAAGAATAGCGGCTGCGAAATTAGAAGAGGCGATCACCAGAACGGAAGCCATTACATTGGGGACTATATGTTTGAAAATGATCCTGGGAGATCTAAACCCTAATGCTTTTCCGGCGGTTACAAAATCTTTTTCGCGGATGGAGAATATTTCTCCTCTTACAATCCTGGCGACATCTACCCACATGGTTAAACCCACCGCTACAAAAACAGGCAGCAATCCTTTCCCCATGCTAATGGTAATGGTAAGCACCAACAACAAAGTAGGGATGCTCCAGATCACATTCATCAGCCATGAAATGGTGGTATCTACCCATCCCCTGAAATATCCAGCCAGGGCGCCCAAAAGTAAACCTAACAGCAATGAAATACCCATGGCAATAAAACCCACCATCATGGTGATCCGGGTACCAATCATCATACGGCTGAGTACATCTCTTCCAAATCGGTCGGTACCGAGAATAAAAGTTCTACTCATGGAAGAAGTGCTTATTTTTTCCTGCTGATATAAATAGGATTGTTCATCCACGATCCCTTTCCTATAATTGATATATTGCTCTGCAATTAAAGAATCTCCTTTCAACTGAATGGATTTTACAGGAATATAAATAAAATCAGAGGGAGCACCGGAGATGATCTTTTTTAAAAATCCAGTGGATGTTTTGGATGTTTTTTCCTGCTTAATAAATTCGAGTCGGGTAAATGGTTTTGCTAAAGAAATCTCTAAGCATTGCCTGTCGGCATTGGGCGTTGGATCAGGTGTAATGCTATAGCCGAGTAAAGAGATCACCAAACACAGCATAATAAAGATCAAACCTCCCATTCCCCATTTATCTCTGCGGAATCTTTTCCATGCAATCTTACCGGGCGATATGGCCTCCCTGGGTTTAAGCATGGTAATTCCTTTCTTTCCAGGTAAATTTCCCTCTTATGGACAAGACCAGCACATAAAAAAAATAAAATGGATACAGTAATGCAAAGGCAGGTACCATAAAGATCAAATGAGGTTTTTTGATCAGGATGATATAGGGTAAAATGATGATGAGATCTATAATTGCTTTTGTAATGATCACCATGAGGGCATAATTCTGCACTGAGCCGGGTAAAACAAAATGAATATAGTTTGCCAGCATTACCAGGTTAATCAAAGCGATTAAAATCCCTAAACCGGTGGTTGAATAGTTCTTATAGTATTTCGATTTTGATGCCCATCTCACTTTTTGCTGCACCAGTTCTTTTAAAGAGTTAACCGGGAGGGTTTTTACAATACTGGTAGGATTCCATAAAAAATGAATGGGCAATTTCCTTTTTTTAAAATCTTCCAATAAAAATATATCATCACCGGAGGCGGTTTCTTTTTTTAATCCCACTTCCTTAAAATCTCCTTTTTTATAAGCCATGTTAGCTCCGTTGCTCATCATGGGCATTTTCCAATTTACGGCCGATGCGCTGATGGATTGTAACGCCGCCAATTCAATTTCCTGGAACTGGTGCAAAAAACTTTTGATCGGCCCTAATTGTACCGGACCTAAAATGAAAGAATCATTGCCGGCCTGGTGGATCTCCTTCAGCCATTCCTGAGGAAGGAGGCAATCTGCATCGGTGGCGGCGATCAATTCTCCTTTCGCATGTTCAACCGCTTGGGCGATGGCTGCTTTCTTTCCTTCACCGGTAGAATGGAACAGATAGAAATTGCTCAATCCGGATTGTTGGATGACCGCTGGACCTTGATCTGTTGAATGGTCATTCACAAAAATAACTTCAAATTGATCGGCCGGATAATTTAAATTTTTAATGGACTCAATTAAAGCAGGTAGATTTTTTTCCTCATTCCTAAACGGAATGACCATAGAAATAAACAACGAACCTGTGCGATTTTTTTTCTTATTCGCGGGAACATAAAATCCCATAAATATAAATAATCCAAAAGCGGCATAGATCAATAGGATTGCCATTGAAATATATATCAGGATCATTTCCATCATCTATTGCGCCTACTTTCTCTGATTAAAAAAATATTTCCCAATAATCCGGGAATAGCCAGGTTGATCACCCACAAGGTAATGGAAGCCGCAGCCACCGCCAGGTCCATACTCGGGTTATTGAACACCGCCATGCTTACGCTGCCTCTATTCGCAATATCACTTACTGAATAAGAAGGAATAAAAGAAGTAAGCATAAAGATCAAACCTATTTTTATCATTTGTTCCTGGAAGGGAATATCTATGCCAAAAATATAGAGGAGTAATAAGTATTGACTTGAAAAAATGGAATAGCGGATAAAACTATAGAGGAAAACAATGCCCAGGTCTTTTGAGGTCCAGTCAGCCGTATGGGGTAAATAATCTTCAAAACGTCTCACAATTTTCCAATGTGATATCTTATCAATGAAATAAGACAAGTTCAGGTACACCAGCATCAACAAAATGATCACAATGATACTCACGATAAATACTAGGTAAAAGAAGATGGGTTCCTCCACGATGATCTTATGTTCAAATATCATGATATAAAATATCATGCAGATCAATCCAGTAAAAATGGTAACGATGTTTTGTGCAAGTCCTCCGGTAAACGAAGCTACGGTGCCAAAAATCTTATCCTGGTCGGGTAGAAAAAATATCCTGCCGGCAAATTCACCTATCCTGCTAGGAGTAACCGCTCCTAAGGAGATTCCCGATATCACCGAGGCGGTTGCTCTTTTTCCCGAGATCTTGATCCGTGGTTTAAGTAACAGCTTCCATTTGAATACTTCCATGGTCCAGTTACAGATCATCAGGAGCACCACAGCTAACAATATCAGTATATGAGGGGTAGTGGAAAAAGCATCTACGATCCCAGTGATTTTTTCTTGAGGTATCAAGGTGAGCCTGTACACAATAAATACCACCGACACCAATGAGATAACAACGGCAATGGTAATTCTCCAAAAAGAAATTTTTTTCTTATCCATGTACTTCTACCTTTGTAAAGATATTAATTTCCATGACTTCACGTATCATACTTGGCATAGATCCCGGCACCAATATCATGGGTTATGGCATTATTTGCATCCAGGCCAACAAGCTAAGCCTGGTGGCTACAGATGTGATCAATATGACCAAGATGGATGATGGATTTGAAAAAATGAAAATGGTTTTCAGAACCATTCATTCGCTCATCGAAGAACATAGCGTAGATGAGGTAGCTATTGAAGCTCCTTTTTTTGGAAAGAACATTCAATCCATGCTCAAACTGGGCAGGGCGCAGGGAGTGGCCATCGCTGCTGCCTTGCATGCCAATATGCCGGTGACTGAATATTCACCTCGAAAGATCAAGCAATCCATCACCGGCAAAGGAAGTGGTACCAAGGAACAGGTGGCATATATGCTGCAAAGATTGTTGGACCTGAAAGAACTTCCCCCTTATTTCGATCAAACGGATGCCTTGGCGATAGCCGTTTGCCATCATTTTCAGTTCAA
The DNA here is from genome assembly GCA_025451235.1 of Flavobacteriales bacterium. Classification (GTDB taxonomy): domain Bacteria; phylum Bacteroidota; class Bacteroidia; order CAIKAF01; family CAIKAF01; genus JANWKQ01. The sequence continues at coordinate 227,832 of JANWKT010000001.1, read as the reverse complement.
TAAACCCGGAGCAGGAGCCAAAACCAAAAAATCAGTTACAGGTTGGAAGGCTTTTGTGAACCAAAATCCAGGAAGGATCAAATAGGTTTTCATGAGTGGCGTTTCTAAGAAAATTTCCTATTTTTATTCTTCGCTATGGCAAAAAATATACAAAAGCAGAAACCCAAAACTGTAGAACAACCACCAGCTCCAAAATTGAATATGAAATTCTGGATCATGGCAGCCATTGTTTTTCTGGTGAGCTTTATTTTCTATGCCCGCTCCATCAGCAATGAATATGCCCTGGATGATGGGATCACTATGGAGAAAAATGAATTTGTCCACAAAGGGGTTTCAGGGATCAGTGATATCCTGACAAAGGATGCCTATGCCAGTTTTTTTACTCAATTAGGATCCAAAGGACAATTATCCGGCGGTCGTTACCGCCCTTTATCCATTGTAACATTCGCGGTAGAATATGAATTGTTCGGATTTCAAAAAGGGGATAAGGTATCAGTTACCGGAACAGATGGAAAAGTATACCAGGGCAGGTTCAAGAAAATATCTCCCAAGGGAGAGGTAACCTATACCACCAAAGAATATGGAGATGGGCTCGCTATATTAACTGCGGTGCATGAGTTTAAAAGATTGGCCCATATTCAGCATTTCAACAATGTTTTGCTCTACTCTATTTCAATGGTGGTCCTGTTTATTTTTTTATACCAAGTGTTATTTAAAAAACTTAATTACCGTGAATATTGGGCCTTGTTTGTTACCCTGGTTTTTGCTATGCATCCCATCCATTCAGAAGTGGTGGCCAATATAAAAAGCCGGGATGAGATCTTATCACTTTTGTTTATTCTGCTTACCCTTCTCCAATTTAACCGATACTTGCAGAAAACCAATTTTCTGCATGGGATATTAGTAGGGATTTTATTTTTCCTGGCCATGTTATCGAAAGAATATGCTGTAGTATTGGTATTCATTATTCCCGTGTGGACCTATGTAGAACAAAAGAAGGTGGATATGCTCCAGATCATCATGGCATTGGTGCCTTTGGCAGTGGCTTTTATACCTTATTATTTTTTGAGGATCAATGCGGTGATGGAAGATCCGAATGCAAAAAGGGACGTATTGAATGATTATTACCTGTTTGCAAAAGGGGATGAACAGGATGCTACCCAGATCTATATCCTCCTCAAATATTTTTTACTGCAGATCTATCCATATCCTTTGGCAAGTGATTATTCTTTTAAGACCATTCCATTCAGGCATTTTTCTTCTCCTGAAGTCATTTTTTCTCTCTTATTTCATCTGGGATTGCTGATAGCTACTATTTATAGTATTGTAAAAAAACATTTGATCCTTTCCTTTGCTTTATTGTTCTATATTCTTAATCTCCTACTTGTTAGCAATATTGTTTTTAATATCGGTGCCAGTATGGGTGAACGTTTGGTCTATCATTCATCCATGGGATTGATCATCGCGGTTTTTTATGGAATATATGTACTCACTAAAAAAATCAAGGATCCCAAAATTGCATTGTCTGCCGGTGGGGTTCTTACAGCTTTGGTGGCTATTCCATTTTTTATGATCGTAAGCAAACGGTGTGCAGCCTGGAAAAATGATTATACGTTGGCTACAACGGATGTAAAAACAAATCCGAACTCGGCGTTGCTCAATGCCAATGCGGGTACGTATATATTGAACCGTACCGACCTGTTCGAGAACAAGAGCAAAGAAAAAGAAATGTGTTTAGAAGCCCGCGGATATATTGTGAAAGCATTGGAAGTCCACCCTACCATGGTGAATTCATGGATGAGCCTGGCAGTGATTGAACATAAACTGAAAAACTTTCAAAGTTCGGAGTTTGCAGTAGGGCAAGTGGCAAAAATTTTTCCGAGGCATCCGCAGATCCCCGCCCTGAAGAACATGGTGTCGATGGATTATATCAACCTGGGGTTTGAAAAGTACCAGCAAGGAAAACCCGATTCTTGTTTTTATTTTTTATATAAAGCCAAATCGATTGATCCCTTAAGTGCGGATGTACATTATAATTTAGGAGGGGCTTATTTAAGTGTGGCCAAAAACCTAGACTCAGCACAAGTATATTTTACCCGGGCTCTTCAGATCAATCCCAACCATCAATTAACCTTGCAAGGGGTGGCCTCCTTAAAAGAAGCCCGCGGACAATAACTTACCGCAATACCTGTATGGTTGAATTTGAAATATAGGAGTGATAGGTAATACTATCAGTGGATGCTACATAGATCATCTGGTATTCGTAACTCCCATCTGGCACAACCGCTGGATCAGGTCCAGGGTCCCAGCCATTATTGATATCATCACTTTGAAACATGAGCTGAAGATTTGGATTGTAGATGCTGATATGATATTCAGAGATCAACACTCCGTATATCACCATCGGTTGGAATCGATCATTTAATCCATCTCCATTGGGTGAAAAAGTGGTGTACACCCAAAAATGTGTGCCCATGGGTACCCTGGTTTCTTCAGCGCAGCTATTGAAGAACAATAGCAGCAGAGAAAGACCTATATATTTTTTGAGTTTATTCATATTTTTCAAAATCGTTGATCTTATAACTCACGGTAATTTGAAAATTGCTTACCGGATAAGAATACCGGATATCGGAAAAAGGAAATTGTACCTGTGCATAGACCCGCAAAAAATCATTCCAGGCAAATAATCCACTTAGGGTAAAAATATGGTTATTGTTAAAATAGACACCACCCCCTCCTCCTTTTGAAGTATTACTTGCCAACAGTATTCCTCCCTGGATCAAATAGGTTTGAGGGCCCCAATGATTGAACTGGAAACTGGGGATCATTTGCATGACCTTCAAGTCGACATTGTACAAAGCGTTCAATCCGAAACTGGGAAAATAGGTTCGATAGGTTCCGGTATCCGGCAAATTGGTTCGAAGATCATTGACATTGTAAAAATTGATGTAGCCATCATAGATCCTTAACTGAACGCCTGCGTTCCAGTTGAAGCTGGTTACACGAAAAGCAGCTACATCGAACATGGGATCGGGGAGTTCCTGTGAACTATATACAAATCCGTAGCGATCATCGATCTGGTCGTAATAGGTGAGGACTGGTTTTCCATATTGTTCCATCTGGAAACCGAGGCCCACTCCAAATCGAAGGCTTACATTTTTTTTGTTGATGCATTGGAATGAATAATCGAACCGTTGGCGGATTGCTGTGGTAAAACCATAACGTTTCATGGCCATGCGATAGGCCAATCCATGTCTTCCCTGTTTATTCCCGAAAAACATATCGAGCATAATATTCCCGTAATGATATTGCATGAGACTGCCTGGTAATGTATGTCCATAAACGGCCTGGGCCTGATAGGATTTTAAAGAACCAGCCAAGGCAGGATTGTTGATGTTATCTACTAAAAAATAGTTGAGCACATCTCCTTTTTTACGGTGAAAAGGTCCGATGGAATCGCTCGATAAAGAATCTGATTGGGAATAGGTGTATTGAAAGCAGGCCAATAAAATAACGGCCATCATTGGTTTGATGAAGAGGTGTAGGGCTTTCATATAACTAATGTAGGTAGGCCAAATGTTAAATGCAAACAATTGGTGAATTAGATAAAATTTTAATGATCCCGTGCAATAGAAATAGAAAATCGTAAGTTTATAATAGATTCCATTCTGATGAAATTAATTTTCTATTCCCTTTCTGCTTTTCTGTTTTTTCTCTATGGGTGTAACTGGAACCCGGCTAGTAAGAGGGCGGCTTTAGAAAATATCACGGTTGAATTTTACGCCAGGCGATCAGTTTGGACGGCCCATTTTCCTGGCAAGGACCATATACTTGGACCTTCCAAACCCTGGATGGTGGGACCCGACAATCCGATAGGACTGCTGACCCCCGAAAAATTCGATGCTCTATTCAAAAAAATTCAGATCGAAGAAGACTCGCTGCAAAAGGTGGTTGCTCAAAGTCCTGGTGATTATACCCTGCTGCAAGTGTATAGAAAGTTATCTAAACTCTTCACCCTGATGAAAAATGCAGGTGTAGATACCATGGATTGTTCGGCATCCTATGATGACATGATCGTTGTAAAGGAAATTTACTTGCCTGCCAACACTGAAATTAATGCCAGGTTCAGGTCAGGAGATGTGATCCATGGCGCTTATATTCCTCAATTCAAGCTAAGTGCCAAATGTGTTCCAGGCATAACAACAACCTTCAAATTTGCCACCGGAAAAACCACCGCAGAAATGCGCAAGGAACTGGGTCTACCTATTTTCGATTATTATCTGTTTTGCAATAACATCTGTGGACCTGCTCATTCACAAATGAAAATGAAAATTACCGTGGTGGAAATGGAAGAGTATAGGAAATGGGAGATGGGGCAACCGGTATTTGCCTCCACCCATTTTTAAACTTCGTGGGATAGCCAGACCAAGTTTAACCACCCTTTACTTCATATTCCACCGCTGATAGAAGCGACAGCCCCCACCTTTGTGGCAGCATGGCCATAAGAGGGTTGCCGAGTAAACAGCAGGATTACCAGGCAACCCCTGCATGGCCGCTGCTGCAAAGGTGGGGCTATAGCGAATAGCAGCCCAGGTGGCCAAAAAACAAGTAAAATTCTATCTTTGCAGCATAAGGATGCCTCATTAAAATGGAATACAATCATAAGGAAATAGAAAAGCATTGGAGAGATTTTTGGGAGAAGAACAAAACTTTCAGGGCAAAGAACAATTCAAAAGATCCAAAATATTATGTATTGGATATGTTTCCCTATCCTTCGGGAGCAGGTTTACATGTGGGGCATCCTCTTGGTTATATTGCAAGCGATATTGTTGCCCGTTATAAAAAATTATGTGGTTATAATGTTTTACATCCCATGGGTTTTGATGCTTTTGGATTACCTGCCGAACAATATGCCATCCAAACCGGTAAGCACCCGGCCGATACCACCGAAGAAAATATTAACCGTTATATTGATCAATTAAAAAATATTGGTTTTGCCTACGATTGGGACCGGCAGGTAAATACCAGCGAACCGGAATATTATAAATGGACCCAATGGATATTTTTACAATTGTTCCACCATTGGTATGATGAACAGGAACAAAAAGCAAAGCATATCGATCAACTGATCTCTATTTTCGAAAAAAATGGGAATAAGGGGTATGATAAGCAAATGATCAGTGGAAATGTAGAAGCAGTGGAACAAACTTTTACTGCGGAGGAGTGGAAAGGTTTTAGTGAAAAAACCAAGAGTGATATTTTAATGTGTTATCGTTTGGGCTACCAATCTTTTGCTTATGTGAACTGGTGCGAAGCATTGGGGACGGTACTAGCCAACGATGAAGTAAAGGATGGGGTAAGTGAAAGAGGGGGGCATCCTGTAGAGCGCCGCCAAATGCGTCAATGGTTTTTAAGGATCACTGCTTATGCAGAACGCTTATACAACGACCTGAATACACTCGACTGGAGTGATAGCATGAAAGAAATGCAGCGGCATTGGATTGGTAAGAGTGAAGGAGCCCTGATCAAATTCCAGGTAAAGGATACTCAGGAATTCATTGATATTTTTACAACCAGACCCGATACGATCTATGGAGCCACCTTTATGGTATTGGCCCCGGAGAGTGAATGGATCCAGGTATTGACCACACCGGATCGTAAAACGGTGGTGGAGAAATATGTAAATGAAGCGAAAAATAGAAGTGAAAGAGAGCGGCAGGCAGATGTAAAAAGGATCAGCGGGGAGTTTACAGGATCGTATTGTATCCACCCGTTTACCGGAAAAGAGATCCCTATCTGGACCAGCGAATATGTATTAGCAGGTTATGGAACCGGAGCTGTAATGGCCGTACCGGCCCATGATAGCCGTGACTTCCGTTTTGCCAAACATTTTGGTTTACCTGTTCCGAGAGTGATTGCAGGTGAGAATGGTGACCAAAGCGAATTGGTGGATGATGCCTATGAAGCCAAGGAGGGAATTCTGATGAATTCGGATATATTGAATGGAATGAAGGTGAAGGATGCCATCCAAGCGGTGATCCAGCAAGTGGAGAAAATGGGCATTGGGGTACGACAAGTAAACTACCGTTTACGGGATGCCAACTTTTCGCGCCAAAGATATTGGGGAGAACCATTCCCAATATACTACAAAGACGGGATTGCCACCCCATTGGATTTTTCTGAACTTCCCTTAAAACTTCCGGAAATGGAAGATTTTAAACCAACTGGAAATCCTGAAGGTCCGCTGGCGAAATTGACGGATTGGAAATACAAAGGTTATCAACTGGAAACAGATACCATGCCTGGTTTTGCAGGAAGCAGCTGGTATTTCTTACGTTATATGGATGCAAACAATGAAACGGTTTTTTGCAGTAAGGATGCTTTGAAATACTGGCAGGATGTGGATTTTTATATTGGAGGTACTGAACATGCGGTTGGGCATTTATTATACAGCCGTTTCTGGCATAAGTTTTTATATGACCTGGGTTTTGTACCCACTATTGAGCCTTTTAAGAAATTGGTGAACCAGGGGATGATTGGTAATTTGAGTGCTAATGTAAGAATTGCGAATGGAGAGAAAGGTAGGGTAATTATTCCTGGTGAAGCTGAAGTGCAAATAGCAAATGAGTATAGTTTGTTCTGGGACGTAAATTATGCAGAGTTGGTTAGTTTTAATAATAAAGATTATTACAAAATAAGTTTCGAAAATTTCGAAAGGTATAAATTATTAGATAAGAATTTTTTGGATTTTGATTTTCCAGAGAGTCAATTGAAGGATGGTCATTTTTTAGCATATACCGTCAATGACAAAATGTCCAAATCAAAACTCAACGTTGTTAACCCCGACCAGATCTGTTCAGATTACGGAGCCGATACATTGAGAATGTACGAAATGTTCCTCGGTCCCATTGAACAAAGCAAACCCTGGAATACCAATGGAATTACAGGGGTATACGGATTTTTGAAAAAACTATGGCGGATCTGTATCGGTGCGGATGGAAACATTGCATTGACCAATGAGGAGCCGACCGACAAAGAATTAAAAACCTTACATAAGACCATTAAAAAAATTAAGGAAGATATTGAAGGGTTGAGTTTGAATACTTCTGTCTCGGCTTTTATGATCTGCCTGAATGAATTGTACGACCTGAAATGTAATAAGAAAAAGATCTATGAGCCTTTGCTCATCATTTTATCTCCTTTTGCGCCGCATATTGCCGAGGAGATCTGGTGGAAGTTGGGCCATACCACCTCTATTGCGGAGGAGAAATTCCCGGAATTCCGTCCTGAACTATTGATAGAAAATTCTTTTTCTTATCCTGTTTCCTTTAATGGAAAAGTGAGATTTAATTTAGAAATGCCCCTGGGAATTCCCAATGAGCAGATCCAGGAAACGGTATTGAACCATGCGGATGCCATCAAGTGGCTGGAAGGGAAAGCACCCAAGAAGGTGATCATTGTACCGGGAAAGATCGTGAATGTGGTGGTGTAAGTAAGGAGGGTAGGACTCAGGATTTAGGACGTAGGACTTTTCATTAACATATCGTTAGGAAACCAACCCATGAAGAGGGTGTATATTTGTTTTCATGAACACCCAATTGTATGGAACGTAAAACCATTCTCAGCATTTCTCTGCTTGCTTTTATTTTCCTGGCGTTTATTGCCAGTGAGATCGACCCGATTGAAAAGGAACTCAAAAAAATATCCCTTGAATATGAAACCTATCATCTCTATGATAAGAAGGAAAAGTATCGGGATTCAATGGCCATTGTAAATAAAAAACTACAAGACGACTACAAGCATTATAATGATTCCATGAGAAAAGTAACCGGAGATACCAATACTTATTATTATCGTCCATTAACATTGAGTGATTGGAGCCAAATGGCTGTATGGGGAACTGCGATTATGGATTGCAATGGGGACTATACCCCACCTTCCGGCGATTGTGATACCATGCAGTTCAGCCATGCACCTTTTTATGCAAGCCCACATGGGGATAAATTGTATAGATTATTTGTCAAGGACTTTAATGCCTATTCCCAAAAGCTAAGTCCCCAACCTATAGGTCAGGTGTTGGTAAAGGAAGTATGGGAGGTGAAAGAAGTAATCGGAACTCAACAGGAGCATGTATCCTTTCCTATACTCTCCATGGCACCTATATTTGGGGATACAACAATATCAAAGAGATCACCAGTTGCTCAGGACAGTATCAAAGCTGCAGCGAAAACCCTTCCTGATGACCAGGAATATTATTATTACCAGAAAGTAGTGAGAAATGACAAATGGCAATTTTATACACCCAAAAGGAAAATAGAACTTTTTATTATGTACAAAACCACTCCTTCAGAAACCAATGACCTGGGCTGGGTATATGGTACCATGGATATTTCAGAGGGATTGGACAAAGGAAAAGTGATCCAGTTCGGTCCGATCAATAAGTGTGTCAAATGTCATGCAGAGACCAAGTACGATCGAATATTTGGGCCATACAATTAAAAACAAAAAAGCCCTTCATAGAAGGGCCTCTTTTCGTATAGATAGTTAATAAGGTGCTTATTTTTTCTTCTCCTTTTTCTCTTCTTCAGCAGGAGCTTTGGCTTCAGCTGCAGGAGCATCTGTTTTAGCTTTGGCTTCTTCCGATTCGGCAGATTTAATGTTACGGGTAACTGTTACAGCAGCTACCACTACATTTTGTGCATCCAGGAAAGTAACTCCTTTTAATTTCATTTCGGAGATCCTTAATTTATCACCGATTTCCATATTGGTAATATCGATCTCAATAAAATCAGGAAGGTCTTTTGGTAAAGCTTCCACCTGAAGTTTACGAACGTTGATGGCCAATCTACCTCCAGCTCTTACACCGGCAGAATTTCCAACCACTTTCACAGGAAGAGAGATCTTTACTTTTTTATCTTCTTTTACTTCATAGAAGTCAACATGATGAAGATCATCCGTTACCGGGTGATATTGAACTTCCTTCATTACACCTTTATAAGAAGTTCCGTCAACAGTAATGCTGGCGAAATAAACTTCAGGAGAATAAATGAATTTTTTTAATTCAGCCAGTTCAGCTGAAAAGTGCACTGTACCAGCGCCACCATAAATCACACATGGAATCATTTCGGCAATGCGAAGATCCTTTGATCCTCTTTTTCCAATGGTTTCTCTTTTTTGTCCTTTTAATTCTAGCGTTTTCATCGCTTGTTTTTTTTAGTTCATTTAAATTTAAAAAATGAATGATGAGCTGATAGATTCGTCCACTAACAACTTTTTAATTACATCGCCAAAAAGGTCTGCCACCGAAATAACCTCTATCCTGGACGAGGATTGCTTCAGAGGAATCGTATCGGTAACCACCAATTTTGAAAGTTTTGATTTTTCTATTTTATCATAAGCACTTCCCGAAAGGATGGGATGTGTGCAGTAAGCCGTAACTGATTTTGCGCCGTTATCGATCAACAGGTCTGCTGCTTTGCAAAGGGTACCTGCAGTATCCACCATGTCATCAATCATGATCACATCTTTTCCCTTTACATCTCCTATCAATGTCATTCCTTCCACCTGATTGGCGGCGGCGCGTTGTTTATAGATCATGGCCATTTCGAGCCCTAAATATTTTGAATAGGCGTTGGCTCTTTTCGAACCTCCGATATCCGGAGCTACCACGATCATATTATCGGTAGCGTTGTTTTTGATATGACCTGCAAATAAAGCAGAGGCATATAAATGGTCAACCGGAACATCAAAGAACCCCTGAATCTGGTCCGCATGCAGGTCCATGGTCATGATACGGGTAACACCGGCTGCCGTAAGCAGATTGGCTACCAGCTTAGATCCGATGGCTACACGGGGTTTATCCTTCCTGTCCTGACGGGCATAACCAAAATAAGGCATCACTGCAATGATATTCCTGGCGGATGCCCTTTTAGCAGCATCTACCATTAATAACAATTCCAATAAATGGTCCGCAGGAGGGAAGGTGCTTTGAATTAAGAATACATCACAACCCCTTACGGTTTCTTCAAATACAGGCTGGAACTCACCATCGCTGAAATGCTGAATTTTCATTTTTCCCAGTTCGCAGCCATAGGCCTTGGCAATTTTTGCTGCCAGCACCTGCGATCCTTCGCCAGAAAATATTTTTGGAGTTGATGACATTTTTAGCTCAAATCCTTTTTGTAAAAGGAGTGCAAAGCTATGAAAATATAGTTTTTAATCAAAAATAATTGTGGAACAAGGGGAAATTTATACTTTTGTACCCCTAAATAAGGGCGCTAAGCCCTTATTTAGGGGCTAAGAATAAAGTTCTTTAATAGCTTAGGTAGGCAGCTCTAAAAGCAAAGAATTTCAAGGCGGACGAGACCGAAAAAGCGCAGTTTACATAAGTAAATGAGCATTTTGAGGTTGAAGTCCAACGCCGAAATTCAAAGATTTTAGAGTTGCACATTAAGAGCCCAGATGGCGGAATTGGTAGACGCGCTAGACTCAAAATCTTGTATTCGCAAGGATGTGCAGGTTCGATTCCTGTTCTGGGCACCAAGGCTCCCGTGTTAAGGGAGCCTTTTTTGTATACTTTCCCCTCGTCTTAAAAAAATATTAAAAAAAATGTAAAAACATATCCTTAACATCTGTAAACGTAGCATTTGCCTGAATTTCCGTACCTTTGCTAAAATGTTTCAGTTTTATTGTTAACCTTTTGCAAAAATATTTTGAGGGCCTTGCAACCATTAGGCTTCATTTATCATTAATGGTTTATACAAGACGACTAACACTAACAAAAAATCATTACTCACGATGAAAAAATTATACGGGCTATTAATTATCGGCGCAGCGCTGGTTGTACAAGTTTCAGCTCAAGGACTTTGTCCTTATATAGGACCGGACATTCAGTTGCCATGTGGTACCAATACCACTACCTTAACGGCTGATTTTACCAACTGTCCTCCAGGAGGCCCAAATCCATTGAATACAACCAGTTATGGTTTGACCAATATAACTTTTGCCCCCTCACCTAATGCGGGTACAGTAATTCCTTTGGGAGATGATCAGGTTTCCGGGGCTTACCCAATAGGATTTTCATTCTGCTTTTTTGGAAATACATATACTAACTTTTATTGTGGGTCCAATGGTTGGATTTCCTTTTCAGCTGGCCAATCAGCTTCATGGAACTGTTCTACTATTCCTATTCCAAGTGTGAATGCTTGTGTTCCTAAAAACTGTATCATGGGTCCTTATTTTGACTTTAACCCAGGTGCCGGAGGACAGATCAGGTATCAGACTCAAGGAGTTGCTCCTTGCAGAAAATTGGTAGTGAGCTGGGTGAATGTGCCTTCTTATTCTTGTGGTGGTGCCAATAATATCCAGATAGTTATTTATGAAAGTACCAATATCATTGAATGTCATATCACCAACAAAAATAATTGCCCTGGATGGAATTCAGGTGCTGGAACCGAAGGACTTCATAATTTAGCGGGCTCAGTGGCTATTACCGTACCGGGCAGAAATGCTTCGGCTTGGACCACCACTAACAATGCATACCGATGGACCCCTTCAGGTGCGCCTGTTGCTCCAACTTATAATTGGTATCAAGTAGGTAATCCAGTTCCGATTGGAACCGGTTTAACCATCAACGTTACACCTCCTGCAGGTGGAGCTTCTTATACTTGTCATGTGGATTATGGAGCGTGCTACAATGGTTACATGACCTGTATGGGATTTGTTGGAGCCAACGGCCCGGATACGATCACTGTAATTCCAGGACCACCCAATATTTTCCCATCAATTCCTGGTCCTTATGATTTTTGTCCTGGCCAAACCATTACAGTAGGGACCGACCAACCCTATTCAACCTATCTATGGTCTGACGGTAGCACGGGTCCAACTTATACTAGTGGAACACCTGGTCCTATCTCTGTTGATGTAATTGATGCCAATGGATGTACTGGAACTGCCAACGCCGTTTTAAATATGTGGCCAGCTCCTAATGTTACCGTTTTACCTGTAAATCCAGGAATATGCCCAGGTGGTTCTGTTCAAATGACCGCAAATGGAGCTCAAACTTATGTATGGACCCCCGCAACAGGTTTGGACAATCCTAATTCAAATGTTGTAAATGCAAATCCAGCCAGCACCATTACCTATTCAATTGTAGGAACAGATGTGAACGGATGTGTAGATAGCACCACGAATACAGTTACTGTTTTCCCTGCACCTAGCGTAACCGCTACGGCAACGGATCCTGGGGTATGTCCAGGTTATGGAACCACATTGAATGCAGTTGGTTCTGTAAACTATGTATGGAGTCCTGCAGCGACTGTATCCACACCAAATGCCGCTTCATCTGCAGCATATCCTGTTGCTACTACTACTTATACAGTAAATGCAACGGATGCAAATGGATGTACTGCTACTGACAATGTAACCGTATTGTTGTACGACGAACCGGTAGTTGCATTTTCAGCACCTATAGTGAATGGCTGTGCGCCTGTAACGGTTAATCTCCAAAACAATTCAAATATTGCCAGTGGAACGATCACCATTTATAACTGGTTCGTGGAAGGACAAGGATCTTCAGGAGCACAAAATCCATCCTTTACTTTCAATACTCCAGGAGCCTATGATGTAACTTTGGTAGCTATTTCCGATATGGGTTGTATAGATTCTCTGTCGATTGTAGATTATATAAATATATACAGTGTACCTACGGCTGACTTTTTTGCAACACCACAACCGGCGGATCTAAATACAGTGGTTTCGTTTACCAATACATCCAGTTTGGATGCGGTGAACTTCCTATGGGATTTTGATGGATTGGGATCATCTGTGGCAAGCAGTCCTTCGTTCCAGTTTTCATATGCCGATACATTTATGGTGACCTTATATGTAAGTACTATTTATGGCTGCGCCGATACGGTGCAGCATCCTATCATTGTTCAGGATGTAAGTGAAATATGGATACCCAACAGCTTTACTCCAGGAAACCAGGATGGATTGAATGATATTTGGTTCCCGGTAGGTAGAAACCTCAATAAAACGATCATTACTATTGATGTAGAGGTGTTCGACAGATGGGGGATTTCGGTGTTCAAAAGCAATACAAGCGATAAGCCTTGGATAGGAAAAGTATCAGGAACGAATAACGACTGTCCACAGGATGTCTATGTATATCGCGTATACTTCAAAAATGAAAAAGGGGATGATTTTACCTACTTTGGACATGTATCTTTAATAAGATAATCATTTTAATCAACATATTGAAAAGGGCGGAAATTTTTTCCGCCCTTTTTGTTTAACAAGAATTTGTTCAACTTTGATGAAGATTGCTAAATTTGTAGAGCTTATGAATTTAAAAACATTCCCTCGAGATATGGAGAAACAAATACCTCAGAAATTAACCGGCAAAAAGATCGTTCCCCTTTTTTTAGGATCCATTTTTATTTTATGTTTTAGTACTCAATTATTACAAGCCCAAAATTTGCATTGGGTCCGCCAATTTGCAAAATCTGGGCCTACCAATTATGGGAACTGGAGCAGATCCGTTGTGGTAGATGTAAATTACAATGTATATACCGTAGGGGAATTTGAAGGCACCGTGGATTTTGATCCGGGTGCTGGCGTGAGCAATTTAACGGCTACTACAGCTGGTGGAGGGAAGGATATCTTTGTTTCAAAAATAGATTCTTCAGGTAATTTTTTATGGGCTATTAACATGGGTGGTTCTGGCTATAACGAAGGTCACGATATCGCATTGGACAATGCAGGAAATTGTTATATAACAGGTATGCACGATGATACTACCGATTTTGATCCAGGGCCTGGAGTGAGTAATCTCATCGGGTTTATGGACCCTTATGTGGCCAAATATGATCCTAATGGGAACCTGGTATGGGTAAAAGAATTTGTTGGCCCCTATGATGATTATGGTTTTTCAATAACTGTGAGTGACAGTGACCATGTATTTTTTACAGGGAATTTCGGAGCTACCATGGATTTCGATCCAGGACCCGGAGTGGCTAACTTAACTTCTTCCCCGAATAAGAATACTTATATAGTAAAATTGACTTCGGCCGGGAATTATGTATGGGCCAAAAACTTTTATTGTGACCTAAATGTAATAGGCACCAGCATTGATACTGACCCAACGGGAAAAGTATATATTGGTGGGATTTTTTATGGTACGGCTGACTTTGATCCGGGGGCTGGAACCAATAACCAAACAACCACAGGCAGCCGCTTTGTATGTAAATTGGATAATGCAGGAAGTTTTATGTGGGCCAACCATGTAGAAGGGGATTTAAGTAACCCTTTACAGGACTATCCTGATCTATCTGTAGATAACAATGGGAATGTTTATTCAGCATACCAGTTTGTAGCTACAGCGGATTTTGATCCAGGACCGGGAGTGGCCAATTTAACATCCAGTGGAAGTACCGATGCATATGTTTTGAAGCAGGATTACAATGGTAAATATAAATGGGCTGCCAGGTTTGGAAGGAACTCTGCCGACGAAGCAACAGGGGTTTATTCTGATGGTGCTGGATTGGTCTATACAAGCGGATTTATGAGAGGTACGGTAGATTTCGATCCAGGAGCAGGGATCATTGAACTCACTTCAACCAATACCAGCGCATTTCTTTCGGTGCTTGACTCAGCAGGAAATTTTTACTGGGCGGCCAATGATCCAGGAGCGGGTACTTCCTATGCCTGGGCTGTGACTGCAGATGCTCTTGATAAAATTTACCTCACCGGACATTTTTGGGGTACTATAGATTTTGAACCAGACCCTACCACCATCAACCTTACCGGACCGGGCAGTCTTGGGGAATTATTCGTTCAAAGATTAAGGTATTTACCAGGATTAGGGCTGGAGGATGAACAAGGAAGTATCCAAGTAAATATTTATCCTAATCCGGTGAGTGATATGATCACCATTGATTTTCTGGATGAACTAACTGGACCTGCTGAAATTGAAATATACAATGAACTTGGCCAACTTATACAAAAAACTACCACCATCAGCAATGATCAGGCAGTAGTTGATTTTAGAGGGTTTGCCGCTGGGGTTTACATGCTAAAAGTTCAGTCGGGAAATGCATCGAAAACCTGGAAGCTGATCAAGCAATAATAGGAACCTATTTATTAAAAATTTGATAACAGCATACCCATTTAGGTATGCTGTTTGACTTTTTAGATATGAACGTTTTTTATTAAGTGTTTAACGCACAATACAAAACCAATATAAAAGATTAAGATTTTATAAAATCTTACCTATTTCAAAATTTTAGCGTTTACTTAGAGAACAGAACAACTATATTTGCTCTCCTCAAAAATCAAAAAAAAGGTATGAAGGTTAAAATCCTACTGCCGCTCTTTATTGCATTTGCAATACTCGGCCTTGTTGCAAACCTACTGGCCTGACCAAGAAAAAGAATAAAAGCTACCCCAAAAGGTAGCTTTTTTTTATTGAATGGCCTGGTGGGACTGCTCGACGGGATGGATCACCTCCGAACATGATCATCAAACGGGAATATAAAAAACCTGTTATCGAGCCAATGGCCTCTTTAAGATCACCTCTATTTTTATTATATTCGCCATGTATGAAGCAGGAATTGTACGTCAACAATTCGTTGACTAGGAAAAAAGAGAAATTTGAACCACTGAATCCTCCTTTTGTTGGTTTGTATGTTTGCGGACCAACGGTTTATAACGATGTGCATATTGGAAACTTAAGGAGCTTTACTTCGTTTGATATTGTTTACCGGTATTTAACACATTTAGGATATAAAGTAAGATATATAAGAAATATTACCGACGTGGGTCACCTGGTAGACGATGCCGATGAAGGGGAGGATAAGATTGCCAAAAGAGCCAGACTCGAGCAACTTGAACCTATGGAGATCGTACAAAAATACACCAATGGATTCCACGATGTGGTGCGTGAATTTAATTTAATTCCCCCATCTATTGAGCCTACCGCCACCGGGCATATTGTTGAACAGATCGAAATGACAAAAACAATTATTGACAATGGTTTTGCTTATGTAGTGAATGGTTCTGTTTATTTTGATGTAAAGAAATACAATGAGAAATTTCAATATGGGATTTTAAGTGGACGGAATATTGATGAATTGCTTTCAGGCACCCGTGATCTTGACGGACAAGATGAAAAAAGAAATGTATTGGACTTTGCATTATGGAAAAAAGCCCAACCTGAACATATCATGCGTTGGCCAAGCCCATGGGGAGAAGGTTTCCCTGGCTGGCATATTGAATGTAGTGTGATGAGCAGCAAATACCTGGGATTACAATTCGATATACATGGAGGAGGAATGGACCTTAAATTCCCTCATCATGAATGTGAAATTGCACAAAATTGTGCAGCGCATATGCATGATACTCCGGTTAAATATTGGATGCATGGGAATATGCTAACCCTGAACGGAAAAAAGATGAGTAAGTCACAGGGAAATTTTTTCCTTCCGCAGGATCTTTTAAGCGGTGAACATCCTTTAATTGATAAACCTTATACTCCTTCTGCAGTTCGGTTCTTTTTTTTACAGGCGCATTATGGAAGCACCTTGGATATTACCATGGAAGGCCTGCAGGCTGCTGAAAAAGGATTGAGGAGGATACAAGCTGCATGGAAAGAATGGAGCAATTTACCCGCTTCTGGCTCCAGTTCAGTGAACATTGCTGAATGGAAACAAAGTTGCTACGATGCCATGAATGATGATTTTAATTGCCCAGTATTAATAGCCCAACTTTTTGAGGCAACCAGAATTATTAACGGAACCAAAGAAGGAAATATTCAGCTTACCAAAGATGATATAGCCTTGCTTGGAGAAACCATGAGGGTTTTTTACTTTGATATATTGGGACTGAATGTTGAATCAGTTGGAGGCAACCAGGACAATAATACGGTGGGAGGATTAATGAATATGGTGCTGGAAATGCGGATGAATGCCAGGACAAAAAAAGATTTTGCTACCAGCGATCTCATCAGGGACCGTTTAAATGAATTGAAAATTGTTGTGAAGGACGGAAAGGAAGGAAGCAGTTGGGAATTTTTAAATTAATCAATCAATCAATGAAGAACAGGATATTTGTATCGGTATTATTTGTTTTGGTCATCATCTCTTGTGGAAAAGGGAAAGTAAAGGTCAAAGATCCGATATTGGATACCAACAAGGTGAACGTTGTTGATACAGCAGATACCAATATCACCCATACTTCTGGAACACAGTTTAATGCCGATAGTGCTTATGCTTTTATTAGCAAACAAATGTCGTTTGGCCCACGGATACCCAATAGCACCGGGCATAAAAACTGTGGGGATTACCTGATCTCTACTTTTAAAAAATATACCGACAAAGTAATTGTTCAGTCGTTCAATGCCACTGCATATACGGGTACCGTTTTAAAAGGAAGAAATATTATTGCCCGGTTTGACGAGAAAAATCCCAACAGGATCGTATTATTCGCCCATTGGGATACCCGCCCATTTGCCGACAGGACAGAAGCTACCAAGAGCCAACCAGTACCCGGAGCAGATGATGGAGGCAGTGGAGTGGGGATTTTACTTGAAATTGCCCGTCAACTAAAAGCGAGCCCGGCCAAAATTGGGGTGGATATTATTTTATTTGATTGTGAAGATTATGGAGACGCCGCCGGCAGGCCAGAATCCTATTGCCTCGGATCTCAGTATTGGGCAAAAAATCCACCTATCCCAGCCTATGGACCTAAATATGGCATACTATTGGATATGGTAGGGGCAAGAAATGCTTCATTTTTAAAGGAAGGATTTAGCCGGCAATATGCGGCTAATATTGTGGATAAGGTGTGGAACACTGCCATTGGCAGTGGGTATGGTGCCTATTTTATTAATGCAGACGGTGAACCAGTAACGGATGATCATTATTTTGTAAATACTTTGGCGAAAATTCCTACCATTGATATTATCAATAAAAGCAGTTCGGGTTTTGGAAACCATTGGCATACACCTGCGGATAATATGGATATCATTGATAAATCCGTATTAAAAGCGGTTGGACAAACTTTGATGAATTTAATTTATACAGAACAATAAAACACATGATTATGAAAAAACTATTTCTACTTTTTCTAATTACATTCGGTGTTGCGGTTTATGCTCAAACCGAAGATGCTCCTGAGTTGGGGGATTTTGTAATAAAAACAAACGGAGATACCGTATTCGGTAAATTCAAATACTTATCGGGCGAGGGTGATATTAAAACCAAGCTTAGCATCAAAGTAAACGATACCTTAAAGGTATCGTTGAAAGCTTCAGAGATCAAATATTTCAGAAGTGGCAAGGATGAGTATACCACTTTCCAGCCGGATGGAGAGGAAGGTCATTACTTTATAAAAATACTCGTGATAGGTGCTTATCTAGAACTATACGAATGGCAGGTGCCAGGAGAGATCAGCGGTGGATCCAAAATCGAATACATTCCTTATCTCAGGAAAGGGGGCAAAAAGGAGTTTACCGAATTGGACCTGGCCTATTGGAAAAAACATCTACCTGAATTTATTGATGACTATGAGGAGCTGGCGGATGAAGTGTGGAAAGGAAAATATAAATTGGAGGAGCTCGACGTTGTAGTTAAAAAATACAATGAGTGGAAAGAAGAGAATAAATAGGGACATTATCCTATTGATAATACTTGTTTAACTTTCCGTAAATACTTTCTATTCCCATTCATTTTTTGAGTATTTTTGGTATCAATTCAACATGAAGACCGAAAAGCTTCATATCTCTTTCGACGATTTCTTCGATTTTAAACTGATTGGCATTTCCTGCAGTGAGAAAGATTATCGGCTTTGCTGGGCTATTAATCAAACCATGGGTCTTGACCTGGTGAGAATGTCTAATGAAGGGATCGCCTCCCGATCGCATTTACTTGACTTTCCCTTTTTTGAATACGTAGATGACGAAAAAGGCAGTGTTTACAGGCTTTTGGCCAATAGATTCGAAAATAAAACACTGATGAAGGAATTAAAAACCATCGATTATTTGTTTTTAATGCAGGGAGAAGATGCTAACTTGCATGAAATTACCACAAAGCTAGGAAGCATAGAATTTGTTTTTCTGGCCACTGAGATCGATATCAGCAAACTTAAAGAAAAAGATCTTTTATACTTAGATGAATAGAA
Organism: Flavobacteriales bacterium; assembly: GCA_025451235.1. Lineage (GTDB taxonomy): Bacteria > Bacteroidota > Bacteroidia > CAIKAF01 > CAIKAF01 > JANWKQ01. Next base: position 208,656 of record JANWKT010000001.1, on the reverse strand, counting down.
TATTATATGAAAGTTCAAAGTAAAACAAAAGTTGTTGCAACATTAGGACCCGCCACCTTGGATTGGAATGTATTTGATAAGCTGATTGAAGCCGGCGTGGATGTTTGTCGGTTGAATTTTTCACATGGCGACCGGGAATTTCAGAAAACCATTATTGCAAATGTTCGGCGGCAAAATGATGAAAAAGGCTATAACCTGGCCATTCTGGCTGATTTACAAGGTCCGAAGATGAGGATAAGGGATGTGGAGAATAACGAGATCATGCTCGATGATGATGAAGAATTTATTATTTCGACGGATAAAGGCGTTGGAACCAAAGGGAAAATATTTATTCAGTATGAGAATTTTGCCATAGATGTGAATCCGGGAGAACGGGTATTGGTGGATGATGGGAAGATCGTACTGGAGGTAGTAAGCACCAACAAAAAAAATGAAGCAACCGTAAAAGTGATCAGCGGTGGGATCTTATCCTCGAAAAAAGGGGTGAACCTGCCGAATACAAAAATTTCATTGCCCTGTCTTACACCGAAGGACATAGAAGACCTGGAATTTGCGTTAGACCATGATGTGGAATGGGTGGGGCTTTCATTTGTGAGGAATGCTGCAGATGTTGTACAACTCAAGGAACTGATCTCCAAAAGGAAAAAGCGGACCAAGGTGGTTGCTAAAATAGAAAAACCGGAAGCCATTGCCGACTTTGCGAATATTTTGAGGGAATCAGATGCCATTATGGTGGCACGTGGTGACTTGGGAGTGGAAGTGCCGATGCAGGAAGTACCGCTGATCCAAAAAGAACTCGTAAGAAAATGTAAAATGGCTTCGAAACCCATTATCATTGCCACTCAAATGATGGAAAGTATGATCACGAATTATAATCCTACTAGGGCTGAGGTGAATGATGTGGCCAATGCCATTATGGACGGAGCTGATGCAGTGATGCTGAGTGGAGAGACTTCCGTAGGAAAATTCCCTGTGAGGGTAATTGAAAGTGTACAAAAGATCATTAAGAATGTAGAAGAATACGAAGGGATCTACGACAATGACTACTTGCACATCAACGAAGAAAGATTTATTACCGATGCTATTTGCTATACTGCCGTTGAGCTGGCCAAAAAAACAAAAGCCATCGGTATCATTACCATGACCTTTACCGGTTATACCGCTTTTGAAATATCCAGTTACCGCCCAAGGGCTGATATTTTTGTATTTACCGGGAACCGAAAAATTCTAAACCAGCTGAGTTTATTATGGGGTGTACGTGGTTTCTATTTCGATAAATTTATCAGCACCGATGATAGCATCTCAGAGAGCAGTAAATTGCTCAAGAGCACGGGATTTGTAAAAGATGGTGATCTGGTGGTGCATACTGCCAGTGTGCCTATGGACGAAAGAGGTCAGACCAATATGGTGAAGCTACATAAGATCAAGTAAGATACTATTCCTTATCTTTTCTTCTTCAAAAGATTCAAAAAACTATGGATATGCCCGTTAAATTCAGCGGAGAATTTCCCTAAATAAATAATAGTGAACAAAGGAAAAAACAAGAGAGAAGATTTGAAAATAGTATTGATATAAACGTTGGATAAATTGGGAACCATCCATACCACCGTTACCAATACAGCTGCCAATAAAAGTACCCAAACAAAATTCAGATTGAAAGGCCATAATTTATATTTACTATATACAAATATGGTTTTTACCAGGTTGAATACAATGATGGATAATGCAGTACCAATAGCAGCCCCATTGATCCCCATCAACGGGATAAAGATCATGTTGAATCCGATGGTGCAAAGAATAAGCAACCCTACAAAATAAGTTCCAAACCTATAATGGGTAGAATTATCGATGATACTATGATTAAGTCCGGTGGCCATTTCAAATAGGTTTCCAATGCCTACGATGAGAATTACATAATAGGCCTCTCTGTATTCTGGTTTTAAAAATGTAAAAATATTGTCCACATTTACTAGCATGGAGGCCAGAAGAATAATTCCAATGATATACTGTGTTAGGCAACTATCGTAATACACTTTTTTCAACCTTACATGATCTTCTTCCTTAATGGCTTCGGCAATCAGGTTGCCACCCAGGCGACCAAAGGAGCGGAACGGGATCAATATCAGCGAAGCAAAATAAAATACTGTAATATATACACCTGTTGATGCTTCACCCAGGTATTCATTCAGCATGATCACATCAATACTTAGTAAGCCGCTGATCCCCATACCGGAGATCAAACCGAATGCGCTTCTCTTGATGATCGAGCTTCGGTGCTCAGTCCTAAAAATTTCGAAATTGGGAGTTAAATGGATCTCTTTTTTAACGGCTAAAAAAAGAAACAGAAAAATAGTGGGCAGACAAAGGGTAATATAATAAAAGATGGCAAAATCGCCGAATCCAATGAGTTTGGCGATAAAGGCTCCGGTTAATGTAATGATGATCACCCTTTGTACAAATTCTCTGAGTAGCACGGATGCAGATGATTGATAAATGGCCCTTGAGTACACATCCAGTATATAGAAGAACAAGTAAAAAAAGGTAACCATGTATATATAATTAAAATACTGGCTAAAAAGAGGAGACTTTAATTTTTCATTTTCTACGATAGCATCGTTAAATAAAAAAAGGATGCCTGCCGTGATGGCAAAACCTATTAATCCTATCAATAAGGAGACAAACAGAAAGCCATGGTATTTTTTTTCTTTGTTCCTGAAATAAGGGAAATACTTGATCATCGCTACTGGAAATCCCAATGTGCCTATCTGCATGATCATTACACTCCAACGGTTCACCAGGTTCAAAACCCCAATTTCGGAGGTAGTTAAATAAATGGGGAACAAAATACCAACTGTAATAAACCCAAGAATAGTACCGGCATAGGTGTAAATAACCGATTTAATGGTTTGCCTTTTTACTACCCCCATCTAGCTGATTTTTCTTTTTTCGAAAGCATCAATAAACGAACCTTCGGTAATGTTATAGATCTTTTTATGTTGGTGGGTGGCATAATCCCTGATAAAAAAATAACTCTTAAAAGTATGTACAAATTTCATCAGCATATCATGCAAATGACGCTTTTCATCAAGGTAGGCAAAAATAGGATAACGAACTACTTCTCCATAAACATGGGTATGTTCCATGGTGACTGTATTGTCTTGTTCTACACGCAAACCTGTTAACCATGAATGATCAACCCCTGCCAAGTATATTTCGTTAAAGCCAATATCAATGGCATGCATCAATGCCGGGATGACCACATTGTGGGGCCGGGGCATGCCCCACCTTTTTTTAAAAACAATATTGCAAAACCATCCATAACCTTCAACCGGGGTTTTGTTATAATAATGGATCTTGATATGCTTATTGTTGGCGATATATTTTTTCCATTCATTATTTTTCTTTGCCCCATAGGGGATCAATAATGTCATATCCCAGGTAGTTTTTTCTGCCATCAGTTCATATAATTCAACAGTGGCCTTTCTGCCCAAATCATTCACTGATTCGAACCAATGTTCAGGTGCATTGATAACGTAAAACTCCGGCTTTAATTGGGTATAATAATCAGATTTTACAAATAAATTAACGGCCAGCTTCGGGGTTGATCTAAACCAATCGGGATGGTTTTCAATTTCTTTCGAAAGCGAAGGCCCGTTACCCAATACCACACATTTTTCAAGGGGGGCAAAAGAGAGTTTCCTGGTAAAAAACTTCGACTGGATCAGGATCTTTGCAATAGACAGCTGGGTTTGAAGGGTGTTGCTAATGAAAGTTGAAATCGCTGATTCCTTTGCCATAATGGTTCAAATATACTAGTTTTTTGCCTGCCTGGTCGCTTACCAGGTTCGCCGCTTCTGCCGAGGGTAGGCCCCATGGCCTGCGGCCACGGGGTTCATACATTTTGTCCGGGCTGGGCTGAAAAGCAGCCATAACACCGCAGCTATCGGGGAGCTTACTCTTAAGCCTGCCCAGGCTGTATCCTGGGAATGGTACCAAACGTACCCCAAAGGGCCCTGATCAGTGATTTGTTCGATTTGCACGATTTAATTAGATTTGTAGGTCAAAAATTTAACTAAGGCGTTCGTAAATGCTCAATAATAAATCGGTATTAGTTACAGGTGGAACAGGTTCTTTCGGGAAAATGTTCGTAAAAACAGTCCTCGAAAAACATCCTGGCGTAAAAAGATTAGTTGTTTTCTCAAGAGATGAACTCAAGCAATTCGAAATGGCCCATGAGTTTCCGCATAGTAAATATCCTGCCATGCGCTATTTTTTGGGAGATATTCGGGATGAAGCCCGTTTTACCAGGGCTTGTGAAGGGGTGGATATCATTGTGCATGCTGCAGCTCTTAAGCAAGTACCCGCCGCGGAGTACAATCCCATGGAGTTTATCAAGACCAATGTATTAGGAGCCAATAGTATTATCAACGCCGCCCTGGATTGTGGTGTGCAAAAGGTAGTTGCCTTGTCGACCGATAAAGCTGCAGCTCCCATTAACCTATACGGGGCTACCAAACTTTGCTCAGATAAATTATTCATAGCAGCCAATAGCATTGTTGGAAGCAGGGACCTGAGTCTATCAGTGGTGAGGTATGGTAACGTAATGGGAAGCAGGGGGTCTGTAATACCTTTTTTCCTGAACAAAAGAAAAGAGGGGGTCTTACCTATTACCGATGAGAGAATGACAAGATTCAACATTTCACTGGAAGAAGGAGTAGACCTGGTATTACATGCCCTGGAAAATGCCTGGGGTGGTGAGATCTTTGTACCCAAGATCCCTTCCTATAGAATCCTGGATGTAGCCAAAGCAGTTGCTCCCCATGCAAAACTTGAGTTTGTGGGTATCCGGCCTGGCGAAAAAATTCATGAAGAAATGATCACCACTTCCGATTCGTTTACTACCGTAGATGTAGGAAAATATTTTGCTATTTTACCACAGTCACCTATTAAATGGAGCGTGGAGGATTACCTGAAACAAAACAAAGCAACTCCTGTACCCATTGGGTTTTGTTATAATTCAGGAGAAAATTCAGAATGGCTAAGTGTAGAGGATATCCGCTCTTTGATCAAACAATTTATTGACCCGACCTTTACTGTTTAATATGATCAAAAAAAAAATTCCATACGGTCGTCAGTTAATTACGGATGAAGATATCAGGGCCGTTGTTGAAACATTACAATCCGACTTTCTTACACAAGGCCCGAAAGTGGCCGAATTTGAAAAAGCATTTGCTGATTATATAGGATGTAAATATGCGGTTGCATTGGCTAATGGAACCGCGGCGCTACATTTATGCGCCATGGTATTGAATGTGCAGAAGGGAGATCGTGTAATTGTTCCACCCATTACTTTTGCTGCTTCGTCCAACTGCATTCGATACTGTGATGGAGAGGTGATTTTTTCTGACATTGATCCTGTCTCCTATACGTTGGATTTCGACAAAGTAAAATCTTTGTTGGCGAAACATCCGAAAGGATATTTTAAAGGGATGATACCGGTAGACCTGGCGGGATATGCAGTGGACCTTGAAAAATTCAGAACGCTGGCCGATGAATATGGCATGTGGATGATTGAAGATGCATGTCATGCCCCAGGCGCTTATTTTACCGATAGCAAAGGTAAAAATCAGCGTTGTGGCAACGGGAATTTTGCCGATCTGGCCATATTTTCTTTTCACCCGGTTAAACATATTGCCTGTGGAGAAGGGGGAATGATCACAACAAACAATAAAGATTTATATGACCGGCTGATGATATTGCGTACCCATGGAATTACAAAAGATCCTGCACTCATGAAGGAGAACCATGGTGGTTGGTATATGGAAATGGTTGACCTGGGATATAATTACCGCTTAACTGATATGCAGGCGGCTCTTGGTACCAGTCAGCTTAGCAGGGCAGAAGCTGGAATGAAAAGGAGGCATGAACTCGTGGATAAATACAACAAATCATTTAACGATCATCCAAAGATAAAAACACCTTTTGTTCCTCAATCCGTTTTCCACGGCTATCATTTATATATTATACAAATAGAGAACCGAAAAGCATTATACGATTATTTACTCACCCAGGATATTATTCCACAAATACATTATATACCCACCCACCTCATGCCGTATTATCAACAATTCGGCTGGAAAAAGGGAGATTTTCCTGTGTCAGAGGCTTATTATGAAAGATGTTTGAGTTTGCCATTGTATCCTTCGCTAAAAGACGAGGAGCAGGATTATGTGATCAGTAAAATATTAGATTTTTTGAAATAAAGACAATGAAAGATATGTATCATATCATAGAAATTGCCAATGTACATGCAGGTAAGGAGGAGTATGTGTACGACCTGTTCAAAGAGTTTAGCACATTAAAAGGGATCAATGGAATAAAATTTCAGCCGTTCAAATATGATAAGATCGCGCTGGAAGACTTTAGCTGGTACGAAGTATATAAAGAACTTTATTTTACGCCTGAGAAATGGAAGGCAATGATCGATCAGGCTTCGAAGCATTGGGATATATGGATTGACACTTTTGATGATTATTCGTTTGAAATAGCCCGTGATAATTTTGACAAAGTTTATGGATTTAAATTTCAGGCGTCTACCTTATATAATAAAAACCTGGTAAAATTATTTTCTCAACTCGATCTTTCATCAAAAAAAATGATCCTGAATATTTCTGGATTGGAAATGGAGCAAATCAAAGAAGTGGTAACTAATTTCAGGGAAACATTAAGACCCCAGGAAATTATTTTACAGATAGGATTTCAATCTTATCCAACCCAGTTGATCGATAGTGGATTGGTGAAGATCCAGGCGATCCAAAAAGCTTTTCCTTATGAGATCAGCTTTGCAGATCATATCGCTCCGGATGATGAGGATGCTACCTGGCTGCCTGTGATGGCCTATGTAGCTGGGGCCACTTATATCGAAAAACATATTTGCCTTTCCGGTGAAAAACCTAAATACGATTTTTATTCCAGCATGAACAAGGATCAGTATGGTCGGTTCCTGGAGGTGGCACGAAAATACGCTGAAACATTTGAGCAACCTTTTGTAAATGCCAATGAGGCCAAATACCTTTCAGGATCTATACAGATACCGGTTACCAAACATCCGATGAGAAAGGGAAAGGTCCCCAGCCTCGAATCGGATTTTGATTTTAAAAGATCGAACCAGGAAGGATTAAGGGCACATGAAATTGAAAAGCAGGTGAACTCATTTTACTTATTGGCCAATGATAAGAACGAAAAGGAAACGATCCAAGCTACAGATCTAAAAAAAGCACATATAGCTACCATTATAGCTTGCAGGTTAAAGTCTACCCGGTTACCCAAGAAAGCTGTTTTAAAAATTGGCGACCTAAGTGCTACTGAATTATGTGTAAAGCATTGTCTCAATTTCGAAAATGTAGATCATACCATTTTGGCCACGAGCACAAGCGAGGAGGATGATGAATTGAGAAACCATACCTATTCAAAAGACGTTATTTTTCATAAGGGTGATCCCCTGGATGTGATCAAACGGTACCTGGACATCATCGATAAAATGCAGATCGATGTGATCGTACGAGTTACCGCCGATATGCAATATGTTTCCAATGACATTACCAAGATCCTGTTGAAATCGCATTTTGAGAAAGGAGCAGATTTTACCAGGGCTGCTGAAGCGGCTGTGGGTACAGGCATTGAGATCATCAGCACTTCGGCATTGAGATATGCCAAGTCTTTCTTTCCGGAAGCCAATTATTCGGAATACATGTCATGGTATTTTGTGAATAACCCTGAGCATTTTAAATTGAACTTTGTTGACCTTCCCAAAGAATTGGTACGCAACTACAGGCTTACCCTGGATCACCAGGAAGATTTAGAGCTCTTTCAAAAGATAGATGAACATTTCCGGACACACCAATTGGAATATTCCATTCAGGAATTATTTAAATTTTTGGATGAAAACCCCGAAATTGCAAAGATCAATGCACATATTGGTTTAACCTACAAGACCGACCAATCACTCATTGATAAATTGAATGAGGTAACCAAAATAAGAATTTAGTGGACAGGCCGAAAGTATATTTCCGTACCGATGCCTCCTCAGAGATTGGCATGGGCCACTTTAGCCGTTGTATGGGATTAGCAGATATCGTGAAGGATTTTCTACAACCGGTATTTGTCATGCAGCAGTACAATGCAATTTGCCAGGGATTGTGCAGGGAAAAAAAATATGAATTGCTCCACTTGCCCCAAAAAGATCAGCCTGGGGATGATTTAGAAGAAATAGACAAGAGTATTACAGATGGTACCATCGTTGTATTGGATGGTTATCATTTGACAGGGGGCTGGCTTACCCCTTATTTAAAAAAGAAAAATTGCAAAGTGGTAAGTATTGATGATATTCACGCCCATCATTTCTATTCGGATGTGGTGATCAATCATGGGGGTGCACAGTTAGAGGATTATTCCAGGGAACCCTATACCCAACTTTTTCTTGGACTTAATTATGCCATTTTGAAGAATGAGTTTATCGAGGCATGCAATGTAAGACGACCCAGAAGCCATACCAAAAAATTATTGATTGCTATGGGCGCCACAGATGTACATGGATATTCTGCCCAAATGGCCGATTGGTTGCTGGATCTTGAGGAAATCGAACAGATCAATGTGTTGACCACCACTTCCAATAAGAATATTATTCCTTTGGTGGATTTTTGTAATGCTGAAGATAAAATGAATATTCATATTGACCTTTCTACTATGGAAGTGATCGATCTGTTCAATGACAATGACCTGGCCATCTTATCGGCCAGTACATTGTGTATAGAAGCATGTGCTGCGGGGATTGGAATTATCTGTGGAATAACGGCCGACAACCAGCAGGATATGTATAAGGAACTTACCCGACTGCCGGCAGTGATTGGAATGGACAAATTCATGAACATTACCAATAAAAAAATGCAGTCTGTAGTAAAGTCGATCACCGTGGGTCAAGTGAATGAAATGATCAAACACCAGAAAAAACTGGTGGATGGAAGATCGCATGACCGGATCAAAGAAATATTTAAAGCCTTATGTTAGCCTACGAGTACGCAAATATTGATCACCAACAGTTATTGTTCGATTGGGCCAACGACGAGGAAACCAGGAGGAACTCTTATAACTCGGGGATCATCAAATGGAAGGATCATATCAATTGGTTCGAAAAAAAGCTAAAGGACCCTCTTTGTAAAATTTATATATTTAAGTTTGAGAAATCCCCTTGTGGAATGGTGAGAATTGAAAAAAGAGAGGATGAAACCATTATTGGCGTAAGTGTATCCAAAGATTTTCGGGGAAGGGGATTGGCTTCGTTGATGATTGAAATGGCTTCCAAGGATTATGTAAAACAGGTAAAAAAGGAAAGGATCATTGCATATATAAAAGGGGAGAATGCTATTTCGATTAAATCTTTTGAAAAAGCAGGTTATGTGGAGTTTGATGAAGTAATGATCAATGATGAGGTAAGTAAAAAATATGCTTATGGGATTTAACACGAGTTTTAAAATTGGGATGCATGATATCGGAGAAGGTTTTCGTCCCTTTATTATTGCGGAGATGAGTGGGAACCATAACCAATCCTTGGAAAGGGCATTGGAGATAGTGGACGCAGCTGCAGCAACCGGTGTACAGGCCATTAAACTCCAAACCTATACGGCCGATACCATTACCATGGAAAATGTTTTTACCATTGAGGATAAAAATTCATTATGGAAGGGGAAAGACCTTCATACCCTGTATAAGGAAGCATATACTCCATGGGAATGGCATGCACCTATTTTTCAAAGAGCCAAAGAAAAAGGATTGCTCTGCTTTAGTTCACCTTTTGATGAATCCTCTGTTGATTTTCTGGAAACATTGAATGTACCTTGCTATAAAATAGCTTCTTTCGAAAATACACACCATCCATTACTTAAAAAAGTAGCGGCCACCGGAAAACCGGTGATCATGTCAACCGGCGTGTCTAGTTTTGATGATATCAAAGAATCAGTGGAGGTATTAAGGAAAGCAGGATGCACCAACCTGGTGATCCTGAAATGTACCAGTACCTATCCGGCAAGTCCGGAAAATACAAATATCTCTACCATTCCGGATATGAGGGAAAAATTCAATTGCCTGGTGGGGCTCTCCGACCATACCATGGGCATTGGTGTTTCGGTGGGAGCTGTTGCGTTGGGAGCTTGTGTATTGGAAAAACATTTTACACTCAGCAGAGCTGATGGTGGAGTTGATTCCACTTTCTCTATGGAACCGGCTGAAATGAAAATGTTGGTAGAGGAGTCGGAAAAAGCGTGGTTAGCACGAGGAAAAGTATCATACGATCTTACAGAAAAAGAAAAAAACAGTCTTGTATTTAAGCGGTCGATCTATGTAAGTGCCAATGTGGAAGAAGGAACCACCATCACCGAGCAAAACATAAGAGTGATAAGGCCTGCGATGGGACTAGCCCCCAAATATTATTTCGAGGTCTTGGGCAAGAAGTTCAATAAAAAATTGCCAAAGGGTACTCCATTAAAAATGGAGGATATCAGTTAACCATTATTGTATGATCACTTTCTGAGTTCCTATTCTTTTATTTTCAGAGAACACATGAATAAAATAGGTTCCTGCATTTAACCCTTCCCGTTCAATTGTTATTTGGTCACCAGTAAATACAATCGTTTCCACTTCCTTCCCTAAAACATTCACGATTTTTAATGTGGCATCTTTTAATTCATACTCAAAGAAAATCTTGGTTTGAGAGTTAAATGGATTGGGATATAAGGTCATTGAATGGATCGGATCATTTTCATCCACCCCTGCCAAGCAAACTAATTGATTTCTCAATACTGCAATTTGGGCAGAAACTTCGTTGGTTACTGTCAGGTCAGGTTTATTATCCCCATCCAGGTCACCTATGGAAGCATCAATTGCGTTGGATCCACCCGTAGCATAGTCAACTTTAGGTGCGAATAGAAAGCTACCAACTGAACTGGCATTTAACAATATAGAAAGTGTATTGGGGGTATGATTGGCTGTTACAATATCCGGTTGACCATCTCCATCCATATCACCGATTAAAACGTGATGTGGGTTAACATCGGTAACAAAATCTACTTTGGTTGCAAATGAAATGGTGCCAATCGTACAAGTGTTTCTGAACAAGGATACGGTATTCGAGGTTCGATTGACTGCAGCAAGATCAGGTTTTCCGTCGCCATCGAAATCACCGGAGGCCACATCAAAAGGTGCGGTTCCTGGGGTGAGGTCAACTCCGGCAGCAAATGATATATTTCCACTGGTACAGGTATTTCTGTAAATGGTAACCAAATTTGAATTTCGAAGGGCGACCGTGATCTCCGGTTTTCCATCTCCGTCAAGATCTATTATTTCAAGACCTGAAGGATATGTGCTGGCGGAATAATCAACCTTCGCAGCAAAAGACAATGAGCCTACGGTGCTGGTATTTCTTAAGATTGAAAAGGTATTCGAATTGGCGTTGAGTGCTACAATATCCGATTTTCCATCTCCATCCAAATCACAAGCAGATACCCTGTAACCATAATTACCAATACCAAAATTTTGGGGTGCAGCAAAAGAAACATTTCCTACCGTACAAGTGTTTCGAAATACCGAAGCATTCTGAGTTGAGTTATTCACGGCTACTACCTCAGGCTTGCCGTCTCCATCCAGGTCACCAATCCAGGTATCCGAAGGATCTCCTGCTGATGAATAATCAACTTTTGGTGCAAACGAAATGTTTCCTGAAATGCTGGTGTTTAAAAAAACAGAAATAGAATTGGCTAGGTAGTTGGCTGATACAATATCAGGTTTTCCATCTCCATCTACATCGCCTAGAGGAACGCTTCTGGGATTTGTGCCAGCAGTCAAATAACCATCATTTGCAAAGGAGCTCACATTCAAAGGATCGCCACAAACATAAGTGGTCAGAAATGGTTGATCTGAATAAGCGATCAATCCACTGGTTTGAACCGTGATTAAATGATACGTAGCTCCAACTGGTACGGTTACGGTTAAGCTGTTGGTTGAAGCGGCCGTGATGTTGGCTTTGGTGGCACCAAAATATACCGTATTGTTGGCAGGTGTTGCACTAAAATTGGTCCCGCCGATCGTTACAGTGGTTCCTACTGGTCCAGTGGAGGGTGTAACAGAGGTAATATTAGGTTGTGCTGTAACATGCAGAAATAAACCGAAGAACACAATCGTAAAAATGGGTTGGAGTGTTTTCATGAGCTAGAAATTCGTTATAAAATATTATTAGTAGGAAGATTGGTACAACAAAGATATGCATTAATAGACCACTTGACTATCAAGAGGCTGCTTGGTAAACAAACTAAACACAAGAAATTTGTGAAAACACCTATTTCTTAGCAGCTGATGGCTTGATCTTAGGAGGTGTTTTTCTGTTCATCCTCCTAAACTCCACAAACATACCTGCAAGAAGCAACAATACCATTACCGAGCTGCCTAATAATGAATAGGTTTCTCCTTTTCTTACGGAGGCAGGATCAAACATGAACTCGATTTTATGCTTGCCTTTGGGAACAGACAATGCCCGTAGTACATAGTTCACTCTTATAATATCCACTTCGTTCCCATCAATATATGCTTTCCATCCGGCCCAATAATAGATCTCGCTAAATACTACGAATTGATCATAAGTGGATGTAAATTCATATTCTAACAACCGGGGTGTTTTAACGATCATTTTAATGGTAGCGGTGCTGTCGGGTCGAATACCCTCTTTTTTAACCAAAGGTTCGAATTTCTTGTCGATTACTGCGGTTGTTTTTGTATTGATGGTTTTGAGCGACTCGATTTCGGCATCTGCATCCTCTACAAATCGTATATCAGTTACCATCCAGGCAGGTCCATTGGCATGCCGGTTAGGTAAAGGAGCAGCTTTGGTATCGAAAATAAAATATTTAGTGTTGAGCATGTTGAGTACATGGGCTGTACTTAATAAAGAATCTACTTTCTCTGTGCCACCCCCAAAAATCCGGTTGAGCTCAGGGAAGATTCCTCTTTCGATCAACTCCTGGTATCTTTTTATTTTAGCACCACTATAACCACCTAAGGATTGATGATAATAACTGGTAGTTCCGTCATTAAAAGGACTTAATGATAAATTCAATACACGTTTATGGATGGAACTATCATTCAGGATCACCTGATCTGCATAGGACGGGTCAAAATCTTTCTTACTTTCCTTTTTGGGTTTAAAGTTCTTATCATTTAAAAATCTATAGTCGTAGGTGCAAATATCTATCAATACAAATACACCAACGGCCGCGATCATGATCTGCCAGGGGATCTTTTTAAAGGCATATAAACCAATGAAAATAGATCCTAATAGTAAGTAAATAAATGACCTTAATGCATCTGCCTTAAAAATAGCGATCCTCCCTTGTTCAATAGATCCAATAACCTTGTTGATAGATGGTTGATCAACATTTTGTGAACTAAGTGCTTCTGTAATCATTTCTCTTTCACTCATGTACTTACCCACTCTATCAACCATATGCGATGGTGTAGTGAATGATTGGAAGGCAGTTGGTACCGCGTACATGGCTAAAAGCAACAACAGGATGCCTCCTAAGCCTGCCACCAAAATATGTTTGTTTTTATATTTTCCGAAACTTGGTTTTTCAAGAAACGCCGGTTCATTGGCTAACCGGGCCAGCATAAAGCTGGCCAATAAGGGGATCATAAAAGTGATGACAATAACGATGGAATTAACGGCTCGGAATTTATTGTACATCGGGAAATGCTCAATGAAGAAATCGGTAAGGACCATATAGTTTTTCCCCCAGCTCAACATCATGGTTAGCAGAAATGCAGGAATGATGAGCCATTTAACCGGATGCTTTACAAAAACAAATCCGAGCAGGAACAAAGCAAAGATGATCACACTGCAATATCTACCGGGGCCTGCAAGATCGGTCCCCCCCCAATATTGAGATATAATTTCGCCGTAGTTATTATAAAGCATTTGTTCGGTTTGCATCACCATATTCTTGTCTTTTCCCAGGGTTTCTTTTGCAATAGGATTTTCAACTAGCTGGACGCCGCTGTTAAACCCCTTAAAATTGGGTACCAGAAAGCTGAATATATCATCTCTTCCACTGCTATAACCAACTATATAAGATTTGTCCAATCCACCTGTCTGATCAGTGGATGCAGCTACTTGTTTTAGGTCTGATTTTCCACGGGTACTATAGGCTGTATATTCGTTGATAGGTAACAAACGGTTGGCATTACTTCCCAAACCGACCACCATCATCACCACAGTAATAGCACTGGCGATAAATGCATGCTTCACCTCTTTCTTCACAATAGCATTTATAAATAAATAGATCATATACAGAGAAAGGAAAAACACAAAATAATAGTAGGTCATTTGTGGGTGATTCACAATGATCTCAACGCTGGTGCCAACTCCTGTGATCAAGGCCCCCCATATATATTTCTTTTGAAAAGTAAGATTGATCCCCGCTACGATTAATGGGAAAAATGCCAGGGCCCAGAGTTTTGCGTAATGCCCCGCCGTTACAATTTCAATATTGAAGGAGCAGAAGCCATAGGCAATGGCACCAATGGCGGAGGCATAAGGTTTAAATCCAAATGTGACCAATAAAATATAAAAACATAACATGGCCCAGAACATTTGAATGGCCGGTGTGGGTAGAATACTTCCTACAATGGTAAATACTTTTCCTACCAAATTGTTTTGCGGAGCATATGCAAGGGTATAGGCGGGCATTCCACTAAACATATTGTTGGTCCACAATCCCTCTTCATGTTCTTTTTCCCTATAATCAATAATTTCTTTTGCAGCACCTCGGTACATGGTATCGTCATGGCTTACCAAACGGCCGCCATCTATAATTGAGCTATTGTAGGCAATTGCCAAAGCAAAAAAGAACACCACCGCAATACCATGGGGTAATAATGTTTTCCAATTAATTTGATTCATAATATCTGTTTACCATTGAGGAGGTAAAAATAATAAAAATATGAGGTACTGAGTGTATGGCTATATGGGGGACATAAAGAATAAAAATCTATTAAAACCTTCTGATGGCATAGCAAAGCCGGTCATCATGCTGGCTGAAACGTCAGCATCCGGTGCTTTGCTTAAGTGGCATACAGGTATGCCAAGCCTTGTAAAATGGTTGTAGGTATTTATGACTTCTACTCGCAGCTATTGGCAAGGCTAAGCACACTTGGCTGCCAGCTATCACTCTGCCCGAGGTAATCACGTCGTAAAATACTGATTTATAGTAAATTAATATTAGGTTTTTGTTATTAACTTTGCCAAAAGTTCGCATACAGATTCATGGAAATAGTAATTATCGGTTCTGGTTTATTTGGATGTTGCTGCGCCATTGAATTATCTCGTGCAGGATTTAAGGTAGACCTTGTTGAAAAGGACGACGATATCATGTTACATGCATCCAGGGTGAACCATAACCGGATCCACCTGGGATACCATTATTTAAGAAGTGTTGAAACTGCCGAACAAAGCATCGAAGGCTTGTTGTCCTTTTTATTCAATTATGGAAATGCAGTAGAGAACCAGTTTTCAAATTATTATGCCATTGCTAAAGAAGGAAGTAAAACTACCCCTGAAGAATTTTTGGATTTCTGTTCAAAAGTGGGAATAGGGTATGATTATGAGTACCCCGAAGAACATTTGTTGGATAAGAATATGCTCTTGGCCTGCTTCAAGGTGCCTGAACCTGTTTTCGATTATTCTGTTCTTAAGAAGCAAGTGGCTGAGAATATAAAAAGGTCGGGAGCCAATCTAATATTGAATTCGGAGGTAACCGGGTTAAAAAAAATGGAGTTAGGCAATTATGAAATTGTGTATGGTGGAAAGACCAAAATGTATGATGTGGTGATCAATGCCAGCTATGCAGGGTTTAACAATATTAATTTTTTATTGAACATTCCATTAAAGGATCTGTTGTATGAACAAGTGGTTATTCCGGAATTTGAATATGCCCAACCTCAGTTTGGTTTAACTGTGATGGATGGGCCTTTTTGTTCCGTCATGCCAAAAGGGAAAGAAAAAAACAGCTTCCTCCTGTACCACGTCAAAAATTCAGTTCTTGAGAACCAATTATCGGTTACTGCGCCTCAATTTTCATCCAAATCTTCGGGTGAAGTGGAAAAGATCTATCACCAATCTACCCTTTTTATGCCTTTTTTAAAAGATATAAAAAAAATTAGGCATAATGAGGTAATCAGGGTAGTGCATAGGAACTCTGATGATGCCAGGTTAACAGAGTTGCATACCTATGCCAATTATAATAATTATTTTGCCGTTTTATCAGGGAAAATAACTACTTGTATACAGGTGGCGCTTGAAATAAAACATATTTTGCAGGGAAGAAAAGCGGATAAAAGATTCAGAATATAAAAATATAAATACATCAATTATGAAGTTGCATTTAGGTTGCGGAAAAAACATCAAGGAAGGGTATGTAAATATCGATGGATATGTAGAAGGGGAGAACATCGTTAAAATGGATATTTTGCATATGGATTATCCCGATGGAAGTGCCGATGAGGTGTTGGCCGAACATTTGTTTGAACATATTCCTTTTAAAGATGAGGAGCAACTCTTCAGGGAATGTTTCCGTGTGCTTAAAAAAGGCGGCAAGCTGGTAGTTGAAACGCCGGATATGGAGTGGCTTTGTGAACAATTTTTAAAGGCGAAAGATGAGTTTACCGAATTTTATAAGGTAGGAGCTGTTGATCACTATTATGGTCATGGGAAATCCATTGAATACAGATGGGGAATGATCACCACTCACTTTTTCGGGAATCAAAATGGAGGAGGACAATTCCATTACAATGCATTTACCAAACAGAAGTTTATAGATATCGCCCAATTGATCGGCTTTAGTAATTGTGAGGTGATCAAACTGGTGAATAAAGGTGCAGGAGCAATCAGGGCAACCATTACCAAGTAATTGAGCATGCAGAAAACAATATTGATCGTTGGAGCTAACAGTTTTATTGCCAAATCCATGGTTCTTCACCTGGAAGCGGCAGGTTATGCATGTATGGCTGCTCCTCGTTCAGAGCTTGACATGGAAGATGAAACCTCCATTATTCGATTTGTGGAGAAGAGTGGAAATTTAATGTTGGATGGGATTATTTTTTGCCAGGGTATTAATCCTGATAAAAATGTAAAAGATACTTCCATGGACCATATTGAAAAAATGTGGAAGGTAAATATCGGTGGTCCGATTATACTTTTAAAACATTTACATTTTAAATTAAACAATGCTGCCCCGATTATTTTCTTTTCGTCGGTGGCTGTTACCAAAGGAAGTTATGATCCTGCCTATGCAGCTGCCAAATCTGCCATATATGGGTTGATCCAGAGTTTGGCCAACGAGTTTGCTCACCTTCGGTTCAATGCCATTGCATTGGGTTTAGTGGAGAATTCTCCGGTTTACAATAAAATGACAGAGGATTTCAGGGAGAAGCATCGAAAAAATATGAAAGAAGGAAAATTCATACAAACGGAGGATATTGGAGTAGCAGTTGTGGAGCTTTTAAATAATATAAGTATTAATAGAAGTATAGTACCGTTAACGGGCACTACACCTTAGCTTCATCATGAAGGATATGTTTACCATTATTATCCCCACGCGAAATAGGCATCAGTATTTAAAAAGAGCTGTGGATTATTATTCGTCTTTTCAAGATATATCTATTATTATTTGTGATAGTTCAGCTAATCGGTTTGAAAATGCGGATGTGTTACCCAAGAATTTTCAATATTTACATGTTCCCGGAAATACCTTTGCTCAAAAAATTGCTTCTACTTCGGAATGTATCACCACCCCTTATGTATTGATGAGCGCCGATGATGATTTTATCACCCTCCAGGGAATCGAAAAAAGCATCCAATTCCTGGAGGCGAATCGGGATTATAGTTCAGCCCAGGGCCACTATATTGCTTATTATTATGTATCAGGCCGGATCCACTATATACCTTTATATACGGCCGGTATTGGACTGGATATTCATAATAAGGATATAAAAGAACGGGTAAGCAGGTATTTTGGATCGGGGGTGCAGATGTATTATTGTGTACATAGGACTGAATTTTTTAAGGAGATCTTCCGAACCATGGACAGGCAGATTTTCAACATGAACCTGATCGAATATTATATAGGATTGGCTACTTTGATCAATGGCAAGCATCAAGTATTGCCTGAATTTTATGCATCCCGTGAATTGTTGCGAAATTCTTCTGGAAAATCAGCCGGGATCAACGAGATCTCTGTTGATCCCAAATTTGCCAGGGAATATGATGCTTTTTTACAGCATACTTCAGCGCATTTGGCCATGAAGACCCATACAAGCGTTGAGGAGGCCGGTGAATTCTTGAAACAGGTCATCCAGACCTATATCAATAGTGCAAGCTCTAAAACATTTTATGGAAAAAGAAAAAGGTCCAATAGGATCAAGAAGCTGGCCCCTTCTTTTATTAGGAAAGGAATATCCAAAATGATATTTGCCATGAATGCAAAAAAGAATATTCAGGCGAATATTGACCTGGCAAATAAATATCCGGGATTTCCCTTTAACCATGAAGAAGGTAAAAAGGAATTGGAAAGGATGAATGCCATTATATTAAAACATCATATTGTTGAATAAAAAAAAGAGCCAGCATATGCTGGCTCTTTTCAATGTTAACACTTATATTTTTAACGTATCGAAAAACGGCCCAGAATTTCTTTTCTGCCTTTTACAAAACCCATACCGATAAATTCCGATCCATTCAGGGTCTGCATTTTAACCGGAGTTAATTTGAGCTGGTTCCACGCCTTATCTGCATAATTATAAATAACCACTTTTTCTTTTTCTCCATCATCGTTTACCTTACAACAGATAAGATCTGTATCCTTGTTGTAAATAGGAACCCGGTCATATTTTTTAGGATCAACCAGGTCGAAGTTATCCACATGGTCATAATAAACAAAGTAAAGATCATCTCCTTTTTGGTGTAGGTGATAGCTTAAAGCCCCAGTAGAGTTAGCTGAAACGGATTTTTTAGGGATTTTTGTGGCCCACAGGATCTCTCCGTTTGCATCAATTTTTGTGATCATAATATCATTATGTACATAATAAGTTACACAACGAGTCCCATTTTGAGTGGTATAGCAAACCGTATAGGTGTAGAACTGTTCTCCAACTACATAGGCACTTCCATCGTCTTTTACCAGAAAATGATCAAGTACAATGGTTGGCACTTCCAGCTCTTTACCCTTTTTATCTGCTTTTTGTACCTGCTTGTCGGTATAAAACTCTTCAATGAATTCATCGCTGAACTCGTATAAATCCTGCACCAGTTCTTCTCCATTGTTAGCATCCAATCTTAATGAATATACGCCGGATATGTCGCTGGAGTTTTTCTTTCCCCAAAAGCCGGAGCAATAAATAATTCCGTTTTTTACCTGGAATGTAATGCTGTTCATATACCTGTCGATATCAAAGTCAAACTCAAGGACATCATCACTTTCAGTTTGAAATCCATAGATCTTATAGGTATAATTATCAGGTTCTTTGCTCCCTTTTTCTCTTTGCTCATGAATTTGTACCAATCCATATACATCCCCTTCATCACTTACATCATAGCGGATAAGATTTACATCCTTATCCATAAATGGAAGTTCAACTTCTCTTTCGAAAATCAATGACATGTCAACAATATTGTATACATGAAAATGATATTGTTGATTTTCTTTATTTTTTGTAGGCACTTCATATACGGATAAGAATTTACTGGAATCGTAGGAATACACTCCTCCAAACCATCCGGCAGAACCTTTTACAAAGGGCGCTTCCACCAGTTTATCAGGATTGCCATCCACATTGCCTTCATTATCCAGCTTCTGGTAATAAACTGTGATATTGTCTTTCATTTGGTCCTTATAACCGAACAAGAAATAGATCTGCTCTTTGTATTGATTGATACCCCAGGAATAAGTAGGTTTAATTCCACCTTTTTTAACATAGTCCTTTGGGAAGAGCGGTTTTACTTCCAATAAATTCATGGTAGATTTATCGTATCTGGCAATTTTATAATCGTAAGAGAAGAATGCATACGTTCCTCTTAAAGCGATGTATTCATCAGCAGTTTCGCCTATGATATATTCAAATACATTTCCGTTTTTTCCACCCCATTTATAAGGCGTTTGTGTAAGCTGGAGTTCAATATCAATGCCTCCTGCAACAATGGGTGTACAAAGTGCAGTTAACAGTACAAATCCTAAAATGATCTTCTTCATATATGGTAAAATAAGTATTGTGTGCACAAAGATAATATAAAACCTGTTTTTTTTATTACCTGGCGTAGATAGGAGTGGCTGCTAGCCCTACTTGTCGTCGCTAGACAGAGTACTGTAGCGTCCTGATAGCTATGGAGAAGCGGCACTGTGAGCCCAATAACTTAAATATTTTTTAATCTAAATAGGTGTTTATACCTAGGTATTTTCACCTATTTCTGTCTGAAATAGATCTCAATCGGTACTCCGGTCAGCGGAAAATTTTCGCGGATCTTATTTTCTAAAAACCGCTTATAGGGCTCTCTTATATATTGAGGCAAGTTGCAAAACAAAGCGAATTGAGGAAAATGAGTGGGTAGCTGAGTAGCATATTTAATCTTGATATATTTTCCTTTATAGGAAGGAGGCGGAGTTTGAGCTATAATAGGAAGTATAAAATCGTTGAGGGAATGGGTAGGAATCCTTTTGCTTCTGTTCTGATAAACCTCCACAGCTGTTTCCAACGCCTTAAAGATCCTTTGTTTTTCAGGAACCGAAGTAAAAATGATGGGGACATCGGTAAAGGGCGCAATCTTTTTTTCAATCAGTTTTTTATAATCATTGGACGTATGTGTACCCTTTTCTTCTATGAGATCCCATTTATTAACTAATATAACTACGCCTTTATGATTTCTTTGGATGAGGGTAAATATATTCATGTCCTGGCTTTCGAACCCTTCGGTGGCATCTATCATAAGAATGCATACATCTGCTGCTTCAATGGTGCGTACACTCCTCAAAACCGAATAGAACTCCAGGTCTTCCTTTACTTTGGCCTTCTTTCTGAGTCCGGCAGTATCGATCAGGTAAAAATCAAAACCAAACGACTTATAACGGGTATAAATGGAATCCCGGGTAGTTCCTGCCAGTGGAGTTACAATATTTCTTTCATCACCCAGCAATGCATTGGTCAAAGATGATTTGCCCACATTGGGCCTTCCAACTATCGCAATCTTGGGCAAGCTCTCATCGTAATCCACCGGTTTATCTTCGATCATCTCCAATACCTTGTCCAGCAGATCACCTGTTCCCTGACCACTTAGACTGGAAACGGCAAAAACTTCTCCTATACCAAACCCCTGGAACTCGTATGTTTGATGGATCATTTCGAAATTATCCACCTTATTGGCGATCACCAATATTTTTTTACCACTTCGGCGAAGCATGTCAACGACTACCTTGTCGAGGTCGGTAATTCCTACCTGGCTGTCCACGATAAATAAGATAAGATCTGATTCTTCGATGGCGATCACCACCTGTTTTCTGATCTCTTCTTCAAAAACATCCGAAGACCCGCTGATATAACCCCCGGTATCAATAATAGAGAATTCCCTGCCATTCCATTCTACTTTTCCATAATGGCGATCCCGGGTTACTCCGCTAAATTCATCCACAATGGCGTTACGCGTTTCCGTAAGCCTGTTAAACAAGGTAGATTTCCCCACATTCGGTCTTCCCACTATAGCCACTATATTCCCCATGATGAATTTTCTGCAAAAGTAGTCAAAAGGTTCAATAGTTCAATGGTTCTAGAGGATCAATCAACTCATCCCGGGTATTCTGGATGCGTGGAAGGGCCTTATCTGAACTGCCTGAGCCTCTTGACCCTTTAGAACTATTTTCGTAACTTTACCTGTTTAGGATGCCACAAGGAAGGATCATACGCTTGAGCTTGTTTTACATAGTATTGCTCACTATGTTCCCAACCGTTTTATATGCTCAGCTGCCTACCAATCAAAGAACACAAATATTTTCTTCTGGGGATACGGTGATCATTGATACGTTGAGTATCATTCCAGGAACGCTGGTACTGAAAATGAATGGCGTTGATATCCCTAAGGATCATTATACTGTGAACCTTGCAGCAGCACAGATCTCTTTTGACCCCGTAAAAATGTTCAAGTCATATGGCAATCAAAGAGATGTTCATGCGACTTACAAGGTTTTTCCCATTTTGTTCTCTAAAAAGATCCGCGATGAGAATAAACATTCCCTGGTGGTGAATAAAACCGACACCAGTGGAACCAATAAGCTGATATATAATTTAAATAAAGTGGGAGGACCTCTCAACGAAACTTTTAAATGGGAAGGGATCAACAAATCTGGAAGTTTTACGAGAGGAGTTTCTTTTGGGAACACGCAGGATGCTTCGGTGATATCCGCATTTAACTTGCAATTATCGGGGAAGCTCAACAATGATGTGGAGATCCTGGCCAGTATAACGGATGAGAATGTGCCTATACAACCTGATGGGAATACACAAACCCTGCAAGATTTTGATAAGATATTTATTCAGTTAAGCAAAGGTGCTTCCAAAGCGGTGGGGGGTGATTTTAGCATCGTAAAACCCAAGGGATATTTTTTAAACATGTTCAAACGGGCACAAGGGTTGAGTTTATCAACTACGGTATGGAATAAAAACATTTTCAAAAACCAGGAGCTGGCAGGTGGAATGAATTTCAAAGTGGAAGGTGGAGTGGCCAGGGGAAAATTCCGCCGGCAGGAATTCCAAGGGGTGGAGGGAAACCAGGGCCCTTACCGGCTTACAGGGAATGATGGGGAATCACAATTGATCATCCTCTCAGGCAGTGAGTCTGTTTTCATCGATGGTAAAAAACTTGAACGGGGCCAGGAGAATGATTATATCATCGATTATAATACCGCGGAGCTCACTTTTACAGCCAAGCAGATCATTACAAAAGACAAAAGGATCATTGTAGAGTTCGAATATTCCGATAGAAAGTATCAACGGTGGATGGCTCATGTAAGTCATGAATGGCAGTATAAAAAAATAGGATACCGTATCAATTATTTCGGGGAATTCGACGACCGGAACTCACCTCTTACGCAGGCCTTAACCGATGCCGAAAAGCTCATCATGTTCAACATAGGTGATACCTTGCTCAATTCCTTTTCACCCGCTATTGATTCCGTTGGATACAATACCAATGAAATTTTATATAAAAAGATTGATACCGTTATCGCCTCTATACCTTATACCTTTTATCAATATTCCACGGCTCCCGACAGTGCATTTTTCCGGCTGAGTTTTTCAAATGTGGGCAAGGGAAACGGCAATTATGTATTGTTGAATTCAACAGCCAATGGTAGGGTTTATCAATGGATCATGCCGGATACCATTACCGGACAAAAGTTTGGGGAATATGAACCCGTTATTAAGTTGGTTACTCCGAAGGTTCAACAAATGCTTACGGCAGCTTTTGATTACAGAATTAGCCCCCGGCTGGTATTAAGTGCTGAAGGTGCCTTTTCACATTACGATCAAAATACTTTTTCACCTTATAATTCCAATGATGACTTGGGATATGCCATTCGTTTCGACGGCAAGTTCAATATCCCGCTGGATAAAAAGCCAAAAGACACCTTGAATTTGAATATGTTTGTTTCCTATGAGCAGGTAAACGAGTTTTTCAAACCTATTATCCGTTTTCGGTCGGTTGAATTTGAACGTGACTGGAATTTTCTGAACCGTAACAATCCCAATGCCAGTTTCCAGAATACCATCACAGGTGATGATTATATTCCTTCTTTTTCCATTGATATCGGCAGGAAATCATGGGGAAGCGTTGGATACCAGGTGCAGGGTTATTTTAAAGCAAATATTTACCAGGCTTATAAAAATGACTTCATGGCTAATATAAAGAAAAGGGGATGGAGCTTTCAAACAGCCATGCGTCAAACCTCTACAAGAGATAATGTATATCATACCTTGTTCCTGCGTCATACGACCTCTTTGTCAAAGCGCTTTTCTATTTTTCAAATAGGGATCAACGGAATCGGCGAATACAATATGTTTAATATGAATGCGAATGATTCATTGCTCAAGAACAGTTATGCATTTAACGACTGGGAGCTTTATATCGCCAATGGCGACAGTATCAAGCAATATTTCAGGGTGTTTTATAAGAACCGGATCGATCATCTGGCGGGGGATGACGAATTGAGAATGGCGGCTATTGCTCACCATGCAGGTGTAGAGTTTAAGATGAACAATGTAAAAAACCAGCAACTCAAAACCACCATTACCTATAGGTATTTGCAAATTACCGACACCACAATCCTCAAAAAGAACAATGAGTCAACTTTGTTAGGCAGGATCGAGTACAACGCAAATTTCTTTAAAAAGGCTATCCAGCTTACGTTGTTTTATGAGGCAGGTTCAGGGTTGGAAAACAAAAGAGATTACCAATATATTCAATCACTCAATGCCCAAGGCACCCATGTATGGATCGACTACAATGCAGACGGGATCAAACAACGGGATGAATATGAGATCAAGACAGGGACCATTGTAGGAACAGATGGACTCACCTATATCAAGTACTTTTTCCCTACCAGCGAGTTTATTCGTACCTATTATAACCAGTTTACCTTTACTTTCAATATCCAGGCCCCGGATAAGTGGAAAAAAGAAAAGGGGTTTAAAAAGTTTATTTCCAGGTTTTCTGCCCAAACAGCCTTCAGGTCAGATCGCAAAACCCAGCAGGATAATTTTGCAAGATCCTTGAACCCTTTTGGGTACAATGAGTTTGATACTTCATTGGTATATTCGAATTATAGCTTTCGGCAAACCCTTTATTTCAACAGGTTTTCTTCCAAATGGTCGGTAGAACTGAATTACAATGATGTAAATAATAAAACCCTTTTCACCAACGGTATTGACAGCAGATCGAACCAGTTCTTTTCTACCCGTACCAGGGTAAACATCACGAGAATGCTATCCATCAACAACGAATTTAAATTTGGTTATAAAGCGAATCTTTCCGAATTGCTCAGAACCAGGAATTATAATATCCGGTATATTGAAACACCCACGGAATTTTTTATCCAGCCAAGCACCAAGTGGCGGATTTCTCTCAACTATCGCTTCTCTATCAAAGATAACCTCGGATTTACACAGGATACTTCCGTAACCAGCGGACAGAAAGCAGTTATACATGACATGGGATTTGAGCTCAAGACCAATTTTATTTTAAAAGGTCAGCTCAGCGTAAAATTCAATTATATCAATATTTCGTATAACAATGCCGATAATACTGCTTTAGCATTCGAAATGCTGGAAGGTTTGCGGACTGGAAGCAATTTTACCTGGGGTGCCTCTTTTCAGCGGACCATTGGGAGCAATCTTCAATTATCCATCAATTACGACGGACGAAAATCAGATAACGCTAATTTTATCCATATAGCGTCGATGCAGATCAGAGCCTTTTTTTAGTGAGGAGTTATCCGTTAACCGTTATTCGTTATCCGGAACCGGCCAACGAATAACGGTTAGCGGATAACGAATAACGAATAACGGATAACGAATAACGGCCTTTAGGCACTAAATCTGCAAATATTTTTTATTATATTGTTATCTGTTTTAAAAAACCTATATATTTATTTAAAATTTATACCACAAAACACCGAAATCAAATTAACAAGTTCCATAATAAAATTTTAATATATGTCGCATAAAATAGTTTTACTAGAGGATGATAAAAAATTAGCCAAAGAAATTAAACAATTTTTGTCCAATCATGACTTTACCTGTACCGAGATCCATGATGGAAAAGAATTGGCTGATCAGATATCGACTTTGGTCACTGATATTTTTATTCTGGATATCAATGTACCAGGAATGAATGGATTGGATGTATGCAAACATATCCGTAAAGCAGGTCTCAATACCCCAATTTTAATGCTCACCGCCTTAGGTGAGGTAGATGATAGGGTGAATGCACTTGAATCCGGGGCAGATGATTACCTGGTAAAACCCTTTTCTTTTGAAGAGCTGAAGGCGAGGATCAAAGCACTTATTCGTAGAGGTTCCTACTTGTTACAACCCGAAGGAGAAACCATTGTGATCGCTGACCTGGAATTAAATTCCTCCGAAATGTCGGTAAAAAGATCAGGAAAGGTGGTAGAACTTACACCCAAGGAATATAAACTTTTGGAAGTACTCATGAAATCTAAAGGAAAGATCGTGAATCGTAAAACCATTGTAGAGGGAGTTTGGGGAATTAATTTTGAGACCGGCACCAATGCTGTGGAAGTATATATTAATTTTCTGCGTAACAAGATCGATAAAGGACATGAGATAAAGCTGATCCATAACCGTTCGGGATATGGATATTATGTAGGTGAGGACCATGGCGCTGAATCTTAAACAGCGGTTTACAGTAGCCTTTAGCCTTCTATTTTCCATAGTACTTGGAGGGGTATTAATTCTTGTTTTTGCATTATATGCCAAGTTCAGGCACGAAGATTTTCAGTCAAGGCTGGAAGACCAATTGGAAACCGATGTTAAGTTGTTTGTGGATGTAAATAAAGCCGACAGCTCCTTGGTTGACCTGGTTGAAAGGGACGCTATCAGTCACCTGGTAAATGAGGGGATTTATATTTTCAACGATAATTTAAAGCTGCAGTATACCATTAATAATCGTTTTCCAAATGCCGTTTGGGAACCCTCCGACCTTGTGAAGCTGAAGCAAACAGGTGCCTTATCCAAACGGAAAAAACGTCATGATATTTATGGAATGAAGTATGTTTCCGGCAACAATGTTTACTATGCCATTATTGAAGCAGAGGATATAGATGGAAATGAAAAACTGGAATACCTCAAATATATACTTTTCGCTTCCTATGTTCTGGGGGTTATTTCTGTATGGTTGCTTTCTTATTATCTAAGCAGACAAAGTCTGAGACCATTTGACGTATTGAGGAGAAAGATCCAGAATTACTCCGACCAAAATTTAAAAACCCGGCTTCCCATTTCCAAAAGGAAAGATGAGATTGATGGTTTTGCGACCGCATTTAATTTGATGATGGACAGGATCGACCTGGCATATAGTAAACAAAAAGAGTTTACCGGAAATGCATCGCATGAGTTACGAACCCCTTTAACCAGAATAACTGCCCGAATAGCCAATCTAAGAGAAGAACAAAAACTGAGCCCCGAGCTGGATGCTGAACTGCTGGATATTAGTGAAGAAGCATATCAAATGGCAGATATGGTTTCATCGTTGCTGTTGCTGTCAAAAATCACCAATACCGAAAAAATAAAATCATTGCCTGTTATACGGGTAGATGAGCTGCTCTTTTATTGCATGAATGAAAAGGGAGAATTATACGAGGATCTCAGATTCAACTTCGATATTTCTTCGGAGGCGGAGGGAGATAATTTTGAAATAAATGGGGATGAAAGTTTATTACGTATTGCGGTACTCAATATCATCAAAAATGCCTATTTATACTCAGATAATAAAGAAGTTTCCATTCTCTTAAAGAGGGAAAAGGATCGGGTAATTGTTGAATTCACAAATTCAGGTAAAAATCCTGATATACTGGACCTGAATGACCTGTTCAGAACTTTTACCAGGGCTGAAAATTCTTCGGGCATTTCTGGAACGGGTATAGGCCTCAGTATTGTCAAGCGGGTGATCGACTATCATCAGGGTGAGGCATCATTTACCATTCCTTATCCTTCGTATAATAGGATCACCTTACGATTCAATGCCCATAAATAAGGTGGGGCTATTCGAACTCAAATTCTTCACTTTCCTTTACCTTATTTTTATTTTCTTTTTTAGGGGGGATTAAAGTCGATTTTTTAACCGTGCTATCATTTTTAAAAGCCCCAAATTCTTCATAAAAGATTTGTTTGAGGTCTTGCCCTTGCTTTTTCATATCCTCTTTAAATTTCTCTTTTACTCCCTTCCGGTCAATGGTAATGGTATAATTATCCATGGTCCCTACCATTTTTAAATAGATCCTGGCCCCCCCTTCCTCTTCGATAATTTCCCCAAATTCATCTTCTTTCCTGTTCTTCTTCCATTTAGCTGCGATCAGGTCTTTTAGAAATACGTTGAAATAATATTCTATCCTGTTATCAAAATAATGTATTCCTCCAATCTCAAGGTTGAGAGCTGTAGACTGTATCACCATTTTAGGGATGATCACGGCTTCATCTTTTATCTCAATGGTATTGGTAAGTGTGGAGAATTTAATATGTCGCAATTCTTCAACATGGATGAATTTCGACAAGCCTTCCAGGGGTTTGAACGCAATCAGTTCACCCATTTTAATTTCAATCGGGCTGTTTACATACAGGCTGTTTAATTTCATTTTTAAGCCTCTATCAAAGCTGGCACTATAGGCAATATTAGCTTTTGTAGTTCCTTTCAGATGTTTGTCTTCTATGGCAGTTTGGGAAAAATTTTCAAATTGAAAAAATAAACTGGTGATATTGATCTTGTCGAATGAACCATAAGCTTGAGTGATCATGTTATCAGGGTCGGAGGTGTTAACGCTTCCGCTAATCTCAGCCGTTCCTCCACATGATTCAAATTTTAGGTTTTCGGCAAATAATTTTTTCTCCTTGAGCATTAAAAAACCTGAAATATTCTTTGCGGAAAACTTTTTAAAGCTCAGGTCGTTGATATGGGCCTGAAGCTTCAGATCAATATTGGCAGGTATATCGAAGCCTGATTCTTTTTTGTTCTTTTCATCTACAGTAGAAGTTAAGAATTCTTCCACTTTTATTTTATCCAATTCTATGTCTGCATCGATGATCAATGGGTAGTTGTCCAGATAAAAATATTCCGGAAGGTTCACTACACTCCCCTTAAGTGAAAACTCAGTACTGGCAATTTTACCTTTTAAATGAGGGATAGCTCCAATATTATTTTCAAATATCACTTCCCCACTGCAATTGCTTAAGTTTACCGGTTTATTTTTGATTTGAATAGATACGTTTTCCATCGTGGCTTTTCCATTAGCTACACTTTTCTTATAATCATCGAATGTAAACGAATTCCCATTGAGCTTTCCTTCATAGGATAGTTGAGCTTTCACCCGCCCTGAGATCGATTCAATTTTTTCAACGGGAATAAACTTAAAAACTTCTTGCAGGTCTACATCAGCATCAATGGTAAACTTCAAATAGGGTTTTGCCAGGTCTTTTAAATGAAAATTGCCTGAAAAGGTCGATTTTTCAAGCTTACCTTGAAAGCTGTTAATATTCAATTCAGCGCTTTCGGGAGAATTGGTTGTTCCCGAGTTGAAGTTTCCCTGGAAATGTATTTCTTTCATTTCAATATCTTCTTCTACAAACCGAATCCTGCCTTTTTCAATTCCAAAGTTCAAAACCAAGTGGGGCAAAGCTTTGTCGGCCAGACTTCCTTTGACGGTCCCATTCAAATAAAAATCTCCATTGCTTTTATACTTGTTTTCGAAGGTCTTATAGCTGTTGGGCAGCAAGGAGAGAAAGGATTGAATGTTGAGATTTTCTCCTTTAAATGAGAGATCCACATAAGCGGTAGAATCAAATTTAATGGATCCGCTTAATCCAACCTTCATGTTTTCAAGCTCAATATGTGCAGCGTTGATCGTGCATAATTTTTGATCCCGGTTAATTTGCAAACTTGTATTGATGAAAATATTTTTATTCGTCAAAAAATCATCATTGTTCGTGCTGATCACTTCACTCAAGAAATGAACCTTGGTTTTGATCGTATAATTTTTTTCAGTGAAGGCTCCTGAGCAAGTCATTTTTTTTATTTGCGCTCTGTATTCCTGCATTTGCTTTTTGTCCTGGAACGAAAAATGCATGTTTTTTAGCTTGAACTCCCTGAATCTAAAGCTCATCTCTTGCTTTTTCTTTTCTTGCCCAGGTTTTTTCTTTTTAATGATATCAAAATTGGTTTTGCCGTACTTATCAATTTTCAGGTCCACTTTCCCGTTTTCTATGGAGAGCTTAGTGAACTTATATTTTCCACGA
This sequence comes from Flavobacteriales bacterium, assembly GCA_025451235.1. Taxonomy (GTDB): domain Bacteria; phylum Bacteroidota; class Bacteroidia; order CAIKAF01; family CAIKAF01; genus JANWKQ01. Next base: position 178,497 of record JANWKT010000001.1, on the reverse strand, counting down.
AAGATATCCCATATACTAAATTCAAGAAAGACTGACTCCGCTTCCAATAAGCTGGCCTTGGGTTCTTTATCAGTTACCTCCAGACATTTTACATTGACAAATTCTAAAGAGGCCATGGGGAACTTTTTGAAGAATGAGAGTTTGATGTCCTCTACTTCAATTTTTGTATTTACCTCTTGATTGATTTGATCAATGGCATATTTCTTAATGTCATCCTCAAAAAAATATACAAGGATGAATGCAGAGGTTATTAAAAGGAAAAGCAGAGAAAACAAGCTGATAAAAGACCATTTGAGGATCTTTTTGATCTTGCTTTTTTTCTTTACCGCCGGTTTTTCTGGCAGGTTGAGTAATACATCTACCTCTTCCATTGTTAGAATAATTTACAAAAGTTGCAAAAATGAAGGGCTGAATCGAGGTTACCTCATAAATGATATTAACGTGCAGGTATTAATAAACTAGCATGAGAATAACTCTCTAAGCCTCTTTTTTATTGCCTTCTAAACCTATTTTGGGAAGTTCGGGTGGTGCGACTAGCCCCCTCCATTGAGGAAATGAACCCAATCCGTATAATGATTGTTATGTATAACCCGTGGAAATTTGTTTTGGGAACCCAACTTACCTTTTTTTTCCATCCATTCGTAAAACTTCCCAGTGGGGACAGCCTGTAGCTTGATATTTTGAAGAGCATGTTTTCGTTCCACCGCATAATCATCATTCAACTCTTTGAGGTATTGATCCAGTTTTTGGGCAAGTATTTCTTCAGATACAGGGGTATTTTCGAGGGCCAGGAACCAGTGGTGACCGAAATTACTTCCATTCACAGTCCCTGCTACCGTAAACTCCTTGATAGGCATGTTCAGCTCAACACTTAGGTTTTGTACTGCCTGGGTCATATTGTCAACCGAAAGGTGTTCTCCGCAAAGGCTTAAAAAATGCTTGGTCCTTCCTGTAATAATAATTTCATTGTGTTCAATCGAAGTAAATTTAACGGTGTCTCCAATCATATATCTCCATGCGCCTGCATTGGTGGATATTAAAATAGCGTACTCTATATCCTCTTGTACTTCTTCAATCAATTTTACTTCCGGGTTTGCTTTTAAGCTTCCGTCACTGTTAAAGTTATTTTCATTAAAGGGGATGAATTCCATAAAGATGCCATTGTCGAGTATAAGCTCCATTCCTTTCACGTCCTTATGACTTTGATAAGCCAAGAAGCCTTCGCTTGCCAGATAGGTTTCCAGGTAATGCACCTTTTTTCCGAACAATTTTTCAAAACTCTTCAGATATGGTCCAATGGCCACCCCTCCATAAATAAATACTTGCAGGTTAGGCCATAAATCATGGATATTCTTCAGCTTATATTTTTCTACAATTTTTTCAATGATGATCTGGTTCCAGGCAGGTACGCCGGTGATCATGGCTATATCCCATTCGGGAGCATGGTTCACAATTTCTTCGATCTTGGTGTTCCAATCCCTGAGTTTTACGATCTCTTTTCCGGGTTTATAAAAGGGAGAGGTCCAGAAAGGCATTTTTGTAGCATTGATCCCGCTTAGGTCCCCTTGATAATAATGTCCCATATTTTGAAGGTTACTCGACCCTCCAACGATCAAAACCCCTTTTTGAAAAAACTCTTCCGAGAAACCATAATTGGTTAAAGACATCACCTGCCGAATGCTGGTCTTACGCATAGCCCTTAGCATAGAGGAAGTTACAGGTATTTGTTTACTGGGAGCACCCGAAGTCCCACTGGACAGCGCAAAGTATTTGATCTTTCCGGGCCAACATACATCGGCCTCATTTTTTAAAGCCTTATGCCACCATTCGTTGAAGATCTTATCATAATCATAAATCGGAACCATCTTCTGAAACATCTGTTCAGGATGGGTAGCCAATAAAATAGAATCAAACTCAAATTTTTCGCCAAACTGAGTATACCTGGCTTTTGTTAGAAGCTTTAAAAGGGATTTCCTTTGCTGTTTAGCTCCAGAAGACTTTCGCCTTACCTTGCCAATGTTTTTCCTAAAGGTAAGACCTCTCTTTATAATAGTACCAAGTATTTCCATACTTGAATGTGGCGGTTTTTAATGAATTGCAAAAATACGAATTTATAACATAGGATGGACGGCTTTGAGTTGCAGAGCTCTGATTACATCATTTTTAACATATGCAATTCGGAGTCTTTCAGGAAACGCCATTTCCCACGGGTAAGTCCTTTTTTGGTTAATCCAGCATATACCACCCTGTCGAGCTTAATCACCTTATACTCCAATGCTTCGAACAAACGCCGAACGATCCTGTTCTTGCCACTATGGATCTCAATACCTACATGATGTTTATCCATTCCTTCGGCATAATCCACCACATCCGGTTGAAAGAAACCATCTTCCAGCTCAATCCCCTTTCTTATTTGTTCCATGTCCGGGGCTGTAAATTTTTTATCCAGTTCAACATGATATATCTTGGGAACACCCTTGCGTGGATGCATTAGCTTTTCAGCCAGCTGGCCATCGTTGGTAAGTAAAAGAACACCCGTAGTATTCCTATCGAGCCTACCTATTGGGAAAACCCTTTCCTTTACACCTTTCATTAATTCGTAAATAGTTTTACGGTTTTGCGGATCTTTGGATGTAGTAATATAATCTTTGGGTTTGTTGAGCAGAATATATACCGGCTGCTCCCCTATGATAGGTTTATCATGAAAAAGAACCCGGTCATCCGGCTTTACTTTATAACCCAGTTCCGTTATAATCACTCCATTTACTGTAACTACACCGGTTTGAATAAAAGTATCCGCCTCTCTTCGCGAACATATCCCTGCATTTGCAATGAATTTATTCAACCTGATCAAACCATCATCCTCTTTGCTTTTATTATAGATCTTTACCTTTTTAAAACCTTTGCTGGCATCCTTTTTCCTCACGATCTCGGTTGATTTGGTATAGGTCTTTTCCCCATCCTTTTTATCAACATAGGTTTTTATCCCGGTTTTCTTTTTGAATTCCTTTCGTTCAGCAAAAGAGCTATCACTGCCCTTCTTTTTATAGTCAGCGTAACTTCCTGATTTTTTAGTACTCCGGTAGCCATCGGCTTTTTTTTCTCCAAAAGGTTTTTTCTCAAACGATTTGCGATCTGGGGTATCAGCGTTATCCTTAGCGGGGTATTTTTTCTTATACGGTGACTTGGAAGAAAAACTTTTTTTATCCTTTGTAAAATCTTTCTCTCCGAAAGGTTTTTTCCCGAAAGGCTTTTTGTCTCCCTTATCGTCAATGTCTTTGCCAGCTCCAAACTTTTTCTTATAAGGTGACCTGGAAAAAGATGAATCACTGTCTTTCTTGAAACCGGTCCCATATTTTTTAGGGCCAGTTGTTTTCTTAAAATCCTTGCCTGAATCGGTGGTTGATTTTGAATATTTTTTAGGACTCGATGATTTTTTATATCCTCCGGACTTTTTGCTGTCAGAGCCAGATGATTTTCCTTTATATCCTGTTGATCCGGACCGGCCAGTTCTCTTTGGCCCTCTTTCATTTCTCATGCTGTATTCGTTAATAGTAATTGGTAAATAGTGAATAGGAAGAACAATAGGGTGCTGGTGTTTTATGTCCTTCTCTTGTATTCAGGGGGCAAAGTTATGATAAACCTAGCCAATAGCGGTAAAGGCATTGGCAAAATGTTCTAAAATAAAGGTTTCCTCCCTTTTAAAGAGGGTAATAACATCAAACCTACCTTCACGGCCGGGCATTTTGTACTGGAGATAATAATCAGCCACTTTAAGGAGGTTTTGCTCCTTTTTTCCGGTGATAAACTCAATGGGATGGCCATATTCATCGGTTTGCCGGGTTTTTACTTCTACAAAAACCACCCAGTCTCCATCCATGGCGATGATGTCTACCTCATATGGGTGTAAACGATAATTCACCTCTAAAACCATATAGCCCTTTTCTATGAGGAAATCTAAAGCAGCTTTTTCGCCTTCTCTACCGAATTTAAGATGTAAAGCCATCGCTTTTTACCGACAATTGAAATTTTATGTAATGTAAATAAAATGTAAAAACCCTGCAAATACAGTAGGTTCAAAAATGGGCGATACCTAGTTATAAGTATTTAACGGGCTGATACATGAACTTTTTAGTTTTAGCCATGTAAGTATTGGAAACGTACATTTACTTAATAATTATAACAATGAATGCGAAACTAACATATAAACAAACCATGCAGCAAAGCGAAATTTACCTGGGCTATGTAAATGGCAGGCTATGCAGGTTTATGTTATTCTTCGACTCCACTTCTCATAGTTATAAAAAAGTAGTTGTGTAAGTTTCTTTTCATAAATGTAGGTTGAGTAGTTTATAAAAGACCGGTCCTTTCCTCGGACCGGTCTTTTTGTTTTGGGGATTTCCGATCAGGTGCAGATGAGGTTGCGACCCGCTGGAGCAACCCAACCTGTCCCACCGCACTGCCGTTATTTAGAATTTTCTTTGTTTATTCGTAACCAAGATATTTTCCTGATGCCATCGAAAGAAATAAAAATTTGGTCAATAGAGGAGGAGCAAGACCTCTTAAAAATACGCTTTTACCGGAAATACTCCGATAGCATTAATAATTCTATTATTTCAGTGATTGTTATTGGGTTGATATTTTTAGCTGTAGGTATTGGAATCGCCATTTCCAGGCCCCATTTATTAGCGATCTCCATTTTAATGGGGACGTTGGCATTGATGATGGGAGCCTTATTGATTCTGCAATTCAAATATAAAACGGAAGTTCAGCAGCTAGAGATCACCCCTGAGTGGGTAATAATAAGTAAAAGCAGTTGGTCAAAGGTACAAACGCGAAAATTCGAAAGGAAGCAGATCGTCGGGATACGAATGGACCAAGCAGAGGTGGCTGATGAATTTGTGACCCTTTTTCTCTTTCTCACCAGCCCGATCTTAATGCTTGTGCTGGGTATGGGGGCAAGGGAACCTGCACCTGCATTCAGGTATTTGGGAAAGGCGCATCGTTTTTTCGAATTTGGAACTAATGCTCAGAAAATGTGGATTTTGAAGTATTTGAGCCCTTATTTTAACAATTAGCGCCAACTTTTCTGGCAATATAATTATCTTATAATCAATCAGATAAAAAAGAGTTAAAGGTTCTAGCCCCGGGCCTTTTATCCGTAACTTGGCACTATGAAAACGCAGTATATTACGGACGACGACGGAAACATTAAATCTGTGCTTCTTTCCTATAAGAAGTACAACAAAATGTTGAAGGAATTGGACGAGCTGGAGAAAATGCGAAGTGAATTCGGCCACACCGTTTCATTTGAAGAGCTCGTGCTAAAAAGAAAAAGAAGGAACAACGGCTAAAGATAAATCCGGCCATCTTTAGTTAACACCTGTTTCATGCATGTTGATCAACTCCTGGATCCCTTGGATCTGAGGCATTAAATTTTTTTGTCCTTTCAAAAAGGTATCATCAACTCTGTATTTTCCACCTTCACAACAAAATAGGGGTCATTGGCATCCCTTTTCTTCAGGTAGAATAAAAAGGGCTTATTAAAATGCATGATCTTTGGATGAGGTAGTTCGATTTCTATATCTTCCTCAGTAGCGGTGGCAGAATCTGTTGTTATCGCAAATTCTACTTCTATTTCCCCTCCTTTTTCATTTAAGGTAAAAGTAATTTTCTCATAGGCATCCGCTACAAAATGCTCCTTATTGTTAATTGAAAATTTCTGTCCTGCAATGGAAGGGAAACGGGAACTTATATTGAAATCTAAAATAGGGATCAGCAGTCGGTCTTCATAATTAACGCTGTATTTCCATTGTTTGGTAACATTCTCTTTTTCTTTTTCTCCCAATTCGATCCAATATTCTACTTGATTTACTAATCCCAATAAACTATCTGAAGGACTTAATCCCTTGGCCAGGACCATTTCGTGATCCGGATCTTTTAATTTAAGTTGAATGGCAAATACATCATCATTTCTGTAGTACAATACTTTAATATTTTTTGCTTCTTCGTCATAAAAATTTGGCATACCAAAAGCGGTGACCGGAATTTGCTTAAACTTAAAAGAATATTTTGATCTTCTGAATTCCTGAAAAAACGGGAGTGATTTTTCAAAGATCCCTTGGATGTGGAGGCCATCGTTGAACTCAACCGTTTTTTTATATTCCTCTTCCCTTAATGATCCGATGTAAGAATTGGATTCTACCAAACGAATGAATTCTTCCGTGTTTGCTTGGGAGCAAACCACTGGGCCCTCATATTTCTTTGATACTTCCTGCCAGGCCAATAAAAAAACAGAGGTATAAATGGAATTTTTATCTTTCGAAGCTTGTTGTTCCATACTCGAGAGCATTTCGGACCCTTGCAGCGTGGATATGTCTTTCTCCTGGTTGGACGTGTCTTCGTTTTTAGCCGGTTCTTTTTTGTTGGTACGGCTGCAACTTGCCAATGTAAACAAGATAAGTAAAAAGCAACAAAGACTTTGTTTCATAGATAGGTGGTTTTTAGGAAAGAAAATATCAATTAACGAACGGATCAAAATACTCATAAATTGTCGAAGGCCCGAATTTTTAATTTTCGATCTTCGGGAATTTCTTTGGCCTTTTTTAATGCGTAATCATAACAAACGATGGTAGTTTTTCCTTCGGCGGCTACCTGCTCATTTCCTTCACTGCTCATTTTGGTGAGAACCCAGTTCAACTCAAAACTTTTGCTGCCCAGTTTAGAGCAACGGGTATAAACCACTATATGGTCATCAAATCCGATGGCTTCCCTGTAATCGGCCTCGAGTCTTGCCATGATCAGGCCATGTTGTTGATGCCAGTCGGTTTCTATGGTACCCAGTACATCATCAAAATATTTGAGCCTTGCCAGTTCAACATAACTTAAATAATCCACATGGTTTACATGGCCCATCACGTCTACATCCTTAAAGCGTACCTGGATAGGGAGTTTATGCTTGAAATTTTCTATCATTTTGTTTACTCTTTTGGTTCAATATGGATCAAAACATGCCCCAATGTGGGAATTTCCTCTTTTAGCTTGTCTTTGAGCTGATGAGCTAGTTCATGGCCTTGTTTAACTGTGATAGTTGCTTCTACCATTGCATGGAGTTCGACATGGTATCTCATTCCTGCCTTTCGGATAAAACATTTTTCAGTATCCAGGATTCCTTTCACTTCGTTGGATACTTTTCTTATTTCAACTATTAGCTCGTCATACACATGTTCATCCATGATCTCAGCAAGTGCCGGCCTGAAAATTAAATAGCTGTTATAAAGAATAAATGCAGAGGCAAAAAGAGCTGCCCAATCGTCTGCCGATTCATATCCCTTTCCTAGGATCAAAGCGATGGAAATACCAATAAATGCGGCAATGGAGGTGATTGCATCACTTCGATGATGCCAGGCATCCGCTTTAAGTGATGAGCTATTGGTTTCTTTACTTTTCTTCATCACCAACCGATATGAAATTTCTTTCCAGATGATAATGGCCCCAAGAACGATAAGCGTATAAGGCTTGGGTGATGCATGCGGTCGCATAATATTTTTAATACTTTCGTAGGCAATGACAGTGGCCGAAGTAATTAAAAAAGCAACTACGATAAAGGTAATTAACGCCTCTGCACGTCCATGCCCATATGGATGATTTTTATCAGCCGGTTTGTTGGAATATTTTATTCCTAATAATACCAAGAAGGAAGAAAAAATATCAGTTGTCGATTCGATTGCATCGGCTATTAACGCATAAGAATTACCAAAAAAACCTGTCAGCCCTTTAATGATGGCTAAAGCGGTATTACCAGCAATGCTGAAATAAGTGGTCTTAATTGCTTTTTGTTCGTTTGTTATTTTGGGGGCCAAAGCCATTCACCAAAGATAAGAATCAACTGAAGCGCATGAGATTATTCGCACTATCATTTTATTACAAGGTGCTCGTGAGTCAGCTCCGTCAAAGGTGGGGTGTTGAAGCAGAGAACCTGCCCAAACTCATTTAACCGGCACGTAAATATACGTCAACCACTTGGTTGAATCAGGCTCAGCACCCGGATCTGAAACATAGGATTCCCAGGTATAGTTTTCTCTTTTGTTGATCTTATTTTCCTCCAGGTATATATCAATGGCATCATACGTGGGTTCAAGGTTTGAATAGCCACCATAATAAACAAAACGTAAAACCTTACCAGCTCTCAACACAATACATTCCACATCACCTTTCAGCACCGCACTGCAACCTTGTACGATTAGACCGGGCCTCATTTTAGTAGTTACCCTGTTATGCATATAGTATAAACATAAGGGAGGCTCTTCCTTGGCAATTGATCCTGTTCTTTCTATGGTCCTTAAAATGGATCGATAACTTTCCGCGATCCGGGCGCTTATTTCAGCATTACGCACCGTTTCATGCATGATAGAATAAATACTTTGGTCGGGTAGCTCCATTTTTTCGGGATTTACTTTGGGCAGTTCTTTTTTTGGACCCGCTTCCACCACTTTCTTTAAATTTCCCAATCCCACAGCGAAATCCTTTTCAAGCATTTGTTTGAAATCCGCAAAAGCATTCATCCACCGATCAAATGGCCATTTAAGTTTACCGGTATTGGTCCAGGTTACTTTTACCTGGTTTTCGTTGAGCTTTTCTACCATTATTTGCCCACCAGAAGTACTTTTAAAAGGCTTGATAAAATCCCATTGATAATTGATATGATGGAATTTTTTAAACTGAACCGTGGTCATTTTCCCGGTACCCTGCTCTTGGCTTTCCCATGCCATGGTAGCACCTGCTCCAAAAGTATTTTCGGAATATTCGTATTTCGAATTGGGGGCTTTTTCCTTCCAGGGCGACCATTTATCCCAGCTTCGCAGATCTGCAAAATAAGGGAACACCGTGTAGGCATTGCTCTCGATCACGATGCTTGAACTGGCAGTATAAGAAGAAGGCATAAAGAGAGGAGGAAGCAACAAGATCAAGGCCAGCACACCAATGGAAATAATGGATATTTTCAGTATTTTTTTCATAGTCTAAAATAAGGGTAAATGTAAAAATTATTTCGAACGAATAGCTTCTACAGGATCCAGCCGGGAGGCTGAATATGCAGGAATAATTCCTGCAACTACCCCTGCGACGGAGGATATTAAAAGACCCGTCATAATACGATAAGCCGATAGAGGCATGCTGAAATCGAGTAAAATACCTACCAAAGTGGTAGCCACAAATGCTAATACCAATCCGATGACGCCTCCAAGTACACTGAGGATCATTGATTCAACCAGGAATTGTAAAAGGATAAAAGCCCTTTTTGCACCAAGGGCCTTCTGGATCCCAATAATATTGGTCCTTTCCTTCACGGAAACAAACATAATGTTGGTGGTTCCAAATACACCCACCAGCATGGCAAAACCACCGATCACAAATACAATAATATAGAGGATATCAAAAATACTCCCAAATTGCTTCTTGGCCATATTGGCTTCGTTAAGTGAAAAGTTATTTTCTTCCTTGGGTTGTTGCTTTCGAATGGAACGCATAATTCCGGTAAGTTCATCTTTAAGTTGGGCAGATGTTACACCCGGTTTGGGCTTTACCAGGATCTCCTGCTGCACATTCCAGTTATTAAGATCCACCATATTTCGGGCTGCAAAAAATGGGACATAGACTGTTTCGTCGATGCCAATGCTAAACAAGCCTTCTCCTTCCGCTTTTAAAACTCCCACTACGGCAAAGTTCTCCCCCTTAATTTTAATCATGCTTCCAACGGGATCCTGATTGCCAAAAAGGTTGGTGGCAATATGGTGGCCAATTACCACCACTTTGCGGCCTGCACGTATTTCAGCATCTGTAAAATACCTGCCTGAGGCGATCTTAATTTCCTGAACTTTCTCGTAATAGAGCCAAACCCCATTGATAGAAGCATTGTTCACATAGTTATCCCTAAACTTTACAGGCCTTTGGAAATCTACACAATAGGATACATTTTCGGCCAACTCGCTTCGTTTGATGATCTGCTCCGCATCGCCAACCGATGGCTGAGGCCTTAAAAAATATTTCCACCAGGGATAATCCCATCCGCCTTCCCATGGCCATTTGTGAACATAGACAATATCACTCCCAAGCTTGGATAAAGTATCGTTTACATTTTTTTTCAATGCGTCGGCTACAGCGAGCACCCCTATGATCACAAGGATTCCAATTACTATACCCAACAAGGAGAGTAATGTCCTGAGTTTATTTGCCACCAGCGAACCCCAGGCAAATACAGCACTTTCTTTAATGATCTTTAAAATCAAGCAGGCGAAGTTGTTAATACTTGGTGTAAAAATAGAAATATAGGGTTCAACAATTTTTCTGACTTTTGTAAAAATCATTAATAATAAATAAATATCTCATTATCAATATTTTAAATCCAATTATGCGCTCTTCTAAAAAAATACAATCCGCCCTTGTTTCGGTTTTTAATAAAGATGGGTTAGAGCCTATCCTGAGGAAATTAAACGAATTAGGAGTGGAATTGATATCCACTGGCGGTACCCAGACTTTTATAGAAAGCCTAGGATTGAAAGCTATACCGGTGGAAAGCCTCACGGATTATCCATCCATTTTTGGAGGACGGGTAAAAACTTTGCACCCCAAAATTTTGGGAGGAATTTTATACCGAAGAGAAAATGAACAGGACCTGCTGGAGCAAAAACAATATGATATCCCCTCGATTGACTTGGTCATTGTGGATCTATATCCCTTTGAAGATACGGTACGATCAACCAAAGACCAGGATGAAATCATTGAGAAGATCGATATAGGGGGCATTTCTCTGATCCGGGCAGCAGCCAAAAACTTCCAGGATACCCTTATTGTTTCCTCGAAGAATGACTATCAACCGTTACTGGATCTATTGAATTCCAAGTTGGGAAAATCGGATATTGAAGACAGAAAATATTTTGCCACGAATGCTTTCGCCACTTCTTCTTATTATGATGGATTGATCCATTCTTACTTTGCCAACGGGCATATTGAAGGGGCTGGTGACTATAAGATCAAGGCGGAGGCAAAGGTGCTTAGATATGGTGAAAACCCGCATCAGCAAGCAAAATTCTATGGTAACCTGGAGGATATTTTTGAAATCCTGAATGGGAAGGAACTTTCATATAACAACCTGGTTGACATTGATGCTTCCATTCATCTCATCCAGGAGTTTTTCGAACCCACGGTGGCTATTGTTAAGCATACGAATTCCTGTGGCCTGGCCTCAGCTGATACAATTTGCGAAGCCTATAAAAGGGCTTTTGCCTGTGATACTACCTCAGCGTTTGGAGGTATTATTGCCTGCAACCAGGAAATTGATCTGGAGACAGCCAACGAGATCAACTCACTTTTCTTCGAGGTACTCATTGCTCCTGGCTATCAGGAGGAGGCCCTGGCCCTGCTGAAGGGGAAAAAGAACAGAATATTGATAAGAAAAAAGAGGGATGTTCCTTTCTTTAACATGTTCAAGTCTTTGTTGAATGGAGTAATAGAGCAGGATACCGACAGAAGTGCGGAGGGTGCAGGTAACTTTAAGATAGTCACGAATAAGAAGCCAACCGACTTGGAAATTTCGGACCTTGAATTTGCCATTAAAGCAGTTAAGCACTTGAAGTCAAATGGGATAGCATTGGTAAAAAACCGTCAACTCATCGGCATGGGATGTGGTCAAACCAGCAGGGTAGATGCCTTGCAACAAGCCATTAAGAAAGCAGCTGAGTTTGGGTTTAGTTTAAAAGGGGCCGTCATGGCTTCTGATGCCTTTTTCCCGTTCCCGGATTGTGTTGGAATTGCAGCAGATGCAGGTATAACGGCCATTTCACAGCCAGGAGGTAGCATCAAGGACCAGGACAGCATTGATGCTGCAAATGCTAATAACCAGGCCATGGTTTTAACCGGAGTTCGACATTTCAAACACTAAAATCAAACCCGGCTAATCTCTTTTGCATTTTTTTATTAGTACTTTTTTTGAATACTCAACAGACTTCTTTTTTGGTCCTCAATTAAAAATTAATTTATTTCTTTCGAAAAGAAAAACTTGGAAGAAAAAAAAATTACTTTTGAAGCAATACAATATGAAACAAAAGAGTACTTTTGCATAAACTTTTTTTGCTTTAATTCTAAACAATTTTTTACTTAGTCACCTCAACTCATAAAATCGGAATATTTTGGGTCTATTTGATTTTTTTACACAGGAAATAGCAATCGATCTTGGCACAGCCAATACATTGATTATCAGTAACGATAAGGTCGTAGTAGATGAACCTTCTATTGTTGCTGTAGATAGAAAAACCGGAAAAGTAATTGCTATCGGAAGAGAAGCATTGATGATGCACGGGAAGACCCACGCCAATATTGAAACCATACGGCCCTTGAAGGATGGGGTAATTGCTGACTTCTATGCGGCCGAAGAAATGATTAGAGGGATGATCAAAAAGATCTACAACAAGGGAAAGTTCATGAAACCCACTCTTAAAATGGTGATCTGTATACCCTCAGGTATTACTGAAGTGGAGAAGAGGGCTGTAAAAGACAGCGCTGAACATGCCGGGGGCAAAGAGGTGTACCTCATACATGAACCCATGGCAGCAGCCATTGGTATTGGGATCGATGTGGAAGAGCCCATGGGCAATATGGTGATTGATATTGGTGGAGGAACGAGTGAAATTGCGGTAATAGCATTGGGAGGAATCGTTTGCGATAAATCCATACGAGTGGCTGGTGATGATCTTACCCATGACATTGAGGATTATATGAGAAGGCAGCATAATATCACCATTGGTGAGAGAACTGCAGAAAGAATAAAAATAGAAGTAGGTTCAGCCATGCAGGAACTGGATAGCCCGCCGGCCGATTTCCCGGTTCACGGACGTGACCTGATGACCGGTATTCCGAAGGAGATCATGGTATCCTACCAGGAGATCGCCTATGCATTGGATAAAACCCTTACCAAAATCGAGGCAGCCATTCTGAGTGCTCTTGAGCTTACTCCGCCGGAGTTAGCGGCTGATATTTATAAACATGGATTGTATCTGGCAGGAGGAGGGGCATTGCTCAGAGGTCTTGATAAAAGGATCAGTATGAAAACCAAACTACCTGTGCATGTAGCCGATGATCCTTTACGGGCGGTGGCGAGAGGAACCGGAATTGCGCTTAAGAACATCGATAAATTTTCGTTTCTTATTAAATAAAATACCGTTGAAACTAAATGCGAAATCTATCCTTCTTACTACAAAAATTTGGGTTTGTACTCCTGTTTTTGTTGCTGGAAGGGATCGCCTTCTTTCTGATCATTAAACGGAATAACTTTCAAAAAGTAGCCTTCTTAAATTCAACCAACGAACTTACCGGTCAGGTTTATTCATATTATGGTGGGTTCAAAGAATATTTCTATTTGCGTAAGGAGAACGAAATTTTGGCTCAGGAAAATGTTCGGCTTCACGCTCTGGTAGAACAAAGTTTGAGAAACTTCTCCGCTCCTTCCAAAGGGATCGACTCGGCCTATCAACAGGTTTTTACTTATACTCCCTGCAAAGTGATCAATAATTCAGTATCTAAAACCCAAAACTATTTTACCATTGATGCTGGCTCTGCACAAGGGATACATGCAGATATGGGGGTGATCTCACCCTCCGGAATTGCAGGCATCGTAAAAGGGGTCAGCCCAAATTTTGCAGTTTGCCAATCAGTACTCAATGTGAACTATCCGGTTTCTGTTCAAACCAAAAAATCGAAAGATGAAGGTACCCTCAGCTGGGATGGAAGGACACCGGTTTATTCAAAAGTGGTAGGGGTTCCCAACCACGTGGACATTCAACCGGGTGATACCATTGAAACTTCTGGTAATTCATCCATCTACCCTGAGGGGATCCCGGTAGGATATGTGCTTAGATATACCATTAATCCTGATGATGGAAGTTATATTATTTTAATTCGCCTATCTACTTCCTTTACTTCATTGAGGCAAGTATATGTAATAGACTATTTATTTAAACGGGAGCAAAAACAACTAGAAGATAGCCTAGCCGTAGATGTAGGTGCAATATCTCATGACTAACAGGAACTTACGCATAGTAATTCAGTTACTTCTTCTGCTGATCATTGATATCTTTCTGATCAGCGAATTGAAGATGGGTACTTATTTCACCCCTCATATATATCTGTTGAGCATTCTTCTTTTACCTGTTAGAACTTCTAAGGGGATCCTTCTTTTGTTTGCTTTCTTTTGTGGATTGGTCGTGGACCTTTTCATGAATACCGGAGGTATCCATGCTGCCGCTTCTACCATGATGGCTTTTGTGAGAATATTTACCTTGCGCTTCTACCTGGCACCAGAGGATGAGGATAACAATATTTCACCCGGATTGTACGCCCTTGGAACCAGAAAATATTTGATCTATTCGTCCATTTTAATCTTGATTCACCAACTTACTTTCTTTTCTCTTGAAATATACAAAATGGATTCTTTATTCCTAATTTTGAAGAAGACGTTTGCCAGTGCAGTTTTAGATATACTCCTGTTGGTATTTATTCAAATGCTGTTTATGAAACCGGCTAAGAAAAATGAAAGACGAAAGCGCTAGAGGGCTGAGTAAAAAACTTCCGGTGGAAGTTTTTTGGGAGGAGCCAGGTTGAGCGGTGGCAAATTGGAACAAGATTAAAATGAAAAAGCAACATGAAAGACGAAAGCGCTAGAAAATATGTATTTATAGGCATTTTTGCTTTTGTTGCGCTGGCTTTTATTTTAAAACTGCTGCAACTCCAGGTGATCAATACCGAGTACAACAAGAAATTTGCCGACACGTATGCCATTAAACGAATTGTTCGTTTTCCGGCCAGAGGGAATATCCTTGACAGAAATGGAAAGATATTGGTAGGGAATGATTTTGCTTTTGATATTTATATGCAGCCGGATGAAGCCAAACCAATAGATACGGTTGACTTTTGTATGCTTTCGGATATTTCTTATGAGGATTTTGTAAAGGTTTCCAGAGCAGCTTGGAAAAGGATCAAGAACAAAGAAGCTAGTAAAACAGAACCTGTACCCATAGTTAGAGACATCTCCAAGGAGGATGTGGCCATCATTCGCGAAAAAATGACAAAGTTCCCTGGATATTATCTTGAACAAAAATCGTTGAGAAGATATCCACGACCTATCGGAGCCTTGATACTTGGAGAAGTTGCAGAATGTGATACTGCTATTACCAACCATGATCCCTATTATCGTCCGGGGGATTATATTGGGAAAAGCGGAATTGAAAAATCGTACGAAAAGGTATTAAGGGGGATCAAGGGTGTAAGAAAAGTGTTTGTGGATGTAAAACAAAATGAAAAAGGTAAATACCTGGATGGTGCCGAAGATACGGTTTCGGTGCAGGGTGAAAACCTTACAACTACACTTGATGCAGATTTACAAGAGTATGGAGAAATGCTCATGAGCCATAAAAAAGGTGCCATTGTTTGCATTGAGCCAAAGACGGGTGAAGTACTTGCGCTTATCTCCGCACCTACCTACGATCCGAATTTATTGGTAGGGAGAGGCCGAAAAATGAACTATCCTACATTATTATTAGATAAGAACAAACCACTTTACAACAGAGCGATCATGGATGGATACCCACCCGGATCAACTTTTAAAGTAATGCAAGCATTGGCAGGTCAGCAGGAAGGATTTCTGGTCAATGAAACCAAGTACCCATGTGGTGGCGGTTTTAGAATTTCGGCGGCCCACACGATTGATTGTCATGGTCACCCTACCGCTGATCTCAGATACTCTCTTCAAACATCGTGTAACTCCTATTATTGCCATGTATTTACCAATTTTGTAAGGAGATATCCTACCCCTTCACAAGGTTATGCGGCTTGGCGGGGCTATGCCATGAGATTTGGATTTGGACAAAATTTTCCTGGTTCCGACATACCTAATATCAAGAAAGGAAATGTACCTCCTCCGGAGTATTTCGATAAGCTTTATCCAGGACATTGGACAGGGATGACCATTGTTTCTTTAGGTATAGGGCAAGGAGAGCTGCAGGCGAATGCCTTGCAGATTTGCAACCTATCGTGTGCTGTTGCAAACAGAGGATATTGGATCACACCTCATGTGGGCAAAAAGGTAGGTAATAAAGTGGTTGATCCTGAGCAATTCAAAAAGAACTATGTGGGGGTGGATGACAAATACTTTGATGTGGTGCAAGAAGGAATGTATGGGGCAGTCAATCTACCAGGGGGTACCGCTTATCATATAAAACTGGCAGATATTGTGATTTGCGGAAAAACAGGAACTGCCCAAAATCCACATGGAGAAAACCACTCCGTATTTATGTGTTATGCACCAAAAGACAATCCGAAGATTGCAGTTGGGATTTTGATCGAGAATGCAGGTTTTGGTGGTACATGGGCAGCCCCCATCGCTGCTTTAATGATAGAAAAATACTTGAAGGGTAAAACCTCCAGGCCATCTATGGAAAAACAAATGATGGAAAAAGATTTGATGAACGTTATAAAAAGATCCACCACACATTGAACAGAAAATCGGGCATATTTGGAAGTTTGGATGGCTGGCTCATCTTCTTCTATTTTTTCCTGGTCTTTTTCGGGTGGATGAACATTTATTCTTCTTCAAGTACCGAAGAAAGCCGCCAGCTTTTTAATTTATCTACCTCTCACGGAAAACAACTGTTGTGGATGGCCGTTTGTTTCGGCCTTGCCTTTTTTATCATGCTTTTTGATAGCAGGTTCTATACCAATTTCTGGTATGTATTTTACGGAGGGTGTATCGTTTTACTTATACTGGTTTTGCTCATCGGACAAAAAGTAGATGGTAACAAAGCATGGATCGTTATTACCAGCAATATTAAATTACAACCTTCTGAGTTTGCCAAGATCGGGGCGGCTCTTGCAGTTGCAGCACTGGTTTCAAGAAAAGAATTTACGTATAAAAAGATTAGATTTTGGGTACTTTCTTTTGCTATTATTTTGTTTCCCGCTGCATTGGTATTGTTGGAAGATGACCTGGGGACCACTTTGGTTTTTTTCTCTTTGATCCTGGCATTATTTCGGTTTGGTTTGCCATGGATATTATTGATCATTGCAGTATCCCTGGTAACCATCTTTTTCCTCAGTATTTTATTTCCGATGAATACAATGATCATTGTGATCATCGTCCTCTCTGTGGTTAGCTTCTTTGCCATCAGGTTGTATACCAAAACCTTGCTGTCGATTCTGCTTACCGCCATTATTTTTGTTGTATCCATTGGGTTTTCATTGGGTGTAAAAAGAGTATACGAGTCTAAGCATATTTTAAAACCGCACCAGAAATCAAGGATCAACGTTTTGCTGGGGATTGAAAAAGACAGGCGGGGAGCAGCCTGGAATGTTTACAATTCAAAAGTGGCGATTGGTTCGGGAGGATTCCTGGGTAAAGGATATTTACATGGTTCATTTACCAAACTTCATTTCATTCCTAAACAACGTACCGATTTTATTTTTTCGGTAGTAGGTGAAGAATGGGGATTCTGGGGATCATCATTGGTATTGCTCATCTACCTCGCCTTTATAGCCAGGTTGGTCCTGGTAGCTGATCGACAGCGAAACCGTTTCCATATGGCTTATGGTTATTGTGTAGCCTGTCTCATGTTTTTCCATTATTTTATGAATATAGGGACTACTATAGGCTTGGCCCCGGCCGTAGGTGTGCCTTTGCCATTCTTCAGTTACGGAGGTTCTTCCTTGCTTGGATTTACTTTGCTGTTCTGGATCTTTATAAAAATGGATTCTCAGAATATGCAAATATTAAGATAGAGATATGTTGGTTGACACACATTCGCATTTATATGAAGAAAGTTTTTTGCCCGATTGGGATGAAGTGTTGGTACGCTGTAAACAGGCCAATGTAAAAAAAGTACTTCTTCCCAACGTGGATAGCTCTACTTTGCAAGCCCTGAAAAATACCGTTGAAAAGGATCCGGATCTTTTTATCCCTATGATGGGCTTACACCCATGTTCCGTTAAGGAAAATTACCTGGATGAATTAGCCGTTATCAAGGAAAAACTGTTTGCAGAAAAATATATCGCTGTGGGTGAAATTGGGATTGACCTATATTGGGACAAAACTTTTATAGACCAACAAAAAACGGCTTTTATTACGCAGGTAGGTTGGGCCAATGAATTAAGCTTACCCATCTCTATTCATTCCAGGGAAAGCACTTCGGTGATCATTGAAATTTTAAAAAATACAATAATATGCAGTCGCAAAGGAGTTTTTCATTGCTTTGGCGGAACTTTGGAAGAGGCAAAGGAAATTATTTCAATGGGATATTGCTTGGGGATTGGAGGGGTGGTTACTTTTAAAAATTCAACCTTACCTGGAATTTTAAAGGAGGTTGGGGTAGATCAGCTGGTCCTTGAGACCGACTCTCCTTATCTGGCACCGACTCCATACCGGGGTAAAAGAAATGAAAGCAGTTATACCAATTTAGTCGCGTTGAAGTTGGCTGACATTTTCCAGGTTCCATTGCATGAGATCGAAGAAAAAACTACGGCGAATGCACATTCAGTTTTTAAATTGTTTTAAATGGCAAAAAGTAAAATATTAATTATTTACACCGGCGGCACCATTGGGAGTTTTATTGATCCCGAAACTGATTCGTTGAAGCCGGTGAATTTCGAAAAGCTGGTAGACTTTATTCCTGAACTACAGCAGGTAAATGCCAATGTTACTGTACATACACTTGATGAGCCAAAAGATAGCAGCAATATGTTGCCAGCCGACTGGATCAAGATAACTCAAGCTATTAAAACCGAATACGAAAACTATGATGGATTTGTGGTATTGCATGGAACCGATACCATGGCTTATTCTGCATCTGCTGTTAGCTTTTTAATAGAAAATTTACAGAAGCCCGTCATCTTTACAGGTTCACAGATCCCTTTGGGATTGATAAGGACCGATGCCAAAGAAAATATTATTACTGCAATAGAAATTGCATCCGCAAAAAGCAAAGATGGCCTAGCCAGAGTGCCTGAAGTTTCTATTTATTTTGAATTTAAATTATACAGAGCCAACCGAACCTTTAAATTCAGCACCAGCCAGTTCAATGCATACATGAGTCCTAACTATTCCTTGTTGGCCGAAGCAGGTGTGAATATTGAATATCACGATCATGTCATTCACCATGCGGTAGGTAAAACAAAGTTTTATGGAACATTGAATCCGAATGTGGTGGTTTTTAAAATGTTTCCCGGAATTACTAAACAGGTGGTAGAATCGATGAGCAATATCCCCGGAATTGAAGCCATCATTTTGGAAACTTTCGGCGCCGGTAATGCCACATTGGAGCCCTGGTTTTTCGAATGGTTGAAGGCTACGCAGGAAAAAGGGATCCTGTTGATCAATATTACCCAATGCATTCAAGGTATGGTGGAACAAGGTAAATATGAAACGGGTGCAGGATTTAAAAAATTAAATGTGCTGAGCGGGGCCGATATGACCTGCGAAGCCGCCTTAACTAAGCTTATGTTTTTATTGGCGAATCATAGGGATAAAAAAATAATTGCGGAAGAATTTCTCCGGCCTATCCGGGGTGAAAGAACTTAAAAATCCATTTCCATTTTTATATCAGCCCGAATGAATTCCGAATTATCTAAGGGGACTTTTATAAATCCCAGTTTATAGTATAATTCAATCGCTACCGCCGAACCCTTGGTGTTGGAATAAAGAATAATTTTTCTAGCTCCCTCTTCTTTTATTTTAAGCACCGATGATTCACCCATTTTCCATCCGATCTTTAATCCTCTGTATTTTTCATCTACTGCCATTTTAATCATTTCGTACACCCGGTCACCCAGATTCAGATAAGCACAGGTGCCAACTGGAAATCCATCATAGAGCGCAATATATATTTTACCTCCGTTCTTCAATATATAATCTTCCGGATTATCCAGGGTTTTTTGATCCTCCTCTTCCATGAAATAAGACTTGGTGATCCATTCCTCATTGATCTCCTTGAACCTTTGGCGATGTTCGGGCTTATATTCAACTATTTCTATGATTCCTTTTTGGGTTAACATCATGGTAGTGTTGGGCGGTTGGTTAATCAGCTATTTGAATTTAAAACATTGATAATGAGGCCACTCCGCTTCGCTGCGTGATCTCTGAGTGGGGGAGCTGTTCAAAGAAATGAAGCAGCCAAACTGCTCTTTTTCTCCATCCGGTAATCGGTCAATGAGATTACTCCGCTTCGCTTCGTGATCTCTGAGTGGGGAGCTGTTCAAAGAAATGAAGCCCAACAAGTTGGGCTTCATTTCTTTGGCGGAGAGAGTGAGATTCGAACTCACGGTACCCTTTTGGAGTACACACGCTTTCCAAGCGTGCTCCTTAAGCCACTCGGACATCTCTCCAAATAATCAAAAGGACTGCGAATGTACAAAAAAATCGAATATTCTTTTTTGTTAATAATCTCAGCCTTTTTACCCAAAAACATTACTTTTGCCCCGTTAAGAAATTATCCTCAGGTGTTGGCAGAAAATTCAGTACAAATCGAAAAATCCTCTTCTCTAAAAATTTCTGATTATATAGCTTTTACTAAGCTAAGGTTATCATTACTGGTTTTATTTTCAGCCGGATTGGGTTACCTGATTGCCGGTGGAATATTTGATCCAAGTACATTTATCTGTTTATTGATCGGAGGATTCTCTATTACTGCTGCAAGTAACGGGCTTAACCAGATCTTCGAAAGAGAGTTGGACAAGCTCATGAAAAGGACTATGCAACGTCCTTTACCGAAAGAAAAAATGTCGGTAACCGAGGCTTACGTTTTGGTAATAGTGTTTACGATCACTGGAACGTTGTTTCTATGGTTTGGGACCAATCCGCTTTGCACCGTATTAAGCGTTTCGTCCTTGATCTTATATGCTTTTGTATATACCCCACTTAAAAGGGTAAGTTCTATAGCCGTTTTTGTAGGGGCCATCCCAGGAGCTTTGCCTCCATTATTAGGCTATGTAGCCGCCAAGGGCAGCGTTGATTATCTGGCAATGTTATTATTTGCTACCCAGTTCATGTGGCAGTTCCCGCATTTCTGGGCAATCGCCTGGAGGATGAATGAGGACTATGCCAAAGCAGGGTTTAGTTTACTGCCCTTTAGATCTGGGCATAGTAAACAGAATGCCTTTCAAATCCTTATCTATACCTTGTTTTTAATCCCAGTAAGTATAGTACCCGTTTTTATGGGGTATACCCACTTGATCTCCGGAATTATTATCGGGATCTGTGGAATTGTATTCCTTATTCCTGCTCTCAGGTTGTATAAAAGCCTCCATATGAAGGATGCGACCGTCCTAATGTTTACCAGCTTTCTGTACTTGCCTGTAGTTCAAATCTTTATGTGGATAAATATATGACAGAAAACGTCCAGATCACCAGTCCGCCACCTTTTTCTTCAGAGCCTACCAAGCGGGACATGGAAAGAGCCAAGTTGTTTATGATGTGGCTGGCCATGTTTGCCATTTTTATCATGTTTGGA
This sequence comes from Flavobacteriales bacterium, assembly GCA_025451235.1. GTDB lineage: Bacteria > Bacteroidota > Bacteroidia > CAIKAF01 > CAIKAF01 > JANWKQ01. Next base: position 156,955 of record JANWKT010000001.1, on the reverse strand, counting down.
GGCTTTTGTTCATATTTTATAGTAAGACAGGCACAAAGCGCATGGATCCTCTTTGATATCCCTTTGCAGTTTACCCAAAGCACCATTGTATTAGTTCTCAGCAGCATTACCATGATGCTAGGAAGTATGTTCACTAAAAGGGCTAAGAAAGGTTTAGCTACATTATTTATATTCAGTACTTTGATTTTAGGAATAATATTTACTTATTTGCAGTGGGAAGGTTGGAAAGAGTTGATCAGAAATGATATTTACCCTGCCGATCCCAGGACAAAGAGTAACAGTGGTTCATTATTTTATGTTATTACAGCCTTGCATTTGGCCCATTTGATTGGAGGATTGATCTCTTTGCTGGTAACGGGTATCCGTTCAGCAGTTGGGAAGTATAGTCCGAAAAGTCATACAGGCCTTAAGTTGAGCGGAATGTACTGGCATTTTTTAGATGGATTGTGGTTATATTTGTTCCTGTTTTGGAACTATGCAGATCAGTTATTTTAACTTAACACTATAGAACAAGAATATATGTCTCACTCAGCAACTGAACAAATTTCCAGTAAACAAGCCTGGGGTGGTGGTGCAGCCCCTTACAATATCTCTTGGGGAAAAATGATGATGTGGTTTTTCCTAGTTTCGGATGCACTTACTTTCTCGGCTTTATTAATCTATTACGGAGCTACCAGGAACGCTAATTCTCAGCATTGGCCTGATCCCGATGGAGTTTTTAACCATTTCCCGGGAGTTGAAGGACATATTCCTCTTCTCTTCGTTTCCTTAATGACCTTCATTCTCATCATGAGCTCGGTTACCATGGTCTTAGCAGTGGATGCCGGACATAGAGGTGATAAAAAAAGAGTGATCCTATGGATGGTATTGACCATCGTTGGTGGATGTATGTTCTTAGGATCTCAGGCATGGGAATGGACACATTTTATTACAGGAACTCCTCATGGATATCAACAACCCGACGGATCTCATATTTATGGGGCAACCATGATAGAAAATGAATATGGCGCCAAGGCATTTGCCAACCTCTTCTTTACCATTACCGGATTTCATGGATCACACGTATTTTCCGGTGTACTCATCAACGTCATTTCATTGATCATGGTGATTAGGGGTGTATTTGAGAGACGAGGACACTATGAGTGGATTGAAAAAATTGGATTATACTGGCATTTTGTAGATTTAGTTTGGGTGTTTGTATTTACATTCTACTATTTGATCTAAGCATATTATTTACTAAAAAATAAATTTCGTTTTATGTCAATGGAATATGATTATTATGAGCAACACATTCACCGCCCAGGTGATCCTATAGCTCCTGCCAAAACGTGGTGGATCTGGAAAGTATTTTGGATCCTGTTGGTGGTTACTACTGCAGAGGTGAGTCTGGCTTTCATGAACTATTACAATGTTTGGGGAGCAGATAAAATTACCCATCATAACATTACCAAATGGCTTAAATTTATTTACATAGCCCTAACACTGTTAAAAGCCGGCTATATTATATTCTCCTATATGCACTTAAAGGATGAGAAAGTATCTTTTAAATTGACCTTAGGATTTTTGGTAGTAGTACTTACTTATTTCGTTATATTAATGATGAACGAGGGATATTATCAAAATACCATCCACTACGATTTTCCTGTTTTCATGCAGCGAAATCCTGAAGGTGGAGGCGGGCATTGATCATCCATAAGAATATTTTTAATGGGTTATAAGGTTTCTTATAACCCATTTTTATTTTAATACGATTACCTTTGCGAATATTATGAGCGATTCAAAAAGAAAAAAAATATTCAAATTTTCGGTACTTCTTGGGTTATTGGCATTGCCCACTGTCCTTTTTTATTTCTTCATTTATACAGGGGTCCACAAAGTAAGCCGGTTGCCATTTTACGGACCTATAACCATTGTGGATACTACTATTAAAGGAAAGCAAGTAAAGGATACGGTGTATTTCGAAATTCCTTCAGTTCAGTTGTTAAAAACAGATTCCACTCCCTTTAATCCACTGCAAATGGAAAGAAGGATCTATATTGCCCACTTTCTTGATTTTTCGAAACTGGATTCCATTCCGAACCAAATCATCTATTGCGCATCACAGATCTTAGGACAGCATAAGGATATTTATTTCATTACCTATCTGGAGCATTATAAGGGGCAGTCCATTCCTCCTCCATCGGCCTATACACCTTTGTTGGCAGGAAAAGATACTTCTTGGTTATATGTAATCGTGCCTGACGAAAAGCTCGATTCCATTAAAAAGAATGGATATTTTGTTTATGATCCCGATGTAAAAGAAGCCCCGGATCCCTATAGCATTGTATTGGTAGATAAAGAACGCAGAATGAGGGGGTATTATAATCCTACGATTGCCAGCGACATAAAAAAGAGCAATGGAGAGCTGACGTATCTAAAAAAAGAATACATTCTCAATTATCGTACACATAGATATTATGAATACGATACCAGAGTGGAGCAAGGCAAACTCAAGAACAAGAAGAAATAAATATCTTTTTGTGCACCCCTCTTTATGCATGGTCACCACCCCGGGATCAATCCAAGACCATCAATCCAGCGCAACCTGGCATGGATTTTAGGATAACAATGTAGGCCTACGGAACGACTTTTTACCAGGATGAGAATAGACGTCCATCCCGCAACTATCGGCAGGCAGGCAGCCATTAAATTATGTATATTTGAAAATATGAAAAAATGCCTATTCATTTTATTTTTATTGTGTTCTGGTCAACTCTTTTCCCAATACATGGATTTTTGGTCTGGGAAATTGAACATGGGCACTGCAACCGTAACCGTTGAGTTTAATGTAACCTATGATTGGCCCAATCCAAAATGGGTAACCCTGGATATTCCCGAACAACATGTTTGGGACCTGGAATGTAAATTGGCCAAATGGAGTAAAGACAGTTTTAATATAGATATACCTGTTGCCAAGGCCAGGTTTCTAGGCAAAAAAGAACATCATGATTCAATGGCAGTGGGCTCCTGGATACAAGGACCCTATCAGTTTCCATTGGGTGTGAACAGGTCATACGATAATATTGAACCTGTTCGGCCCCAGAACCCTGATCTCTTCCCTGATTATTTGGTAGAAGAATTATTGGTAACGAATACAAAAGACAATTTAACCTTGTTTGCCACTTTAACCATTCCAAAAGGATATCAAATGAAAGGCTGTGCCATTCTGGTCAGTGGCAGTGGGAAGCAGGATAAGGAAGAAAGCATGGTAGGCCATAAACCCTTCTGGATCATTGCCGACTATCTCACCAAAAATGGTTATGCCGTGATGCGATTTGATGACCGTGGCTCATTCAGAAGCACTGGTAGTTTTGAGAACTCCACCATTTTTGATTTTGCCAACGATGTAAACGCGGTGATCGATATGGCGAAAGAGCGAACCGGGATCACGGATGATAAAAAAATGGGATTGATTGGCCATAGCGAGGGATCGCTGGTGTCGCAAATTGTTTTAAAAGATAGAAAGCTAGGATTCTTTATTTCATTGGCAGGCCCTGCGGTCCCAGTGAAAGAATTAATGATGCAGCAGAATAAAGATCTAAGCACAGTGATGGGTGTAAATGAAAATGATTTTGCCAAACTGGTAGGCCCATTTTTAAATAAAATATTTAAAATAGCCGGGGATCTTACGGTGGATAGTGCCACCGCTGGCTCCTCCATTAAAAATATTTTTAAAATTCATGGACCTAAATTACCGGATGCAGCCAAATCGCGTTTTTCTATTGGAGCCGAGGAGGATGAAGTAATCGCTGAGTTTCTTAGAAAACCAATGAGGGCATTTCTTTCATTTAATCCTTCCAACTATTTAGATAGTATCCAAACTCCTTTTCTTGCATTGAATGGCTCATTGGATAAGCAGGTAAATGCTGCACAGAACCTGAAAGCTTTTAAAAAATACCTGGCAAATAACCCAAAAAACGAAGTGGTGGAAGTAAAGGATAAAAACCACCTGTTTCAAACTACCACTACAGGTGAAATAAGTGAATACGGCAAACTCGAAGAAACCTTTTCTCCCGAGGTACTTATCCTGATGAGGGATTGGTTAAATAAAGTATACCAATAATTAAATATGGATCTAAGCAAAGCCAAAAAGATCCATGAGGGCAAATTTTCTATTGTATACCTGGTTGAAAAGGGATCGGAGAAATTCATTATTAAGCAACTCCATCCAAGATTGATCCATTCCGACATGGCCGTGACCCGGTTTACCGCGGAAGCTGACTTGCCTTTTTTCGAAGGAGTGAATTCCCGAACCATTGATTTTAAAAAACAGGAGAACCATTATTATATCATCCGCGAATTTATTCCCGGCATGACGCTAAAAGAAGTACAGAAAAAATTTAGACGTAAAAAAAACCTGGTGTCATACATTCAGCTATATAAAGAGCTATGTGAGAAGATAAAAGTATTGCACTCAGGAGGATATATTCATGGAGATATCAAGCCTTCCAATATTCTGTTTTCTGGATATGACTTTTCACGATCTGGGGAATCTGTAATATTGCTCGATCTTGGATTAGCTTTAAAAAAGGATGCCCTTCCGGCGAAACAAAAAGAAGCCCCATTACATTTTAGCATGCTCTATGCAGCACCCGAACTGATGTTGAATGAACCACTACTGGTTTCGGAATGTACAGATCTTTTTAGCCTCGGAATTTGCATGTATGAATCGTTATCGGGAGAGGTGCCGTATAAGGAAAATCACCCTGCTGTTTTGTTGCAGATGATGTTGTCGGTACCACTGAAAAGACAGAAGAGAATTCCGGAGAAACTGAGTGAATTGATCATGACCTTAACAGCTAAGCCTGCTTTTAAAAGGCCAATTGCTCATTATACGGTGGATGAAGCCAGAATGATCCTGGAAGAAAATATAGTAAGAAGAAAGTCGATTTCTTCAATCGAAGCAGTTAAAACGAAATTAGAAGAGCAGTGACGTTTAGGGTTTATTTTTTAATTCCTTCCAGGTCCAATAAAAATACATATTCCATCGCCACTTCCCTCAGTCTTTCAAATCTGCCTGATTTGCCCCCATGGCCAGCCTCCATTTCACAATACAGCAGGAGTTTGTTCTGGTCCGTTTTCATGTCACGTAATTTAGCCACCCATTTGGCAGGCTCCCAATATTGCACTTGCGAATCGTGGAGGCCTGTGGTTACCAACATATTTGGATAATCTTTGGTCTCCACATTATCGTAAGGAGAGTAGGACTTTATATAGTCGTAGTAGACTGGATCTTTTGGATTTCCCCACTCGTCAAATTCACCTGTAGTAAGCGGAATACTTTCATCGAGCATAGTAGTCACCACATCTACAAATGGAACTTGTGCCACTATACCTTTATAAAGATCTGGTCGCATATTTATTATAGCCCCCATCAAGAGTCCACCAGCACTTCCACCCATGGCGTATAAATGCTGCGGCGATGTATATCCTATATTGATCATATGTTCGGCACAAGCATTAAAGTCGGTGAACGTATTTTTTTTGTTCAACAGTTTACCATCATCATACCATTGCCTTCCCATTTCCTGACCCCCTCTGATGTGAGCAATGGCAAAAACAAACCCCCGGTTCAACAAGCTTAATCTCATCGAGCTAAAATAAGGATCCATCGTAGCACCATAGGAGCCGTATCCGTATAGTAATAAAGGGGTCTCTGAACTTATAGTGGTAGTTGATTTATAAACAAGGGAGATAGGAATCAATGTACCATCTTCCGCTTTGGCAAATACTCTTTCGGATTTATACAAAGTTGGATCATATCCTCCTAGGACTTCTTGTTGCTTGAGAAGGATGGTTTCACCAGTGCTCATATTAAAATCAAAGACACTATTGGGGGTAATAAGGGAGGTGTATGAATACCGAAGAATATCGGTATCAAAATCAGGGTTAATAGAAGTATAAGCGGTATATACAGGCTCCGGAAATTTTAACCTAAAGTCTACCTTTTTGTTGTCCCATTTAATAATTCGGATATGGGTTAATCCATTTTCCCTTTCCGAAACCACCAGGTGATTTTTGAAAATCTCTATTCCGTCCAACAGCACTGCATCTCGGTGAGGGATCACCTCCTGCCAATTATCTTCGTTGGTTTCATTAACAGCAAATTTTACCAGACGAAAATTTTTAGCATTTTTATTGGTGGTAATATAAAAGTTACCATCAAAATATTCTACACTGTATAAATGGTCACGTTCTCTTCCAATAACCGATTTAAACTTGCCTTCTGGATTTTTGGCACTCAAATAAAATACTTCAGAGGTAAGCGTACTATAGGATCCTATAAAAATATAGTCTTCAGATTTTGACTTATACACACCACATCCAAATGTTACATCTTTTTCCTCATATACATTTACATCTTTGTCGGCAGGATTTCCAAGAATGTGCTTTTTGATGAGATAAGTTCTCAGGGTTTCTTCATCTTTTACATCATAAAATAAAGTTTTGTTGTCATTGGCCCATACGTAAGATCCATCAGTATTCGGAACATTGTCTTTGTATACTTCGCCGGTGGTTAAGTTTTTAATATAAAGCGTATATTTTCTTCTGCTCACATTATCTACTCCATAGGCAAGTAAGTTATTGTCAATACTTATTGAAAGTCCTGTTACATCATAATAGGACGATCCTTGAGCCATCATGTTCACGTCCAGCATGATTTCTTCTTTACTGTCCATATTCTCTTTTTTCCTGCAATAAATAGGGTATTCTTTTCCTTCTTCATATCTGGTATAATACCAATATCCCCTTACCCTGTAAGGAACAGAAAGATCTGTCTGTTTGATCCTTCCTACCATTTCTTTGAACAGGCTTTCTTTAAACGACTCCACTTGTGACATCATGCCCTTCGTATAGGCATTTTCGCTCTCCAGGTAATCGATCACCTTTTTATCTTCACGGTTATTGAGCCAATAATAATTATCTATTCTGGTATCACCATGATTAGTAAGCGAATACGGAATTTTTTTTGCGATAGGTGGTGTCATGTTAGTCTGTGTGTATATCAATGAAGAACAGCATACGAAGAGGCTAAAAGAGATTTTTTTTGCAACGGATGAAGCCATATCTACCATTTTTTTCAGCACGAATATGCAAATTTTAGCTTGATATGAAAGGATTTATCATCAATGATCTCATAATCAATTTATTGCACATCGCGTCACTTTCTTTAACAACTATGAATCATATAAATTTTTTGGTGTTAAAATGCTTTATCATAAGCAAATGATTCCCTACCTTCGTCATCTATTTTAATGAATACTTAAAATTATTTTAATCTTTTTTGTCCAAAATTTTTTGATTATGAAAAACAAAATTCTACTTTTTTTAGTCGGGCTTAGTTTATTTACCACCTGTATAAATGCACAGGTGTCAGCTTATACTTTCTCCCAATCCGCAGGGGCTTATACCCCAATAAGCGGTGGAACTGTTTTAGGGGTTCCAACTAATGACGATACCAGCTTCCCTAATAACCCTATTGGATTTACTTTTTGGTACAATGGGATTGCCTACACATCATTTAGTGTGCAATCCAACGGGTTCATTGCGTTGGGTACAGCTATTGCATCCTCTTACACGGCTATAAGCTCAGGTACAACCAATAATATCATAGCTGCTTGTAGCCAGGATATACAGGGATTAGCGAATGGAGACCTGAGATATGAAACCATTGGAACTGCTCCTAACAGAACGTTGGTGGTTCAATGGACCAACTATCAGGATTATTTTAGCAATGCAGGTGATGATTGGGATTTTCAAATCCGGTTATCTGAAACCAGCAATGTTATTGACGTAGTTTATGGAACCTTTGTAAAGGATGCCAGTGTAGATGATTTTGTGGAGGTAGGTCTTAGGGGAAACTCTAATGCAGATTTTAATAATAGAGAGGTTGCTGCCATTATTCCCAATACTTGGGCGAACTCAAATCCCGGGGCATTTAATTTTGCCACCTGTGAATTAAATACCACCCTTCTTCCAACAAGCGGACAAACGTATACCTGGACAGCTGTATCACCTGCAGCACCCACCACTTTAACTTTTAGCGGAGTTACCACCACCGGAATGACGGTAGAGTGGATTGATAATTCAACGAACGAAACAAGTTTTCAGGTGTATCGTTCGATAGATGGGATCAATTATACTTTCGCTGGAACGGTTGTGTCTGCATCAATGGCTACCACCGGTACACCTTATAATCTTCCCCAAACAGGGTTATTTTCAAATACATTGTATTACTGGCAAGTATATGCCATAGCAAGTATCCCAAGTATACCACCGTTAAGCGGAACGCAGGCAACTTTAGGTGGAATGCTTTGCGGAAATTATACCGTTGGTCCAACAGGTGCCTATACATCCCTCACAGCAGCTATTGCTGATGCCGTGTTACAAGGGTTGGCTTGTCCATGTAATTTTGAATTGCAGGCAGCTTATGTGAGCACTGTGGAAACTTTTCCTTTGAATATTCCATTTGTTGGGTCAGGACCAGGTACTTCTATTACAGTGAGACCGGAAATAGGAGCCACCAATCTATCTATTACCAATGGTACTTCAAATACGGTCGTATTTAACGGAGCTACCTATTTTAGATTTGATGGACGCCCGGGTGGTGCTGGAACGACCAAGGAATTAACCATTGCTAATACAGCAACCGGTTTTTCGGCAATGTCCTTTACCAATGATGGAGATAACTTAGGGGCTAACTATGTAAATATAGTTGGGGTTACTACCGGAACTACCAATGGAGTAGTAAATATAGGAACCAATGCCACTACCGCAGGTAAAACCAATTTGTTCATCAATAATTCTGCATTTTCGGAAGGAGCTACCAATCCCAGTCAATTTATATACTCAACAAATGTATTGGCGAATAGCTGGGTAAACATGACGTTATATAACAATACATTTGAGGATTGGTTCGCCGCAGGAACTGCCTCTAACGCCATCAATATTGGTGCTGGTAACCGAGCATGGAATATATCCAACAATGAATTCTATCAAACGGCTGCCAGAACAACCACGGTTGGAAATACACATAATATCATATTGGTTTCAACAACGACGGCTGCATCTGGAGGTAATCTAATTTCTAACAATAAATTTGGAGGAGCCGACTCAACCATGGCAGGTAACTATACGATGAACGGTAACTTTGCGAATCGTTTGAATGTGATCAACGCAACCGGGAATACAAGTTTTGCCGTGAATACCATCTCCAACAATACCATAAAAAACTTCAATTTATCAACCACTTCCGGGATCACAACGACTCCGGGAATCTGGTGCGGAATTGCGGCTGCCGGCACAACCAACAATTTTAGTATTACCAATAATATTATCGGGAGCAATACCAATAGTGATAGTATCGTAGTAACCACCAGCACGGCTGGCGGACTTACCATGGGCATTACGGTTACTGCTACTGGAGTGAATACCGTTACAGGTAATCAGATTGGAGGATTGAAGCTCAATGGTACTTTGCCAACAGTTTCTACTTCGTTTGTGGGGATAAGTGTTAGCTCAGGAACTAACAACACGATTTCCAATAACCTGATCGGAAGTACTACCATCAATAACAATATCCGAACTAATTTTTCGACAGCTGCAACAGCTGGAATTGTTGAAGGAATCAGAATCACAGGGGGTGCAGGTGTTGGAACCATTTCCAATAACACCATCGCCAATATGACCAGTTATTATAATGGTACATCTACTACGGGAAGTATCCGGGGAATTTTAATCTCATCAGGTACAGCCTCTATTATTGGAAATACCGTTAATAACCTGGCCACTTTATCTCCTCAAATAAATGCGACTACCACCTCTTCGGCTGCAGGTATTGTTCGTACAGGGACTGTAAACGGATTGAATATTTCAGATAACATCATTAGCAATATTTATAACCTGGCCTCATCTGGAGCGAATGTGGTTGTGCAAGGATTGGTATATAGTACCACTACTACCGTGGGTACAAATAACCTGATCTATGAAAACAAGATTTCTAATTTGGGAGCTCCCTTAAATACCGGAGGCGCATCTATTATTGGAATTGATAACCTGATTGGTAACATGAGGGTTTATAACAATTTTGTGGATTTAGGATTGGATCTTACAGCTGCATCGATCACTGCGCCGAATGGATTTATTGGCATGAGCAAATCAACCACCGGAAGTTCGCGGTTTTTATTTAATACGATTAGAATTGCAGGCACGGGTGTAAATGGTGCAGCGACCAATACCATAGGCTTTAGAAGAACTACCGTAGGTGCAACAGATACGCTAAAAGCCAATGTCATTACAAACTTCCGAAGCAATGGTACATCTACTGGAATCCATTATGCCATTAGTTTAAACAACAACACAACGATTAAATCCGACAGGAATGTTTATTTTGGTAATGGAACCGGATTTATGTTTGGTAGCTATAACGCAGCCAACGTTGCCAATTTATCCGCATGGGTATCTGCCTCTGCCAACGATACCAACTCATTCTTTGCAAATCCAGGATTTATGAGTGCAACAGATCCTCACATCAACGGAGCATTGGTGTCCATTGTGGAGAGTCGTGCAATTGGAGTAACCGGAATCAATGTGGATATTGATGGTGATACTCGTCCAGGACCAATTGGTAGTGTTAATGGTGGTGGTACCGATCCGGATATTGGAGCGGATGAAGTAGATGCTTTCCCGGTGAATATAGATATAGGAATTTCATTGTTGGTGAATCCCGGAACTTCTGAATGTCATAGTGCAACAGATTCTGTAATTGTGAGATTAAAAAATTATGCAACTACCAGTGCGATCGACTTTTCAGTGAACAATGTTACGATTAACTCAAGTGTAGCGGGTCCTAATCCTGTAGTATTTCCAACGGTAGTGCTTACCTCAGGAATATTAGCTGGAGGAGGAACCATGGATGTGTTGGTGGGAACCAACTATGATATGACTGCTCTTGGAACTTATACATGGAATGCTTCGGCCACTACACCATTGGATTTCATTAATTCTAATGATGCGATGGGTGTTGTAAATATAACGGTGGCGGGAGGTACTTCCACCACCAATCAGGGAAGTATTTGTGCAGGAGCAACTGTTACATTAACGAATGCAGGAGCAACTACCGGTGGTACCTACCAATGGGAAATTTCTCAAAATGGGGTGGCTTGGTCAAATATTCCATCAGCTACTACTAATCCATATGTATATACGGATGTAAGTACAACGCCTGATACCCTCTTCTTCCGATCAACTTCATGTGGACTTCATAGCTCTACCATTGATACAGTTATCATCAATTATGTATTACCCGCCATCGGTAATGATACCTCACGTTGTGGTCCTGGTTTATTAGATTTATATGCTTCCGGATCAGGGTTGCTTAACTGGTTCAACGTTCCTAATGGAGGTACTTCTTTGGATACCGGAATTGTTTATACCCCATTCGTTACTCAAACAGATACTTTCTATGTTGAGAGTTCAACGGGAACAGCAGCAGGTGCACATACGACTACCTATGCAGCCGGTAATGGTTCCAGCGGAAATTGTTTTACCATTAAAGCACTTACAACCATTACCGTTACTAACTTTGATGGCCATACGAGTACTACTGCCCCTGGAAACTGGGAAGTATGGTATCGTCCGAATGATTTTCTACTTTCTCCTGGATCGCATCTTTCCAACGTTGGGTGGACTCAATTAGGAACAGCTACTGGCGTGCCTCAGATGGGTACAGGTTTGGTAACTCCTATTCCAATCATGTTTAGCGTAACTATTCCTGCTGGTCAAACCTATTCGTTCCAAATATTTAATAACGGTGGAGTGAATTACACCAATGGAACTGTATTAGGTGCCATATATAACGCGAACGCTGACCTGGAGGTTTATCAAGGTTATGGAGGAACTGCATTTGCCGGAATGGTAAATCAACCTCGTGTATTCAATGGTATTGTCCATTATACTTCGGGTTGTGCTGCATCTTACAGAGACACAGTGATAGCTACTGTAACCACTCCTCCAACCATTACTGCTACTTCATCTTCAGGTACTGGTATTTGTACCGGAACCAGTTTTGATAACTTCTCTACATTTACCGTTACCAGTCCGAATGCAGGATATACCTATAACTGGACACCTGCTGCCGGATTAAGTTCAACAACTGGAGATAGTATTACCGCTACCCCTACAACAACAACAACTTATTTTGTAAATGCTTTGGATACGGTAACAGGATGTTCAAATATTGATACACTTATGTTAGCTGTATCATTGGCTCCTCAGTTTACAACTACCGTTAGTGATGATACCATTTGCAATGGAGCTGTTCCAGTAGTATTGAATGCTACTTTTTCACCATCTTCTGTAGTTCTCGGTACAGGTACGGTACAAAATACCACCACCACTTATCCATGTGTATATGGAAACTGGTATGAGGGTGCCAGACATCAGATCTTGATCCTTGCATCGGAATTAACGGCAATGGGAGTTACAGGGGGAGACTTTACTGCTATGCAGTTGGAGGTGATCAATATGAACCTTTCCGTGGATTCACTATTAGGGTTTACCATAAAAATGGCACCCACATCCGTGAATGCACTTACTGCAACATTTGAGACACCCTCTTTTACCACAGTATATGCAGTTCCCTATGAAATTATATCTGTAGGTGTGATGACCCATACCTTCTCCACTCCATTTAACTGGGACGGAACTTCTAATATTATCATTGAAACATGTTATAACAATGATGTGTTAGCATATACCGAGAATGTCACCATGAATCATACTACTACACCTTTCACATCAGTAAGTTATTTTAGAGCTGATAACTTTCCAACAGTGTGTACAAATCCAACTGCAACAGCTATATCGTCTGACAGGCCAAATATTGTATTGATGAAAACAGCAAACATAGGTACTGTATGGACTCCATCAGGGACCGTTCAATATCCTGATTCATTAACAACCAATGCTTCGCCTACTGTAACTACTGATTATGTATTTACCGCATTGGATTCTATTACGGGTTGCTATAATTATGATACCTTGAATGTTCATGTATTGGCTCCGTTGACATTAAATCCATTTGCTTCTCCAGCACTTACTTGTGTCGGAGGTCCTGATACCCTGGTGGCTAATGCCAATGGTGGTTATGGTGATTATACTTTCTTTTGGAGTGATGGTTTAGGTACCAATGATTCTGCTTTTGTTTCAAGTATCCCATTTGATTATATGGTAGGAGTAACGGTTACCGACGGTTGCGGTTCTCTTACGGACTCAGTGCTGATTGATATTGTGGATCCTATGAATGTTACTGTAACAGATACGGCAAATTGTGGACCGGGTTCGGGATTTGTATTAAGTTCTATGGTTACGGGTGGTAATGGAGTATATGGATACTCATGGAACCCCGGAGGGGCTGCCACAAGTAGCATTACCACAGGTTTGATATCATCTACAACGTCTTATACACTTACGGTAACAGATGGTTGTGGCACTATAGATACAGATGTAGCTACCGTAACGATCAATCCGCTTCCAGTGGTTAACTTAGGACCGAATATTGTGCAACCTAACCCACCAGCAATGTTGGATGCAGGCGCAGGGTTCAGTTCTTATCTCTGGAGCACAGGAGCAGTAACACAAACCATTAACGTGAATACAAATGGTACCTATTGGGTAACCGTAACGGATGCAAATGGTTGTTCGGACTCTGATACGATCCAAGTGAACTTTACTTCCGGTATCAATAATCCAGATGGTTCAATTGCGACTGTTAGTTATTATCCAAATCCATCCAATGGAATCATAAATATGAATATCCAAGGATTTTTGGGTAAAGAATTGAGAATGGAGGTAACCGATATCGAAGGAAGGATCCTTAGAAACTACGTGTATGGACAGGTAACCGAAACCTTCTTGCAGGAAATAGACCTTTCTACATTAAGAGCTGGTACTTATCTGATCGTACTTCGTAGCAATGATGATGTATATACACATAGAATTGTGATTACCACCCAATATTAATTGGATGTCATCTAATATTGAAAAGCCCCCTAATAGTAGGGGGCTTTTTTAATTCAAAAAATGGCCAAAAAAAACCCATCTCGCCAAAAGGCGGATGAGGATTTTTGTTGTCCGACCAGAGCTACCCGAAGTAAATTCGGGACAGGCTTCTCGTCCTGTTCAAACAAAAAAGGCCTAACTTTCGTTAGACCTTTTGTTGTCCGACCAGGGCTCGAACCTGGACTCTTCTGAACCAAAATCAGACGTGTTGCCAGTTACACCATCGGACATTGGTAAATAGTAATTGGTTGTTTGTAATTCGGAAGAATAACATTTTTATGTTCTTCCGAGTTACCAGTTACTAATTACCAGTAACCATTTAGGAGTGCAAAGATAGAAATTTTATAAAATTAGCCAAAATGCTATTAATAAGCCGTATCAAGCAGGGGGAGAAGCGATAGCGTGCCTTAAGCAAGGCCTAGGATCCAGGACCAAAGACAAAAATACTAGGTCTTAGCCTTTTTAATGATTTCTTTCCACTGTAAAATTTACAAGGTCGATCAACGACTGCTTATAATCATTATCGGGGAAAGCTTTTAGCATATCGAGTGCTGAATCCTTATACTCATTCATTTTTTGCGTGGCATAGGGGATGCCACCGCTTTTATTCACGAAATCAATTACTTCTTCTACCTTTTTAGGATCATTGTTGTTGTTTTTTACAATACGGATAATTGTTCTTTTGGTAGCCTTGTCCGTATTGTTGAGTGCATAGATAAGGGGCAAGGTCATTTTTTGTTCTTTAATATCAATACCTGTTGGTTTTCCTATTAAATGAGAATGCTGATAATCGAATAGATCATCCTTGATCTGGAAGGCAATCCCTATTTTTTCGCCAAATTCGGCCATGAGCTGTACAGTTTCTTCAGGGGCATTGGCACTACAGGCCCCGCAGGCACAACAAGAGGCAATGAGGGATGCTGTTTTTCTGCGAATGATCTCGAAATAAACTTCTTCCACAATATCAAGCCGGCGTGCTTTTTCAATTTGGAGCAACTCCCCTTCACTCATTAATTTTACTGCATTGGTTACTATTTCCAATAACCTGTAATCACCGTTTTGAGTGGATAACAATAAGCCCTTGCTTAATAAAAAATCACCCACTAAAACCGAAATTTTATTTTTCCAGATAGCGTTCAAGGAGAAAAAACCACGCCTTTCGTTGCTGTCATCAACCACGTCGTCATGTACCAATGTAGCGGTATGCAGGAGCTCTATCAATATACCCGCCCTATAGGTTTGATCAGTTACCTGACCACTGACATGGGCACTTAAGAAAACAAACATGGGTCGTATTTGTTTGCCCTTTCGCTTAACAATATACTGTGTTATTTTATCGAGCAAAGGAGCTGAGCTTTTCATGGATTGCTTGAATTTTTTCTCAAACACATCCATTTCTGCTTGTATAGGGGCCTTTATCTTGTCAAGTTTCAGCATGCTCAATCTACTCCGCCCGGATGAACCGATTCGGACGGGCTCCAAAAGTTGCACATAAATTTTAGATGGCAAAATTAAATATGCTTAAAATAAACAAGACCTAATATCACCAGCCCACAGGCCGGCTCCTACAGCTATCCACTTCAAATCCATAGGCTCCCGCCTAAACCCTATTCAGTAGCCCATTCCTTCTATCAAAACTGCCTCACTAAGTATGGCTAATGCCCGCTCCCATGAGTTTCCGATGCTATCTGCTCTTTGCAATTTTGCGTTTATGAATTAGCATTATAATGTATTAAAATAGGCGATGGACCATAAAACAGGCCCACATACATCATTAGGAAAAGAGGGTTTTTTTTTGCATCTTTGCATGCTTTTTAAAGAAAATGTCCTCTACAACAAAGATAGTTTTAGCTACCTCTCAGCAGGTAGTATCATCAGGCCTGGTTCGCATTTTGGAGAAAATGGAGGATGTGGAACTTTCAGGTATTGCAACCGGAAGGCAGCAGTTATTGGAAATGCTAGTGGTGCATCAGCCTTCCATTCTAATGATCGATCGTTGGTTCGAGCAAATGTTTCTGGAATCGGAATGGGAAGAAACCAATGGCTTAATCGTCAAATACAAGACCATTCTGTTCTCCGATCCTGATAAAGAAAGCATTTATAAACTGCATAAGTTAAGTATCACCAGTTTTTTTACCCTTCACTCCTCTGACGAGGAGGTGATGCAAACCATCCGGGGAACCATTGAGGGCATCAAGTTCTTTACCCCTAAGGTAGTAGAGGCATTGATCGAATATAGCTTTAAACGTGGCCCTGAAAAACCTCAACAACAACTCCACGACGATCTAAGCGAAAGAGAAATGGAAGTATTGATGCTGATCACCCAAGGAAAGAGCACCAAGGAGATTGCTGATAAATTGTTTTTAAGTACGCATACTGTATATACCCACCGCAAAAATATCCTGAAAAAACTGTCCTGCAAAAGCGCTGCAGAGCTGATCAATTACGCCTATACCCAAGGGCTGGTGGAAAAAGAGTAAATCCATCAATTAACAACTGTTTAGTTTTATTAGGTTGCAATACCCAACCTTAGGTAGTCAATTTACCCAATATGCGGGATTGTTTACTTGCCTTCCGGCCAATACCTTTGCGGCCAACATTCAATGAATTAAAACATAAACGATGAAGAAGATTTTTACGATTATTTTAGTCAGTACCATTCTGGGGATTCAGGCACAAACTCCCGATTCCGTAACTATTGGTGCCGGATATGTGGGAAAGGGATATTATACCATTGGTACCGGAAATGATACCATTACCGCCAATAACGATTGGGATATTGCCATTGCTTCTAATGCCCTCTTTACGGTGGCTATTCGGATCAACGAAGGTTTTGGGGTGGAGCTATATAAATCAATAGGAGATACCACTACTTGGTCCAGCTTGGATACTGCTGGTCTGCAAGGAGGAGTAAGTTGGATCCGTTGCCATGACAGTGATACCAGTTTCGAGCCAAGTGCTTTTGAAACCGGAGCGACCGGTCATCCAAACTATGGCTGGGGGAATTATAACAATATTACCCATGATGTAATTGGAGATAAATTGTTTGTTATTCGTTTAGCCGGGGGTTCAGTTTATAAAAAAGTATGGATCAAAAATTTTGCATCCATGAGCAATTCGATCACCATTCGGGTAGCAAACCTGGACAATAGTGGTGACAATACCTTTACAGTGAACAGAAACACCAATAAAAATTATTCATACGTAGCATTGGCCACCAGTAGCATTATGGATAGAGAGCCCTCCAAAAGCAGTTATGACCTGATGTTCGATCGTTATGCGGCTTGGCTGGGTGTAGGATATTATCCTGTAACAGGAGTAAGAGCCAATGAAGGGGTAAAGATCACCGAAGCCAGATATATTGTACCATCGGATGCATACAATGTTTGGTATTCCACCTATTATCCCACGTCAGTTAATATGACCGAGATCGGACACGATTGGAAAGCATTTACCGGAGTTTGGGTAATTGAAGATTCATTGTCGTATTTTGTGGAAGACCTCCAAGGGGATATTTACCAGATCTGGTTTACAGGTTTTGTAGGTTCCGGTGCTGGAAAATACTTGTTCAATGTACGTCAGGCAGGTTGGGTATCGGTAGAGGAGGAAGGAAACAATATGGCTAATTTCAATATATATCCTAATCCAGCATCGGATTTTATCCATATTGCCTATACAATGGACAACGATGTTGAAACCGCTGATTTAAGTATTGTTGATATGAATGGGAAATTGATCACCACACAAAAACTGAGCAATAACCATGGATTTAACCATGTAATGATAGACCTTACCTCCATGAATCTTTCAACAGGTATTTATATTGCCAGGGTTCAGGTTGGAAATGCCATGTCAAACCAAAAATTTATTATTAGATAATCTTTGAATAGTTATAAAAACTACATAGTATTCTTGTGTATAGTGGGTTGGGCTGGACTTGTTTCAGCCCAATCTTTTATTTATGTAAAAGACACCGAGGGCAAAGAAGTGTATGGGGCCCATATTTTTATCGACCCACTGAACGGCGAAAAGGCCATGTATGAAATTACCAATGCAGAGGGGAAAATAAAGAATATAGCTACCTCAAATGCGCAAATTAGAATATCCTTTGTAGGATTCAAAA
The DNA here is from genome assembly GCA_025451235.1 of Flavobacteriales bacterium. Taxonomy (GTDB): domain Bacteria; phylum Bacteroidota; class Bacteroidia; order CAIKAF01; family CAIKAF01; genus JANWKQ01. Next base: position 138,732 of record JANWKT010000001.1, on the reverse strand, counting down.
CTATTGTTGATACGATCACTCCGGGTCAGGATTTTCATTTTACTTTCCAGGAAGACCAGTCGCAGATGAATGAATTTGTGGTTACTTCCTATGCAGTACCTACGAGGGTGCAGGAATCTGTTTATAAGATCAAGGTGATCGACAGGATAAGGATCGAAAGTCAGGGGGCACAAAATTTACGTGACTTGCTCACCAACGATTTGAACATTCGTTTGTCGCAGGATGCTGTATTGGGTACCGGTGTTAAGATGCAAGGTGTGGGTGGGGAGAACGTAAAGATCATGGTGGATGGGGTCCCATTGATTGGGAGATTGGATGGTAACCTGGACCTTAGCCAGATCAATATGAACAATGTGGAGAAAATCGAAGTGATTGAAGGATCCACCTCTACAATATATGGTAGCAATGCCATGGGTGGGGTGATCAATATTATTACCAAAAAGACCCAGCACCATAATTTGGAAGGGAGTACAAAATTTTATTATGAATCGGTAGGAACGTATAATGTAGATGCAAGACTGGGATGGAAATTCAAAAAGAATTTTCTTCAGATCAACGGGGGTAGGTATTTTTTCGATGGATTCAGTACCACCGATTCCATTACCAGGTACAAACTGTGGAAACCCAAAGAACAATATTTTGGAGAAGTACAGTATAACCGATCCTTTAAATTACTCAACCTTCGCTATTCCGGAAATATCTTCCATGAACTATTGGAAAATAAAGGGACACCGGAAACACCGTTTTACGTAACGGCGGTTGACCAATGGTTCAGGACCATCCGCACCACACATGGATTATTCTTTACAGGTTATATTGCTAAAAACCATCACCTCGACCTTACGGTTTCTTATGCTTATTATCAAAGAAGGAGACAAACCTTTAGAAAAGATTTGGTTACCCTTGATCAACATCTGATGGAAGAAAATGTAGATGTATTTAACCAGGTCATGAGCAGGGGGATCTATAATTATAACAAACCCAATTCAAGAATTACAGTGCAAGGTGGCTACGAATTTAATTACGAAACAGCCAGTGGAGAAAGAATAGAAAATGGGTTCCAGGAAATGGGAGATGTAGCTGTTTTTGCAGCTGCTGAGATCAAACTGGTAAAGATTTGGAGCATTAAACCTGCAGTGCGTTATGGGTACCAGTCGAAATTCGAAATGCCGGTGATCCCATCTCTCCATACCAGGTTATCCCCACATAAGAATGTAGATATTCGCTTGTCGTATTCAAGGGGATTCAGGGCACCTACACTCAAGGAACTGTATTTTTTATTCGTGGATGTGAACCACAATGTGTATGGAAATACAAAACTCCAGGCAGAGTATGGAAATAATATAAATGGGAGTATCACGTATACCAATAAAAAGTATAAGCATGTTGAGTTTGGTTTTTCTGCAGGAGGGTTTTATAATGATATCCAAAATCAGATCAGGCTCATTGCCGTTTCCATTACAGCGGATTCGAATGTTTACCGAAATGAGAATATTGCCAGGTTCCAATCAGTAGGAGGTCAGGCTACATTGAATTTCAGCTGGAAAAACCTTTCGATTGGCCTGGGAGCTACTTATACCGGGGTGATCAATACGATCTCAGATGAAGTGATTGGAACCAATGAGTATAAATTTTATCCCGAAATTCAAACGAATGCCTCCTATCATTTCAAAAAATGGCATGGAAGGTTGAACGTATTTTTCAAATACTCCGGAGCGCAACCTTTCTTGTATACCCAATATGATGAGACTTTGCAGGCAGAAGTAATTCAGGAAGGCCAGATTGAAAGTTTTGGCACCATGGATATTTCTTACCTTCAGTCGTTTTTTAAAAACAAATTACAAATAGGAGTGTACGGAAAGAACTTATTGAACGTAACCAATATCAACCAATCGGGGGCAAATTCAGGCGGTGCTCACTCTGTGGGAAGTGCTACTTTGCCCACTATGTGGGGCAGAACCATTGGCGTATCCATTGCCTATAATTTTATTGTCAGCAAAAAATGAAAAGACTCAAATATATCATATACGTATTTCTGTTAGCATGTATTACCTCCTGCTTCCAGGAGGACGAGCCGGTACCTCCCTACCAATCTCCTGCCGGGGTTACTTCCGGCCTGGCTGCTATGGGACCCGACTATGGTATCCAGATGTATTACGATATTGAAACCGATTCCTTTGTTCAGATCGTGCATAGGGAGTCCTGGGACCTGGCTTTTCAATGTGGCGATAATGAATATCATATTTTCACGAATCTGGCGAAGAGAATGTCGGTTGCCAATACAGGCTTCACTGATTTTAATGCAGTGAGTAGTGGAACGGGACTCACCTATCGATTCGACAGGTCTGAAGGATATCTGGACAGCACCGCTGTGGGAGAATGGGGGACCTTTAGCGCAGGAAATGCCAATTCACACCAGTTTGTATATGTGGTAGACAGAGGTATCACCACCCTTGGGATAGATATTGGTAAAAAGAAAATGCAGGTAATTGGTTTAACGGGTGGAGTTTACCAGATCAGGGTAGCCAATCTTGACGGTTCCAGCGAAAATATCATTTCGGTTACCAAGGACCCCAACCAGAATTTTGTGCATATCAGCTTGAGTGGTACAGGTTCACAGGTGGATGCAGAACCGAACAAGAATGATTGGGATTTATTATTTACCCAATATACAGCCAAAGTTACCCAGATCGAAACCCAGATAACCGAGGATTATTCTGTGAATGGAGTACTGATCAACCCATATTTGGTGCAGGTGGCAAAGGATTTTAGCAAGCCATTTACTGATATTGTCTACACAGATCTTCAAACCTATTCATATTCTGAATTCTGGGATGCGATTGGATATGATTGGAAGTATTATGATTTTGATAATATGGTGTATGTAATAGAACCTGACAGGACCTATATAATTAGAACTGTGGAAAATAACTTTTATAAGCTTCGGTTTATCTCCTTTACGAACGATTTGGGTGAAAAAGGCTACCCGGCCTTTGAGTTTTCCAAGTTTTAATGTTCAAGGCTACCCCGTTTAGGGTATTTAGCCTCCTAGGCTTTGAGCAAGACCTTTAAGGGCCTATATTTGCATCCGAAATGAAGCCATTACCATACAATCCGATTGTTCAACCGATTTGCAACGCAGTGAATTGTTGCATGAATATCCAAGAGAACAACACGATGTTCATGAAAAAGAAAAAGTGCTGCGAAAAATTCAAAAAAAAAGGTAAGCGCTGTAAAAAATGCCCTGGCAGGGTAGATTAAGTCCTAACCTCTCCATCTTCTAGTTTTCTTACCTCAGTTTGATGGAATTAATCATGCTCTATTCCTTCATATTATCTTGTATTTTTGCAAATGAATGGATCAAGATCAAAAAATAAAAGATTTACTTAAATCCCTTCCTGAGGTTCCTGGTATCTATCAATATTTTGATAGGGAGGGTAAGATCATTTATGTGGGTAAAGCCAAGAACATCAAGAACCGGGTAAGTTCCTATTTCAACAAGATCCAGTATGAGAACCGGAAGACCCAGGTCCTCGTTAAAAATATTGCAGATATCCGTTTTATTGTGGTGAACAACGAAATGGAATCATTGTTGCTGGAAAATACACTTATTAAAAAGCACCAGCCCCGTTTTAATGTTCAACTCAAGGATGACAAAACCTTTCCGTGGATATGTATTAAAAAAGAACCCTTTCCCAGGATATTTCCCACCCGTAAGAAAGTGAAAGATGGATCAGAGTATTTTGGACCCTATACCTCTGTAAAGACCATGCGGGCCGTATTGGACCTGATCAAACAGTTGTACCATATCCGTACCTGCCAGCTCAAACTTACCAAGGAGAACATCGAGGCTAAAAAGTTCAAGGTTTGTTTGGAATACCATATAGGCAATTGTAAAGGTCCCTGCGAAAACAAACAGACAGAAGAGGAGTACTTACAAATGATTGCCCAGATCCGGAATATTGTAAAGGGGAATGTAAATGATGTTGCCCGCCAGTTAAAAAAAATGATGCAGGAGCTTTCTGAAAAATACCAATTCGAAGAGGCCCAACAGATAAAAGATAAACTCGATTATCTGGAGAAATTCAAAGACAAAAATGTGGTAGTGCATCCTGATATCGATGATGTGGATGTTTTCTCGGTGGAATCCGATACGAAATTTGCCTATGTTAATTATTTAAAGATCTTGTCTGGAGCCATTGTACAGGGGCATACCATTGAGTTAAAAAAGAAAATGGATGAGTCAGACGAGGAACTTTTACTGTTAGGAATGATCGAATTGCGCAATCTTTTTTTAAGTGATTCAAAAGAAATGATCTTGCCTTTTGAGGTGGACCTGGAAATACCAGGAGTAAAAATTACGGTTCCCCAAAGAGGAGATAAAAAATTATTACTCGAATTGTCGCAGCGAAATGTAAAATATTTTAAACTCGATAAATTGAAGCAACTCGAGATAAAAGATCCCCAATCTCATGCCGATCGGATTATGGAAACCATGATGAAGGACCTGAGAATGCAGGAACTACCAAAACATATTGAATGTTTTGATAATTCAAATTTCCAGGGAGCTTTTCCCGTTTCGGCCATGGTATGTTTTAAAGATGCCAAGCCCAGCAAAAAGGATTATAGACATTATAATATTAAAACCGTGGAGGGCCCCGACGATTTTGCCACCATGAAGGAGGTGCTCACCAGAAGATATACCCGTTTGTTGGAAGAGAACCAACCCTTACCACAATTGATCGTGATAGATGGGGGTAAGGGGCAATTAAGCATGGCGGTGGAGGTATTGGATGAATTGGGATTAAGAGGGAAGATTACAGTGATCGGCATTGCCAAAAAGCTGGAGGAGATTTTCTATCCGGGAGATTCATTCCCATTATATATAGATAAAAGAAGTGAGACCCTGAAGGTGATCCAACAAATGAGGAACGAAGCACACCGGTTTGGGATCACACATTACCGAAAAAGGCATCAAAAATCATTGATAAAAACGGAGCTGGAGGATATCGAAGGAATTGGGGAAGCTACCGCCACAGAATTGCTGAGACACTTTAAATCGGTAAAAAAAATAAAAGAGGCGACAGTTGAAGAACTAGAAGAGGTGGTGGGCTTGTCAAGAGCTAAAAAAGTGCATGCCTTCTTTCATTCCAACCAATAACTATTTTCTAATAACCATTCACTATTTCACAAACATCATTTGCTGGAATCCCATAAAATAAGCCATTTCTTCTGCTGTTTCATGGCTCATTTCCGATTCTTCGGTTTCTTCTTCGGTTACCGTTTTAATAATAGGGTCCTGAATATATTTATAGGTATGCCATTGCCCATCGTAATATTCCATGGAAGATAAACTTTCTACCCAATCGCCTGAATTGATATAGGTAATATTCTTTCCATTGAATTCATAATCCTGGATCTTGGGTTGGTGGATATGACCGCAGATAATGCTATCATATTGTTTGGCAGCGGCGATTTCTACCGCTACCTTTTCGTAATCGCTGATATGCTTAATGGCTCTTTTTACCGATTGTTTTACGTGATGAGAAAACTGGATCTTATCGGTTTCTTCTTTATTGAACAAATAATTAATGGCCCTGTTCACCAATACCAGCATATCGTATGATTTGCCACCCACTTTGGCCAGAAATTTGGAATACCTCATGGATACATCTACCAGATCACCGTGGAAGAACCAGGTTTTTTTGTCATCCAGGGTAAGCACCAACTCATTTCTTAGATGAAAACTACCCATCGAAAAATCGGTAAATTTTCTGAGCATTTCATCATGGTTTCCTGTAATATAGTATACAGGTATTTCGTTGGTAATATACTTCACGAATTTTTTGATCACCTTCATATGCGATTTCGGCCAGTATTTTTTTGAAAACTGCCATATATCAATAATATCCCCATTCAATATTACCTGTTTGGGTCTGATGGTTTTGAGGTATTTTAATAGCTCTTTGGCGTGACAGCCATAGGTGCCCAGATGGATATCAGATAAAACCAATATGTCTACTTCTCGAATTGCATGTTCTTTCATGATCTTAGTGGTTATTCACAAAGTTAGTGCAATGGTATTATGTAATGGTTCAGTACTTATTAAGTAAACAATAACGAAAAGAAAACTGAGGGTTAAATGAAGGTCCTACATAAGGGTTTTCAACAAAAAAGAAAGGAAAAGTTTTCAACTTTAATATGAATAATCAACCTCAAAATGGTTAATTGCTAACTGATGAACCTGCTTCTGATCTCAGCAGTTGGAACCATACATGAATCCTTTTTTCCATACCATTTATATCGGTTTCGGGAAAACCATTTATAGATCCCATTGCGGATAATGGGTGGAACGATGATAAAGACATAACCCAAAGAGAAAATACCCCCCATTTTTTTGAGAATATGGAGTACCGCGGAGGAATAAGTATAGGCTTTGTTATGATCGATTAGAATGACCGAATCGAATTGAATGGGATCTAAACCGAATTTATTCATTAATTCCTGACCAAGGGCCGACTGGATGGGCGCAAAACGGAAATATTTTTTTTTATCGTACCGGATGATGGTATTTACTGAAGAATGGCAAAAATTACAAACTCCGTCGAACAATATGATTCCGTTCTGATTTTCGAGCATTTCATCCAAAATTAAGGATTTAATAGGATTTTTCTATTTCCAGCGTATGGAGGATGGCCGATTTGTCCGGGAAGCCGACTGGGGCGGCATTGAGCCCTTCCGGAGGACCTGTAGGGACAGCCCATTGTTAGCTAAAAAAAATTAAATCTGGGTATTATGTAACAAAATTCAACATATTTCATGCTAGATTTGTGGCAGTATTAAACACTTAACTATTAATAATATGAAGAAAATATTTTTCATTTCTGCTTCAGTCTTGGCATTCATGCTAAGCTCATGCGGAGGCGGTAGCAATGCCAAATTAAAAGAAATGCAAGCTAAGCTTGATAGTCTTGAAGAGATCAATGGCGGAAATACCGAAAACATCAATGGCTATATTGCCGAAATGAATACCATTTATGATCGATTGGAAGAAGTAAAAAGAAACGAAGGGATCATTAGTGATAATTCTGTGGAGGGAGAGGCCGATTTAACGGATGATAAAAGAGAAAAGATCCAGGAAAGCATCAACATCATCCAACAATTAATGGATGAGAACAAAGCTAAAATTGATGCCCTGAACAAAAAAATAAAAAGTTCCGGTAAGCAAAATAAACAACTGGAGGAACTGATCGCTAATCTTAATCAACAGATCGTTGATAAAGAAAAAGAGATCACCCAGCTAAAAGAACAGTTGGCTACTTTGAATATCAGGGTAGAGATCCTTGCTAAAGAAAAAGATAGTTTAACCCAGGTTACCAATGATAACAAGGTTACTATTGAGAACCAGGACCAGGAATTGAATACCGTTTTCTATTGCATGGGAACTTTCAAAGAGCTTACGGCTAACAAGGTATTGGATAAAGGGGGAGCCTTTAATGCGAAAGCAGGTTCTAAATTAAGTGCGGATGTAAATCTTGATTACTTTACCAAAACGGATAAAAGAAAAGTAAATGAGATCCCGTTAGGAGCTAAAAAAGTTACTTTAAAAACATCTCATCCTTCCAATAGCTATACCATGGTAAAAGAAGGGAATAAAACTACCAAACTTGTGATCAATGATGCCACCAGATTCTGGAGCAACAGCAAGTATTGTGTATTAATGTTAGAATAATTTTCATCCTTATTTTTTAAAATGAAAGCCCTCGTCTCGGTTCAACCGGGATGAGGGCTTTTTGTTTATTATTTAAAAGGTTTATACTCATGAACCCGAACCGTCTCGGCTGAGCCGAGATGGTGAGAGCATGAGCACAATAAAAGAAAGAATTCTGCAAATAAATCTGCGAATTCTTCGGGAACCCATCACCTGCTAAGCGTAGCGCAGCAGGCAAATATTCTGTATGAAGCAAAAACAGGAGAAGCGAAGCTACGACCATCGGAAAAAATCCAACAAAAAAACCATATCTTTATACGATGTTTACGGGAATCATAGAAACTGTAGGAAAAGTAAGATCCATTACACCTGGTGGTGATAATCTCACCTTTTCTATTGAATCTTCCTTCTTAGCTGAACTCAAAGTCGATCAATCCATAGCTCATAATGGGGTTTGTCTTACAGTTGATGGAATGGGCCCGGACTGCTATACCGTTACAGCCATCAAAGAAACGTTGGATAAAACCAATTTGGGTAAGTTGGAAGTAGGCAATGAGATCAACCTGGAAAGATGTCTTAAATTAGGTGATCGACTGGATGGGCATATTGTGCAAGGACATGTAGATTGTACTGCTGTGGTAAAGGACATCAGGGATCAGAATGGGAGTTGGGAATTTTATTTCGAGTATGATTCAAAGGAATTTATTACTGTACAAAAAGGATCCATCTGTGTAAATGGAATAAGCTTAACCGTTGTACAATCATTGCCCGGAAAGTTTTCAGTGGCGGTGATCCCCTATACCTTTGATCATACCAATTTTAAAGGCCTGGTAAAAGGAAGTACAGTAAATCTGGAATTTGATATAGTTGGGAAGTATATTCTGGCCTCTTCACAGGCACAATTGTATACAAATCTTAATAAATAAGTGATTAAAAGTTAAGGTTTTGCCCTGGAGGTAACTATTCTCCACAAAAATCGTACCTCTTCTTGACTATTTGAACCCAGTTCGTTAGATTTGTTACGGCACATGATTCTAATAGATAAAGTGCGCCAGGTAGAAAATATTTAACACAAAATGGAGAACCTCTGATGTTGAAGCAAAGTTTACAACAAAAACTATTACAAAAGTTAAGCCCCCAGCAAATTCAATTGATGAAATTGCTGCAGGTGCCAACGGCCGTTTTAGAACAAAGGATCAAGGAGGAATTGGAAAGTAATCCAGCATTGGAAGAAGGGGATGATGAGTATGAAAACAATGAAGAGAATGATGCTGATGAAAGTGAATTCGAAGATGATTTTGAAACGACGGACGAAGGGATAGAACTCGAAAATAAAAACGAGGACATTGATATCAATGAATACCTGGGCACTGACGATGAGCCTTATTATAAGACACAATCCAATAATTATAGCGGTGATGATGAGCAGCGGGAAATTCCATTCAGCGCCGGACAAGGATTTCATGAACTGCTGATCGCCCAGGTGGGTTTAAGGCCGTTAACGGAAAAACACCAGGCCATTGCAAGGCATATCATCGGGAATATTGATGATGATGGATACCTGATGCGGGATGTAGAATCCATGGTGGATGATATGGCCTTTTCCCAAAATATTGAAGCCACCAAAGAGGATGTGGAAGAGTTATTGGCCATCATTCAGGATTTTGATCCGCCTGGAATTGGTGCAAGAAACCTTCAGGAATGTTTGGTGATACAGTTGAAGAAAAAAGAGGATCAGAATGGGTCAACCGATACTGCCATCAAGATACTCACCAAATGCTTTGATGAGTTTACCAAAAAACATTACGATAAGATCCAGAAAAAATTAGGAATACAGGATGATGAATTAAAGGAAGCGATTGCGGAGATACTTCACCTTAACCCTAAACCTGGAAGTTCGGTAGCCCAATCCAGCAGAGGAATGCAAACCATCATTCCGGATTTTATATTGCACAATGTGGATGGAAAACTGGAGCTGTACCTGAATGCGAAAAATGCCCCTGAATTACGGATCAGTCGCACCTATAGCGAAATGCTCGAAGGGTTTAGCAAAAATAAAAAAACCGCCGACAGGACCACAAAAGATGCCGTGATCTTTGTAAAACAAAAATTGGATGCTGCCAAATGGTTCATTGATGCCATTAAACAACGTCAGGAAACCTTAATGGCAGTGATGGGTTCTATTATTGAATATCAGCATCAATATTTCCTTACCGGCGATGAAACCCGGTTAAGACCTATGATATTAAAAGATATTGCAGATATCATAGGGTTGGATATTTCTACCGTAAGCAGGGTTGCGAATAGTAAGTATGTTGAAACTCCGTTCGGCACATTTTTATTGAAATCATTTTTCTCCGAATCCTTGAGTACGGATGATGGGGAGGAAGTTTCGACCCGTGAAGTAAAAAAGATCCTGCAGGATTGTATTGGAAATGAAAATAAAAAACGACCCTTAACCGATGAAAAGCTCGCTGATATCCTCAAAGAAAAAGGATACAATATTGCCCGTCGTACAGTAGCCAAATACAGAGAACAATTGGATATTCCGGTTGCACGCTTAAGAAAGGAATTATAATTTGAGAACTTTTGCGAATGTCATATCCTATGTATTCCATCCATTGCTGATGCCTTTGATCGCAATGGCGATTTATTTAAGATATATGCTCTTCGTTGTGATCAATCCTGCTTTTTCAAGGTTTATTCTCATCGTCATGTTCAGTTGTACCGTCCTGTTTCCTTTGATCTCCATTTTTATAATGAAATCCAATAAGTCCATTAGCTCTGTACATATGCCCACCAAGGAGGAGAGAAGATGGCCTTTATTGTTTGGGACATTTTTTTTCGTACTGGCCCATGTGCTTATTAAGTTCGCTACTGAAAAAGTTTCAGGCACTGATGGATTGAACAATGTGGCGATTGCAGGGATTGCTACCATGATGTTATGTACCCTCATCAACATGTTTTATAAACTCAGCATTCATATGGCGGCTATTGGTGGATTAACTGGAATGTTAGTCGCCTTGGCCCCCCGGGGAGATAATTATATGTTCTACCTTATTCTTTTTCTTGTTTTCGCTTCGGGGTTGGTAGGTTTTGCAAGGTTGAAACTAAGTGCACATAGTTCCGGACAAGTAGCTGCAGGTTATGCCGCCGGATTTTTATCTCAATACCTCATCTTGGGTTTTTTATCGCCAAGAATATTAAGTATTATTTAAAGTGTTCAATTTGTTTTTTAAACCGTGAAATTCATTCAAAGGTTTTTATAATTTAGTGCTTGCATGACCCATTACTTTTCGTTTTCAAAAAAGGAGGATCATTTGGAAGTGACCATCCGACCGAACCTTAAACCCATTCTAAAAGCTGGTTTTTGGTTGCAGATTATTGGATCATTTGTGATCCCTCCATTGTACATCCTGCAGTATATCGATAAGGATGAATGGTTTAGGACACTTTTATATATGGTACCATCACTTATTTTATTTCAGTATTTCCTCGTTACCCGGACCTATATGAAAAATGTTTTTATGGTGGAGACGTTGCTGATGTACGGCGACCGGGTAGAAATATTTAGAAAGATTTTTAAGAAGAAAAAAATAAAAACAATCCCATTAAATCAACATACCAAGATCATTTCGGGTGTAAAGGACGATTTTGCCATTCATCCACTAACTGGTAAAACCTTTGACTATTATGGCTTTGCTGTGGCCCAGAATGAGATCAATTATTTAATCGCGGATGGGTCAATGATGCTTACCAGTGAAAACGAATCCGTTCGCTTCGGTAAGAACATTCCCAGCTGGGATGCCAAAGAGATCATCGAAGCGATGGAAAAATATTCAGGACTGAATTTGAAAGTAAGTAAAAAGAAAAAGGCGTAAAGAAGACCCCGAAGGGGCCATATATTGGTAAAAATGAATATGAAAATAAATAACTACCCAAGCAGGGTCGGTTACCTGCTGACCTATTTGCTTGTGAAAAGATTAAACGGAGTACACTAACGAATTGTAAGGAGGAATCCTGAATAATTTTTGTCTTAAGTCTTACGTCTTAAAGCGCAGTGGTCCTACGTCTTTTTTTTAATTTCCAGTAAACGCACCAAAAACGTTTTGGATAATATTGTTCCCAAAAGCAGCAGGATCTTTACGGATCTTCATTTCTTCCTGGCTTACCAATTTAAAAATACCGATCAACGCTTTTTCGGTGGTATATTTTCCCAGGTCAGGATTTACTTTCTGTGTAAAAGGGATATTGTTATAGGTATCGGCAATTACCTTCCAGGCTTGGGTTGCACCTACTTCACTTAAGGCATCATTGATCACCGGAGCAAAGGCCTCGGTTAACGGGGTCATGGTCTTTGCCTTCAGGTATTGGGTAGCCGCATCATCTTTGGCTTGTAAAATATTCAAGGCGTCGGTAAAGGTCATTTGCTTCAATGCGTCCAGGAAAATAGGAGCCGCTTTTTCTGAAGCTTTTTCAGCAGCACGGTTGAGTTTCATTACAAAATCATCTACCTGCTTTTTCATGCCCATTCCTTCCACAGTCGACCTTACTTTTTCGGCTTCCTTGGGGAATGGAATAAATATCTCTGGGTTTTTAAAAAATCCATCGGTTTTGGAGGCATTGCCTGAGGCAGTATTGATACCCAGCTTCAAGGCTTCCATGAGACCTTCTACCATATTATCGTTGGTGAGCTGGGTTCCATTGTTTGCGGTAAACAATCCGTTAATAAAACCATTTTGCGCCTGGGCAAAGGTGATGGATGCAAAAACGATGATAACAGCTGATATTTTCTTCATGATAATTATTTTACATATTAAACATACCAATTTTCAAACCAATAAGCACCATACAGGTGTTAATTTAATGATAAATAGGTAGGCCACTCAGCGAAGTACGAACTTTTTACGAACCTACGAACTGCTCCAGTTGAGGTCCGTAGTTCGTAGGTTCGTATGGTTTTATTCGTACTTCGATGGGATAAAAATTTAAATAACGGATTTATTTTATCCCCAATTCCACATGCTTCACCTCAATCTTTTCATCCATAAAAATACCGGCCTTTTCCTGAAAGCTGGCAGGGTCTTCGGTAGTCAAATATTGAATGGTCCCTCCTTTGGAGCATTTCGCGTCCATTTCAGGATGTCTTTTGAGATAATCTTTGAGCTGACCAGCCACAATTTCACCTTGCGATAGAATGGTAACATGGTCAGGCACAAATTTTTTTAATTCATTCACCAAAATAGGGTAGTGGGTGCATCCCAGGATCAGGGTATCGATCTTGGGATCTTTATTGAATAAAGCCTCTACATGTTTTTGAATAAAATATTTCCCTCCTTCGGTATGGTATTCATTATTTTCAACCAATGGAACCCAAATGGGGCAGGCCTCCTGGCTCACCACAATGTCGGGTGAAAATTTATTGATCTCGATGACGTATGAATCCGATTTTACCGTTCCGTAGGTAGCAAGAATACCCACATGTTTCGATTGGGTATATAAATGAATATTCTCTGTGGTGGGCCGGATCACCCCTAATACTCTTTTATCAGGTGCTATCTTAGGCAGGTCATTTTGCTGAATGGTTCTTAATGCCTTTGCTGAGGCAGTATTGCAAGCCAGGATCACCAGGTGACAACCCATGGAGAAAAGTTTTTCTACTGCTTCTAGGGTATACTGATAAATAACTTCAAACGATCGGGGTCCATAAGGTGCTCGTGCATTATCTCCTAGGTAAATATAATCGTATTGACCCAGCTCTTTTCGAATGCTTTTTAAAACGGTAAGACCTCCAACCCCTGAATCAAATATGCCTATGGGTGCCGAAGAGAGGGATGCGGGCATGAATTATTTTTCTTTTTTTTCAGTATCGTTCTTATCGTTGTTTTCCAGGTCCCCTTCTTCTTCATCCTTTACATCTTCTTCGGTCTCATTGGCTCCTGGTACATAGCCCAATTGCCTGATCACATCATCGCTGATATTGTATTTGGCCTGGGTATAAATAACGGTGGTGGTCCCTGATTTATCGAATACCATTCCAAATCCTTTGCTTTCGCTGATCTCCATAATGGCATTGTATACTTTGTCCTGGATAGGTTTAATCAACTCCTGTTGTTTTTTGAACAAGTCTCCATCCACACCAAATCTTTTCATTTGAAGCTCCTTTACTTCTCTTTCTTTTTTAATGATCTCTTCTTCTCTTTTTATGCGAAGGTCTTCGGTAAGAAGAATTTTTTCTACCTGAAGATCATTGTACATTTTATCCACTTCTGCGATCTTGGTCTCAATTTCTTTCTGCCATTTTACAGAGATGCTGTTCAATTCCTTTTTCGCAGCAGTATATTCCGGGATATTACTCAATATATATTCGGTATCAACATAGGCAAATTTCTGCGCTGAAATCCCCAGGGTCGAAACAACAAAACCAATCAATAAGAGGAAATTTTTCATGTTACTTTTTTTAAATCTATAAAATTATTAAAACTGTTGTCCAATCATAAAGTGGAACACTCCTTTTTGTCTTTTACTTTCATCCACTCCGGGTATAGGATCAAATCCCCATCCGTAATCAACTCCCAATAATCCAAACATCGGCAGGAATATTCTTACCCCCACTCCAACGCTCCGGTTGAGTTTGAAAGGCTGAAAATCCCTTACATCTGCCCAGGAGTTTCCGGCTTCCATGAAAGCCAAAGCAAAGATCTTACTTTGTGGATTCGGTGAGATCAGGTACCTGAACTCCAATGTATATTTGGTATACACTCCCCCTCCAACTGCACTGGCCGCATTTCCATTAAATCCAGGTGTTAATGATGAATTTTGGTATCCACGGCAAGCAATGATCTCTCTACCATCAATATTGAATCCGGTAAGCCCATCTCCACCTAAGAAGAACCTTTTAAAGGGTGTTACACCAATATCAGGATTATAATATCCCAGGAATCCCATTTCTCCCCTGGCCATTAAAACAAATTTTTCGTTTTTGGTAAGTGGAATAAACCATTGCCCTTTTACTTTCCATTTATGGTATTCCATCCAATTATATTTTTCCTGCACGGTAGCAGATTTCATGTTCTGACCGGTCATCAGGGAATAAGGCAAGGTGGCCTCCACAGATGCCGAGAACATGGATCCACTGCTGGGGAATATCCAATCGTTGGTAGAATTACGCTGGATCTGCGCAGTAAATGCAATATTATTAGACACACCCGTAAATCTTTCTGACGAACCTGCAAACAACGGATATTGATTTACATCAAATCTTTGGTACGCCAATGTAAATGAAACACCGAAGAAATCATCGGGCCATTTTAATTGTTTACCAACGGTTATACCCACGTTGGTTGAGTTCAGTTTATATGACCCGGAGGAAGAATAATCAATAATGCTATGGCTAAAGAACAATCCGAAAGAAATGGGTTTTTTACCTCCTAACCAGGGCTCTGTAAAATTAAAACTATAGTTCTGGTAAAATTTACCGTTCGATTGTACATTGATAGAAAGTTTTTGACCATCACCTGAGGGCAATGGGGTCCATGCATTTTTCTTAAAGATATTTCTTAAGCTAAAATTATTAAAAGTAAGTCCAAGTGTTCCTACCAACTGTCCTGCACCCCATCCTCCTGAAAGTTGTATTTGATCCGAAGGTGCTTCGGCGACATAGAAATCCAGGTCAACTGTTCCGTCGATAGGATTGGGTCTTGGTTTTACATCCATGTTCTGGGCATCAAAAATCCCCAGCTGAGACAATGCTTGTTGTGAACGAATAATGGCCGACCGGTTAAAAAGATCACCTGGATGGATCCTTAATTCTCTTAATACCACATAATCATTGGTCTTTGTATTTCCATAAATATTGATCCGACCCACCCTGGCTTGTTTGCCTTCATAGATCCGGATCTCCAAATCAATTGAATCACCCACTACTTTTACTTCTACAGGATCTGCGTTGAAGAACAGATAGCCATTGTCCTGGTAGAGTGAAGTAACATCCAACCCGCTTTGGCTAAAATGTAAGGCGTTATTGAGTTTCTCCAGGTTATAAACTTCCCCCTTTTTTATACCCAAAACAGTATCCAATGTTCCCGCTCTATATCTTTTATTACCTACCCAGCTAATATTTCTGAAATAATATTTATTCCCCTGGTCGATTTTAAAATCTGCGTAGATGGCTCCTTCTTTTAAGTAAATGGAATCTTTTACAAATCTTGCATCCCGATATCCTTTGGCATTGAAGAGATCAATAACAGCGGCCTTGCTTTGGGCCACGTTATTTTTATTGTACTTGGAGGAGGTAAATATATTTACCCGGATCGCATTTCGGAAGTATTCAAAGGCAGATTCATAAAAACCTTCTGCCAATATCATGCTGTCGACTTCTTTTCCTTTGCGCTTACCTTTAAAAAGGTCTACTACATCCTGGAAGATATCGAACCTCGACCTTTCGTACATGGATTCCTTTAAAGCTTTTCGTATTTTAGTTAGTCTTACGCTGTCGTTCCCTTCTACTGTAATACGGCCTACTCTTACCTTTTCGTTTTTGTCGACACTTATTCTTAATAAACGACCACCCGGATAAGCAGCATCTTTGCTGGTATCAGGCAGGTTCTCTATGTATACCTCCGCATCAAAGAAATTTTTATCCGCATAAAAATCCTTGATCTTATACTCAATATTTTTTAATAAATATTCCGTAACAATATCCAGACCCCTTCCCCTTAGCTGAAGATGTTCAGCCAGGTCGTCGGCTTCTGATTTTTTTATATCAGGTTCACCCTTTACTCCTTTAAATGAGAACCGGCTTAACCTGGGCATTTCTTCCACATAGATCACCAGGTCAATAAAATTCTTTTCAATGGCGGTATGGTAGATCCTTACATTGGTAAAAACTTTTTCTTCCCACAATCTTTTAATAGCCTGTGAAATATCGTCTCCGGGAATTTTTATTTTCTGTCCTTCTGATAATCCTGATAGGATCATAACAGTGGGCTTGCTGATCATCTCCGAAGGACTTTCAACGCTTAGTTTACGAATAATATAATTGTCAGGGGTAGTATAATCAACCACATCTACCTGTGAATGCATATTGGTTATGCATGCCATCCAAATGGTCGAAACGATGCTATAAAATACAATCTTCCTTTTCATTTTATGCAGGTATGAGCTGCTCGCTAATAAATCCAAATCTTCGTTCTCTTTGTTGATAATCAATAATGGCTGCGTATAGATCTTCCCTGTTAAAATCAGGCCATAACTTGGGCGAAAAATACAATTCTGAATAAGCAATCTGCCATAGTAAATAGTTACTAATTCTTAATTCTCCACTTGTTCTGATCAAAAGTTCAGGATCAGGGATATTAGCAGTGCAAAGCATGCTATTGAATACCTCTTCACTAATGTCCTCCACTTTCAATTCTCCGGCCTTTACTTTTTCCGCAATTTTTTTAGTGGCATGTATAATTTCCCAACGGGCACTATAACTCAACGCCAGTATAATGGTCATTTTATCACATCCTGAAGTGGCTGCTACAGTTTCTGATAATTGTTCTTTACATTCTTTCGGCAAAGCCTCCAGGTCGCCAATGGTTTCCAGCTTGATCCCTTTTTCCAATAAGGTTCCGGTTTCTTTATGGATGCTGTCAACCAGCAATTCCATCAACGCATCAATTTCGTATTTGGGTCTTTTCCAGTTTTCTGTAGAGAAAGTATAGAGTGTAACATATTTTACACCGGCTTCTGCGGCACCTTCAATTACATCTTTTACAGCTTTTACCCCTTCCTGGTGACCAAAGGTCCGCATCTGCCCCTGCTGTTTGGCCCAACGACCATTACCATCCATAATGATGGCAATATGTTGTGGTACCCGATCTTTTATGATCTTATCTTTCAGGGACATACTATTTTTATTTTTTACCTTTTGACTTTAATTTACCGGTTCCATATCCACCCTTGATCCCGCTGCTACAGGTCGTAGGATCTTTGATATAGAAGATCAAAGATACACCTAAATATCCATACCAATCAAGGTCTGTTTTAATTCCTCTTTGATAAAAATCATTGGATTGAGCAGAATAATCGCCCAACGACCGGTTACTCAGATTTGCTGCTGTGGCCCCGTTTTCTGCAGCGATCACCCCGTTAATGGAATAATCTGTACTTACATCATCCAGGTAATCATTGAAAGTGAGGCGCATTCCATATTCCAAACCGATGGCAAACTTATTTTTAATATTGAATTTTACCCCTAATCCAAAGGGTACACATGGCATTACGGGTGAATACTGAACCCTATCCGTTGCGCTGGTTCCTTGACCTTCTGTGCCAAGGGGAAGTAAAGCAACGCCTCCGTCCAATGTTCTGGGGTCGTAATAATAAGCACCCACGCCGGCGAACATATAAGGGGTCCATTTCCTGATATGTTTTTGATACCGGTCAGGACTCATCGAAAAAGGGAAAAAATTCAGCTCCGCGGCTGCATGAAGTTCAAAAATATGGGTAGTAAAATTGAGATTTCTTACTGGTTGATAGGCAAAATCACCCTGTTGGTCATCGGCATAAACACCTAGATAGGTAAAACCACCTCTGATCGACCAATGTTCGGTCAATACTCTTTTTACAAAAATGGTTCCGGATGGATGTGGAAATTTAAAATGCCCTGTTGGATTCAGGTCGCCGACATAATAGGAAATGCCTGCACCTACCCCTATTTCCCATCTCTGGGCAAAGCAACTTAGGTTTGTAATAAAAATAATAGCAATAACTGCAACAGCCCTTACCTTTTTCATCCTTTAACTATAACTTTCAGTGAACTCAAAAACGTGTTGAAGACTGCTTTATTGTAGGTTTAGCACGTTTTAATTATAGTACTTTGGAACCGATCTGTTGTTGGTTGAAAATCTCCATGACACGTTTAACATCAGGAACATATAACCATCTGGATCAGTAGGGTCTCCTCTTTGTGCTCCTGGCTCTGTTCCTGGAGTTCCAGGTACCGGATTGGAGAAATATTGTGCGATCGGATCAGCTAATAATGATGGATCAATATAAGTCTGGCTGATATCGTCCATATAATCGCTGAAAGACTTTCTATAGCATAACTCAAGGTCAATCGTAATAGCCTGGTTCAGCCTATAACGGAAACCTAAGTTTACCGGAACCACGAAAGAGGTCAATTCATATTCAGGACGGGTAGGAAGAATTCCTTGTCCTTCGGTATGTAATAAATGTAATTCATAGGTAGTACCGTCGATATAATCACCCAATGGATTGAAATAACATCCTGCAATACCAGTAGCGATATAACCTGTAATTACTTTACCTTTTTTTCCACGAAGCTTGCGGTGTTTGTATTTATGGCCCGTTGGCTCATCAGGAATGAAATAAAATTCCACCAATCCACCCCACTCAAACAATGGCGAACGGAAACCTAAATTCCTGAATTCACGACCCGGATAAGAAGTATATTGGTCATGTCCTTTTAAAATTCCGTATTGGAGATTCAACCTTAAAGCCACAAAGTGGTTAATTCTGTATCGGGCTCCAATCAGGAAGTTTGGACGTAATGCGTCAAAATCAAAGTCAGCCAGGAAGTTGGTTCCTATCTGGTCGGCACCACCGGCATCTCCCATAAACTGGGTAAATCCCATTCCTCCCATTACTTCGAAATTATCCCACATCCCATTCCAGGTAGTTCTGTACCTATGGAAGTGAGCTCCCTGTGAGTTAACAAACGTAATGCTGAAGAGTAGAAAAAGGGTTCCTGCTATTAATTTTTTCATAGACTTAAGATAATAAAATTGGATCAGTAAAGACAAAAATACAAAAAAGGGATATTGCCTGCAAATTATACGGTTAATTTACAATTAATTTCTCTTGTCAACCCCCCATAAGAGCTTGTTTCTGAGGGTTTCGATATAACTAATATTCGGCATTTTGATCAGATTGACCGCAAATTTGGCTTTTTGGATCAAGATCTCAGTCCCGGTTTTCAATGCATAACTTCTTGAGTCCAAAGATATTAAATTCGACTCTTGCCTTGATTCCACCACCAGTTTGATATGGGTCGAGTCTGGAACGATCACAGGTCTCATGTTGAGGTTATGTGGAGCAATAGGGGTGATCACAAAACTTTGGGAGGTAGGCAAAATAATGGGTCCTCCACAACTTAAAGAATATCCGGTAGAGCCGGTTGGGGTTGAAACAATCAATCCATCCGCCCAATAAGTAGTAAAGAATTCCCCATTTAGCCAGGTATGAATGGAGATCATGCTCGAAGTATCCTTTTTAAGCACCGTGGCATCATTCAATGCCAGGATCTCAGAACCCTTGATATCATTGCCTGCATTTACTTCAAGTAAAACCCTATGTTCGAGGGTGTATTTTCTGTCCAGCAATTGGGTAAGAGCCTGCTCCATATTTTCTTTGGGCACCGAACTTAAAAAGCCCAGGCGGCCAGTGTTTAAGCCAATTACAGGAATACCGGTATCTCTCACCAGCAGCATGGTATTGAGCATAGTTCCATCACCCCCAATGCTAATAAGGCAATCTATATCGGTATCCAGATTGGTATCAGATGAAAAAACGGGATATTGAGGCGCAAGCTGAAATTCTCTCAATAGATAATCACTATACGGCTTATAAATGGTCACTTTTACATTATGTGTATTGAGCCAGTTAAATAAAGCGGTTAGATATGCTATGTTTTCTGCGGCAATTTGTTGCCCGTAAATAGCGATCTTCATGAGATAAATTTTTACAAAGGTATTAGATTTAATGATTAGAAGCTAGAAATGCTTGAATTACGATTTTTGTTGGAGCTGATCCGGCTGTCCGATAGCCATCGGGACGCTATATCTTTTGTTGTTGCTTACTATAGATATCTTAACAAAAGTTGCAAAGACGGGCAATTGCCCGTCTTTACAAACGTCTACGAAATGATCTTCGTGTCAACTGAAAAGGATGTCACTTCCATCTGGGCTATTTTTGTGCCACCTATGCAAAGGGTATGGCTGCTCCAAAATAAAAAAACCGCTGATAGGCATATCAGCGGTTTCGTATTTATATTATACTTAATCCTTTTACGCAATAAAGTAATTAATGGTCATGGTCACCATGGCCTTCATGTTCTTCCACAGCATTCGTGTCTGATGTGCTGGCAGTGGTATCTACATTTGATACCGGAGTTTCATGCTCATTACCGTGTGTAGCATCATGCTGCTCGGTCCCATGTTCATTTTTGTTTTTGGATTCACAGCAATCGCCTCCACAGCATTGTCCACTTGCAAATGAAATAAAACATACTACAAGCGCTATAACGATAACAGCTCCCAGGATAGGAGGTGCTATCCATCTGTTTTTTGGTTTGGTTTCGTGGTCGTGATGATCTTCCATATACTTTTAAGTGTTAGGATAATTTCACACAAAAATAAAAGGGTAAATGGGAATAACAAGATTTTTTTTGCCTTTCAGGGTCAAATATTTACGAAAAAACCCGATTTCACGGCATAATTTAATAATTAATATTAGTTTTGTGTTTACAGGATAAAACAGGTTGTAGGGCGGCTTTGATGCTATTATATACCTCTTATTAGGACCTGATAATTAGGAATAATTACTATTAAATTTATTGTATGACAATTGATCAAAACCATGTTGTTGCCATTAGCTACACTTTAAAAGAAAAGGGGTCGGACAACATCATCGAAAAGGTAGAAGCTTCAGAACCATTTGTGTTTCTCTTTGGAGCCGGGAATTTATTGGAAAAATTTGAAGAAAACCTCAATGGTAAAGCCATGGGTGACGATTTCGACTTTATTCTGTTAGCACCGGATGCTTATGGGAACCTGGAAGCAGATGCCATTGTTGACGTACCCATTGAAGTATTTATGCACGAAGGCAAACTCATGGAAGATATTGTGATCCCGGGCAAACAGGTAAGGTTGGTAGACCAGCAGGGAAATCCACTTACCGGCATCGTGCTTGAAAGAGGGCTGGAAAAGATCAAGATCGATTTTAACCACCCTATGGCCGGCAAAGACCTTCATTTTGTTGGAAAAGTAATTGAGGTTAGGAAAGCCACCCAGGAAGAATTGGATCATGGACATGTACATGGACCAGGAGGGCATCATCATTAATTATAAACCTTTATTAAATCATTAACTATGTCAGGCGAGCTAGGCATTCCTTCTGTTGACCTTAGTGAATTTACGAAGGGCAACGAACAGAAAAGAAAAAAGTTTGTGCAGGAACTGGGTGAGGCATACGAAACCGTAGGTTTTGTGGCCGTAAAAAATCATGGCATTCCTGAAGATGTGGTGAATAATTTATATAAGCTGTCAAAAGCCTTTTTCGAACTCCCGGTTGAACAGAAAAGAAAATATGAAATAGAGGGATTGGCCGGACAGCGGGGTTATACTTCTTTTGGCAAAGAGCAGGCCAAAGGATATGACCAACCGGATCTGAAGGAATTTTTTCAATACGGCCAGAATGTTGTTGATGGAGATTATATCAGACTGGAATACCCCGACAATGTAAAAGTGGATGTGGTCTCAGGCTTTGATGCCACCTTTAAAAATGCATATAAGCAATTCGAAATAAGTGGTGGACATTTATTGAGAGCCATTGCTTTATACCTGGGTTTGGACGAAAATTATTTTGAGGATCAGACCCATAATGGGAATTCTATCCTTCGGGCTATTCATTATCCGCCCATTACACAGGAGCCTAAATCGGCGGTAAGGGCCGAACAACATGAGGATATTAATCTTATTACTTTGTTGGTGGGTGCCTCTGCCGATGGATTACAGGTGCTCAACAAAAACAATGAATGGGTCTCCGTAACCGCCTTGCCTGAGCAAATTGTTGTGAATGTTGGAGATATGCTACAAAGGCTTACCAATAACAAGCTCAAGTCGACCACCCACCGGGTGGTGAATCCACCCAAAGAATTTTGGCATACCAGTCGTTTTTCCATTCCTTTCTTCTTACACCCCAGGTCCGATATGAGGCTGGACTGCCTTCCAAGCTGTATTTCTGAAAATCACCCTATTAGTTATGAACCCATTACTGCCGGGGATTATCTTAATGAAAGGTTAATGGAAATCGGCCTCAAGAAATAATACGTAAATTGGTATAACGTTTGTATTTATAAACCTAAATTTTAACTTTGAGTATAATTCTATTTCTATGAAAAAACTTTTCCTTTTAACAATTTTAGTAGCAGGTATCAGCAGGTTGAGTGCACAAACAGGTGATGAAGCCAGTTGCTATACCCAGTGGGCCAAGGCATTTGAGGTCAGAGGAGCAGATGATATTAAGGATGGTTGGCACGATGGTGTGGTTCTTTCCATTCGTTCTGGAAGCAGAACAAAGTGCTTTACAGCCAAAGTGGAAGTTACTGAAGGATATATCAAAGAAATATTCATTAAGTATGTGGATGGTAAATTCGAAGTTTATAAGCCTGAATGGAAGTATACCGACCAAAAGGCCACTGTAACCAATGGAATTACCAAAACCATGCAAACCATGGATGATGATTTGGTGAATGTTATATTCATCAATCATTTAAAACCAAAGAAAAAGGCATACGAAATTGCGCCTTTGCCAGAAATTGATGATTTCTAAATGAGTAAACAAAAATGGGTCATATTCTTTTTAGGAGCCTGGTTGTTGATCGGGGCTTATTCATGCAAAACAAAAAAAGGATGTGATTGTCCCACTTTTGGAAACCACGCAACCACGAAAACCGGAGTGTTCAAAACCAACTCCAGCAATCATAAGAATCGCAAATAAACCCCTTCTTCGGGTTAATTTAACTACCTTTGTGGCTTAAAGCAGAATTATGGAAAAGCAGATGCCGCCAGTTGAAGTATATGCTGAATCGACCCCCAATCCAGCTACGATGAAGTATGTGGTGAACCGCCCCATTATCATGGATGGCAGTGTAGAGTTCAGTGACATTTCTCAAACCAATATTTCACCATTGGCTGCGGCGCTGTTTAAATTCCCTTTTGTAAAAGGGGTGTATATGAAAAATAATTTTGTTACTATCACTAAAGTCCCTGTGGTAGAATGGATAGAGATCATGCACGAATTACGAGAATTCATCCTTGATTTTTTTGTAAAAGAGAAAGTGCCCATCACCGAACTTCCACAAGTAACCGATAAAAAGTCCACCCGTTCTGAAGTTTCAGGTGGGGAAAAGAAAGAGAAAAAAACCACCGCTCCGGAGTTGCCGTTAAATCCAACAGAAGCCGAAGCAAAGATCATTGAGATCCTGGATGAATATATTAAACCGGCTGTTGAACAGGATGGTGGCGAAATATCTTTCAGGTCTTTCGATGAGGGTGTGGTAAGTGTGGTATTACGTGGATCCTGCAGTGGATGTCCTTCATCTACCTTAACCTTAAAGGCAGGGATCGAACAGCTATTAAAAAGAATGGTACCCGGAGTTGAATCTGTGGTTGCCGAAAACGAATAAGCTATTTTCTATTCCCCAATTATTGCGGAGTAGATTTCTCTTCTTCTTTGGTCCCGGTGTTGTTGTTTGATTTACTACTTATGGTTGGGCCTGCCTGAACAGCATTCAGCTTTTTAGAATTCACCCTGATGAGTTTTTTCTTGGCAGTTGTGGTTGTTTTTGCAGTATCCGCATTGTTAGTGATAATGTTAGTGCTCTGCGAAAATCCGAATCCACAGCAAGCGATCACTAAAAGAGTACTTAATATCTTCTTCATCCTATTCAAAAATTAAATGTTTAACTGATTCTCCGCTATCCCTCAATTCTTTTAAGGCATGGATGCCTATCTCTAATTGTAAATTTACAAATTTTTCGGTTACCGATTTATCGCTGGCGGAGGTTTTCACCCCTTCAGGCACCAGGGGATTATCTGAGACCAACATCAACGCCCCGCGGGGGATCTTATTGGCAAATCCAGTGGTAAAGATAGTGGCGGTTTCCATATCAATACCAATGGCTTTTGTGTCAACCAGGTAATCTTTAAATTTTTTATCGTGTTCCCATACCCTTCTGTTGGTGCTATAAATGGTCCCCGTGCGGTAATCACATTCAAAATATTTAATGCTATGTGAGATAGCACTTTGTAAACGGAAGGAAGGAAGGGCAGGTATTTCGGGAGGCATGTATTCATTGCTGGTTCCTTCTCCCCGGATGGCGGCAATGGGTAAGATCAAATCTCCAATCTTGGTTTTCTTTAATCCACCACATTTGCCCAATAAAAGCACTGCCTTGGGTTCAATGGCCGAAAGCAGGTCCATAATGGTGGCAGCCATTGCCGAACCCATGCCGAAATTGATGATGGTAATATTATCATGGGTAGCAGTTTGCATAGGCTTGTCCAACCCAATAATGGGTACTTTGAACTTGGTGGCAAACATTTCCAGGTAGTTCTTAAAATTACAAATAAGTATATATTGACCGAAGTCTTTCAGGCCGGTACCTGTATACCGGGGAAGCCAATCTTTTACAATATCTTCTTTGGTTTGCATAAACCCGTTATTTTCGATAAAGATAGTATTTTTAGTGTATGATTTCAACCAGAACAGTTCCGGCGATCATCCTTCTATGTATGATATACCTGGGGATCAATCCTTGCACATTCGGTCAAAGTCCCAACAAGGATTCCCTCATGATGAGAAAGATCTTTGATGTGGCTCTTACCAAGGGAAGCGCATATACTAACTTATATACGCTATGTAAAAAAGCGCCTGCCAGGTTAAGTGGAAGTGCCAATGCTGCCAAAGCAGTTGAGCTTACTTACGGGATGATCCAATTGGTAGCAGATACTGCGTGGTTGCAAGAAACCATGGTGCCTCATTGGGAACGGGGAGAAGCTGAAAAAAGCTATGTAAAACTGGGAGGCAAAAAGATCAGTCTGAATATATGTGCCTTGGGAGGATCGGTGGCCACTCCCGAAAAAGGGATCACAGCCGATGTGGTTGAAGTAGGTTCTATTGACGAATTAAAAAAACTCGATGATAACCAGGTAAAAGGGAAGATCGTATTTATCAACCAGCCAATGGATGCAAAATTCATCGATACCTTCCATGCCTATGGAGGTTGCGCCGGGATACGGGTTCGTGGGGCAGATGAAGCAGCTGCCAAAGGAGCGGTGGCTGTTGTGATCCGGTCGTTAACTTTAAGTAATGACGATTTTCCACATACCGGAGTAATGATCTATAAAACAGATCAAAAAATTCCTGCTGCAGCATTGTCTACCAATGATGCCAATAAACTCAGTGACCTTTTAAAAGAAAACAAAGACCTGGATCTTTATTTAAAAATGAATTGCCAGAATTTTCCGGATGAAAAATCATACAATGTGATGGGTGAAATCAAAGGATCGGTCTATCCCGATGAGATCATTGTAATTGGCGGACATCTGGATAGCTGGGACAATAGCGAAGGTGCTCATGATGATGGAGCAGGTTGTATACAATCCATCGATGTATTGCATATTTTTAAGGAGCTGGGATTAAAACCAAAGCGTACCATTCGTTGTGTAATGTTCATGAACGAAGAGAATGGAGCCAAGGGAGCCGATACCTATGCCTTAACGGCAAAAAACAAAGGTGAAAAACATATAGTGGCCATCGAAAGCGATCGAGGTGGATTCGCACCAAGGGGATTTTCTGTGGAGGGAAATGAACCCATCCAAACCCAATGCTTCAACAAATTATTAGCTTGGAAACCTTTATTTGCTCCCTACCTGGTCCATATTTTTGTAATTGGTGGAAGCGGAGTAGATGTATCCAGGCTGAAAGATCAGAATGTAGCGTTGCTAGGTTTTATTCCTGATTCACAACGGTATTTTGATGTTCACCATGCAGCAGCAGATAATTTTAAGAATGTAAATAAAAGGGAACTTGAACTAGGCTCCGCCAGTATTGCTGCCCTGGTTTGGTTGTTTTCGGAATATGGGTTGAATTAAAATAAATTTCAATCTATTTTTTTTAATTCTACTATCTTCCATTCCATAACATGTATATGACTTTCAGATTCATGCAGATCAAGTGCATATAAATTCAATTAGAAGCTGTGTTTGTTCTACCAATCATTCGTTGCTTTCATTCAATAAGAGCATGGCATCATTGAGTAGTTGGTGCAATTTATTAACCACACTCGTCTATACCTTTGAACAAAATACTTGATATGAAAAGGAAATTATTTTTTTTATTTTTTGTGGGATACCTCATCCCAGGCATGAATATTTTTGCTCAAAACCTTGATCAAAGCACCATTGAGAGCAAAAGTGAAGGAGTAACGTGTGATGTACATAAAAATAATATAGGTAAGATCCTTTTTGGAAAAAAAAGGATCAGACGAACGATCATGAATAGTCCAGATACTTATCAGGAAACTTTTTTGCTGACAGATCTTATCTATGGAAGGGCTTTTTTAGAGAAGACATTAGCCGGTACGCTGGTGGATGAAGGCGGAAGTCAACATGTAAATGAAAAAAAGGGAGCTACTTATGTTTTTGCATTAATAACAGCCGACGGCGCAGAATTTATGCCCAATAATGTACCCATTTATATTACAGAACTGGAAAGCATGGATGATGGAAAGTATGTTACTACGGTTCAGTTACCTATCTTTTCTGACCCCACTGATTTTGAACAAAGAGTACTAAATACCAACCAAATGCAGGGCTTTAACAGTCTTTCGGTAGGAACGCATAAGATGGTGGTAACTGCTTATGCCGGAGAATATGGTGTTTCAAAATCTGCACATCCTGTTGCAGTGGGTGAATTTAATTTAAAGATCGAAGAGGGGAAAAAACTAAGCATAGGCAAGTCCTTCGAAAGTGTTCAACCTGGTATGTCAAGCTCAACGTTAGAGAAGTCATTTTTGTCATCCATTTCAAAAGTATGTGGTGATTGGGGAACCGCCTTATCCGTTAAAATAAAGGATGGAGATTGGACCATCGTTCGAAATAGCTATGGTACTATTCTCAACCGAACCATCGATGTATATTCATTGGTAAAATCAACGGATGGAATATGCAGGATCATTACTTATCATGTGGCCCAAAATTATAGTGGATCTTCGTATTCATCTTCTAACATTGTAACAGGTCCGGCGAGTAGGGAGTTTTGTGATTGCCCTAAATAAGGTGCTGATACAGCCTGTAGTTAATGGAGCAGCTCGATCAATTCCCACTTTTTTAGGAAAATATTTTTCAGTAATAGATCGGTACATATATGTGCCTTTACAGATTCATGTAAATGAAGTGTATGTAAATTCCACTTACATTCTTTATCATCGATGGTAGCATGATCTTGTTGAAGCCGTATGCTATGTAAAGGTATCCTCATTCCCCTTCCATCTGCTTTCATCACGGCTTCCTTCATGGTCCAATAATCGAAGAATTTTTTCTGTGGATCGTTGGCCGTCAATATTTGCATCATCTCGGGTGGGGAAAATTGTTTGTTGAATTTGGTGATCTCTATCTCTCTTATTCTTTCTACATCGATGCCGATATTACCCTGCTCCAGTAAAACCGCACAAGCCACCACCTGTCCCGAATGGCTGATGTTAAAAGGATGGAACTTTTCAATAAATGGTTTTCCCATCTCATCTATTTGATAGGAGGAGAACAAGGCTGGATCAAATCCCTGGTCGGTCAACGATTTTTTCAATAAATATTTCCCAGCAGTAAGTCGGTTGATATCGTCCTGCTTTTTATACAATAGAATTTCAGCAGCGAGGGATGCCGGCAACGCATGGATCCATTTCTCATCGATGGGTTGGTCTATATCTTCGAATACCGTATAATATATGATCACCTCAGCCATTAGTATTTTTCGAGGGTTTGGTTGATCCGCTGGCAAAGGGCCTGTATATGATCGAAGATCCAGAAGTGATGGCCTTCCCATCTTTCAAAAACAAATTCCCCACTCGTTTCTTTTTTCCAATCGGTGAGTTGATCATCCGGTACATCTTCATGGGTCCCGCATATCATGGTCATATCCACCGGATAAGGTTCTTTCGATTTGTATTTATATAGATCGAGGGCATCAAAATCGTTGCGGATAATAGGCAAAAATATTTGGAGTAGCTCTTCATTTTCCAGGATAGCATCGGGCATTCCCTTCAGATCTTTGAGGTGCTGAACGAATTGCTCATTGGTATAAATACTTCTTTTTTTATTGTAATTTCTGGACGGAGCAATTTTGCTGGTAACAAAAAAATGTTTAGGAAGGGGTAATTTTTCATCCATGGCACGCTGAATGATCAAATGACCTATGTAAGCTCCCATGCTATGTCCAAAAATGGCATAAGGCTCTTTTAAATGAGGTTTGAACTGGTCGAAATATGCATCCGCGATGAGGTACATATTCTTTAAGAGCGGTTCTTTTATTCTCCTGCCCTTACCTGGAGCTTCCGCATTCATCATTTTGATTTTCTTATCCAGACATTGCTCAAACTTTTGGTAGCTGGTTTCATTCCCCCCCCCAAATGGCAACATCAATAAAGTAAAATCTTTCATGGGGCAAAGGTAATAAAATTGCAAACGTTCTGCCCTAGCCCCGATTGCAGCGGCATCCTTTTCAGTTGTTGGTTGATGGTTGTTAGTTATTCGAGTCTCAGCTATTCCGGCTAACAACCAATAACCCACAACCAACAACTGAAAAGATACAGCGGAAAGCGGGAAACAGCTCCAAAAAATCATATATTTAATCAAAATATTTACCATGGAAAGTATAGCCCTCGAAATAAAACTGGAATGTAAAAGCTGTGGAAATTCCATTGCTATGAACGCCATGAACACTGAATTTGAATGCAAAGCATGTTGTGAATATGTAAAACTATCTCAGGGAGCCTTGATCGAATGTTATACTGAAATCATCAGAAGAGTGGTGAAGGATAACGACAACCGGCTGAAAGTTACCGGCAGTGTGATCCCCTTTTTCCTGGAAGGGATGCAATGCACCCGGTTATATGGAAAAAAATTCCCTTTTTACGATGGAGCACAGTTAGATATGGAAACCATCGAAAAAAATATAGAGGCAGGTTTTGTGATCATCCATGAGAAAAAAATTCTCCTGCGAAGGTTACCCAGAGGTTTTGATCAGGCATTATCGAACGTAAAATACCTGGTAGGTGAAGATGAAGTACAAGCCAACCACTTACCTGGTGATACCCGTAAGCAGGCCGATGGGATCCAACCTGTTTTATTCTCTTGTTTATCCTGTGGTGGAGCATTGTCGGTAGATGGTACCACCAGAATATTAGAATGTAACTATTGTAAAAACAGCAGTTATATTCCTGATGGATTGTGGTTAAAATTCCACCCGGTAAGTATGGTTAAAAGATGGTATTTGGTTTGGTAGGATCAGTTGAACTTCAAACCTCAAACTTCAAACTTTTCAAATTCACCAGCATATCTTCCACTACAGCTTTTAAATTATATTGATGTTTCCATCCCCAATCGCCGCGGGCATTGCGGTCATCAATACTTTGTGGCCACGAATCTGCAATGGCTTGTCTGAAATCGGGATTATAGGTTACTTGGAAATCCGGAAGATGTTGCCTGATCTCATGTGCAATTTGTGCTGGGGTAAAACTAAAAGCGGAGAGGTTATAGCTCGACCTTATTTTTATTTTTTCAGCAGGGGCCTGCATGATTTCGATCGTGGCCCTGATGGCATCCGGCATATACATCATGGGTAATTTTGTGCCTGCACTTAGGAAACATTCATAGCTTCCTGTTTTTAATGCCTGGTGAAAAATATCTACTGCATAATCTGTAGTCCCCCCCCCTGGAGGTGCAGTATAGCTAATGAGTCCTGGATAGCGCAAACTTCTTACATCCACAGCATATTTATTAAAATACCATTCGCACCATCTTTCGCCGGCCAGTTTGCTGATCCCATAAATAGTGGAGGGTTCGGTAATGGTTTGCTGTGGGGTATCTTCTTTAGGAGTGGTAGGTCCGAATGCAGCAATGCTGCTAGGCCAGTATACTTGTTGAATATGTTTTTCTTTGGCCATATCAAGTACATGGAATAAACTTTCCATATTGAGTTGCCAACCTTTTTCAGGATGTTTTTCGGCAGTAGCACTTAACATGGCCGCCAATAAATATAGCTGGGTAACCTTATGTTTTTTAATTACTTCAAAGATGCGGTCTTTATCCAATACGTTGATCACTTCATATGGACCTTCGGTATCCTTTTTTTCCCCGTCCGAATGTTCGGAACCGGCAGGCTTTATATCAGATGCGATTACATGATCGTTCCCATAAATATTTCGGAGAGAAGTGACCAATTCAGTTCCGATTTGCCCGCCTGATCCAAGTATAAGTATCGTATCACTTGCCATAGAATGAGATGTATGTTTACAAACATAGTAAATTTTGGGAATTAAGGAATGAAGGGATGAGGGCCTTAGGTCTGTTTTAGGGGGCCCGCCCGAACGTAACCGTTCGGTTCGGGCCGCGGCCCTTCCTAATTATGTCTTTTTGCCTCATTTCCTGTATTTCACAAGTTCTATCCCGCAGTTCACTAAAAGATGACTTTCGGATCGAAGAGTCGAACGTACATTTGATGTATAAATGAAAACAATATGAAAACAATCAACTTTAAAAAAACAGTATTTTTTGCATTCAGCTTAATAGCTGCAATAACCGGGGTCCATGCCATTGATGGTACAGGTAATCTTATCTCCGGAGGGATCACCCGAACTTTTACTTATCATGCGCCAGGCGCTACGGTTGACCCTGCTCTTCCCGTAATGATCGTGATGCACGGTGATGGAGGAACCGGTGCTGGTATTCAAGGGTCTACTGGTTTTGATGCCGTAGCCGATGCCAACAATTTTTTGGCTATTTATCCGGATGCGGTAGGTGGTGCATGGAATAGATATGTTGACAACGTACCAGGAGATGCTGGCTTGGGTAATCCTGGAGCACCTGACGATGTTCTTTTTATTTCAGATCTGATCGATTATTTATGTGCTACTTATTTTATCGATCCCAATAAAGTATATGCTTCTGGTCATTCGGCCGGAGGTTTTATGGCCTATAATTTATCCATTCAATTGAATAATAAAGTGGCCGCGTTTGCTCCGGTTTCTGCCAGCCTATGGGGAGATGACCCATTTATGACCAATTATTTTACAAATGCTTATGTTCCTGTGCCCATTTGCCATATTCATGGAGATGCAGACATGGTTGTGGCATACCCCGATCCTGATTTTACGCCGGTTGCTTACGATGAATATCCGCTGAGTGCTTTTTCTCCACTCAATTGCGGAAACCAAACTTATACAGGTTCAACCACTATCGTTGCCGGAGCCCAATCGGTTAATTTTTGTGATGGTGTGGGAAACAAAAAGGTTGAATTGGTTCGTATCAATGGAATGGGACATTCCTGGCCGGCGGTGGCAGGTTTTGATGCCGCTACTTATATCTGGAATTTTTGTAATCAATATGGCTTAACTACCGGTATCAACTGTGCTACTTTCGGATTGAACGATGATGCCGTTTTCGAGAATATTTCTTTATATCCCATTCCGGCATTGGATCAAATAAATATTGGGGGAGAGGTTCCCGAAAATTCAACCGTTCAAATGATGGACGGATTGGGCAGAGTTGTTTATAGCCAGAAAGAATTTAACCAAACCACGATTGATGTTTCAGGATTATCTCCTGGGATTTATTTTCTTACCCTGAAGTCAGGAAACGCAACCAAGCAAATCAAGTTCATTAAAAACTAATAGGGTATTGTTTTCAAAAGAATTCCGGTTTTGTCAATAGGGCAGGCCGGAATTTTTTTTGACAATTAACTCTAAATCTTGTCGAACAAACTCAAGAACTCGTCTTTTTTGGTTCTGCTTAGCGGAATATTCATCCCATTTTTCATGATGATCTCCCCACCATCACCTCTTATATACTGCTTAATGAATTTTAGGTTGATGAGATAGCTTTTATGGGGTCTGAAAAATTTCTTTTCATCCAGGATCTCTTCAAAATGCAACATGGTTTTACTTATCAGTAATTTACTCTCATCTTCCAGATAAACATTGGTATAGCTGGAGTCTGCTTCCAACAGCATAATCTCCGAAGCATTGATAAATATCAGCCCTTTCTGGGTGCTGAGGGCAATGGTCTCCTGGAGTTGAGAACCTGAAGATTTTTTTAAATTCGAGATCTGTTCTTTTTCTATTCCTTGTTGAGGGTCTGTCCTCAGCTTCTCAATACATTCGCTCAACTCAGTTTTGTCCAATGGCTTCAACAAATAGTCGATCGCATTTAATTTGATGGCTTTAATGGCATATTCGTTATATGCGGTTGTAAATACCAATTTAAAATTCAGGCTGTCGCAGTTTTCAAGCATTTCAATACCTCCCATTACCGGCATCTGGATATCAAGAAATACAGCCTCAGGTTGAAGTTTTTTAATGAGCTCAAGACCTTCTTTTCCATTGCTTGCTGTGCCAACAATCTCAAAATCAGGGGCCAGCTTTTTTAGAAGTTTGGATAGAATATCTATACAATGTACTTCATCGTCTATTATTAATATTTTCATAGGTTAATAATATAAATAAATAATGGCTTTTGTTCCTGTAGATTGGTTCTTTTCATTGACCAGGTCGATGATCTCAAAATAACTTTTTTCGTTCCATATGGATAGCCTTTCCTTGGTGATGTTTAATCCATGGCTTGCTCTTTCTTTCAACTTTGCCTCCTTTCGGCCTATTCCGTTATCAGTAATGTGAATGGTGATCAGGTGGTCCGTCTGTTCATCTATACCGATCTCGATCAATCCCCTTCCTTCCATCCCCTGAATACCATGCCATATTGAATTTTCAACAAACGGCTGAATAATAAGAGGAGGGATTTTTATAAAATCAGGGTCTACATTTTTATCGATCCTGATCTGGTAATCAAATTTAAAATTAGTCCTTGATTTTTCTATATCCATATATAATTTTAAGGTGGTCAATTCCTGCTCAAGGGTTACTTTTTCACTTCGGGTAAGGTCAAGCGTATTTCTTATTAGCTTACTAAACATATTTAAATAGGAGCTGGCGTTCTCCGTATCCTCATTTACAATGTATGTATTGATAGAATTTAAAGTATTGAAAATAAAATGTGGATTCATTTGCGACCTCAACGCCAGGTTTTCGGATTCCTTGATTTTTCTCAACATCGTTTCCTGCTTCTGGGTTTTTTTGTTTTCAACTTTTAACCGCCATCT
The DNA here is from genome assembly GCA_025451235.1 of Flavobacteriales bacterium. Classification (GTDB taxonomy): domain Bacteria; phylum Bacteroidota; class Bacteroidia; order CAIKAF01; family CAIKAF01; genus JANWKQ01. Next base: position 104,798 of record JANWKT010000001.1, on the reverse strand, counting down.
GAACAATACATAGCTCATCGATAGGATCACAAAACCTAATATCATGTAAAACCAGGTGGATTGGTACCATTCTTTCTGAACAATGATGATGATCTTCTCTTCCGCTAGTTTTTTCCCTTCTTTATCTAAGGCCTGTATCGTTAAGATATGGGTTCCCGGACTGATCCGTTCAAAATATATTTTTGATTTTCTACCTTCGGTGACCAACCCTGCATCTTCTTTGCTCAGGAAATATTTAATAGAGGTTTGGTGGTGGATATGGGATGACCATAAGCCTACATCCATCGAGATCTCACTTTTTGAGAACCGTGTTTTTATGGTATCATCGTTCAAGGTGGTTTTGTATGTTTCATTTGAAATATGAATATTGTTGATGTTCAATTGATAGGTTCCCGATTGTTGCTTTTGCTCATCATAGACCAATACTCCCTTCTTCGTTGGAATATATAATTTTCTTTCTTTAACAACTACATCATTATTTTCAATGGTTTCCAAGGGGATATTTGTATGCGATTTAAACGTTTTTAAACTATCCCCCGAGAAATAACAAGTTTCAACACTCTTATCTGTAACTACCACCAAACTGGCGAGCCCTTCACTCACCATCCGATACTGTTTGTTGCCCTGGGAGGCTTTTATAGGTATGACGGTATCCCGGATGGTATCCAACAAACAAATTCCTTCGTCGTCGATAATAACGATCTTATCCGGTGAGATCCTGTCCTTAAATACCCAAACTTGGTTTACTTTATCTATATGTTGTATGAGCTTTTCTTTGATATACTGAGGACCATGCTTTTTTAAGACCAGGAAATAGGAATAATAAGCATTTACTAATAAGGTGGTTTCATTCAGGGGCAGAAGATGTTCGTACCATAAATATACTTCATCCTGCAGTCCTTTGATTCGATCGGCCCTTCCATCCGCCAATTGAAATATCCCCGAATTGGTATTAACAAAGATAGAGTCTCCGTTTTTTTGTACTCCATAAATATTGGTGACGTATGAATTTTCGAAGAAATAAGTGGTTGTTTTTTCTGGACCATATTCTTTTAATGTTCTTCCATTCATGGTATATACACTTCGGCCGAGTGTTTGTATTCTTTGTGCCGGTCCTTTGATCTCCGTGGAAGGAGTAAATTCATTTCCATTCATCTCATAAATTGCGGAATCATTTCCTACTAACCATATTTTATCTCTATGTATTGCAATGTCTTTAAATCCGTCATTCACTAAAGATGGCCTGATCAATGAAAACTCGTTGTCGGATAACCCGCAATAATCGATGGTATTGTTGGTGGTTACTACATATAGGCAATGATTGAATACCCGCGAAAATTTGATTGAATTTGAACTGGCGGAACCCTCATCCTTGCTCTTTTCCTTATACCTGGCTACTACCTTTTGGTGGGGCATGTCAAAAACAATTAAACCCTCCGTGGAGGTGGATATGAATAATACATTTCGATAGATGATGGTTGAGTTTACGTTTCCAGGATATACATTTTGCAGGACTTCTTCATCTTTCTGCAGATCGAAGGAGGAAACAAGTTTTAGTCCTTTTTGGGTGCTCAATAAGGCCGTACCTTCTATATCTACATAGATATCGTTTACATGCGATACCTCAGTGTTATCGCCTCCATCGAGATAACGTTTTACAACCGGTTTTTCTTTTTCAAATATAATTTTGTAGGCACCTTTGGTTTCGGTGAACCAGAGCTCTTTCATTTTGCCATTTTCCTTTCTAAAACTTCTGATCGAGTTATAATTATTGCCAAAATAATTCAATTGGCTTGAAAAAATATTATAGCTCACAATAGCATTGTTATCAGCACTCGATAAAAGCCAGATATTACCGTTCTCATCGCAATGAATGGTTTCTACATAATTTAATTCACGGCCCGCATACGAATGGATGGCAGTTGTTTTTTCTTTTTTATTATAAATATACAGACCATCATAGCTTCCTATCCACAGATTTCCCAATGAATCACTCATCATACTTGTAATATTTACTTTATCTCCGCTTGGTTCCAGAGGGATGTTAAATACAGTTCCCCCATTAAAAGCAAATAGACCCGCTTCTGTACCAATATAAAGCAAGCCGTGATGTTCATACAGGCAGGAGATTTCGGCCTCAGGTAGCTGATTGTTCGAGTTAATATGCTGAAATGAAAGCTGATAGCTTTGAGCCTGGATACAGATATTTCCGGCACATATGGCTATGTAAAACAGGTATTTCATCGGTCTTACGAAGGTATTTAAACTATTTAATAATGCATCTGTGGTTGAAACATTCAATCCTGGGGTTCACTAATTGGTTTCTGGGGTATACAGTATCCCGGAATAATGGGTATATTCAGGGTTGTATTTTTGTGTCACTAAGCATAGACCCATATGAGAAAATTAATTTTTACCGTTTCAATGAGCATTTACATCCTCTCGTTATCAGGCCAGGTATCGTCTACTATGTATACCTCCGGCGACCAGTTGTTTGATGTTTGTGGCAATCCGGTTGTACTCCGCGGAGTAAACCATTCTGCTTTAAACTGGGGCTGGGATAATAATTATGATGTGTTTGATGAGATACAGCAAACTGGAGCGAACTGTGTAAGGATTCCCTGGTATACAAATCCTACTGCAGGAGGAGGAGGACCGGCCTATGGGAATATAGCCATGCTTGATTCTGTGCTTACCCGGTGTGCCAGGCATCAAATGATCCCTATTATGGATCTACATGATGAGACCTGTAACAATAGTCCAGCAGCTGTTCTTGCACTTACCAGTTTCTACACCAGCCCAGCTATGGTTGCACTTATCAATGAGCACAAGGCTTATCTGATTATTAATTTTGTGAACGAAGCATTGTATGTAAATTGGGGTGGAAGTGCTACCACTTTTAGGGATACCTATTATACAGTGATCGACTCAATGAGGGCTCACAATATTCATGTTCCTATTATGATTGATGCATCAGATTGCGGAACACATTTAGACCTTTTTTCAACCATAGGTAACCAGATAAAAATGCATGATCCTGATACCAATATTATTTTTTCAGGCCATGCTTACTGGTATGCATATGCCAATAATATGGACAGTGTTGAGGTTCGCAACCATTTACAAACGGCGGTGAATACAGGTTTACCTTTTGTACTAGGCGAACTGGCGAATCGCCAGAGCGATGGAGTGGATGAATGTTTCTATACACTGAATTATAAACCCCTCTTGAACATTTGCCAGGAAATGAACATTGCATGGCTTGCCTGGTCGTGGGACAATGATGTATGTGGAGTAAGAGAAATGTCATCCACCGGTAATTTTGCCAACCTAACAACGTATGGGAATGACATTGTGAACAATCCGAATTATGGGTTGATCCATTCCATCCGGTCCCCTTATCTGGTAGATAATTTTACCTGCACCGGAGTAGGGATCAATAATGAACCGGCTCAATTGCAGGTAAGGGCTTTCAGGTTATACGAAAACCTGGTGATCACCAATACAACCGACAAGGAGATCAACATGGAGATTTTTGATCTGGTGGGACGTAAATGGATGCAGAAAAATATACAAGCACAGACCCAGGAAACTTTTAGCGACCCCTTTACCGGAGTGAAGATCATTCGTTTTACACAGGAGAACCTGACAAGTACGGTTAAAATTTATTAGCGCTTCTATTACCAACAATACAAGTTTTATTTTGGAGTTATATCTTTCATATAAAATTACCTTGTTTTGAAAAAACTGATCATCCTATTATTCTTTCTATATTCCTTACAGGCTTATGCACAGACCAGTTCTGGAATAACTGATAGCAGGTATATTGACCTTCACTATTCAAATACGGATACTGCTTGGAAACAAACCATTGAAAAAGCGGATCTTGTGATGAAAGTGAAAATAGAAAAAAAAATATATATGACCTTTTATGGAGGTTTTTCTTTCAGCGTTTTAGAATTGATTAAGGGAAAATACCAGGACACAATGGGTTTTTTTGAATTGGGATTGATGGAATTCACCCAAGAAAGATTTGAAAAAAGGTATCGGCCAGTGATGGACAGCAATGTTGTTTATATTGGATTTCTGAGAAAAACAAAGAACGAAGGCAGCTATGCCCTGAAGGAAAAAGGAAGCGAAAATGAATGGGTATTTTTTATGTCTTCGCATGCCTATATAAGGTCTGCAGCTGGTCGGGAACTGGATGGGTCCACCAAGTAACCGGTATTTTAACTCATTTCTGCTTTTTTGTATCTTTGTATTGAATATTTCAACTTTTTGTTGAGGTCTATTGTCTAACTTAAAAAAGTACAGCATGCAACTGTATAACAAGTATGATAAAAAGACCCTGCTAAAAAAAATAGAGCAGGAGCCTTTTAAAAGAATTACTATCTCTTTTTATCAATATGCCGATATTGAAGATCCAATCACGTGGAGGGATCAGCTATATGAAAATCTCGAGGACTTAGGTGTTTTAGGCAGGGTTTATATCGCAAAAGAAGGGATCAATGCACAGGTGAATTGTCCGGAGCCCAGTTTTGAAGCTTTTAAGACGTATTTATATTCGCATACATTTTTAGATGGGATAAGATTGAATATTGCCGTTGAGCAAAACAATAAATCCTTTTTAAAATTAACCATTAAGGTGAGGGATAAGATTGTTTCCGATGGCATCAACGATCCTACCTTTAAGATTGATCAAAGAGGTAAATATTTATCCGCCGTCGAATTCAATCAAATGACTGAAGATCCGGAAACCATCGTGATTGATATGCGCAACCATTATGAATTCGAAGTGGGACATTTTGAGAATGCTATAGAAGTTCCCTCAGATGCATTCAGGGATCAATTGCCCATGGCAGTGGATATGATGAAGGATAAAAAAAACAAGAAAATCATTATGTACTGTACCGGTGGGATCCGGTGTGAAAAAGCTTCTGCCTATATGCTTCACCATGGTTTCCCAAACGTATATCATATAGAAGGCGGGATCATTCACTATACCAATACGGCAAAAGAGCAGGGGATCCCTAATAAATTTATCGGAAAGAATTTTGTATTCGACGAGAGGCTGGGAGAAAGAATTACAGAAGACATCATTGCAAAATGCCACCAATGTTCGTCACCTTGTGACGATCATACCAATTGCATCAACCCGGCTTGCCATTTATTATTTATTCAATGTAAATCCTGTGCCGGGAGGTACGAAGGTTGTTGCTCTGATGAATGCAGGGACTTTATTCATTTACCTTTTGAGCAACAAAAGGAATTGAGGAAGGGAACCAACTTCGGTGCAAACGTGTTTAAAAAAGACGGTGCACCTGGTGCAAATGTGTTTAAAAAAGGAAGATGGCCTAAAGATCCTGGGGAAAAGAAATTTAAATTGAATAAGCCCAAAGGGGATTGATCATTCGATCTTCTCCAGTTTAAAATCAATATACATTCCTTCTAACTGCTTTTTGCGTCTCCAATGTTGGTAGATCTCTGTTTTTTCGTTGATCAAATAGATATTGGTTCCCAGGGTGGAATAAAAAATAATTTGACTGGCTTTCAGATTTACATTGAAGGTACCCGATTCGGTAAGGGTGCCATCTTCATAGGTAGCATAGTTGTAATTATTAAAATGCATGACCATATCTGCTGGGTAAAAGGTTTGGGTGGAGGAATCGAAAACATAATTGATCTGGGTAATTTTCCATTGGCCTTGAATATCGTCCATAAATGCATCCCGGCTGCAGGAACTCAGCATTACGATGGTCAGCAGCAGGAAACCGATCTTTTTTACCATAGGGATGATATCTTCAGAAAAGAGTTAAATACCTGCCAATTTACGAATTTTAGTCCTTAAGGCTCTGAATAATGGTGTTTTTTGCCAAATACTTGCTAGTATGAAGGATTTTTTTAATTATATTGTACCCAAATCATTATTAATTCTTATTCTTTTTTTATGAACATCTATGTAGGAAATCTGGATTTTAAGGTTTCAGAAGAACAAATCCTGGATTTATTTTCAGGTAAGGGCCAGGTGGAATCTGCCAAATTAATCAAGGATTCTATGAGTGGTCGTAGTAAAGGTTTTGCATTTGTAGAAATGCCAAACGATGATGAAGCTAACAAAGCCATTGAAGAATTAAATGGCCAGGAGTTTCAAGGTAGGGCTATGGTCGTGAAGAAAGCCATCCCAAAGGAAAAATCTTCTTTTAAACCCAAAAGAAATTTTAATTCTGACAGGTACTAAGCTTTTTTTACCTCTGAAAAGATTGAAGGGAGCCTATGGGCTCCCTTTTTTATTTGCGCTTTCGATAGATATCGGGACTTACCTCTACTTTGTATGCTGAATGGCTTCATACACCCAATAGAAATTGATCCCTATAAAACTAATAATAGAGGCCAGGAAACAGAGGATATCTACTCGCCACCCCAACTTTATCTTTTCTTTTACCGTAAGCCTATAAGCCAATACCGTAATGATCAGGTGAAAAATGATATAAATAAAAGTGAGGTTATGGATCTTATCGGGCAAGGTGAGCATAATGGTTTGAGGCATGAGTGATTCCACGATGTATTTATTCGCCACCCCTGCAAACAATGCACCCACGATCATTCCGAAACGCTCCGGATTTTCAGGTCCCATAAAGAATACAGACAGAGAGATCAGATAAGCTACATAAATTCCGATGAATAATTTAAAGAACAAACCCACCCCATCTCTTTCTAAGGTAAACGAAGCCACCAACCCAGGGTATTCACTGCTTCCTTCCAACTCAGGATTCCCATAGGTGGTTTCGTAATTTTTTTTCATTTGTTCCACCTTAAATTTTTTGATCCGCCACTCGTCGAGCCTGATGTTTTTGTCGTATTTGGAGTTAGCAGTATCCGCAATGTAGATGAGTTGCTCGCTATCGTAAATGGCATCCTCGATTTCTACATGCAATTCTTGTTTATCGAAAGGGAAATTCTGCAGGTTCCACTCTTTTTTAACGGTTGCTTTGCATTTATGTGTGGCCCAATTAATATTTCCTATTTTTTCAACGTCCTCTGATTGAAATTCAAATTCTTTTGCATTCGAAATCTCAACACTTTCCAAAGGATTTATACTGTCATTGGTATAATTATACCAGATCCAGAAATCAGCCGTAAAAGACTTTTCGGCAAGGTTAAGATCATATACAGAAGTGAAAAATACGCCCAGTTTAACCGTATCAGGAGGAACCACTTCTTCAGTTTGTGCATACGATCTACTCCATGCTCCTGTTAAAAGGAGAATCAGAAAAAATAGTTTTTTCATAGTAAATACTTAAGTAGTACAAGTATATTAAATCCTAACCACCCAACCAAAAGGGTCATCGATTTTTCCGGTTCTCAAATCGGATAGATATTTGCCTACTTTGTTGGAAAACTCCCTGGTTTCCACCTCAGGCAGGGTATAGTCGATACCTCCGATATGCATGAGTTGTATTTGAGCTATGGTAGCCGCAGTTCCGGCACCAAATACTTCGGTGAGCTTTTTATTATTGATATTTTCTACCACTTCTTCAACGCTGATCTTTCTTTCTTCAATAGGCCATCCCCAGGCTTTGGCAACCTGGATAATGCTATCTCTGGTTACACCTGCCAGTATGGTTCCTGAATCAAGCGACGGAGTAATGATCTTACCGTCGATCACGAAGAAAATATTCATGGTACCTGATTCCTCAATATATTTATGTTCGGCAGCATCGGTCCATACCAATTGCCGATAACCTTTATCCTGACCCATTTTGGCGGGATACAATGCAGCCCCGTAGTTTCCTGCAGCCTTAGCTGTTCCAGTACCACCTTTGGCGGCCCTGGTATATTCCATTTCCACCTTTACCTTGATCGCTCCATCGTAATAATTACCCACAGGTGAAGTGATGATCATAAACCTATATGAATCGCTTGGTTTTACGCCTAAAAAAGGTTCTGTTCCAAACATAAAAGGCCTTACATATAATGAACATCCTTCTTTATTACTTACCCATTCTCTTTCTATATCCAGAAATGTAGTCAACGCCTCGATGAACATTTCTTCAGGCATTTGAGCCATACACAATCTTTCGGCAGAGCGGTTCATTCTACGGGCATTTTCCATAGGTCGAAAAAGTAAGATCTCCCCTTCCGGGCTTTTATATGCTTTTAATCCTTCGAACAGGGCCTGGCCATAATGGAGAGATGCCATACTTGGATGAATTTCAAAATTACCGAAAGGAACAATTCTAAAATCGCCCCACCTTCCATTTTCAAAATCGGCCATCAACATATGGTCAGAAAAATTCTTTCCAAAGGTGAGGTTCTCAAAATCTATTTCCCCGATCTTTGAGTGTTCGTTTCGTGTAATCGCTATATCCAAAATGCCTGCGGTTGTTGTCATAACACAAATAAAAATAAATAAAACTACATTCCTAATCTAATATACATTTTTTTGAGGGAATTTCGGGTTTTTATTCGTTTTTTTGCCCCTAATTGTTTAAAACCCTTATTAGGTGGGCAAAAGAAAATTGTTAACAGGTATATTGATTGCATTGGTCGTTATGCTGGCAGCCAGCACGGTTTATATTCAATGGCATAGCAACCATCTCCAAATCGCATTTAACAGAGTTAACAGAGAGCATACGATGTTGCAAACGGAGTATGAACAATTGAACGAGGAATATGAAAAACTATATTATGCATATTATGGTTATGATAAAAAAATCTTAAGGATTCTCCAACAAACAAATCATGTTACCTGGGCAAAAGATAGCAGTATCTATATCATTCAATCTAATACCTCCATATTTTTTTCTTTTTATAAAAAACCCAAAATGGTGGGTGAATATCGCTTGTATCAAGTTGGAACGGTGGCACGGTATTTTATCGATGCGGGCCAGGTGGATAATATGAAACCCCATGAATTTAAAGAGTTGAATAAACAATACCAAAGCCCGGAGGATGGGACCATAAAAAATTTTACTGATTTATTTATTGCCTTGCCGCTTGACATAAAAAATAATAACTATACCCCGGATACTTCTTCCATCATCGTTAGGCTGAAATTGTAAGATAATAAGCCCTTATAGCCTGATTGGTGCGACATCTTTTTTATGGGGCTAAGGCCGGCTTCTCACATCTATTCCCGTTGGCTTAAGCCAATGGGAGATAGACATTCTTCCCGATCGCTATCGGTTGGGGAACCCGGTTGTATCTTTTCTTATCTTCGGGCATTATCCTTAAAAATATCTGAACATTTGGATCCGGACCAACCGATACCCGATGATGCCTTAAAGAAAGAATGGGAGCTGATCAAGGCTTCCCATCAGGAACCTCGTTTTTTTGAGGCATTGTACCATAAGCACTATACCCAGGTATTCAGGTTTGTATATTCCCGTACCCGGGAAAAGGAGCTGGCAGCTGATATTACTGCCGATGTTTTTTTAAAGGCCATGCTCAATTTAAAGAATTATACTTTCCAGGGAACTCCCTTTATCGCCTGGCTTATCCGGATCGCTTTAAATGAAGTGGCCCAGTTTTATCGTAAATCGTCGAAGGCAAGGGTGGTGGCAGTGGATGATGAAAAGGTGGTTTTCTTTTTAAAAGAATTGGATTCCCAGCCTCACCTGGAAAACCTTGAATTGGTAGCCAAGCTATTGGAGCATTTGGATTTGGAAGAAGTAGGTTTAATAGAATTGCGTATCTTTGAAGCCAGAGCTTTTAAGGAGATCGGCGATATTTTAGGCATTACGGAGAATAATGCCAAAGTGAAATTTTACAGGATCATTGATAAACTTAAAAAGATCTATCAGGAGAATTATAATGGCTAGTAACCCTAAATATATTATCGATCGTAAACCTGATCAATTAACCGATGAGGAAATAAAATCTACTAAGGATTTTAAGAAACTTACTTATCGTTATCAAAAGGCTACTACCCCTTTGTACAAAACCCCTTTGTATAAATACAAATACCGCAAGGTATTTATGTACCTGTTAATTATAGCTTTGGTTATTTGGCTGTTGATTTTATTTACCGAATAAGTATTTTTTTTCGAATAAAATCTTATTTTTACCTTCGTAACTATACTCAGTTTATGAAATTATTTTACCTAATCGGATTGGCATGTATGTTCCATATTTGCCCTTCCATCATCGCACAGACCTATATTAACTTTAGCTTTAACCAGGATCCTGATGTAACTGCTAACGCAGGTGCAAGCGCTATTATCTGTGATGGAGAATTTGCCAATTTGAATGGCAATGCATCCGGAGGAGATGGTTCTTATACCTATCTATGGACGCCTTCGGCAGATGTAATTGGCCCATCCAGTGCTACCACCACAGCCAATCCATCCTCAACTACCCTGTATACCTTTTCGGTTACAGATGGTAACAATTGCTCGAAAACCGATACCATGGTGGTTACCCTTCCCTCGACTCCTTTATCCGTGGATGCTGGAAGCCCATCCACCATTTGTATGGGAAACAATGTTATTTTAACAGCAACACCTGGCGGTGGATATGGAGGTAATACCTACGATTGGTCGCCTGGAAATATATTCTCTGATTCTACTTCTATTAATCCTACAGTAACTCCGGGGTCAACGGTTACTTGTTTCATTACAGTTACAGATGCTGAGCAATGCTCAGCAACGGATAGTGTTACCATTACAGTGATTGATTGTTCCGGAATAGAGGATGAATCCAATGCGGGAACGATGCAGGTATATCCAAATCCAAGCAATGGAATATTTACTCTTTTATTGGATCAACTCAATGCAAATGATCTTTATGATATAAAAATATTTAATGTGGCCGGAAGCATTGTCTACCAAAAAGAATATCCAGGTAACGGGAGCTTCCCGGTTGATCTCTCAAGCCTTGCTGCTGGGATGTATACCCTTACACTTTATCATTCAGGCGTTGCCTCATTTTCACATAAAATCGTTATACAATAATTTTTTAAAAATCGACCATGAAAAAATTATCTATATATATCATACTTGGAGTTCTGGCTTCTTCCTTTTCTGCAACTGCGCAGATCAATATGGTGAATGTACCTTGCAGTGGTACCAATGTTTGTTTGGTGGCTGGAGCTTTCAATGGAAATATTCAATGGCAAAATTCCAACGACCTTTTAAGCTGGTCCAATATTCCTTCAGCAACCACAGATACTTTTTGTTTTCCGGCAGGAAGTACCAGCTATTATAGAGCTGAGGTGATCAATGGTACCTGCGATCCTATTTATTCGGATACTACTTTGCTTACCGTACTTGGTGGAGGTTCCAGTGGAGTGGATACTTTCTTTTTTACAGGCGCATTTCAGCAGTTTACCGTGAGTGGTTGCATAGATTCTGTAACCATTACCTGCTATGGAGCACAAGGAGGAGATGTTACTGGTTATTCACCCTATCCTATAGGAGGATTGGGAGCTATTATGAGTGGAAAATTTAATGTAACCAATGGACAGGTGCTTACGGTTGTAGTAGGTGGAAAAGGGAACGATGACCCTTCTTCTGCAGGAGGAGGAGGGGCTTCAGGAGTAGCAGATGGTGCTACACCATTTATAGTTGCTGGTGGAGGTGCCGGATTTGATTTTCAGGATCCTTCTTATTCCGGAGCGCATGCGGTAATAACGCCCAATGGGGTTCAGGGAAATGGTTCAGGTGGTGTAGGAGGAACAGGTGGTGGAGATGGAGGGGATGTTATCTATAGTGGTAGCCATATCAGCCGGGGAGGAAGAGGATGGAATTCGGGTAATTCAGGTTCACTGGGGCAGGATGGAGTGTCAGCAAGCACCACATATACTGCGGGTACATTTGGTCTGGGCGGTGGTGGCGGATCAGTAGGTTATGGCTGGTGTAACTGCGGCGGCGGAGGTGGTGGATACTCCGGTGGAGGTTCGGCTAACATCAATCAAAGCGGCGGCGGAGGTGGATCCTATAATATCGGGGTTAATCAAGTGAATACACCAGGTGCTCATTCAGGAAACGGAATGGTGATCATTTCGTGGTAGGCTAATATAAATACGAAATACTTGATAAGACCTTTTTTCGGCCGTTGGTTTTAGTCGTGCATTTATTTTTTCTTTCGGACTGCCTTTAATTCTTCTTTTTTGTCGTTTGTGATCTTTTCCACCGAAGCAGAAAACGCCGCTGCTGAAATTTTTTTGGCATTTTTCTTTAAAAATTTCCAGGTATCTTCTGGATATTGAACACCCATTTCTCTTAAACTCCATCCCACTCCTTTTTGCACAAAATAATCCTCATCCAATAACAGGTTTTCCACTAAGCCAATGCTTTCCTTAAACCCTATGGATTGGTTCCTTCGATGGTACATGGCTAAGGGAACAATCGATTGTCGCCGGTCCCACGGGTTGATGGACGAATTCCATTTTTTTAACTGAGGTAATAGCAGGTTTTTATCTTTTACCAGCATTTTGGCGAACATGGCCGAAAGCATATCCGAATGCCCCCAATTATCTACCCTCTCAACCCATGTTTTTAGCACCGGCCAAAGGTCCTGCGTTTTAAATTTGTTGATGAACTTTTCTGGAAAGAAGGCTGCCTGGGTAAGCACTTCAAATACCTTGGCTTTTTTCCAAACATTATCCCATATCTTCAACTGATCGGCCAATGGCAAGGAGGAGAAACTATATCCTTGTTTAAATATTTCTCTTTGCAATGGTACGGCCAATCCCAGCATTGGATAACGGGTACCCATATAGGATTCAGGATCGAAATAAGACTCCTTGTTGCCCTTGGGTATACTTATCATAAGTTTCTTCTCTATTTCTTCTACGTACATATGCTAAAACCTGATTCTTAACGTTCAGTTAAACTTAATGAACTATGTTTGGTCAAATTTGAAAAAAAACCTCGACTTATGCCAGAATGGATGAAAAAATATAGACCAGGCTTAGCGGCTATTTTTTCATTCTTCCTTCAGCTAAATATAGGCTTTCCGCAAACTTATAACCTCAGTTCTCCCGATCTTAAGCTCGTCCTACCAGATATTTTGAGAGAAATATCGGATATTTCGGTGGTTAACCCAACTACTATCGCATGTGTACAGGACGAGAAAGGAATATTGTTCAAATACAATGTAAAGAAAAACTGTATCGCTACGCAGGATAGCTTTTATGTGGATGGTGACTATGAGGGTTTGGCAGTGGTAAATAAGGATGTATATATATTAAGGGCGGATGGGATATTAATTGAGCTACTCAATGGATTGAAAACGGTAGAAAACATGAAGACCTATGCAACCGGGGTGCCGGCGATAAATAGTGAAGGACTTTGCTACGATAAAAACAAGAACCGACTGTTGATTGCTTGTAAAAGTAGAAGTAACAATATTGACAAAGACAAAAGAATGATTTATGCCTTCGATCTTGAAAAGAAAGTGTTGAGTCCTGAACCGGTTTTCGAGATCAATATACCTGCTATAAAAACCTATTTGGGTCAAAAATACGGGTTGGTGGACTCGGTAGCCAATGCCATCAAGTTCAAACCTTCAGCTATTGCTATTCATCCACTGAACGGCAAGTTATATATGCTGAGCGCTTCCGGAAAGGTACTTTGCATTTTCAATAACGGAAATTTGGAATATGCAGAAAGATTAGACCCTCTTCTGTTTAATAAGGCGGAGGGGATTAGTTTTAAGAAAAATGGGGATATGTTTATTTCAAACGAAGGTCAATTAGGCAAGGCCACTTTGCTGATGTTTAAATGCAAGAAGTCATAAAAGCCAGGGCCATAGCTTTTTTTAAATGAATTTTATTGCAGATGCGGATAATATTCATCAAATTTAGTGAATGTTAGTTCCCTCTTCCATACAAAAATCGATTATATCCTTATTGTTTTCTATATCCTTGTTATATGGTCAACCAGGCAGCCTAGATCCTGGTTTGGATGGAGACGGGAAACTAACCACTTCTATAGGTGCTGGAAATGATGTAGCTCGGGCTGTGGTGGTTCAGCCTGACGGAAAAATAGTGGTTGCCGGATTTGCCTACAACGGAACTAATAATGATTTTGCCCTGGCCCGTTTCAATCCCGATGGAACTTTCGACAATAGCTTTAGTACTGATGGGAAATTAACAACACCCATAGGTATGGGTGAAGACATGGCTTATACCATCGCGTTGCAAACAGACGGAAAAATAATTGCTGCGGGGTATTCTTTCAATGGGTCCACCAATGATTTTGCCCTGGTGAGATACGATCCGACTGGAACTTTGGACAATAGTTTTGATGGTGACGGTATAGTGATCACCCAAATAGACACCAGTGATGATCTCATCTATGGAATGGTTATTCAAACAGATGGAAAGATTGTGGTTGCGGGTAGTGCAGTGAATGGAACGGATCAGGATTTTGCATTGGCCCGGTATAATGTGGATGGAAGTTTGGATAGTGGTTTTGATACGGATGGAAAATTGATGACCGACTTTAGTGCCTACGATGATAAAATATTTGGAATTACTCTTCAGCCGGATGGTAAGATAGTAGTGGCGGGTTATACAGATGATGGAACTACATTAAATTGGGGTATTGCCAGGTATCATGCAGATGGTAGCCTAGACAATAGCTTTAGTGCGGATGGTAAGGCAAGTATTTCTTTTGGGATTGATTATAATCTAGCATATGCATTGGCGGTGCAACAAGATGGTAAGATCATCATCGGTGGATGTACTTTTAATGGAGTGGATGATGATTTTTCTTTAGCTCGTTTTAATGCTGACGGAAGTTTGGATATGAGTTTTGATGGAGATGGAAAAGTAGTTACTCCTTTAGGAGCCGATGATTGGATATTTTCTTTGCTTTTACAGCCGGATGGAAAAACTGTTGTAGCGGGTTATACAGGAACAGGCCCAGCATCCGATTTTGCATTGGTCAGATATCATACGAATGGTAGCCTTGATAATAGTTTCGATACCGATGGAATAGTGATCACGGATTTTAGTGGATACGGCGATATGGCTTATGGTGCGGCCATTCAACCTGATCTAAAAATTATACTGGCAGGTTATTCGAGTAATGGTATAGAACAAGATATGGCATTGGCCAGATATATTTCCGGATTGAATATTGGGGTAGTGGATTTTTCAGATGATGTCCATTCAGTTCTTATATATCCAAACCCGGTTTTGGAGGAAGCGAGATTGAAATATATATTGACAGACCCGGAAGAAATATCTATCCAGCTAATGGATATCGAAGGCAAGCTTGTACAGACCTTCGTAGATCATGAGTGGCAGTCTCCAGGACATCATGAACAATGCCTAAGGTTGAAGGAAGGATTCATATCAGGGACCTACTTTGTAGTGCTTTCTTCACCGCATGGAATGGTAATAGTAAAAATTCAGAAATAAAATATAGGGTATAAAAAAAGGGCCAGCACACGTTAGTACTGGCCCTTTGCCCTTATGTAAACCTATGTTGAGAAAAAGCTGTTTGTTGATAGCTTGTTTTTATGTTTATAGACTAAAGGTACGCTGAAACTTCTTTCTTGTTCTACCAAACAACCAAAGTCTTACGGATATGATTATTATAAAATAAAATATAATGACTTGTAAATCAGTAATATATTGTTTAAATATCTTACTGAAAAGTTAATTAATAATTAGAAGAATTAGCTGAGTAAGGATTTGTCGTTCTCAGCCATTTCGGGGGGATGTGTTTCTTTTTTATTCCGGATACCATCCAATTTTTTTGAAACAAAATTGATCAGGCTCAAAGATGGGCCAGTCATAAAAGTGGTAGCCAACGCCATTAATACCATGATAGAAAATATTTCCGGAGATAAGATTTTTAGATCCAAACCAATATTCAGCACGATCAGTTCCATTAATCCTCGAGTATTCATCAATGCCCCGAGCGAAAGTGAATCCTTCCAGCTTTGACCTACCAGTTTTGCGGCAAACATGCTACCTCCAAACTTACCAGCAACCGCAACACCAATCACCAGCATACAAGTACCCCATAAATGCCCCTGATTGAGCATTTCAATATGGGTCCTTAATCCGGTAAAAGCAAAAAATATGGGGAGTAAAAGCAGAAGGGAAACATCCTCAATTTTTCCTGCAAGAAGATTTTTGAATTTAATATTATGTGGCATGATCACACCTGCAAGAAAAGCCCCGAACAAAGCGTGAATTCCTATCAGCTCGGCAATATATGCCGACCCAAGGAGAATAAAAAATGCAATCGCAACAACCGTTTTGCTGATCTTTTCTTTTTCAACCACCGTTGTGCTGATCTTTTTTATCCATGGACCCACAATGCGCAACATGAAAAGAACAAATATAACCGCAAGTCCAATGGTGAATAAAGCACTCAATATACCTCCGGCTTTTACAATAGCGATCACGGCTGCCAGGATGCACCAGGCGGTCACATCATCTGCAGCTGCACAGGTAATGGCCATGGCCCCCAGAGGAGTTTTGGTTAAGCCACGCTCCTGAATAATTCTGGCCAATACCGGAAATGCTGTAATACTCATCGCAATTCCCATAAAAAGCGAAAATGCCAGGAAGCTTACATTTGCAGGGGCAAAGTCTTCGTATATTTTGGTGGCTAGTAATACACCCAGAAAAAATGGAACAATAATGCTGGCATGGCTAATGATCACTGCATTTTGTGCTTTGTTCTTTAGTTTTTCAAGGTCTAATTCCATTCCTACAATGAACATAAAAAATGCAAGACCGATCTGACTCAGGAATTGTAAAGTTGACATGGAAGTTTTCGGAAAAATAAGGATCGAAAATTCAGGAAAGAAATATCCGACAATGGATGGCCCTAAAAAAATTCCAGCAATGATTTCTCCTACTACCGAAGGCTGACCGATCTTTGTAAGAAGAAGTCCAAAAGACCTGGATACGGCTAAAATAATAATGATCTGTAGCAATAATAAGCTAAGCGGATTTTGAATATTATGTTTGAATTGATCCCATACCGATTCATTGGAGGTAAGATCCAGAGAAGATGATTGTTTGGATTCTTTTATGGGAGCAGGCTGTAAAGCCACAGATTTGAATAAAACGCTGTCATTCCTGAAGGAAGCTTTTACCTCAATACCCTTTTGTGCATTGTAGTTATTGCATAATTGAGTGATCAATTGTGGATTGAGATTGTTTACCTGGAATCCGAGAACATGATTAGGATTAACAACAGGTGCTGAAGTTTCTGCCTTAGGTTTCATATCCTTTCCCTGATCAATAATATACCAGATAAGGAAGGTAAAAACTCCAACAATTAATAAGTAAAGGAGTAAATTTTTCTTCATACAGCTGTTCATGCAAAGGTATGAAAATACATGCGCTTATTAAAATCGGTGAATTACTTTTAATGTTTTGATAAAGAGTATTTTACATTGTGCGATACCCCAGTTTTCCTCTTACTCGGTTCATTACCTTTGAAATAACCGGCCTCGCCTTTTTCGCACCTTCTAGTAGAATCGTATTGAGTTCATCCTCGTTTTCCATCAGTCGGTTATAGGTTTCCCGTTCTTTAGAGAAATAGTTGACGATCAATTCTAATAATTCTGCTTTGGCATGCCCATAACCGTATCCTCCTGCCTGATACTTATTGCGCATTTCTATTTGTTGGTCAGCTGTTGCCATTAAACGATACAAGGCATACACGTTACAGGTATCAGGATTTTTAGGTTCTTCCAATGGGGTACTGTCTGTTATGATGGTCCCGATTTGTTTTTTAAGCTCCTTTTCAGATAAAAAGATATTGATAATATTCCCGTAAGATTTGCTCATTTTTTGTCCATCTGTTCCTGGGACCACTTTTACATTTTCATCCACCTTTGCCTCTGGTATTACAAAGGTTTCTCCATAGAGGTGATTGAAGGACTGGGCGATGTCACGTGTCATTTCGAGGTGTTGCACCTGATCTTTTCCTACCGGTACAAAATTGGCATCATATCCAATAATATCTGCGGCCATTAAAACCGGGTAGGTAAACAATCCTGCATTTACTTCATTTCGCCTACTGCTTTTGTCTTTAAATGAATGTGCATTCGACAGCATAGGAAAGGGGGTAAAACAACTGAGGTACCAGGTAAGCTCGGCCACTTCAGGCACATCGCTTTGTAAATAAATAGTGTTTTTATGATGATCAAAGCCACAGGCGATCCAAACAGCTACGGCATTTTTGGTGCTTTCCTTCAACTCTTCGGCATTACGCACCGTGGTTAATGAATGGAAATCAGCTACAAAAGCAAATGCTTCGTGTTGGGGTTGATTACTTAATTCTATTAATGGTTTAATCGCACCCAGGATATTTCCCAGGTGTTGTTTTCCTGTACTTTGTATGCCGGTAAGAATGCGTGACATGATTTATTCTTTTTAATGATACTGTGCAGTAAAGGTAAGATTTTTAGTTTGAAGCGAGGAGGAGGTTCAAGAGTTCATTGATTCAAAAAGTTCAAGATGTAGTTAAAACAGGACTTTGATCCCTTTGAACCTCTTGAACATTGAACCTTTCTCCCCCCGACAGTAGCAGCAGGAAAGAGGTATGAGAAAATTTGGAAATGGGTGAATTATCTAATCACATTTACATGCCCAAACTTGGTTTGGTAGGTAGGAGCTAAACAATAGTTCTTGTAAAATATTTTCCATACATATACTCCCTGTTGAACCAGCTTGCCGTTTTTATAAGTTCCATCCCACCCTTTGGCCGGATCATTCGAATAAAATATCATTTCTCCCCAGCGGTCGAAGATCATGAACTGGTATTCTTCTTCATCGGCCCCAACTACATAATATACTTCATTCAATCCATCTTCGTTCGGTGTGAAACTATTTGGGATAAATACATCCGGAGATTTATATCGGTAGCGTACCACAATGGTATCGGTTACCAAACAATAACCTACCATTTTCTGATACCAAACAGTTACTTCATCCGACACGGTAATACTTTCGCTAGTGGCACCTGTTGACCATAGATATTGGCTTCCGGCTCCTGCATGTAACAATGTGCTTCCGGGACAAACCAAAGGAGTATCAGGAGCAGGATTAAAAATAAGTTCTGTGAGCACTACGGTTTCCAGGTCAGTACAATTTCCCAACGTAACCAGTACTGTATAGGTTCCGGGTTGTGTTACCGTAACAGTTTGGGTAGTATCGCCTGTTGACCATGCATAAGAATCTCCTCCAGGTCCAGCATCTAAAATAGCAGGTTGATCTTGGCAGATCTCACCATCCGGGATGCTAATGACTAAGCCCCCATCCACCGTAATAGGAATGGCTATTTGATCCTGCTGGTTACAAACGGTATCGTAGACAATAAGTGTGATCACATAATTCCCTGGATTTGCATAAGTATGGGATGGATTGGTTAAGGTAGAAGTTCCTCCATCTCCAAAATTCCAAAGGCATGTATTGTAATTTTGCGAATTATTCTGGCAATTGACAATAATTAAATCGCAATTGGGTGATTGCTGTGCAATGAAATCAGCGACCGGTGCTGTGGGTGGAGTAAATAATATATCTATCGTAATCGTATCAGCCCCATTACAAACCGTATCGGTTGAGATGAGCGTTATGGTCCATGGACCGGGTGTTGCATAATTATGGGATGGATCTTCAGCTGTAGAAGTATTTCCATCGCCAAAATCCCAGTTGTATACCTGTGCACCAATGGAAGTATTTTGGGTAATTAAAGTAAATGTTGCACAACTTTCCAACTGGTAATCAAAATCAGCTACCACATTTGCGCCAGCACCCACAGTGATGGTTAAATACGTAGTATCGGAAATATTACAGGTAGTTGAGTCAATAGCAATCAACATCACATCATACGTTCCGGGATTATTGAAAATATGTGATGGTTCGAAAAGAGTAGAGGTAGCACCTCCATCATCAAAATCCCAGAAATAAGATTGGGCATTGTTACTGTTATTGGTAAAACTTACATTGAAAGGAGCGCAACCAACCGATGAGGGTTGGGCCACTGCCTGTGCAACCACACCTTGCTGTTCAAAATCTATTTTTACTACATACATGTCCCATGAAGGAGCATTTACATTGTCTTTATAGGCCCAGGCAGGAGTAGTAGCACCACCACTACCAATACAAATTCCCTGATAAATAGCTCCGCTTGGATCGAACCTACTGGTTCCTCCATCCACGTGCCATCCGAAATAAAATGACCCAAAATTAATGGCCACAGCGTCTTTATCAAGCACCATAAAATAACAGCTACCACCACCAGCTGATGCCTGGGTAGGATAAAGCGCATTCGCTGTAGTAGGATAAGTTCCACTTGATCCGAAACCGGATACATAAATATTTTCACATTGGTCTACCATAAATGCTTCCGGCTCCAGGTACCCTCCCATTCCATCACCAAACACTGTTGATAAAACCAGGGTGGTTAATGCAGGATCAAACTTGGAAATAAAATTACCACTTCCCGCATTGCTATAGACTCCGGCAGTAACCGGCATAGCACCCTGACTGATACCATATACGTAAGGATTCTCATAAATATCCAGGTCCATAAAATATCCTATTTCGCTTTGGGCGGTTCCCAAAAACGTAGAAGACATGACCCCATTTCCGGCAGCATTGAATCTGGTAAGATACGCATCCGACATTCCATTATGGGTATTGTCGTACACGCCTGCCGTAGACGGGAAATTTGCACTTTGGGTAATTCCGGTTACATATAATTCTCCGGCAGTGTTCAATCTTAATCCATATGAGCCATCATCACTTGTACCTCCTAAATAGGTACTCCATTGCAAAGTCGATAGATTGGGAGACAGGCGAAATGCACATCCATCCCATGCTCCATCTAAACCATTGTCATAAGTTCCTGCCGAGGTAGGGAAATTTGCTGATGAAGTAAAGCTGGCGATCCATGCATTATCCGATCCATCCACAATAATTTCTCCTCTCATTCCATCATGTCCATTGATACTCCATGAAACCCATCCACCGCCATCATCTCCTGTTCCACCAACATAGGTAGAGCCTATGAGTGCAGTTCCGGTGCTATTAAAATGAGTAACTACAATATCTTCTAAACCATTGTACGAATTATCAAAACAGCCTGCGGAAGTAGGATAATTGTTGGAGCTGGATGCGCCGAGGATATAGATCTCCTGGTTACTGTTCACAAATAAACTATTTGGAATATCTCCATCTGTGCCTCCAACATAACTGGCCCATATCAAAGCAGAGCCATTCGGATTGAATTTGCTGATGGAAATATCAACCATACCAGCAAATGCTGATTGAAATGCACCTGCGGTGGTAGGATAACCCGGGTCGAAACATTCCCCACCTGTATAAATATTTCCTGCACCATCGTATGTAGCACAATGGCCATAAGTAGTGCATGAAAATGGACCTCCTGAATAGGTAGCTGCAATAAGAACCGGATCGATGATCAATATTTGGGTAGGATCATAACCTTCAGGGAAATCAAAACTAACGGTATTATCTCCCGACAGTACATAGCTGCATTTTACTTCTTTTTTTACTCCGTTAATGATTTGATAAGTAAAAGGAATGTTTTCGATGATGTCACCTACACTGGTTTTGATGATCAACTTATTATCCTGCAATACAATATTATCGGCACCAATAAATTGCATTTGAATGATGGAGGGATCAATTCCGGCACTTACCACAAAATCATATTTAAAAAACTGATCCTGGTTATAAGCATGAATATCGATACCTGGATATATATTCTTGTAATTTACCTGCTGATAAGCATACACTTCGGAAGCCCAATGCGCAGGATCATTTCCCCTGAAAAAATTACTATAAGAAGCACTTTTATTGGAGGCAGTCATTTCAACGCCCGGATTAGAACCGATAAAGTCCATATGGAATGCGTGAAAATTGACATTTCCTGATTTTTTTGTTTTTTTCTCATGTGATTCCTCGTGGATCTGTTCCAGCTGGGCAGGATCAAATTTCAGGAAAGTAAATTTATCCTTCTCCATAAAAAGGCTCAGACCTTCTCCAATACCCGCCTTGTATTTTACCTGTGCCGGATACTGGTTTTTATTTTCTTGGAAAAGGTAAGTAGTATTTGTATTCTGCTGTGCAATTACCGCTGAAGGTAAAAACAAGGCTATCATAAAAATGAAGCCGAGCAGAAATTTTGGTTTACATAAATAGGTAATCACATTCTCAGGTTTAAATAGTTCTAAAAGTGGTAACTAAGGTATTGAATTTGGCAATGAGAGACTAAAAGAAAATACTGGATAATGGCAGATATTTCATGGATAAAAGAAATGCTTCCACTATTTTTTTCAGACTTCTGCTAATTCAGATACTAATATAAATAGAAAGGTTGCACGATGGCATTAACAAAATCCTATGTTTATCAAATATTAGCGTTAATGCACACCTAAATATTTAGGTATATGGATGCTAGGAGTTCATTAAGTCCTCAATTTCCTCGGCCTCAATAGGAATATTTTTCATCAGGTCAACCGGTCCCTTATCAGTCACCAGAATATCATTCTCAATCCTGATCCCCAGGCTTTCTTCCCTAATGTATATTCCAGGCTCACAGGTAAATACCATTCCGGCTTGGATGGGCTCGTTGAAATAGCCAACATCATGCACATCTAATCCCAGAAAATGGGAGGTTCCATGCATGAAATATTTTTTGTAGGCGGGCCATGCGGGGTCTTCCTTTTTAATTTCTTCCATGGTAAGTAAGCCCAGGCTCACCAGTTCCTTCTCTACCAATTTACCCACATGCTCGTTGATGTCTTTTACAATAGCACCAGGTTGCAGCATCTGAGTAGCTTGCCGTTGAACCCTTAGTACTGCATTGTATACATCTTTCTGACGTTTAGTGAATTTCCCATTGATCGGAAGAACCCTGGTAAGGTCGCTTGCATAGTTGCCGTACTCTGCGGCAACATCTAGTAAGATAATATCACCGTCTTTACAAACTTCTTTATTCTCTACATAATGCAAGGTACAAGAATGGATACCCGAAGCAATGATAGGGCCGTAGGCAAAACCATTGCTCCCGTTATAGAGGAATTCGTGGATCAATTCTGCTTCGATCTGATTTTCGGTAACACCAGGCTTAACGAATCTAAGTAACCGGCGGAAGCCTTTCTCTGTAATATCGCAGGCCTTTTGCATTTGGGCAATCTCTAAAGGATGCTTGATGGAGCGCAGCCTGTTGACGATAGGTGCAAGTCGATGATACTGATGCAAAGGATAATGTTCTTTACACCATTTGATAAAACGGGCATCTCTGGTCTCCACTTCGTTGCTATTCCTTGTATGTTCATTGGTACCGAGATAAATATTTTCTGCGTCAGCCATGAGTCCTTTGAGCACGGTTTGAAAATCCTGCAGCCAATGCACCGTTTTTACACCACTCAACTCCATGGCCTCTTTTTTACTGAATTTAGCCCCTTCCCAAATAGCAATGGTTTCACTGGTCTCTTTTAAAAAAAGGATCTCCCTTTGTTTAGGATCTTTTGCTTCGGGATAAATGACCAAGATCGATTCTTCCTGATCAATCCCGGAAAGATAAAGCAGGTCGCTGTTTTGGCGGAAACCCATAGATCCATCTGCATTCGTGGGCATGATGTCGTTGCTATTGATAATTGCCAGACTATTTTTTAAAAGCTTATTAGCTAGATTTTTACGATTTGTAATATAAAGCTCTTGTGCAATAGGGGTGTATCTCATAATCAGGGTATTAAGTCAGCAAAAATATGCATATTTTCTACAACGAAAGTAAGTGCTTAAAACAAGGAGAGCAATTTTATTCTCATTTTTTAAGGAACGCTAAGCTTTGTTATATAGAACTATTCTAAATAAACCGGTTGAAAAAACCTCCTTTTATCCTGTTGAGCAATTGCTACATTTGCACAACTAAACTGCCTGAGGCAGTCAGTTCATGTGTACTTGTAAGAATAACACAAAATAAACTCAGACTTAGCTATGATATCTATTTGGAAAAAAGTGGTGATGGGACTAACAGGACTGTTCCTGATCTCGTTTTTGGTGGTCCATTGTGGCATTAACTCCCTTATTTTTCTAAACGATGGTGGTAAGACCTTTGAAGCTGCAGGTCATTTCATGGGTACCAATCCTGTGATCCGGATCATGGAGATTGGCTTGGTAATAGGCTTTTTGATTCATATCATCGATGGTTTTGTATTATGGTATCAGAACACCAAGGCCCGTCCACAAAAATACAAAGCCAAAGGTGGATCAGCCAATAGTACCTGGTATTCGAGGAGCATGGGACTTTTAGGCACATTGCTATTGCTATTCCTCATTTTGCATACGGCTGATTTCTGGATCCCCAATAGAGCCAATCAATTTACTACCGGGCATGAACTACCTCTTTTTGAGAGAATGAAAAACATTTTTTCGCAACCGTTGTGGGTGGTCCTATATGTATTGGGTTGCATTTCACTATTCTGGCATTTATTGCATGGGTTTAGAAGTGCTTTTCAATCCTTAGGGATCAACCATTCAAAATATAACCCCATCATAAAGATCGCAGGAACCGGTTTTGCAATTATTTGCCCCTTCGTTTTTGCTATGATGCCGATTACCATGTTTTTTGGTTGGATAAAATAAAAAGAAATATTTTTTCAAATAGATAGATATAGAAACTATGTCAAAACTTGATTCAAAAATACCCGAAGGTCAACTCGATCAAAAGTGGACCACGTATAAATCAAAAGTGGCTTTGGTAAATCCTGCTAACAAAAGAAGTTTGGAAATTGTGGTAGTAGGATCGGGATTGGCGGGTGCATCAGCTGCAGCTACCTTGGCCGAAATGGGGTATAAAGTAAAAGTATTTTGTTTCCAGGATTCTCCCAGAAGAGCCCACTCTATTGCTGCACAAGGTGGAATAAATGCTGCTAAAAATTACCAGAACGATGGTGACAGTATTTATCGTTTGTTTTATGATACTATCAAAGGGGGAGATTATAGAGCCCGTGAAGCCAATGTACATCGACTCTCGGAAGTAAGCGGAAATATTATCGACCAATGTGTTGCCCAAGGGGTTCCTTTGGCACGTGAATATGGTGGAATGCTAAGCAACCGCTCATTTGGAGGAACACAGGTACAAAGAACTTTTTATGCCGCCGGACAAACGGGCCAGCAATTGTTATTGGGGGCATACAGTGCCCTGGAAAGACAAATTGGTTTAGGGACCGTTCAAATGTTTTCCCGTCATGAAATGTTGGATGTGGTTACCATCGATGGAAAAGCAAGAGGAATTATAGCCAGGGATTTGGTTACCGGAAAATTAGAAAGACATTTCGGTCATGCAGTATTGCTTTGCACAGGTGGTTATGGAAATGTGTTTTTCCTTTCAACCAATGCGATGGGAAGCAATGTTACTGCAGCCTGGAAAGCACATAAGAAAGGTGCTTTTTTCGGTAACCCTTGTTATACACAGATCCATCCTACTTGTATTCCGGTTTCGGGTGACCATCAATCGAAATTAACATTGATGAGTGAATCATTGAGGAATGATGGAAGAATTTGGGTACCCAAGAAAAAAGAAGATGCGGAAGCACTTCGTACAGGAAAGAAAAAACCTAATGAAATAATAGAGGAGGACAGGGATTATTATCTGGAAAGAAGATATCCGGCCTTTGGAAACCTCGTGCCACGTGATGTTGCCAGCCGTGCAGCTAAAGAAAGATGTGATGCAGGTTTTGGAGTTAATCAAACAGGGCATGCTGTATTTTTAGATTTCACCTTTAACATGAAGGAAAAATACGGAAGAACGGAAGCCACCAAACTGGGAATTGAAAAACCAACAGATGATCAGTTAAAAGAATTGGGACAAGCTGTGGTGAAAGAAAAATACGGAAACCTCTTCGATATGTATGCCCAGATCACAGGAGTGGATCCCTATGAGCAACCCATGATGATCTATCCGGCAGTGCATTATACCATGGGTGGATTATGGGTAGATTATAATTTAATGACCACGGTTCCTGGAATGTATGCCCTCGGAGAAGCCAATTTTTCTGATCACGGTGCCAATCGATTAGGTGCATCTGCCTTGATGCAAGGATTAGCCGATGGATACTTTGTAATTCCATATACCATTGGAGCTTATCTATCTGCTGAAGTTACCAGGATGAGTGCTGAAAAAGGAAAAACAGATTCCATCGATAAAGTAAAGACCAATCATCCTGAGTTTGAAAAATCAGAAAAAGAAGTAAAAGAAAGAATCGATCGATTGCTCAATATCAAAGGAACCAAATCTGTAGACCATTTTCACAAGCAATTGGGCCATGTAATGTGGGATAAATGTGGAATGGCCAGGAATGCAGACGGACTCAAAAAAGCGATTGAAGAAATCAGAAAAATAAGGGCCGAGTTTTGGAAAGATCTGAGAGTTCTTGGTTCTGGAGATGAATTAAATACTGAACTTGAAAAAGCAGGTCGTGTAGCCGACTTCTTGGAATTGGGAGAGCTCATGTGTATTGATGCATTGCATAGAAACGAATCATGCGGTGGACATTTCCGGGAGGAATATCAAACGGATGAGGGAGAGGCCATGAGGGATGATGACAATTTTGCCTATGCTGCTGCCTGGGAATATAAGGGAGAAGGACAATTTGAATTGAATAAGGAAGAATTAAAATTTGAAGCCATTAAAATTGCAGCTAGATCCTATAAATAAAAAAATAACTGATAGCAAAATTTCGAATATATGAGTGCAGGAAACATGAATCTTACATTAAAAGTCTGGAGACAAAAAAACACCCACTCCGAAGGGAAATTGGTGACCTATCCAATAAGTGGAATTTCTCCTGATATGTCATTTCTTGAAATGATTGATGTGCTCAATGAGGAGTTGATCAACAAAGGACAGGAACCCGTTGCTTTTGACCATGACTGCCGTGAAGGTATTTGCGGAATGTGTTCCATGTATATCAATGGCAGGGCACACGGACCTAAAAGAGCTATTACAACTTGCCAACTCCACATGCGTTCTTTTAAGGATGGGGATACCATTGTTATTGAACCCTGGAAGGCAAAATCATTTCCGATTATTAAAGATCTGGTGGTGGACCGCACTGCATTTGACCGTATCATTGCGAAAGGTGGGTACATTTCGGTAAATACTGGTTCAGTAAAGGATGCCAATAATATTCCCATTCCAAAAGATAAAGTGGATGAAGCGCTTGAGGCAGCTGCTTGCATTGGTTGTGGAGCATGTGTGGCTACTTGTGTAAATAGTTCGGCCATGTTATTTGTTTCTGCAAAAATTTCCCAATTGGCTTTATTGCCTCAAGGGCAGCCGGAAAGAAATTCAAGGGTGTTGAGTATGGTGGAACAAATGGACCATGAAGGTTTTGGTAATTGCACGAATACCGGTGCTTGCGAAGTGGAATGCCCTAAAGAAATTTCATTGGAAAATATCGCCCGGATGAACCGCGAATTTGTAATGGCCAGCTTAACCAAGAAGAAGAAAAAGAATACTGGGGGTGGAGCAGGTTAATGGGTGACTATTATCTTTTTCCTAAAAGTGCCTGCCGTAGAATGAATGCTGATAAAATAAATCCCATCCTGATAATCAAAGGTATTAATCGTGATCGATTCATTTGAATTTGGGAGAGTAGAAAAGACCTTCTTACCATTTAGGTCAAAAACTTCCAACGTATAGACATCCATATTTGTTCCAGGTTCAACATATACATATCCGTTATAAGATGGATTCGGATAGACCGTTACACTTTCTTCCGCACTTTCGGGAGGAGTGCCGGCAGCTGGCAAAGCACTAAAGGAGGTGGATGAACTGCCACAAAAGAGGATGGTTACCTGGCTTACTTCCATTACCTGGTTATGGGGAGTAATATATTTTACTTTATAAACACCGGGCTGGGATACCATCATGGTGGTCACATAATAGAGGTTACCATCATAAATAGAGTGGGTATGGTTGGTGGTATCAAAGGGTATTCCGTCCCTGGTCCATATTAATGATCTGATAGGGTCCTGAAAAAAAGTGGTAAAATTATAGGTATGTAATGCGTACAAAGGAACGGATTCACCTTCGTTGATGCATATGGTATCCGACCCAAAATAGTTTTGATGTGAAGAGGAGCCTATCCATACATAATAATCGCAGGCTTGCAGTGAATGATTACAAAGAAGGATCACCGATCCAGTCAATAATGTCCATATATTTTTTCTCATAACGGATACTGAAATAAACGCAGCTTTTACAAATGTCCGGTTAAGTTTTTTCAATCACATCACCCAGCAGGATGATTTTCTAAAACCGGTTCTCTAAATGCAGTGAGCAATTCTATCCTGTTTTTAATACCCAGTTTAGAATAGATCTTTTTGGCATGGGTTTTTACAGTATTTATCGAAATAAAATGCTGATCAGCGATTGCTTTGTACGATAATCCTTGAAGGAGTACATCAAATATTTCCTTTTCTCGCTGACTCAGAGCAGCAACTGGCAAGTTATTTTTTAACATGGGGTTCATTATAAAAAACCAATAACGACCTTAGTTTAACATATATTGTGTAGAGCAGGGGTGATTTTTAGGGGACCTTACTATTCAATCGGCAATAAGCAATTAGCAAAAAAGGCATATATATCCGGATGCCCATATGGATGTATTGCCCATTACTTATTGCCAATTGGAAAGGGTCGGGAGGGTTGTTTTACCCCCTGAGGCTGCGATATTAACAACCTTTCCTTAGTAAATTGGGCTATTTTGGTGATCCGAACAATTTTTTGCTGTAAATTTGAATAACCACCAAAAATGACTCGTATGAAAAAAGTAATACTTAGTATTTCGGCTTTTTTCTTTTTTCTTGTACTTAAAGCTGATTCACCCTTAACCTCAACCGATCTGGCTCGCGGTTACCAGGAAAGCAAAAATGTAATAGCAGCAAAAGGCGCCAAAGGTATCCTGAGCGATGAGCTTATCCAATTCCTGGCGGGTAGTGGAGCCATTGCAGAAAAAATAGCTGTGATCAACACACTCAGTTGGGGTGACAATGCTATGAACAATGCCAATAAGTTCAAAGATTTTTTAATGAATAAAAGAAAATCTGAAGATAAGTATTCGGCAGACGAAAATTTATGCCTGGCATATCTATATGGTTTGGGAAATTATTTTAAAGTAACCCAGGCAAAAAAGTATGCTGAATTGGCTGTTGGGAAAAATCCAAAGAGTTTTACCTTTCAAATGGTATTAGCGCTTATCAAAGCACAGGAATATTTCGAATCGGATTGGTGCATGGTATATAAAGTTTGTGCAGATGTAAGATCCAATACCGAACTGAAACAGGATATGGCGGCTCCTTCCATAACGGGTATTTTTGAATATATCGATCTGTATAAAAACGATTGTAAAGGGCGATAGCAGCGGACCTATTGCACCACCTTAGTTCCGATGAAAGTAAATACCAAACAGGTAGCTACGCTGAGTCCCACATATAAAATACCCATGACATATTGCTGTCCCTGCCATAACTTCATTGTTTCATAGCTAAACGCACTGAAGGTACTAAAGCCTCCGCATAATCCAGCGGTAAGCAAAAGCAGGTAATTTTTATCCATCCAGGTTTTTTGAGCGGCGATGGCATAAAACAACCCCACTAAAAAAGCA
Organism: Flavobacteriales bacterium; assembly: GCA_025451235.1. Taxonomy (GTDB): domain Bacteria; phylum Bacteroidota; class Bacteroidia; order CAIKAF01; family CAIKAF01; genus JANWKQ01. Next base: position 75,173 of record JANWKT010000001.1, on the reverse strand, counting down.
GCTGCTATATTGGCGATAAAGGTGGGCCAAGGAAATTTAATACCGGTGGCCGGCGCAAAGGCAAGGGAAATTCCGTATCGAAGTACTCCACCCACCCCGCTACCAAGAAATACAAAGAGAAAAGCTTTCATGAAATGAAGATACCATTTTTGTTCTATCTAAAAACCTTTTTCCCTACCTTCAATAAACTCTTCATGAGCCATGTGGGTCTTTCGTGGAGAAGAAGGGGTGAAATAATATGGATCGCATCTTTGATCATGCGATAACTCCTTTTTATTTTTCCGCCACCTGATTTTGATCGCATGATATTTCCTGCGCCATGAAATGCCACTGCGAAAAAATGCCGTTGCAACATTTCTTTATCTCTCGACAGAACAGATAAAATAGAAACCGGCTCTGATGCTTTTAATCCTCCCTGCATTAAATAGCTATAACAAGCTTCTTTTAAGTCCTGGCTGGTCATGACTCCATATAAAGCATCGGCAAGAATATTGATGGAAGCAGTTTGGGTTGTTTTTGTATCATAGAATTTTTTAACCGCTAATTCAATCTCTTTTGCATTCCACCAGTCTTTTACTTCGAGTAAACAATTTCCCAGGTTATAACTATCCGAAAAAGCAGCGGTCATTCCACCTCCGGTAAGGGGATGTCTCATATTCAATGAATCCCCCAAGAGTACGACCCCTTTTTTCAGAACTGGATGGGCCGGTAACCGGTGATTCGGGAATACTTTATATTTCCCGGCATTCACCGCGTTGATATACGATGGCTTGGCGGATTCAGGGATCACAGCGCCAATTTTGTTGAGTAAATGTTGTTTGAGCTCTTCACCCATCCTGGGGGCTTGATCACCTTGAAAATCGATCAATGCCCGGGTACCGGTAGATGTAATGGGATATAATAAAATAGGGGATGTACCCGACATGATCACATGTCCATGATTAGGATAAGGTAAAATACAGTTTTCTAATACCAGGCCTAAAAAATATCCGGTGATCTTTTTTTCAGAAGCAGAAAGCTGTTGTCGGAATATAGAAAGTGCACCATCGCATACGATGGTTATTCTGGCTGTGAGTTGAACAGGGATATCCTCATGGTTGGTATAGTTCACTCCTTTTACTATACCCCCTTCTTCTATTAATGATTGGGCAGTTGCCTCTATAACGGTGATGTTGGGAATACTTTGCATATAGGCCCGCAGGTTTTGTACAAATTTCCCATTTCTAAATCCAAAACCTGTTAACCCTTTTTCTTTGGCCTGATATCCGATTTGGAAACTCTTTCCATCCAGGAACATTCCATAGCCAACCACTGGCTGTGCATCGATATTTTCCAGGCAATGTTCAAGTCCCATTTTCTTGAGCATTTGAACACCCCCAGGCTGTAAAAGCTCACCTAATATCCTGTCCATTTCGGCCAGGCTTTTTTCGATCACTACTACTTTTTTACCATTTTTACCCAAGTATGCAGCCATGGCAGCACCAGCCACACCGGCACCAATTATGCAAACATCATAAGAAGGGGTAGAATTCATGACACCGCAAAGCTAACGATTATACACTCATTTTTTCTTCCTGAACTAAAATGTTTTTGGCCAGATTAGCAGGTTCATCAATGGTGGCAAATATCAATTCTAGTTGCGCTTTGGTATTATGATAATTTGGGTCATTGGTAGATAGCTTCCTTAAGATCTCACGGGCAAATTGATCGAAGTATTCATATACATCTTCGATATTATGGGTTTCCAACATGAGTTTAGCCGCCAAACCTTTGCGGATCTTTACATTGCCTACAAATACCTGAGGGTTATTGTAAACTTTCGCCAGGGTAGCTATGGCCATTACTTGCGGAATGGCACAAAAACGAAATACTTTTTTATTCCTTAATATGCTCATGTAAGCCAATGCATCCGAAACATGCCGGAGTGCATCCGTTACCAGGTGATTTAAACAGGCCACCGATTTTGGATGGTGGGGATTTTTATGAAAGAAATCCAGGTCATCGGCATATTGTTTCCATACATCCGAAGGCCAGAATACCCTATCACCCTGCAGATCTTCACAATAGTCACGAATAATATTGGTCTTTTGTAACAACAAACCCATTGAGTTCGATAGTTGGTTCTGATCTTTTAATCCTGGATGTTCAGCACCTGAAGCACTGAATAAACCACTCAGACCAATTCCAACCAACCCAGCTACATAATGGCAATAAAGATCATAATCCTCTATGCTATGTACTTTTTTCTCGCTGAAGTCTGCCATCCCATTCCCCATTTTATAACAGATATCGGAAATAACATATTGGTACGAAGGATGCAATGATTTAAATACCCTGGTTACTTTAGGATAATTCTCAAGGAGAACAGTATAGTCGTCCTGATCACCCACTCCTGAAAGTTTAAATGTTTCATCGTATGATTTTTTATGGAATTCTCTTAATAGGGGCCATTTCTCAGCCTCAGGAAATTTCATATCATCCTCTACGGTATCCAATGCTCTTAATACTAAGTAAAAAACACAAACAGCATCCTTCAGGTCTTCCGGCAATTGTTGGATCACCATAGCAAATGAACGTGATACTTTATTGAGGGCCGAATAACAAAACTCTTTATCTGATTCCATCAATGCCAATTCCTCCAACGAATGTTTGCTGGGAGCAAACTTCTGTCCTTCGATCTTGATCTTCAGCATTGCTTTGATCTCACTAGGAAATAAGGCCGATTGGTACAGATCTTTCAACATAAATCAACTAAATTTGGCAAGCGAAATGAATTAATTTTATTCAACCCCCTTTTTGGTGCAATTTTTGTGCCATTCTAGGTGGTTTTTTAACAAAAAATTATCAAACATGCCTGTTAGTGAAGTGGTCGAGAACTCAAAGATCCTCAATAAGATAGATTCCCAGAAACGGGCCTATTGGGATTGCTGGACCCTTGAAACCCGCAGAGGGAGGCAGGTCTGGAAATTTATACCACCTGATTCGCTAAAGGAATTGGTTAAAACAGAGTCTGACTGGCAAAAGCCTGAGGCTCAGGATTTTTTGCTAAAAATGAAGGCTGCCTTCGAATATGATAAGAAAAGCCAGCCACATTCAGCTGACCTGGTCTTTAGGACCGGTAGCTTATATAAAACCAACTTCAATCCACTGCCAGAGGAACCTTCCTCCGATCAATTGAATGACCAGGCAACATCAGCTGCCAGAAAGGGATTTCATTTTTATCAGGCATTGCAGGCTCCGGATGGAAACTGGCCTGGTGATTATGGAGGGCCTCTTTTCTTATTACCCGGCATGGTGATCGTTTCCCATCTTAGCCAAACTCCTATCTCAGCCCCTTATGCCATGTTATGCAGGCAATACATGCTCAATATGCAGAATGAAGATGGAGGCTGGGGATTGCACATCGAAGGTGCATCTACCATGTTGGGTACTGTGCTCCAATATGTGGCACTCCGATTATTGGGAGAGAAAAAAAATGAGCCTGCCATCGAAAAAGCAAAAATGTGGATCCATGCAAATGGAGGCGCCAATTATATTCCCAGCTGGGGAAAATTCTATTTATCAGTTTTAGGAGTATATGATTGGAAGGGATATAATTCCATCTTGCCGGAAATATGGAAATTTCCGAAATGGCTACCTATTCATCCCGCGAAATATTGGTGCCATGCAAGAATGGTTCATATGCCCATGGCTTACTGTTTTGCCCATAAATTGAAAGGAGAAGAAACCGCATTGATCAAAGAACTTCAAACGGAATTATATACCACACCCTATAACGAAGTGAACTGGAAGAAAGCCAGGAACCAGTTTTGTTTAAAGGACCTGTATACCCCTCATAGTGGCTTGTTGAAGTTGGCAACCCGGATCATGAATATGTACGAAAAGATCCATCTAAAAAGTTGGAGAAAATCAACTTCAAAATTCCTGATCGAACAAATGAAACAGGAGAATACCCATACTTTTTCCATCAACCTGGGTCCTGTAAACCATGTAATGAATGCCTTGTGTATGTACCATGCTTATGGAAAAGAAAGCATGGAGTTCAAAGAAAATTCAGAAAGGTGGTTCGATTATTTATGGCTGGCAGAAGATGGAATGAAGATGAACGGATACAATGGAAGTCAGTTTTGGGATACTAATTTTGCGGCATTGGCTTTAATGGAAGGTGGCCTGGACAAGGAGTTTCCTTCTATGGCAAAAAATATCTATCGTTGGTTGGATGATCAGCAAATAAAAACAGAAATACCCAACAGAAAAAAATACGACCGTTCCATACGCAAAGGAGGATGGGCATTTTCAACTTTCGAACAAGGCTGGCCTATTACTGACTGTACAGCGGAAGGAATGAAAACTTCTATCAAATACATGCATTCGGGGATATTGAAGGAGGAAGAAAAAACGATCAGCAAAGAGCGATTACAATACTCGATCAACGTATTGTTGGCTTACCAGAATAAGGACGGAGGCTGGGCTTCTTATGAACCAACCAGAGCCCCGAAATGGATTGAAAAACTCAATGCAGCCGAAGTATTTGGAGATATTATGCTGGATTATAGTTATGCAGAATGTACTTCCGCATGTTTGCAAGGATTGGTAAAATTCAGATCAGAATATGCCGACTATCGTGCCTCAGAAATCAATGCGGCGATCAAAAAAGGAAACGAATTTTTGAAATCCATTCAGCGGATGGATGGATCCTGGATGGGCTCATGGGCCATTTGTTTTACGTATGCCACTTGGTTTGGGATTGAAGGGCTGATTGCTTCCGGAGAAGATCCTGCGTCGTCACTTGAGATAAAAAAAGCTTGTGAGTTTTTATTATCCATACAAAAAGAAGATGGTGGCTGGGGTGAGCATTACGAAAGTTGTGTTCAGAAAAAATATGTTGAACATCCACAATCACAGATCACCAATACCGCCTGGGCACTGCTGGCATTAATGGCTGCCGGTAGTTCAAATAAAGAAGCCATTGATCGGGGAATAAAATACTTGCTTTCCATGCAGGATGCCTGGGGGGATTTTCCTCAACAGCAAATTTCAGGGGTATTTAATTTTAATTGTATGATCACCTATACTTCCTACCGGAATGTATTTCCTCTCTGGGCTTTAAGCAGGTATGCTAAACTATCCGGGCAAGCTTTTTGACGGCTTCATTAAAATTTGATCACCCTTATTTCAGTTCCGCATCCTGAGCAGTTCAATAGCATGCTGAATTTTTCTGGAAGTTGATTTTCCATTCCACAATTGCTACAATTGATATGATGGTGGATAATAGTTAGTTCCAAACAATGTTCACAAACACATCGAATAGCTCCTTTTACCGCTTCGGTATTTTGATAACAATGGCTGCAACTGACCTGGATCTTATCGGGTTGTGGGATCTCCACATATTCATATTCAAGACCATATTTTTTTTGAAAATGTTTGAGTTCCAGATCGGATAAGCGCATGAGGTATGCATTCACCATCAATCCCATTTTCATTTTATGCTCAAACTTCTCTGGATACACTTCTTTCAGCCAGGCATATTTAGGAGTTGAACTCTTTACCGCCTCCTCTTGTTGGAGGTAGCGATGATAGACATCTGCCGCTTCAATAAATGCAGCAAAAAAATCCACCAGTGGCTCTTTAGGTGATTGCAGGTTCTGCATGGCACGATCGGAAGCTGATTTCTTTTTCTTTAAATTCTGTAGATCATCAAACTTCAGGTCAGTAACCCATTCGGCCTTTAGTTTTAAAAATGATTTGAACTTTTCACCTTTACCAATGGTAGGTGGAATAAACTCCGGATATATATTGTAAAAACTATTGAAGTAGTCGCGCTGAGCCAAAAAATAGAGCTCCCTGTTTTTCTCGTTGATGGCTTTCCGAGTTTTGGTCAGTATGCGCTCTTGCAGCTCCTCAAATAATTTTAATTTTTTCGGACTGGCATATATCTCGGTCCATAAACTTGCATCCAGGTCGATCCAGCTACCACAATAATCACAACAAACATAAGGGGTCTTATAAGGATTTATTTTGGCCGCTCCACATTCGGGACAATTAAATCTTTTGATCTTCATTGGAAACCAGTTTCCATAAAGGTAATAAATAATTAAGAATGGATAGTGAAGTTAAAACTCTCTGTAATAAACTTTTTCGGCGAACTGGGCCAGTTTATTTTTACGGTCATTATCCGCCTTTACTTTGGCGAGGTACTCCAACGCGGTGGTAAATAGTTCCTGCATTTTTTGTTCTGCATATTCTTTTACCCCTGTTTTTTCGAAAAGCGTTTTTATATTAGTTATCTTTTTATTTTCGTCTCCTTCTTTTAATAAAGAAAGTAATTCTTTCTTGTCGTTTTCTTCGGCTTTGCTTAAGGCAGTGATCAATAAAAGCGTTTTTTTATTGTTGAGAATGTCTCCACCGATTCTTTTTCCTACTTTATCTGCCTCACCGAAAGTATCCAGGTAATCATCTTTTATCTGGAAGGCCAGGCCCAAATGTAAACCAAACTGGTATAAGTTTTCCTGGTCTTCTTTATTGGCCCCGGCAATAATGGCACCTAGCTTTACGCTGCAGGCAATCAACACCGAAGTTTTATATTTGATCATTTCGATGTATTCTTTTTCAGTAACATCCAAACGTGTTTCAAAATCAACATCCCATTGCTGGCCTTCCATTACTTGTACTCCGGTCCTGTTAAAAACCTGGATCAGATCAACCAGACAATCATCATTGTTATCTGCTAAGTATTGGTAAGCTAACGACAACATTACATCACCTGCAAGTATGGCCACATTATTTCCATATACTTCATGCACGGTTTTTACACCTCTGCGAACGGAAGCATTGTCCATAATATCATCATGTACCAAGGTAAAATTGTGGAATACTTCCACTGCATGGGCCACACCCAGCGCTTTTTTTATGTTGCCATCAAAAATTTCACAGGCATGCAAGGCTAACAGCGGACGGATCCTTTTTCCCTTAATACTCATGATATGCCTGGCACCATCATAGATGCCTTTGGGCTCTGAAGGGAAGGTATTGGAAGCAGCATAAGAATCATATTGCTGTAACAATTCGTCCGTAGTTTGTAAAACGCTGACCATATGAGTGATACCATACGAAAAATCGTGCCAAAGTTTAAAATTATGTTAAAATAGTAGGGTTCCGAAACTTAAAATACTGTTTTATAAAGTTTTATTTTTAAGCCCCCAAATCTGTATTCCTCTAATATCTTGCTACTGATTCATTCAGAAGAGATGATTTCTCTGCACAGCATAACATTTAATTCCTTGTTCTGTAAAGGTTTTGGTGACTTGTTCATTTTTATTTTTATCTGCATGCATACTTTCTCCCGGCGCATTGTACTTTTGTATCCTATCCAAATCAACATATGTTACCCCCTATTAATTTTAACTCAGCCGAAACAGATCCAGTGATTACCTGGGCGATGCCCGGTTTTGTGCTATTAATTCTGATAGAATTGTTTGTACGCTGGCGTGAAAACCTACCCAAATACAGTGGGAAGGAAGCCTTTGCCAGTATTGGAATGGGAGTAGGCAGTGCCATCATCAACATTTTTATGAAGTACATAGCTTTGAATGTATTTCTCCTTATTTACCAATTCCGGATTTTCGATCTTCAACCTACCATATGGTGGCAATGGGTATTGTATTTTGGAGCTTTATTGTTCTTAGAAGACCTGGCTTTTTATACCCACCACCGCTCTTGCCATCAGGTTCGTTTGTTCTGGTGCGGACATGTGAACCACCACAGCAGTGTAGAATATAACCTGGCAACTGCGCTTCGCCAGGGCTGGGGAGAACTTACCCATAAATATATCTGGTGGACCTGGTTACCCTTGTTAGGTTTTCATCCTATCTTCATTCTCATGCAGATGTCCATTAGTTTGATCTACCAATTCTGGTTACATACCGAAACGATCAAAAGAATGGGTTTTTTAGAATGGTTCATGAATACGCCATCGCATCATAGGGTTCATCATGGAACCAACGTACTTTATCTTGACCGGAACCATGCAGGTATTTTTATTATCTGGGACAGGTTATTCGGTACTTTTGAAAAAGAAAATGAAAAGGCCGTTTACGGTTTAACTACGAATATCCATACCTATAACCTGATCAAAATTGCTTCGCATGAATATATTGCTTTAGCAAGGGATGTAATAAAAGCTCCCGGGATCCTCAATAAACTCAAATACATGTTCATGCCCCCCGGTTGGAGCCATGATGGAAGTACCAAAACTGCGGTACAACTTCGCAAGGAAATCAAGACTGAACTAGCTTCGGCATAGGGACCTTTTCTAATTGACAATAAGCAATAAGCAAGAAGGTATACGCCGGATGGCTTTGCCAATTGCCAATTGCATATTGCCGATTGGAAGAGATAAAGCATATGGTCGTACCCACCTCCTCCATCATACAACTTTTCAACGTTAAAACCCGTCTAAATCATTTGCAGAACGCCATTTTTACTATATTTGGCACTCTAAAACTCAAAAATTTCGGCCTATAGCATACATTTACTAGAATTAAAAGCTTAAAAATGAACTAGTTACCACTACTTATGGAGTGGTAAGATGTTGTTGTTATGATCGATCACCTGGCCGGAAAAGTAGATAGGATGACACCTACGTATGCAGTTATTGACTGTAACGGAGTGGGATATATTACCCATATCTCCCTGCATACTTATACCCAAATGAAAGATGCCACCACCGTAAAAATGCTTACCCATTTAGCGATTAGGGAGGATGCCCACGTTTTGTATGGGTTTGCAGATGAGCATGAAAGAGAACTTTTCAGGCTTTTGATCAGTGTAAGTGGAATTGGTGCGGCTACCGCAAGAATGATATTATCATCCTTAAATCCGGTAGAAATTGAAAAGGCCATTGCAGTTGGAGACCTGGTTACACTGAAAAGGATCAAAGGCATCGGAGCTAAAAGTGCAGAAAGAATCATTGTTGATTTAAAAGAGAAGGTAGGCAGATCAGGATTTACAGGAACGGAAAGCTCTCATACTTTGGGGGGAAATTCAGAATCGATGTTGGCATTGGTTGCCTTGGGCTTTACCAAGCCGGCTGTGGAAAAGGCCTTGCTAAGGGTGAGGCAGGAGGGTGGTGCTGATTTAAAAGTGGAAGAAATAATTAAGCTGGCATTAAAATATTTATAAAAAAAATCGGTTATAGGATAGTTTTTAGGATGAACTCAAAGGGAATGAAAAGGAGATTTTGTAATTGGAGGATAGTATTCACATTAGTAATGCTATGTCTTGGAGCGATGCCGGTTTTTTCTCAAACCGATGAATCAGATACGTCGAAAAGCAATGTTCACCACATAGGGAGTTTTACCCCTAGTAATATTGTTGAAGAGGTTACTTACAATCCGTCAACGGATGAATACACCATTACCAAAAAGGTAGGGACCATTGTGATCAGCACCGAAGTATTATCGGCTGCTGAATACCGTAAAAGAAAGATGGATAAAAATACGGCTGACTATTGGCGCAAAAAAGAAAATGCCAACAGCCAGGGTACGGAAACCAATAGTCTTATTCCGAAGATCAATATCAATAATGAAATATTCAAGAATATTTTCGGAAGTAGCAAGATTGAGATCCGACCGCAGGGAACTGCCGAGTTGATCTTAGGGGTGAGGGTAAATAAAACGGAGAACCCCAACATCCCGGTACAGCAGCGTACGGTTGCCACTTTCAATTTTGATCAGAACATCCAGATGAGTTTGTTAGGAAAGATTGGGGATAAGATCCAACTACAGGCAAACTTTAATACAAAAGCGGTTTTCAATTTTGAAAACCAGATGAATTTAAAATACGAAGGGGACGAGGATGATATTTTACAAGTATTGGAATTTGGGAACGTATCTTTGCCACTTACCGGAACCCTGATCCAGGGAAGTCAGGCTTTGTTTGGAGTAAAGAATAAACTCAAGTTTGGCAAGCTCGAAATTACTTCGGTATTCAGTCAACAACAAGGACAAAAACAAAACATCCAGGTACAAGGGGGAGCGCAGATCACAAAATTTGAAGTGCCTTGTTCTAATTACGAAGCCAACCGTCACTATTTTGTGAGTGACTATTTTATGAACCTGTATGATGCTGCGAATGCTTCATTGCCATTTATTACTTCGCCGGTTTATATCACCCGTATAGAAGTGTGGGTAACCAATAGGGTAAATGCTACCGAAAATTTAAGAAATATAGTGGCCATGATCCCATTGGGTGAGCCAAGTTTCCCCAATACCACTGTTTTCCCAGCCAACTCAGCCAATCCCACCTATGATCCGCAACAATTATCTCAAGTACCTCTGCGTGACATCACCAGTCAGTATTTGTTCGACCAGTTAAAACCTGGTATTCAAATAGAGAAATTAGCCAATGCAAGATTGCTTGCGGTGAATGAATATACCTTTGATCCTATTTTAGGTTATATTTCCTTGAATCAGGGATTGAATGCAGATGAAGTATTGGGAGTGGCCTATCAATATACGGTGGGAGGTCAAACTTTTCAGGTGGGTGAATTCGGTACGGATATTTCGGCTCCAAATGCACTTTGCGTTAAATTATTAAAATCATCGAACCTGGATGTAAAACAACCGAACTGGAACTGGATGATGAAAAATATTTATAGTATAGGTGGCTATAATATCGGACAGGAAGACTTTACATTGAATATTCTTTACCAGGATACCGAAACAGGATTGAAACAGAATTTTTTCCCTGCCGTTCCCGGATTAGGTGGAACCCCCTTACTCAAGTTATTTAACCTGGATAGGTTGAATCAGCAAAATGACCAGATCGCTGATGGATTTTTCGATTTTGTGGAAGGAAAAACCATCAAAGCCCAGAACGGAAGAATTATTTTCCCGGTACGACAACCCTTTAGCTCAACCTATTTAAGCTCTGTATTCCCGGCGGGAACTGAAGCATTCGTTCAGCAATATGCGTTTGATTCTTTATATACTACCATCCAGCAATTGGCGGAGTTGAACCAGGAGAAAAATCGTTTTTATGTAGCAGGTAGCTATAAAGGAGCATCCGGTAACGAAATTTCTTTGAATGCTTTTAATGTACCTCAAGGTTCGGTTACAGTTACAGCCGGAGGAAAAACATTAACCGAAGGAGTAGACTATACGGTTGATTATTCTGCGGGTAAAGTAAGGATCGTGAATGAAAGTATCCTCAACTCAGGATTACCCATTAATATCTCTTTAGAAAACAATGCCACTTTTAACATCCAGCAAAAGCGGATGATAGGCGTGCATGCGGATTATAAATTCAGCAAGAATTTCCAGATGGGAGCCACCTTCATGAATTTACATGAACGACCCCTTACCCAAAAAATTGACATTGGTAACGAACCTATTTCGAATACCATGTTGGGATATGATATCAATTATTCCACCCAATCGAATTTGATCACCCGGATAGTCGATCTCATTCCGGGGATAGATACCAAAGCCCCGAGTAATTTTAAAATAAACGGAGAGTTTGCAGGGTTAATTCCGGGATATAATACGGTGATCGATAAGACCGGTGAGAACGGGATCTCTTATATTGACGACTTCGAAGGAGCAGAAACACCGATTGATATCCGGAATCCATTTTTCTGGAGATTGGGTACGGTGCCCCAAGACAATCCTTTGTTCCCGAACGGAAATTATTTCAATGATGTAAGATATAATTTTAACCGGGCAAAAATGACCTGGTTCATACAGGATCCATTGTTTTACAGGAATAACTCTTATACACCCAATGCTATCAAGAATAACCAGCATGTAATGACGAACGATTACCTGCGTGAAATTGACAGTAAAGAAGTGTTCCCTGGTTATCAGCCTCCGAAGAATTTAGGAGTAATTTCCACTCAACAAATTTTAGATCTGCATTTTTACCCGGATGAAAGAGGACCATACAATTATGATGTTGCTTCTTTGAATACAGGAGAAATCAACAAAGTAGTTTTACAAAATCCCAAAAGTAATTTTGGTTCCATGATGAGAAGAATGGAAACCACTAACTGGGATGCAGCGAACGTATCTTATATTGAGTTCTGGATGATGGATCCATTTTCTCCTGACCTGGATTCATTGAAAGCATGGGATGACGGACCTGGATCAACGAATGCGAACCTGGCTGCCGGAGGTGGTGGTAAATTTATTATCCAGATCGGGAACATGAATGAAGACGTTTGTCGCGATGGAAGACTGAATTATGAGAACGGATTACCTACGCCAACACAAGACCGCCCTACAACAAATACTGCCTGGGGAAGAGCTCCTTTATTACAACCGATCAATAGTAATTTTGATAATGATCCGGCTACCCGTGATTCGCAGGATGTAGGGTATGATGGATTGATTGATGGAACAGAAAGAACTTTCTTTGATAGTTATTTACAAGCGGCTGCCTCTGCATATGGTACTACCACCATCCCAGCATATGCCGATCTTGATGCAGATCCATCTGCTGATAACTATCGCCATTATAATGGCTCGGCCTATAACGATGATATTTTGACTGGTGGTTATCCACATCAGCGATATAAACATTATTTAGGTGCTGAGAGAAATTCACCTGCAGGAAATATCAATGAATCCTTCCAACAAACTCCGAATACAGAGGACGTGAATTCCAACTTTACACTGGATCAACCGGAGGGATATTACCAGTATACCTTGAGCATTAAACCGGAAGACCTGGATGAGATCGGGGAAAATTATATTACCGATATCAGAACAGGGATCAGTAAACCTTATGAAGTAAATGGACAAACGGTAACCAAATCTGTAAAATGGATCCAGTTCAGAATCCCGATCCGGTCGGAAGACAGGGAGCAGATCGGTACCATTGATAATTTCCGTTCTATCCGATACATGAGAATGTTGATGACGGATTTTCCGGATGATATTTTCTTAAGACTAGCCACCTTGCAATTGGTTCGTGCCGATTGGAGGATGTACCAGTCGAGCTTATGGGATCCTACTGCATTTGTTACCCAAGATGCTGCCGATTTTAATTCAACTACGGTTAATATTGAAGAGAATACCGGTAAGTTACCCTTCCCCTATGCCATGCCTCCTGGAATTACAAGAGAGGTGGATCCTGCTAACCCGCAGCTCACCCAATTAAATGAGCAGGCATTGGTAATGAATGTAACTAATTTGGAGGATGGAGAGGCGAAAGCTGTATATAAAAATACTGAATATGATTTCAGGTCGTACAAACATTTAAAAATGTGGGTGCATGCGGAGGAGGTATTAGGAATTCCTTTGGATAGCAACGATCTTTCTGTATTCATTCGTTTAGGAATGGATGCTACGGAAAATTATTATGAGATCGAAGTTCCGTTGGCATTGTCAGACCCCACCCAACAACCTACCAGTCTCACAAATCCAAGTGACGATGAAGATTATCGAAAAAATGTATGGAGAGCCAATAATGAGATCAATGTTATTTTAGAAGATCTTCCTGAAATCAAACTGGAACGAAATGCCCAGGGTTATCCGGTCAATCTTGTTTTTGAAAAGCTCATGTCGAATGGGCAAAGGATTAGAATCGTAGGTAATCCGAATATTGCGAATATCCGAAGTGTAATGATCGGGGTAAGAAATCCGCATGCAAAAAACAATCCATGGCAAACGGGTTTGAACGGGGTCAAAGCAGATGATGGTTTAGCCAAAACAGCACAGATCTGGGTAAATGAGCTGAGGGTAACAGATTATTATGAGCAAGGAGGCTGGGCCGCAAAAGTGAGAACTCAACTTGATTTGGCAGATTTCGGGCAGGTAACAGCATCCGCTTCCTATACTTCATTTGGTTTTGGAAATATCGATCAGAAACCTTTACAAAGAAGCAGACAGAATACCACCACCTTTGATATTACTACCCAGTTTGAGTTTGGAAAATTCTTCGGACCAAAAGCGGGTGTAACGATCCCTGTTTTCTTTAGTTATTCTACCAGTGTAGCCAATCCTCAATTCAACCCATTGGATCCGGATGTTAAATTCACCAGGTCCCTGGAGAATTTAAGTACGGAACCACAAAAAGATTCATTGCGACAGTTGGTGCAAACGGTGATTACCCGTACGAGTTTCAACGTTACCAATATGCGGAAGAACAGGGTGAACGGGAACAAAAAGGTACATCCTTGGGACATTGAGAATTGGGATATTTCTTATTCATTTACCGAGGATACCTATCATGATATTAAAACGGTAAGAAACAATACGACTCAACATAGGGGATCGCTGGGATATACCTTTTCACCTACTGTAAAATATTGGGAGCCGTTTAAAAAATCGAAGAAAATGAAGAGTAAATGGCTGAAGTGGTTGAAGGATTTCAACTTTACTTTGGTCCCCAAACGATTGGCTGCCAGGGCAAATATCCAGCGGGATGAAAATGAATTCCTGTTGAGGAATACAACCACCTATGACCTGTTGATCCTCCCGTCGTTCAAAAAGAATTTTACCTGGGTTCGTACCTATGATTTCCAATACAGTCCGTTTAAATCGGTAACATTTACTTTCAACGCAACCAATAATTCTCGGATTGATGAGCCTGAAATGGAATTGGATAGTACCATTAGGCCACAGGTTGGATTTTTTGGAAGAAATACCATGTATACGCATAACTTCGATGTGAATTACCAGATTCCTTTCAGCAAATTTCCCATTACAGAATGGATATCTGCTTCCGTTGGATACACGGGTAATTATAAATGGACCTCAGGTACCATGCAGAGAACCCCAACCAATGAATTTACCCAGGGTCGTTTTGGGAACGTGGCACAAAATTCCATGACGTTCAAGGTAAATGCACAGTTGAATCTCTCCAACTTGTGGACCAAGATCCCAGGATTGAAAGAGATCTGGAAGCAACCCAAGAAGGACAATAAGAATGATACTTCGGACACTAAAAAATACAAGACGGTAAAATGGAGTAAAGAGGACGTCGACTTTAAAAAGGACAAGAAAAAACTCATCAAGCATAAACTAAAAACCGAATTGGTAACGGTTCGGGTGGTGGCCAAGGATGGACACGATGTGATTGGAAAAACCGAAGTGGTGGATGATGAAAGGGTGAGATTTATTTCCAGCGAAGATGTAAAAGATGCAGATATTTTTATCGAAGGTAAAAAAGAGAAAAACCAATTCAAATGGACAGAGATCCCCCGGGCCATTGGTAAAATTATATTTGGTTTAAAGAATCTTTCGGTGAGTTATACGGAAACCAATGGAACTATTTTACCTGGCTATAAAGCGGGCACCTCGTTGCTGGGAATGGATATTTATAATCCAGGTGTAGGCGGGGACTTTGTATTCGGACGGCAGTACAATGATTTAGATCTTGCCAATAAGGTCGTTCATGACAACTGGCTGGTAAGAGACAGCTCATTAAATGTTCTGTTTAACCGTACCCATAATTCGAACCTTACTTACAATGCTACTTATGAGCCATTCAAAGGGTTCAGGGTTACCATTACAGGAACCAGGCAATATGCAGAGAACTATCAGGCCAATTATAGATATGTGCCAAGTGTGGATGACTTTAGGGCACAGAATCCATTAACGGTGGGTAATTTTAGCATCTCATCGAATATGATGGCCACTTCGTTCGGCGGAATTGGAGCAAATTTTTCTTCCACTATTTTTGCACAATTATTGGCCAACAGATCTGTTATTTCAGGAAGGATTGCACAACTTAATCCATATGCAAGTCATAACCCCAATGCAACTTACCAGGTGGGGTATGGCGATAAGCAACAGGATGTATTGCTCTATTCATTCTTGTCCGCATATCAGGGCAGGGATGCATCAGACATGAGCTTAGATATGTTCCCGCAAATCCCGATCCCGAATTGGAGGGTACAATTCGACGGATTGAAAGATCTGCCGTTCTTCAAGAAAATATTTAAAAACATTGTGTTTACACATGCATATCAATGTACGATGAATATGGCGGGCTTCCAGTCTAACTATGTATATACTTCTGCACCAGGTTACGACCCTTCCGTATTTATTAAAAACCCATTTGAGCATAGCATTCTGGATGACAACGGAAATTATATCAGCCGATATTTTATGACCAGTGTTACCCTGTCTGAAAGTTATAATCCGCTTATCAAAATGGATCTTACTTTTAATAATACGGTACAGGCAAGTGTAGAGATAAAATCTTCAAGAAATATAACTCTTAATTTCCCTAATAGCCAGGTTACTGAAAGCAATACCTTCGAGGTGATCGTGGGAGCAGGTTATACCATTAAAAATGTAAAACTTCCTTTCAGGATTGGTGGCAAAGACATTAAAAGCAACCTGAACCTGAGATTTGATTTCGGATTGAGAGACAACTCTACCATTATAAGGAAAATAGATACTGAAATTGAACAGGTAACTGCGGGTCAGAGAGCTATTAACATCAAAGCGTTTGCCGAGTACCAAGTGAACTCTTCTATCATGGTAAGGCTGTTTGTGGACCAGATTATCAATAACCCATTCGTAGCCAATCAATTCCCTACTGCCAATACCAATGCAGGATTAAGTATCAGGTTTACCTTGTCTCAATAGCTATCTTAAAATATCAACATTGCTAAATCAATTTTGATTTTTTTTTGTACGTTTGAGCACCTTAATTAAATCTTACTACTTAATTATGAAAATCCCCTCAGAACTCAAGTATTCAAACGACCATGAATGGATCCGTATAGATGGAGAAGTTGCCTATATAGGTATTACCGATTTTGCCCAGAGTGAACTTGGAGATATTGTATTTGTCGAAATAGAAACTGTCGGGGAAATTTTGAAAAAGGAAGAAGTGTTTGGGACCGTAGAGGCGGTAAAAACAGTTTCCGACCTTTTTCTACCAGTGGGTGCTGAAATTATTGAAGTAAACCCGAAACTGGAATCAAACCCTGAATTGGTGAACCATGATCCGTATGGTGAGGGCTGGATGGTAAAGGTAAAGTTGACGAATCCTTCTGAGCTGGACCATCTGTTGGATGCTGCTTCATACTCCTCATTGGTGGGAGTTTGATCCTAATAGGATAAATGTTTTGGAAATATAATATATGGGGAGTTTTTTGGCTGCTCTTCATTCTTGTGGCAAGCGCCATTCCCGGCGAACAATTACCACCTTCCCCTGTTATTGGTTTTGATAAATTCGGACATCTGATTATTTATGGCCTTTTACAAGGTATTTTGTTAAGAGGCTTTGCTTTGCAACAAAGATTCACCCTGCTCAGAAAATATTATTTGTTAATTGCGGTTATATTAAGTGCATCGTACGGAGCCTTGATGGAATTGATGCAGGAGGAGGTTTTCAGGAACCGAAGTTTTGATGTATACGATATGATGGCCAATGTGGCTGGTGTACTACTGGCAACGATTATTTGGATGGTTTTTTTTCGAAAAAAAATAGAACAGAAACAGAAAAAAAATATATAACTCACAAAAAAGTAAAACCCTTTATGAGAAGAATAACTGCAGTTGCTATTCTTGCCATTCTTTTTTCAAGTTGTGCAGGAATGGATCAAAGAGCCGGCCAAAACGAACCATTGGCTATTGATCTGGTCATCAAAAAAACACCACAAACAAAGTTAGAAGTTACCTTACAGGAACCTGATTCTTTGAGGGAGGAACCACCACCTCCAACCGAATACGTGAAGTTTACACCCCCAACGATTATTGAGCATCATGGAGACGGCTACGAGATTGATGATGATGATAGGATAAATACTACTGTAGGATCCAGTGAGGTAGAAGGTCCAACGGCCGTTGGCGACTACGAGGAAATAGTCTCTGAGGACGAAATATATACCATCGTTGAGGAAATGCCTGAATTTCCAGGTGGACAGCCTGCTTTAGCCAACTTTATGCAAACCAATATACATTATCCTGAAATGGCAAAAGAGCAAGGAATTCAAGGAAAAGTATGGGTGGGATTTATGGTGGATAAAGAAGGAAATATTCATAACGTAGTTATAAAAAGAGGTATTGGAGGTGGATGCGATGAAGAGGCGAAAAGAGTTGTGTCGAAAATGCCCCAATGGAAACCAGGTAAACAAAGTGGCCGTCCGGTAAAGGTAAATTTTGTATTGCCGATCAATTTTACACTTCGGTAAAACTTATCCTGGCTTGTAGGTAAGTACTCCTCTAAAATCTTTGAGCATCAGAATGACTTCTCCGTTATAGATGGAACTGATATCAAAAGAAACTTTTTTACGCACTACTTCCCTGCAGGCATCTTCATCTTTTAAATGGAGATAAATATTGGCCTTCGGAGGTAATGATTTCATCAGGTTCCCGGTCCATGCCAACGTCCAGGTATCACCTCCGCAACCCCCGCTGTATTCCACTTCAATTTCCAGGCATTTACCTTTCAATTCAGCACCAACTAATAGAAACTCATCACCAGATGCGTAAATACCACCTGTATCTATAACGATAAGAGTACATACAGGTTCGTTGTTCACGGGAACATTGTTGGTATTATTTCTCACTGTTTTGCAAGCTGAAAGTATAATAATAACTAATCCAAAAGCGAAACATAGTTTTTTCATACGAACTGTTTTTTGTCCAACTTCAGCCAGTCCAGCGTAGATTGATGGAACATATCTTCTATCACTGCCGGCTCCAAGTTCATCTGTTCAATAAACGTACCAATCTCCAAATCGCCTAGGGGGAAGGGATAATCAGTGCCTAAGCATACTTTTTTACTCCCTGCTTTCTTCAGGATATATTCCAGCAATTCGGGATCATGGGTGGCACTGTCCACCCAGAACTTACCTAAATATTCTCTTGGATTTACAGGGTTGTCAATGGCTACCAGGTCGGGCCTGCAATGAAAGCCATGTTCCAATCTACCTATGGTAGGAATAAAACTTCCCCCTGCATGAGCAAAACAAAACCGGAGCTTAGGGAGCTTTTCCATTACTCCACTAAAGATCAGCGATGCAATGGCACGGGCTGTTTCCGCCGGCATGCCCACCAGCCAAGGTAACCAGTATTTGCCCATATGCTGTTGGCCCATCATTTCCCAAGGATGGACCAAAATAGCCATGTCGAGCTTTTCACAAGCCTCAAAGACCGGGAATAATTTTTCATCTCCCAGATTAATATTATTGATATTGCTTCCTATTTGTATGCCGGGCATATGGCATTCCGTCTTCAATCTTTCAAGTTCTTGAATGGCCAGCTCCACATCTTGCATAGGTAAGGTGCCTAATCCCACATAGTTTTTTGGGTATTGGGCTACAACTTCTGCAATATGATCATTTAAAAATCTTGATATCTCAAGCCCATCCTGTGGTTGTGCCCAATAACTGAACATAACTGGGATGGTGCATACCACCTGCACCTGGGTGTTGAAACGGGCATATTCTTCTATCCTTACTTTGGGGTCCCAGCAATTTTCATGGATCTCTCTAAAAAATTTATCGCCTTGCATCATCCGGGCCCATCCTTCTCGATGATGATGTAATCTTATAAAACCTTCATACCCGAACTTCTTGGCAAAATCAGGGATATCCTTGGGCAGGATATGGGTATGCATATCGATTTTTAGCATGGCGTAAAACTAGTAAAAATAACCTGAATGGCGGCTAAACCTGCCTGCCTATGCGCCAGCCAGCCCTTCGGCAGGCAGGCCGGGCTTGTCAATAGCAATCCCTGCCGCCTTTCCGTCTCTTCACACTTCATGCCCTTCCTGTCAAATCCTCGTTTAAAAAAGGAGTTAACCAGATTCTGCATCTATTGGGCTTAAAAACCCCTGATTTAACAATTTGAACCCGAATGTCGATGCAACTTTTTACTTATATTTGATATCTACTATACTGTATATTTTAACCCATTTTTAATATCAGCCTAATGAGAAAATTTCTACTTGCCCTTTGCCTAGGCCTTTTTACGTTTGTTCCTGCACATTCGCAATTTTCAACTGCGGGTACAGATTTTTGGTTCGGCTTCCTCGAAAACTTTTCCAGTACCCAGATAGATGGTCAATTATATTTGACCTCTCCGGTAAATACAACCTGTACGGTTACTTTAGCCAATGGAAGTTATTCTCAAAATTTCAATATCACGGCCAATGTATTGCTGAATGTTACGATCCCGGCTTTTAATAATCCTTTGGTGATCCAGGACCAGGTAGTACAGAACCAGGCCATCCATATTACGAGTGCCCTGCCTATAACAGTATATGCGGCCAATGTTGAAAATGCTACGGTAGATGCCACCGTTATTTATCCAACCACTTCCATCGGAAACGACTATCGGGTAGCGGTATATAATCCCAGCAACCTGGCAGGTTCCGCAGCTGAATTTCTTATCGTAGCTGCTGAGAACAATACTCAGGTAGAAATTACTCCTTCGGCCGCGACCTTGCAAGGTAACGCAGCTGGAACACCTTTTACCATTATGCTCCAACAAGGCCAAACCTATATGGTTCAGTCGAACGGAGACCTCACCGGATCTACGGTTAAAGCTACCGGTGGAATGGCCACTTGTAAAAAATTCGCAGTGTTTGGAGGTAACCAATGTGCTTCTATACCCAATGTGGGTGCTCAATTTGTTTGCTGTTGCGATCACTTGTATGAGCAAATTCCCGATGTAAACAGATGGGGAAAGAACTTTGTTATTTCTCCCTTAACCACCAGGATAGGGGATACCTATACCATTACTGCCCATACCAATGGAACCGTTGTAAATGTTTCCGGAGTGGGGGTGTATAACCTGAATGCCGGACAATTTGTAGAATTCATCACTCCAGGTCCGGCTAAATGGATCACCAGTAACAATCCTGTTTTAGTGGCCCAATATGCCAATAGCCAGGACTACGATTTCTGCGCCGGAGCCGACCCTTTTTATATTATTATTCCGCCGGTAGAGCAAGCAACCACGGACGCTATTTTTGGTGCTTATGCCATGCCGCTTACCACCAATTATTATTTGAATGTGGTTACCAAAACGGTGAATATAGCTGGAGGAGTTGTATTGGATGGTGTTCCAATACCCGCTGCAAGTTATCAGCCGGTAACTGGCAACCCCGCCTGGTCATTTGCTCCAATAACCATCCTTGCAGGCTCACATGTTTTGCATTGTGATACCGGTTTTATAGCTACCACATATGGTTTTGGTCAGTATGAATCTTATGGATATCTGGCAGGCGCCAATCTAATCGATTTATTGGCCCAACCCCAAGTGGTATTTTCGGGAGATACATCTGTATTTTCATCTTTCAACGACACCCTCGATTGCCAGGACCAATATGTATTTTGTTTCCTGGATAGCAATAATACTACCGTTACTCAGGTGGCTTGGAATTTTGGCGATGGCCCTCAGGTAATACCAGGTTGGTCAGCTGGGCACACATATACAAATCCGGGACAATACATGGTTACCATGTGGTATATGTTACCTGGAGGTTGTAATCTCGACTCCGTCACTTTTCCGGTGAACTTTGTTGCCTCCGTTGCTGTACTTGATCTTATTCACGATACAACCGTATGTCCGGGTGATAGCATAACCTGGATGATTCCAACCGGAGGTATGGGTACGATCACCTGGTGGGACAATACGAATGATACAGTAAAAACAGTGCCGGCAGGTTATTATACAGTCGCTTATGACTCGCAGGGAGGTTGCCATATTACGGATAGTGCAACGGTCACGGAAATTATTCCTAACCAGGCCGGCTTACCCAATGATACCTCTATTTGCTTCCCGGATACGATTGTCCTATCCGTCAATCCGCTAGGGATTTCCTATACATGGCAGGACAATTCAACCAATCCAACTTTCACAGCTACGGGTCCAGGCACCTATTTTGTACATGTAGATTATGGCAACTGTGCTTCGGACGATACGGTAAATATTCTTGACTTTCAGTTGTTCACGGTTGATCTGGGGAATGATACAAATATATGCCAGGGCGACCAGGTAATATTGGATGCTGGTATACCAGGAGCCAATTACCTATGGAGTACTAATGCAGTTACGCAAACGATCAATGTAACCACTACTGGAAATTATTGGGTGGAAGTTTCTGTGAATACTTGCGTAGAAGGCGATACTGTGAATGTTGTGGTTACTGCACCACCGGCATTTTCTTTGGGGCCTGATTTTGAGATTTGCGACGGCGACTCTGCTCTGCTCGATGCCACTTTACCCAATGCATCTGCTTACTTGTGGAATAATGGATTAGGCACGCTACCGAGTGGTTATATTTACAATGCAGGCACTTATATTGCACAGGTTACAGTGCCACCTTGTTTTGTGGAGGATACTATTGTGGTTGGATTAAAGGTGGTGATCAATGATATATTACCTGATAGTGTTTGGTTCTGCCAGGATGAAAATATTGAGATAACAGCTGATTTAAATAATGCAGTGTATGCATGGAGTAATGGAAGTAATAGCCAAACAGTTACTTTCGATGAAACTCAAACAGCGTCCATCATTGTATATATCAGTGGTTGTACGGCGAAAGATACCGTTGATATACATGAACTCACTTGTTATTGTAATCTTTTTGTTCCCAATTCATTTACACCAAATGGTGATGAGAAGAATGAGATCTTTAAACCGGTTATTTGTCCGGAGTTGGATTATTATACCCTTACCATCTATAACAGATGGGGACAAGAAATATTCCGTACCAGTGATCCTGCAAAAGGCTGGGATGGTAAGCATGGGGGCAAAGAATCTCCTTTAGGGGTCTATACGTATATGGTTGTTTATGATTCATGGGCGGTATTTGAGAATGAAAAAACCGTACGAGGACAGGTGAACCTGATCAGATAAAAAACTTGATAAGATAAAAGAGAAAGGCGCTTCAATCAAGCGCCTTTTTTATGCTAATACTTAAGCGCATGAGTATGGTGGGGAGCTGAAAATCGTAAATTACTTCCTGTATCTTTTAACAGAGGAGAGTTTTAACCGGATCACTCCAAACAAAGCTTCGGCAATTATATTTTTTGAAATTTTACTGGTACCTTCAGTCCGGTCGGTAAAAATAATAGGCACTTCTTTTAATTTGAATCCCATCTTCCAGGATACATATTTCATTTCGATCTGGAATCCATATCCTTTGAAACGGATCTTATCGAAGTTGATAGATTCCAGTACTTTCCTGCGGTAGCATTTAAATCCTGCGGTAGCATCATGCACCTTCACCCCCGAAATGAACCGAACGTATACAGAACCGAAAAAAGAAAGCATAACCCTGCTCATGGGCCAGTTAACTACATTCACTCCGGTTACATACCGGGACCCTATGGTTACGTCAGCCCCTTCTTCGCAGGCCTTGAATAAACGGATCAGGTCATCCGGATTATGCGAAAAATCACAGTCCATTTCAAATATATATTCGTAATGATGGTCAAGAGCCCATTGAAAGCCGGCCAGGTAAGCTTTACCAAGACCTTCTTTGCCTGCTCTCGATAATAAATGCAGGCCAGCAAATTCTTTCTGTAGAGATTTTACAATTTCACCGGTACCATCAGGAGAGCTGTCGTCCACGATCAATAATTCGAAGTATTCTTCTAAAGAAAATACTTTGCGAATCATCTTTTCGATGTTCTCCTTCTCGTTATACGTTGGAATGATGACTACCCGGTTTGACACGGTTTGAATTTAGAGTTTGCGAAGATAGCAAAATTAGAGATTATTCAGGCAATAATACCTGGTGTCCCTTTTGCATATTTAGCTTAATTTGGCAAAATTCGAATGCTCGGCCCCGAACTCAGCCCTCAGATAATCGTCCATATCATCGGCCTTTTGAAGGAAATTCATCACATGTTTTTTCACTTCGCTTCTATGCGATCCAAATATGGCCGAAACATGTTCCCGGTAGCTGATATATACCTTGTTCTCATAAATGCCCAATTGATATGGTGCAGACTGGGAGCTTAAAATGAACTTATAAAAATCTTCCAGCTTTTGTGTAGGAAGGTTATTAATAGGGGAGGTGCAATAGAGGTAATTATTGTTGTAGATAAATATCCTGATCATCGAGCTACCTTTATGGAATTCCCAGAACTCATAACCGGTTCTTGCCAACACAGGATTGATCCCAAAATCCTTGATGGCCTCTTCACAGAATTTTTCTATTTCCGTCGGAGTACCGTCATTAAACTGGGTCATATCTATATTACCACCGCAATTATCACAATATTCCTTTTTTTCGAATAATAAAGTTCCACAGGAGTTGCATTTCAATGAAAACTGGAATTGGGTGTTTTGTTCCAGGCTGTTCAGGTCGAGCATTAGATTTTCAACTGGAATGGCGAATCCTACATTATCGGCATTGTTGAATTTGGAAGTGGTAATTCCAATTACACTTCCATTGGCAGATACCACCGGGCCGCCACTGTTTCCTGGATTTACCGCTGCATCGGTTTGTATATAATACCTGCCTTCCATGAGTTGTTTAGGGGCTGATATAATTCCCTCGGTTACTGTAAAAGGCATACCGAACGGATATCCCAACACAAAAACCTGATCACGTGATTGTGGTAGTCCATTGGTTTCAATATGCAGATCCAGGGTATCAAAATCAACATCCGCTTTTAGAATGGCGATGTCGGCATCCGGATTGATCTGGATAACCTTGGCAAAATACCGGTTCCGGTCATGGTCTTCCAGGGCCACTTCCTTCGAACCAGCTACTACGTGATGGTTGGTAACAAATATTTTTCGGTTTTTTAAGTAAAATGAAGTTCCGCTTCCGTTGGCGGTATTTACCTTAAAAATGGCTTTATTGATATCTGAATTATAGCTCATGGTAGTGTTTTATTTAATTCCCGAATATTTTTTTAAAAAATCCCCCGCCCGACCGGGCATCATTGTTGTCCTTGTTATCCGACCTGGAGGTAACAAAAGCATTGTTATTAAAATTACCACTTTGGATTTGGTCGAAAGTAGATTTATAGATCGTACAGGCTTCACTATAAGTTTTTCCTTGAGAACTTTCCAGGGCCGTTTCAAGGCATATCCTTATATCGTCCTGCATATCATAAATATAAAACAGATCGTAAATCGCATATAGGCCAGTGAAGGCAGCACCTAGCAAGTCTTGGCGGTTATACTCCTCGTTAAATCTGGATAAATTACTTTCCAACGATTTTTTTACATTTTCTAAACTACTTGAAGTTTTATAAGGAACGAATATAACAGGTTTGTATAGATCTGCTTCAAACGATTTTCGATCGTAAGTAGATAATTTTTCGATGAATTCCTTTCCACGATTGATTTTATCGTTGATATTCAGGTTTTGGTTCATCATGTCATTCACATTTTTTTCGAGCTCAAACCTCAGGAACCCTTGAGGAGATAGATAGTATTCGATCTTTCTCAATGTGATCGAAACAATATCCCATACAAAATAAGGAAGCCTTTTGGTTTCGAAATGAACAATATAATCTTTACACTCCTTCACGATGGCATTGAACCTTTCCCAGGATTTTTCTACGGTCTGTGCATCATAGAAAATAACCTCCGGGTCATATAATCTTTTCGCATTGAATTTTTTGATGAACTCGTCGTCATGGTTATCCGCATAATAGGTAATTTCACTGAGGATATCATATACCTTATAAGGTTCGCAGGTATCCACCGGACCTTTATATTCGAAGGTAAGCCGATCATTTTCCAGGGCCACGTTGGATAATTTTAATGGATGAAAATTAAGCTGTGCAATTTGCCGGAGCAAAGGAACCTTTGGTCCTTCTGGTAAACCTAAAAAAGGAGCATTAACGATAAATTCGGTATCCGTTATTTTTATTTCTATAATAATGGATCCATGAGGTATTTTAAACTCAGTTTTTTCAGGATTTCCATACTTATTTACTGCCTCACGGTTGATATAATCCAATGTGCCCAGGATGGCAGCCTTGTGGTTTTTCTGGTCCCACTGGTCCATTACATACTTCCAATGATCTCGGTCTAATGAAGATTTCAGGCTGGTTTGTAGGGACCTGTCGTACGAAATGATAGTTTCCATGGATACAAAATTTAGGGCAATAAATGTATTAATTTATCGGAAATAATCCAGTATTTACCATGAATTAATAACGGCTACAGCTACAGTTTTAGCAAATTATCAGGACATCGGCTGACCCGGGGCTAGGTAAAAACACCTAGTAAATCAACTTATATTGCGTAAAAGAGTTAGTTTATTGGTAAAACGTTCGAAAAAAAGTAACAGGTAGGGAGCTTAGAAGTATTGAACCTTGAGGGCCCGGTAGCAAATTAATTCGCTGCCATAAGGGTTAACTTAGATTTTTCGATAGAGTTGATTGAAAAATGTAAACAATTCCACTACCGGTCCTGAAGGTTTCCTCCCACTATGAAAACAAGATGAATGAACGATTAAGCGGCAAATGTAACTGCTAGCCCAGGCTAATGCAATAGATAATTAGTATGAAAAGGGTATGAATTAGTAAAGAGAGTTTTTAGCTTAGAATTTATTGAGTGATTCAATAAAGTTCTCTTTATAATTTTTAGATAAAGGGATATTAGTTCCATCAGAGAGAACCACATAGCCACCTTCCGCTTTTTGGTATTGTTGAACAAAGTCTAAATTAACCAGGTGAGATTGATGAACCCTTGTAAAGCCCTGATCTGAAAGCAGTTCCTCATACTCCTTTAAGGTTTTGCTGATCAGGAATTGTCTGCCATCAGACATAAAAAAGGTGGTATAGTTACTTTGCGATTGAAGCCTTACAATTTGTTCCAAAGGGAAGTACTGAATTCCTCCAGAAACAGGCAAGCCTATTTTTTTATTTTTTTTCCCCCCTTCAGCCAAATTACTTACCAGGCTTTCGAGTTTTGTGCTGATCTTGTTTTCAGAGATTCTTTGCTCGGCGCGTAAAACTGCATCCTTTAATTCCTGTATATCTACTGGTTTCAGAAGGTAGTCAATGGCGGCAAATTTAAATGCTTTAACAGCATATTGATTAAATGCAGTAATGAAGATTACCTCTGCCCGCATTCCGGTAATTTTTTCTAGTACATCAAATCCACTTCCTTCTCCGATTTCAATATCGAGAAATACGATTTCCGGATTTTTAGCTGAAATTTCTGTAATTGCTTCAGAAACACTTCCCGCCGTGCCAATAATCTCAATACCATTGCAATGCTCTTTTAACAAGAAAGTTAGATTTTCCCTACTGTTTTGCTCGTCGTCTACGATAATGGCTTTTAACATGCGTCAAGTGAAATTTGTATAAAATTAGACAAATTTTCTTATTTCAAAAATGGGTTGTTAGTAATTTCCTCTTTTATAGTGGTTTCCGGCCCATGGCCAGGGTAAAGTATTGTTTCTGAGGGGAGTGGTAAGATTTTACGATGGATCGAATCCATGAGTGTATCAAAGTTCCCTCCTGGCAAATCTGTCCGGCCAATAGACTGCTGAAATATCACGTCACCCACGATCATAAATTTTTCTTGAGGATCATATAGAACAAGGTGATCTGGTGCATGACCAGGACAAAATAAAATATCAAGACTACTTGGGCCAAGCGATATTTTTTCTCCCTCCTCAATAAATATATCAATTGCTGGGGGCAGGTCTACTGTAAGCCCATACAGTTTTGCTACCAGCTCTGTGGTTGCTAAACCTTTAGCAGCAAGCGGATGGCCATAAATGGGTACCTTATATTCTTTTTTCACCTCGGCCAATCCAAAAACATGATCAATATGCGTATGGGTTAGAAATATCAATTGAGGCACCAGCTTCTTATGTGCAATATATTCTTTCAACCGCATCTTTTCCTCTGCAGTATAACAACCCGGATCAATAATGACGCAACTCAATGCCTGGTTATAGACCAGATAAGTGTTCTCTGAAAAGGGATTAAAGGTAAAACAATCAACTGTTAACATATCTGCTGAAAACTGTGGCCGAAAATAAGTATTACGGGGCAATAAATTGTAATTTTGTTCATCGTTTGAAATTTATGAAAATGGATGTTAGCACATTTTTGTTACTGGCCATTACTGGTTTAGCTGCCGGTTTTTTAGGCGGTATGGTAGGGGTAGGCGGAGGTATTATCATGGTACCTATGCTGGTATTTGCCATCGGCCTTACCCAGCAAACAGCCCAGGGAACTTCTTTGGCTGTTATGATGATCCCTTTGAGCATCGGAGTTGCAGTTTATAATTATTGGAAACAAGGGCATGTAAACATTGTTTATGCATTGATCATTGCCTGTTTTTTTGCGGTTGGAGGATTTTTTGGTTCCCGTCTGGCCCTCTCCGTTGACCAGAATATTGTAAAAAAGATCTTTGCAGTTCTGATGGTAATAGTTGCTATTAAAATGTTTT
The DNA here is from genome assembly GCA_025451235.1 of Flavobacteriales bacterium. Taxonomy (GTDB): domain Bacteria; phylum Bacteroidota; class Bacteroidia; order CAIKAF01; family CAIKAF01; genus JANWKQ01. Next base: position 46,821 of record JANWKT010000001.1, on the reverse strand, counting down.
TTTGGAAATAAGATGCTGGAGAATAAAATCAAAGAAATCTCTGCATCTATTTTTCCCGAGGTAGTTGCTATCCGAAGACATCTTCATGCAAATCCCGAATTATCTTTCGAAGAATTTAATACGTCTAATTATATCCAGCATGTTTTAAATAGTCATGGGGTAACTTACCAAACAGGTTGGGTAAAAACCGGAATCATTTGCCATATAGAGGGTAAAAATCCTCATAAGAAAACAATAGCCCTAAGGGCAGATATGGATGCCCTGCCCATTACCGAAACGAATTCTACCTCATACATTTCAAAAAACAAAGGGACCATGCATGCCTGTGGCCATGATGTTCATTCTGCCTCATTGCTGGGGACTACCATTATTCTTCACCAGCTAAAAGAAGAGTTTGAAGGCACGGTGAAGATCATATTTCAACCAGGTGAAGAAAAACTCCCGGGTGGTGCAAAATTGTTGATTGAAGAAGGTGGATTGAAAAAACCTGATGCGGAGTTGATCATTGGTCAACATGTTTTTCCGGAACTGGAATGCGGTCAGGCAGGTTTTAGGTCGGGAATGTATATGGCATCTACCGACGAGATCCATTTAACGATCCGGGGAAAAGGTGGTCATGCAGCTTTGCCCCATCAATATAATTATACCACCATGGCAGCAGCGGAATTCATGGTGAATTGCGATCGGGTACACCAGGAACTAAGTACTCAAACAAGTCGGGCAGTGCTGGCATTTGGTAAAATAATTGCAAATGGTGCTACCAATGTTATTCCCGCCGAAGTGAAAGTGGAAGGAACCTTGCGGACACTGGATGAGGTTTTTCGTAACAAGGTTCATGAAATGTTATTGAAGGAAGCAAATAAAATAGGAGAAAAATTTCATTGCGGATATGATTTGAATATAATGAAAGGTTATCCTGTTCTGGTGAACGACGAAAAAATAACGGCGGCTTGTATAAAATATGCCGAGCAATACCTGGGGAAGGAAAATGTATTGCCTCTGGAGATCCGTATGACGGCAGAGGATTTTGCCTATTATAGTCAGGTTATACCTTCCTGTTTTTATCGGTTAGGTACGGGAAATAAAGAAAAGGGAATTACAGCACCGGTCCATACCTCCACCTTTGATATCGATGAAAATGCATTGCAACATGGAAGTGGGTTGATGGCTTACCTGGCGATACAGTTATTATCCTAATTATCGGAGCCTGCGAAGTATAATCCAAGCCCGGCGGGCCATAAATAGATCATGTATCCCAAAATATGCCTCCTGGTAAGTTCATTTGGAAAATCAATCACCATAAAATATAAAGTACAAAGGAAAAGCAATACACCAGATATAATTGAAAGAGTAGGTTTTGATAAGAAACCTCCAATAAAAAGAAGAAGTCCGCTTAAAACATAGACAAAGAACATCACATCTCCGAAGTTCTTGAAATTAACAACGATAATTTTTTCATAATACGTCAGGATCAGGAACAGGAGAATGGAACCTCTGAAAATCCAGTTGGCAATAGGTAAAGCTGCGGTAATAGGCTTCATATCTTTGTGTATATATGCAAAAGTATGAATAGGAGCTGTAAACGCTCAGACATGGATGATTAGTTATTAACTCCCCTTATTTAATAAATCTGATTAATTATTGTAAATACGAAGCATGGCCATCCCATCGAATTGAGTGGAATATTGAATGAGGGGATATTGAGCGGGACCGTTGGTTACCGACCCATCTATTACATTAAATTTGCTTCCACAACCAGCACCCGAGCAATCGTCATCAACTAATATAATTCCGCTTCCATCGAAACTAACCTTACCACAGGCATTCTCACTGTCGTAAGTGCAATGCCGTTCATAAGCATTAAATTGATCGATCGAAACGCGGTAAATAATGATCCCCCTCGATCCGCCGTCGATGATAGCTGTGCCGCCTACACCTTGTAAATTTACAAATTGAGGATCCAGGATATTGATCGTAAAATCAAAAGTCACATATGGAATATTCACCGGATACTGCCTTTGACATCCCGTAAATGAAAGGGCCACAAAAAGAAGGCCTAATATTTGTAACTTTACCTGATGGTTCCTATGAAACATATTCCAAAGATAAACATAGTTTTCCTCTTTTTTATTGTATGTACAGCAATATTAAGTGGCCAAACCACCCATTTCATCAGCAATGGAGTAAGTATACCCGCTTCGGATACGATTCGGGCATTGGTGATTTTTGCCGAAATTGATTTTAGCAAAGGTCCCTGTCCTTCAAACATGCCTGAAAATATGCCTGGGGAATGGGGTAGAGATTGGTCGGGCAAGACCAGGTTACCCAAAAACTCAAGCCAGTTCCTTGATCCTGAGGTGCCTCTGGATAAAAACTTCAAAGGCACCATTACACATTACTATCACGAGGCCTCTTTTGGGAATTATGTGATCATCGGGGACTATGTACCTGAGGTGATTTCGGTTCCATGTTATATGGCCAGACCTGGTGATACCCATGTGGGAATTGTTTTTTCCATCATGGACACCCTCTTCAAGGATACCACTATCTATACAAAAAACGGATATCATTTGAGGCAGTTTGACAATTGGACTGTCGGGCAGGAGGGCCTGCCCAAACTGAAGAAGCCGGATGGATATATTGACCTGGTATATGTGATCTGGAGAAACAACAGGTTTTTATCAGGGTTAAATACCGGAGACAATTCTGGATACGGGATCAACAACATCAGAACGGGGAAACTTAAAAATACCAAAGGATCCCAGATCATTACCTCTTATAACAATTCGGGCGGAGGCTATGGAGGTTTTCATATAACCATCGCAGAGCACCTGCATGGGATCTTTGGAGGAAATAATTGGCATTCAGGAGGAGGGCGTGGAGTTCACACCTTTATTGCCACTCCGTATAACTATAGCTGTACCGCTCAACTGGTGGCTACCATGTTTGCTGTTTGCGGTTGGGATAGATGGATGATGAATTGGAAAAACCCTGAAAAGAAATTTCTTATATCTGCTTATAATGATAAAAACCAGGAAGTAAATACCGAAACCGTTACCCAGGAGAATTTACCAGATGGAGGTATTTTTTACTTGCGTGATCATGTTAGCACGGGTGATGCGATCAGAATCAAGCTTCCACATATTGATTGGCAAAAAGAGGGAGATGTAAAGAATCAATATTTATGGATTGAATATCGGGAACTTAAAACGAAGTTTGATGAGTATTATAACCCGGGTTGTGTAGATGACGCCGATGGGAAATATCCTTATGGCGTTCCGGGCATGTATTGTTATATACAGGTGGGTAAGGATATGAAGGAGGGCAACAGCGATATCCATACTTCCCGGATGAGCCATCCGAATGGATTGGCGAGTTGGTTATTGCCCTTTACGGCTGAAGGAAATTACGATTTTGAATACAGATATGACCTGAAAAGTGATGGTGGACCATGGTGTGGCAGCTGGAATAACCGTTCATTACCCATCGATAAATCAGGAAGTCTTGAAAACCCTTTTACAGGATACAGCGACCTTTTTGCTTATGTAGACGACAATAGGGATGGAAAACTCTACAATGGGGAAAAGTATCAACCAGGCCTTTCGGAGGTGGTGAGAGATAGCCTTGTTTGGAAATACCAGCAAAGCGGGGACTATGAGGATGCCTATTCTTTAAAGACCAACAAAACCAAAATTGGGATTTCTACCAATCCCGCAGCGGTGCCGGTATACACCCATGCAAGTGATTTTGAATTCAAACGATTTTACTTTAAAAAGAACGATCCTAAAAGCAGCTTTGAAAACCGGACCATACATTTGAATGGCTTGTCGGTGGAGCTATTGAGTGAAGATGAAATAGTGAATGGAGAGAAGGCCATCAAAGTGAGGATACGCTGGGATGATTATACCATTAACAAAGATGTAAGATGGTGTGGCAATATCCTGCTGTATCCGCATGTAAAAGATACCACCCAACCCTCTCTGATCGTGGAAAAAAATAAAACCGTTTTACTTGACAGGAGTTATACTCCTACCCAGATCAATGCTTATCCGGTATTAGACAGCTCGCAGATATGGCTGAGTGATACCACCGTTTTTCAGGCTATTTCGGGCTCTGTGATCCTGTTAAAACCAAGGGCAAAGATAATTTTAGAGAACGGAAGCCGTTTGTATTTAAATAGTGGTTCCACCCTCATAATGGGCAAAAAAAGTCGTATTATTGTAAAGCGGGGAGCCGCATTAATCAAGCAAAATGGAAGCAAACTCATCAAATCTACAGGTGCCAGGATCATTGAGAAATAGGGCCATTTGGATCCTATGCACCCTTACCTGCTTTTTATATATCCCCTTGGCCGGATATGCCCAGAATGTGGGTAAAATGGGTAAACGCTATAAAAAGGAAAGATTTCAGGTAGAGCCTAAAGCAGTGAAGGAAGAACTAAACATTAAGAAAAGACATTCGTATAAGAATTACCCTGCAAAACACAAATTTAAATTTAGACGTCAGCGTTTGAACTTGAAAGAAAGACCACCTTGCAAATGTTATTTTGATTAATTAAATCGACGTATAAAGAATTGAAGAACACCTTCCTCATATTGATCTCACTTTTCTTGCTCGGCTCGGTGGAGGCGTTTGCCCAAATCAAGACCAAACGTTATAGCGACAGAGACAGGATCAAGGTAGACGTAAATAGGATTGATCCGGCAAAAAAAAAGCAAGCAAGACTGAACACTTTTGTAGCAGAGGATAATTATAGAAAAGGAAACAAAAAAGAAGCTGCCAAATCTACCTTTACAGGAGCTGATCATACACGGAAAAGGAACAAAACTGCCAGGAACTATACAGCAACTGCTGAGGACCGCGATAAAAAAGTGGATAAAAAAAAGGTGATCAGTTCTACCTTTGTTGCTCAAAACGAAAAGAGAAGAAAAAATCCTCAGGCTAGATCCTACACCGCTGCAGCGGTTGAAAACCACAACAAGGTGAACAAGAAAAAAGTCGAAAATTCAACTTTTGTGGCGTCAGATGCGGATAGGAATAAAAATTCGAAAGCAAGAGAAAACACCGCCACCGCGGTTGATGGAGATAAAAAAGCGGATAAGAACAAAGCCAGGGAGTCAACAGCCACCGCCGCTGACAGTGATAAAAAAACCAACAAAAAGGCCAAAAGCTCAACAGCAACTGCGGTTGATGGAGATAAAAAAGCGGATAAGAACAAGGCCAGGGAGTCAACAGCCACCGCCGCCGACAGCGATAAAAAAACCAACAAAAAGGCAAAAAGTTCAACAGCCGCTGCAGTTGATGGAGATAAAAAGGCCGATAAGAATAAGGCCAGGGAATCAACCGCCACCGCCATCGATAGCGACAAAAAAATAAATAAGAAAGCAAAAGAGTTTACGGCAAGTGCGGAGGATACAGATAAAAAGGCCGATAAGAAACAGGCCAGAGAATCTACCGCAAGTGCAGAGGACAATGATATCAAAGCAGATAAAAAAGTTGCCAAACAGTCTACGGCATCCGCTGATGATAAGAACCAGAAGAAAAAAACCAATAAAAAAGCTACTGATAAAACCTTTCAGGGCAAAGAGAACAAGACTTTCATGTCACAAAAGCAACGATCAGCATTACAATCGAAGGACATGATTAACCGCCGGAAAACATACCGGGATAAACTTACACGTAAAGAGCGTAAGGATATTGAGGAGGTGGAAGGCTCGGTAGATAAAAAAGTTCAGCTAAAAAAGGAAAAGAAAGATAGAAAGTCATTCGAAAAAGCCCAGAAAAAATTAGCCAAAAGGCATCTTAAATTGCAGGATCCCGATACCCGGAAGCGTATGAAAAAGCATAAGAAAGAGACCAAGAAGATCATCAAGAAGAATATGCATCCTAAGAACAAGAATAAAGTTAAATAGTTATAGACATGAAGAAAGCAACATTTTTATATTCTCTGGTCATCCTTTTATTCGTTAGCTATTCGCAATATTTTCATAACCCATATTATACGGGAGCTTCATACGCCCAGGATGCTACTACCTCTCAAAAAAATATCAAGAGAGAGAAGAAGAAAAGAATGAAAGAGGCGGCTAAAGCGGACCAATCTGCTTTAAAAAGGCATCAGGATATTCAGACAAAAGCTACCCGTAAGCGTATGAAGAAGCACCTGAAGCAAACCAAGAAGAATGTCAAGAATTCTCACCGATAAAATTTCTTAGGGCAGCTACATCATTTTTTTTAAAAATGATGGAAAGCGCTTTCCGTTTTAGTCCCGGCCAGGCAGCAGCTGCAATGTAGGCAGGGCCTGGTATTTCTTCGTCTACTCGGCCCTGCTTACATGGCTATGCTGCTGCCTCATCCGGGAGCTATCACTCCAATCGCTGCTGCATAATCCGCGATAAATATTTTCCGATAAATGGTAACTAAATTCTTTTCATTTTTTTCCGATTCTTTTTTCGGATCCGAACTGATATAAAAATTTCGGTTATTTATTTTGACCCATGTCGTGAAATGAAAATTTTGAATGACAAAGCAACGATTTTGTTTTTGGTCTCCGGTTTTTTATCCAGTTACATTTGATCCATCAACACGGGCAAAATGAATTGGACCATTTTTTTACCACATCCTGTTTTTCTTTCGAATGCTTGTACTAGCAGACAGAGTGGGCTATACACAAAGAATGATTTGAATGCCAAGCACCATTCGAAATCGGGATCCAATATTTATCCAACAACTTTTGAAATGCATTTTCCTGGAACTGTTTTTTCTACTAAAACGATAATAAGTATGGATTACGATGCGGGTTATGCCATAAAAATATCCGACAAACCCGATTTTAAGTTCTTTACTTATCCAACCTGCCACACGTACAATATAAGTGCAGCCGATATTTCTGAAAGAATTTCTTTAACTATTAAATATGGAAGATGATGAGAAAAGTACTATGGATTCTATTTCTATTACTGGGTATCCAGCCCATCTTGTTTTCACAGGGAACTGGAGAGTTGAAAGGGATTGTGCTTGATCAGTCCACCCAATTACCTTTGGAATTTGTTATGGTGCAGGTATTGCAAAACGACAAACCTGTAAATGAAATTCAAACAGATGCTCAAGGCAATTTTTGGATCCAGGGAATTCAAACAGGAAAATATTCCGTTCAGTTTTATTTACACGGCTATGCGGTGTTTAAAATAGATGATATAGTTATCACTACAGGTCAGATCACTCGTTTGGATCCAGAAATGCAGGTGGTGAGTGGTAGAATAGATTCTACCATTACAGTTAGCGCAAAGAATATTTTTAGACTCGATCCAGGAAAACCGATTACCTGTTTTCCTATTGATAGGAAAGCTATGATGGACTTCCCGGCGGTTAATTATCTAGCCATGGTAACCATGGTGCCAAGAGTATATACACGTGACGGTGACTTAGGAAGTTTCGCAGGTGCCCGTCAGGCACCGACTATTTTTATCAATGGTGTAAAGATCAGAAATGGATTGGCCATATTACCCAGAGGCGGAGTGGAATCCATTGATGTATATGTTACTGGGATTCCAGCTAAGTATGGTGATGTAGTGGGTGGAGTGATTGAAGTAACCATGAGAAACATTTCAAATGAGATGTTTGGCGCTGTAGAGGCAAGAACTTCAAAATTCCTGGATGATTACGGACATTATTATTTCAGTGGAACCATAGGAGGGCCGTTGCTTCAACGAAAAGAAAAGAAAGGTACCGGCTCCGGCAAAAAGACCACCATTGTGGGTAAGCCAATCCTCGGATATGTGGTATCATTCGAAGGAGGATATGATAAAGATGCACGTCCAGGATATGGTGGTTGGTACAGAGCAACAGATGATGCACTGAATAGAGTGGTGAATGATCCACTCCGCTTACCTCCGGCTGGACAAAGTGGCACCAGATACAATGCTGAGTATTTATCTGAGGACGATTTTACTAAATCTCCTTTTAGGATGAATGCAGCTTCTCAATATTTCAATGTGAATGCAAAACTAGACTTTGCCCCGGCAAAAAATACATTCATTTCTGTGGGAGGTTATTTGAATGCTACTGAAAATATGCTCTGGGACCGAAACAATTCAATGTTTAATTGGGAGAACAACGGAAGGAACCAATCTGTTACCGGAAATGTTTTTGGAAGATTTGTCCAGTACTTTCAAGGGAAAACGGATTCTAAAGGAAAGTACAAAGGGATAAAAAGCGGTATGGTGAGTTTGCAGATAGATTATCTAAAAGGCTATTCAAAAACGGAAGACGTAAGACACCAGGATAATTTTTTTAACTATGGATATGTGGGTAGGTTTGATATTCACAGAACCCCCACATATACTTATGGCTACGATGCTAAGGCGAATAAAACAGGATATTTATTCAGCGGCTACCAGGATACCATGGTCACATTTACTCCATCGACCGTTAATGGTCAGATTGCAGCGATCACCTCGCAACTTTATAACCTGTACCCTTCTGCCCAGGGTCATTATGATCAACTATCCAGTATCACCAATAATGGAGGTGTAATTAATGGTACTTCTCCACGACCGGTGTATGATATGTACAATAGTCCTGGAACTCCTTATAATGGATATCAGATAGCAGACAATAACCAATTCAGAATAGTACTATCCAGCTCTGCAACTGTAGGAAATCATGATATTGGATTGGGAATTGAATTTGAACAAAGAAATGATGCATTTTATAATTTAAATCCAGTTGGGCTGTGGACCTCAGCAAGACTTTTAACGAATTCGCATTTAGGGACCTTAGACACTTCAGACCCTCATGCAGTATACAATCAAATGGGAATTTACCAGGATACTATCAATTACGGTGCACTATATGTAGCTGACCCAAATCGTCCGGGATTCGGATTAGGTCAGACATTCTTTGATTATAATCTTAGAAGGAAGCTGGGGTTAGAGGCAAATAGTTTAAATTATTTAAATGTAGACTCCTTAGATCCCAATTTTTTAAATATCAATATGTTCAGTGCGGATGAATTGTATAACAATGGAAATAGTTTTGTGGCCAATTCCGGATTTGATGTATACGGTAATCGAACTACATCCAACTCAAGTCTTGAGGACTTTTTTACCTCCAGGGATGCGTATGGAAATTTAACCCGGCCTGTTTCCTCCTTTCAGCCTAATTATTTGGGCGGATATATTCAGGATAGATTTTCATTTAAGGACATTGTATTTAATATCGGGCTAAGAATTGACCGATATGATGCGAATCAAAAAGTTTTAAAGGACCCCTATTCTTTGTATGATACAAAGAAGGTGGGGGACGTGTCGGATCTTAACGGACAACCTATCAATCATCCAGGGAATGCCGAAGATGATTGGGTGGTATACGTGAATGACGTAAATAGCCCAACGGCGATTTTAGGATATAGAGATGGAGAAACCTGGTACAATGCATCTGGAGAAGTGATCTCCGATCCAACTGTTTTGAGAAACTCCTCGGGTCGTGTTCAGCCATTTTTAGTTGATCCAACCGTGGATGTTAGAAATCCAGGACCAGGATTATTCAACGCATTTACGGATTATGTTCCACAGGTAAATGTAATGCCAAGGATTTCTTTTTATTTTCCTCTGGGAGAGAATACCATGTTTGAAGCCAGTTATGATGTACTTACTCAGCGCCCATCCATATATAATGGGAATAGAAATTTGTCGCAAATGAATCCAATGGATTATTTGTTCTGGGATAATACCAGCTATAATTCCTCAGGAACGATTTTCAACAATCCCAATTTAAGACCGGAAAGAACTACTGACTTTACGATCAGTTTTGCGCAAGTTATATCCAGAATGATTCTAATAAAAGTGAATGCTTTTTATAGGGAAATGAGGGATATGATAGCTACGGTAAAAGTTCAGGAGGCTTACCCCAGGAGTTATACAACCTGGAGTAATATTGATTTTGCTACCTCCAAAGGATTGGCATTCGAAGTTACTGTAAAACCTATGGGTGAAAATCTCAAACTGAATGCTTCTTATGCTTTACAGTTTGCTGATGGTACGGGTTCAAGTAGCTTTTCACAATTAAATTTAATCAATTCCGGTTCACCAAATCTAAGATCTACGATTCCGTTGGCATATGATTCAAGGCATCAATTCAAACTATTCACAGTATTTAATTTTGGTGACACCAAGAAACTCGATCGAAATGACAGAACAAAATATTTGGGACCAAAGGGAAAATTCTTTGAATCGATTTTTAGAAATGTGAGCTTAAGCATAAGTATGGTAGGAAACTCTGGAGTACCTTATTCCCGACAAGTCATTCCAACACCTACCCAATTGATCACAGGCTCATCTAATGGATCATTGCTGGGCTCATTGAACGGAGCCAGACTTCCGTTTGAATTTTACAGTGATATGAGTGTAACTAAGAACATTAACCTGTTTTTTAAGAAAAAAGGAGGAGGCAGTAAATTGGCAGTATTGCAACTATATGTAAATGTTCAAAATCTATTCAATATTCAGAATATTGTAAATGTATACAGTGCTACCGGCAGTCCTACAGATGATGGTTATTTAACCTCTCCGAATTACCAATCCCAGATTGCCAGTCAGGTTGATCCTCAATCTTACGCAAATTATTATTCAATGAAAGTAGATAATCCTTATAACTATAGCATGCCCCGAAGAGTGAAATTTGGTGTGATGCTTAATTTTTAATAATGGTTAAACCAAGTATTATGAAAACTACATTTGCTATAATCATTTCGATGGTTTTAATACTCCCAATGAGTATTGAATTAAGAGCCCATGTTTTTGATCCACTCAAATCAGGGAATGCTACCAAGACCACAGGTGAAGAAAAATCAACTTCAGCCGGTTGTTTGCCCCCTTCAACTTCAGCCGAGCTGAATGTGAACAATGTTCGTGCATTGATCCATTCGGGTGGAGATATGTGGTGGGACCTGATCCAAAATGCGAGGTATGAAATTCCTAAGAACAGCGGAAGACATTCATTGTATGTAGGGAATCTTTGGATCGGTGGAACCGAAGCACAAACGCAAACCTTAAAAGTGGCTGCTCAACGTTATCGCACTACTGGAGTCGATTTTTGGACAGGCCCACTGGATACACTGGGCACCGCCTCCATTGATGCAGAAACTTGTGATCTATATGACAGGCTCTGGAAAATAACGAGACAGGAAGTGGAACAGTTTAAATTATGTGGTTGTGGAAGTTCAGATGATCCTTCCTGCGAAGGATATCAGATACCGGAGTCAATCAAGAACTGGCCAGGCAATCCTATTCCGCAAAGTAATGGGCAACATATGATCATGCAACATATATTGGCCCCTTTTTTTGATAATGACGGTGACGGGATCTATGAATACGAAGATTGTGATTATCCATACTATGATCTTGACAATAGCATTGATTGTAGAAATAATAGGAGTGCCTTATTATATGGTGACTTTACTTTGTGGTGGGTCTTTAATGACAAAGGAAATATTCACGGAGAATCAGGGGGCAATGCCATTGGAATGGAAGTAAGGGCGCAGGCCTTCGGATTTAGCACGAATGACGAGATCAACAACATGACCTTTTATAATTACCAGTTGATCAACAGAGGAACTACCACCCTTGAGCAATGCTATTTTGGGGTGAACACAGATGCAGATATTGGGGGAGCCAAAGATGATTATACAGGCTGTGATGTAGAACGGGGTTTTGGGTTTATGTACAATGCAGATAATTTTGACGGGCCTTATCAAGGTGCTTTGGGATATGGCGAAAATCCTCCAGCGATCGGGATTGATTTTTTTCTGGGACCTTATCTCGACAACAATGGGGTAGCTGACTTCTGGGATAGATCTTGGAATCCAAATAACAACCCTCCGGGAGTGGCAACTACCGCCATTGCTGGCTTGAAGGATACCACCAGGATAAGTATTGCTTATGGGATCAATGGAGTTGGTTTTGATGATACGATTGCAGACAACGAGAGGTTTGGTATGAGAAGATTTGTTTATTACAACAATGGAGAGGATCCAGTAAATGGTCCTGATTATTATAATTTATTAAGGGGGTATTGGACCCAATCAGGTGGTGGAAGCAGGATGATCTATGGTGGAAATGGCAAACCTATCGGACAGTTTTCGGGAAGCACACAATATGCGGATTTTATGTTCCCGGGAGGCTCAGATAAATGGCGTTGGGGTACCAAAGGACAAAATCCTGGTTTCGATTGGTCGGAAACAAATACAAATGGAGCAGGGAATGTGAACCCCGCAGATGACAGAAGGTTTGTGCAATCGGCTGGACCATTTACTTTAAAACCTGGAGCTGTGAATGATATTACTACAGGAGTGGTCTGGGCCAGGTCATCTTCTGGCGACTCTTATGAATCTGTTTTAAAAGTTTTATCGGCTGATATCAAAGCGCAGGCACTTTTTGAGAACTGCTTCAAAGTATTGGATGGACCTGATGCTCCGGATCTAAATATTCAGGAAATGGATCAGGAATTGGTGATGTATTTGACCAACAGGCCCACTTCTAACAATTACCTGAACCGGTACACCGAGAAAAATTATTTTATTCCAAAATATGAATTAACTCCTTCGGCAACTCATGATACACTTATCTGGGTGCCTCATTACGATTCTACTAATGTTGGGGGAGTGGCTTATTATTTATATGATGAGCCTCAACCAAATCCTTACGACAGTCTTTTTATATTGTATGCAGGAATGATCCCTGTGGATAGTTTATTCGGCTATTTAGCTAATCAAAGTACGCAAGTAATAACTACGGTCCAGTCAAGCGTGTTGGATACCAACTTTTTTGATCAGTATATTAGGTTTGAAGGTTACATGATCTACCAGGTAAAGGATAAAACCGTAACGGCTACGGACATTTTTGGGCCTGCCGGATCGGAGTTTGGAAGACTGGTAGCTCAATGTGATGTTTCCAATGTGGACGCCAGTGGTAATCCCATTGGTAAGATCGTCAACTTTCAATATGATGATGAATTAGGATATTCAGTTCCGATTGTAAAGGTGGATGGCGAAAACCAGGGGATCAAACATTCATTTAAGATCACACAGGACCAGTTCAACGAATCTTTTACCAATACGAGCAAAACTCTGGTGAACCATAAAGATTATTATTATATAGCATTGGCTTACGGATATAACAACTATAAGAATTATGATCCCAATGATCCAACTGCTTTGGATGGTCAAAAGGAACCTTTCTTCCTTGGAAGGAACAATATCAGGGTGTATAAAGGAACTCCTCATATTCCGGCTCCGGAAAGTGGCGGATCTATCCTCAACTCGTTATACGGATTTGGGCCACAAATTACCAGGCTTGAGGGAAGAGGGAATGGCGGAAATATATTAGAACTTACCAAAGAATCAGAGGATGCGATCCTGGCATCTCCTGATCATAGAGTGGAAACTCCTACGTATGAAAACGGATTGGGCCCTATTAAAGTAAAGATCATTGATCCATTGTCGATTCAAGGGAAAAAATATGTTTTGAAGATATTGGATACAGCCTTGGCAACCGTAAAAACTGTGCAGAATACAGCCACCTGGATTCTGCTCGATCCTACGGTAGCTCCCGGAGGAGATGATACGGTGGCCATATCAGAAAGTGATCTGTCACAACCTTACGAGCAGATCATTTATGACAGAAGGACCAATGAATTCCTTGGATTTTCAATTGACATTCACCAGGTGTTGAATCCTGGTCCAACCTGGACCTATAGTGCAGGCATTTTGAATACTCAATATATTGAACCGGGTATAGTGGAGGTGAACGGAACAGAACGGTCGACGCCAGGCAATGGATTATTATATACCCATATTGAATTTGAAGACCCGGAAAATTACTATATCGGATTTTTCTCAGATCAGGATGGAGATAATCCACTGAATTGTATAAGAGCTGGAAGCACAGATGATGCGGATATTACTTTCTGGAACAGCAACCATTTTGAGCAATCACAACCAACTCCGAATCCTCCTCTAAAAGTATTTTTTGATCCGCAAGGGAAGTTTTTGAATGGAGAGTCATTTTATGGTGGTGGTACCATGGTACCTTACTTGCTTACCTCCAGTTTGAATTCATATAACGGACTTTACGGACACGGAATAGGTAATACTACCATTGTGAATGCAGCAGGAAGGATCGGTAACAGAACCTACATGAGCTATATGGGATCTGTGGAGATTGTGATTACTCCTGATAAATCCAAATGGTCCAGATGCCCGGTTTTTGAAACCCATAATTTAATCAATGATCCGGATGAAGCACATGTGGATCCGGGATTTCCCGTAACAACCTATCCTGAAAGTATGGACCTGCGTTTTTCATTTTCAGTAGATAAAGAAGGAAATAAAAGTTATACAACATCGGCAAGCAATCATCCTGATTCGGCTAACTATATCTCACCTTATGGAATGGGTTGGTTCCCTGGATATGCCATCAATGTGGAAACTGGAGAACGATTAAATATTGCGTTTGGTGAAGATTCGTATTTGTTTACCGAAAACGGAAGAGATATGTTATTCAATCCATCCAAATCAGATCCACCTTCAGGGAATAATCAAGGTTATTATTCTGAGCAGTTTGGCGATTATTTCTTTGCAGGGAAACATTATATCTATGTTTTTGAATCGAATCCGGCGGGGGGTGGCAGCGAAGCATTCCCGAATTACGATGCGGGTGCAGAGCTGATGGAGCAATTAACAGATGATACCAACAATGATTATCCCATCTCAGGTGTGGGAACACAAAGGGCAAGAAATATCTGGAGAAATTGCATATGGTCGGGTGTTCCGTTCAATGTTACCGATAAAGTGTGGTTGGGTGGTGAAGCAAGAATAAAATTGAGGGTGCAGAAACCTTATCAAAAAGATTATTCGGCCTTCAATGCACAAACCAGTCCGGTGAATGCAAATAATCCCATGTACGAGTTTTCGTTTGAAGGTATGGAAACGGTTACTCAAAACAATCCAACGGCTACCAGCGCATTGGATATTATACAGGTAGTTCCGAATCCTTATTATTCGGCCAGTGAATATGAAACCTCCGCTCTTGATAACCGGGTAAAAATTGTGAACCTGCCGGATGAATGTGATATTTCTATTTATACCATCAATGGTACCTTGATCAGAAAGTTCATTAAAAGGGATAATACATCCACAAGTGTAGCTTGGGATTTAAGGAATTTTAAAAACATCCCGATATCAACCGGATTATATATTATTCATGTAAAAGCGGAAGGAATTGGAGAAAAGATTTTGAAATGGTATGGAGTAATGAGGCCTATGCAGTTGGATAATTTATAATGCTATGTTTGAGATTAACTTCAAACCTCAAACTCTCAAACCTTCAGGGTTCAAGCTGGTGGGGTTAAGTATTCCTCCCTCCCTCGAAATAGCCATCAGGAAGCTATCGGGAAACTCTTGGAGGCCTGACACCCTGAATTTATTTTAGCATTAACAGAATTTAACGGCACCTAACCAATCAAAATATTGAAAATGAGATAATTAAAAATAATATATAGCCTTTTTTATCCCTTTTTTAATGACAAAGGCCTTTTTTTGTAATTGGCGTATTATATTTAGGCCGTTACATTTGTAATTGTAATAAATAGACCATGAACAAAACCACCCTGATTATTTGGGCATTGATTTTAGGCGCAGCTATCATCAGCTCTGTGCTTAAAAAGAAGAAAAAGCCCACTAACACAGGAAGTTCGGGCCAAAAAAAGCCTCTTACCAATTACAACAAGCCTACCACAACCACCTATAACAAACCGCAAACAACTCAGCCAAAATCCCTGGAGGATATATTGCAAAGCCTCTTAGGCGAGCAAAAACCCCAGAAATTCTACCCTCCAAAGGTGGAAGAACAAAAGGTTTTTACCGATAAAGAGCCGGAGAAGTATACTTCCTATGAGGATACCTCAACGTTAGAAAAAGCAGAGAAGGAATATTATAGCTACGATACAGAACTTAACTATACCGAGGAAGTGGTGGATTATGACGAAACTTCGGACCACCATGTTCACGGAGTAGGGTTTGATGATATTAAAGAGGAAGTGGTTGAAGAACAGGTAAGTGAATGGGCTGATATTGACTGGAGAAAGGCAATAATTACAGCCGAAATATTAAAAAGACCGGAATACTGATTTGTGAATTAAACATTTGTTAAATAGACTTAAATATATACTTTTACGACCTTGTAAATTTACAGACCTATATTAAAAATATAATAAATAATGATGAAGATGATGAAAAGGTTACTTAGCATTTTATTGTTTTTGGCAGGCATTCAAACGGTAGCATTAGCGCAGACTACCGGTGAGTTAAAAGGAACCATTACTGAAGAGGATGGTAAAACTCCTATTCCATTCGCCAACGTTGTTATCGAGGAAAACAACAAGATGGTAACAGGCCAGTCAGCTGATATCGATGGAAATTATTGGATCAAGAACATAAGTGTTGGTACTTATACCGTAAAATTTTCCAGTGCTGGATTACCTCAGTATACCCAAACTGGAGTAAATATTACGGCTGGTAGTATTACCTTCTTAAGTCCTAAAATGAAGGCAGATGTTACCCTGAAAGAATTTGTGGTAAGCACTTCAAAAATCAAGATCGACCCGGGAAATACCTCCGAAGGAGGAACCTATAGCAGAAAAGAGATCATGAATAACCCTTCTACTACTACCCTGGGTATAGTGAACGTAACCGCTGGGGTTTATACAAGGGACGGGGCCATTCAAAATTTTGCAGGATCCAGACAAGATGCTACCATTTTTATTGATGGTGTGAAGGTACGTGGTGGTGGGTCTACCATTCCTCGTCAAGGTGCAGAGTCTGTAAACGCTATCCTGGGTGGTGTTCCAGCAAAATATGGGGACGTAACCGGAGGTATCATTGAGATCACCACCAGAAATATTTCGAACCAATTTTTTGGAGCTATTGAGGGAAGGACCTCTCAGTTCCTGGATAATTTTGGACATCATTATGTGAGTGGTGTGATCGGCGGACCAATGATCAAAAGAAAAGGAAAAGAAGGTAAACCTTTGGCCGGTTTTATGTTGGCCCTTGAAGCAGGTTATGACCTTGATCCAACCCCGGGTTTTGGTGGATGGTACAGAGCTACCGATGATGCCCGCAATAGAATTATTAATGATCCTTTACGTCTGCCTCCTGCCGGACAAAGTGGTACCCGTTTGAATGCAGAGTATTTGGGAGTGTACGATTTTGAAAAAAGCTCTTATAGATTGAATGCAGATAGGCAGTATATCAATGGAAACGCTAAAATTGATATCAACCCAGCAAAAAATACTTTTATTTCCATAGGTGGATACGTAAACGCCAGACAACAAAAAGCATGGGATTATAATAACTCCATGTTTAACTGGGATCGCAATGGAAGAACTCAAGCCTTTACCTGGAATATTTATGGTCGGATCACCCAATACTTCGAAGGTAAAAAAGACGATAAAGGAAAATACAAAGGATTAAAAAATGCCATGATCAGTTTACAGGTAGATTATCTGAAAGGGTTTACAAAAACTGAGGACGTACAGCATGAAAACAGGTTCTTTAATTATGGTTATGTCGGTAAGTTTGATGTATACCGTGCACCTACTTATGCATATGGATATGATGACTCATTAGATATGTCTGGTTATTTATTTACAGGTTACCAGGATACCTCCGTTGCATTTACACCTTCGTCGATCAACGACCAAATTGCAGCCGTTACTTCACAATTCTATTCATTATATCCTCAATCCGAAGGATTCCACGACCAGTTAACCAGCATTATTAATACAGGTGGTATTATCAATGGTTATGGACCAGATAATGTTTATGATATGTATAGAAGCCCAGGCTTTGCTTACAATGGATATTCCAATTTTGATAACAACCAGTTCAGGATCAATTTTACCGGAACCGCCACCATTGGAGACCATGATATTGGATTAGGTTTTGAATTTGAACAAAGAACGGATGCTTCCTATACCATTGCCCCGGTGGGTTTATGGACCATTGCAAGGCAGTTAACCGGTTCTCATTTGGGTACGCTGGATCTTGCTAACGGCATGCCAGTGTATAATTCATCTATGTCTTATCAGGATACCATTAATTATAATCCATTATATGTATCCGATCCACTTCGTCCTGGATTTGGTTTAGGTCAATCTTTATTTGATTATAACCTGAGACAAAAATTGGGATTGAGTGTAAATGGATTAGACTATATCAATATTGATGGGTTAGATCCTGATTTCTTTGACCTGAACATGTTCGCTACTGATGAGCTATACAACAGCGGTAACAACTTGATTACTCATATTGGTTATGATGCATATGGTAACAGGGTAGAAGGAAGAAGCAGTTTTGAAGATTTCTTCCTTGAAAAAGATGCCAACGGATTTAATACCAGACCTACTTCTGCATTCCAGCCTATTTATATGGCAGGTTATATACAGGATAAATTCTCTTTTAAAGATATTGTATTTAGCGTAGGAGTGAGGATCGATCGTTTTGACGCTAACCAAAAAGTATTGAAGGACCAATATTCATTATACGATACCAGAAAAGCTGGAGATGTTGATTGGAATCTTTTCCCAAGCTCGTATGTAGTGCCCGGAAATGTAGAAGATGATTGGGTAGTATATGTAGTGGATGAGAACAATCCAACCTCTGGTGCTCCTTTGGGATTCAGAGATGGTGATACCTGGTACAATGCTGATGGAGAAGTGATCAACGACCCTACTTTATTGAGAAACTCATCCGGTCGCGTTCAACCTTATTTAACGGATCCTGCTACTTCATCTGTTTCAGAAGGTGGAAGCAAAACCGTTGGAGCTGGACTTTTCAACGCATTTACCGATTATGTACCTCAAGTAAATGTAATGCCAAGGATTTCTTTCTCATTCCCTATCTCCGAAAAAACATTGTTCTCTGCGTATTATGATGTGCTTACTCAGCGTCCTACCTTGTTTGATGGTAACCAGAACCTGGCCCAAATGAATCCTTTGGATTATTTATTCTGGGATAATGCATCTTATAATACAGGTAACAAAAGGTTTAATAACCCAAATTTAAGACCTGAAAGAACCACTGAGTTTTCATTGAGCTTCCGTCAGATCTTAACGGAGTCTATCTTATTTAAAATTCGTGCCTTTTATAAAGAATTGCGTGATATGATCGCTGTAGTGAAAGTGCAGGAAGCTTATCCAAGAACGTATACCAACTGGAGCAATATAGATTTTGCTACGGTAAAAGGTCTTTCGGCTGAGATCATTCTTGCACCTCAAAGTGGCAATATTAGTTTAACCGCTAACTATACTTTACAATTTGCCGACGGTACTGGATCGAACAGTTTCTCTCAATTGAACCTGATCAACTCTGGTCAACCTAACTTGCGTTCAACGATTCCATTAGGATATGATACCCGTCACCAGTTCAAGTTATTTGGAGTATTTAATTTTGGTGAAACAAAAGATAAAGATCCTTCTACCGGTACTAAATATATGGGACCTCGTGGAAAATTCTTTGAGGCCATCTTTAGAAACCTTGGCGTAAGTATGACCCTTTACGGAAACTCTGGTGTTCCATATTCACGTCAGGTGATCCCTACACCCACCCAATTAATTACTGGATCTTCCAATGGATCATTATTAGGTTCATTAAATGGAGCTCGCCTTCCATTTGAATTTTACAATGACCTCAGCATTAACAAGGACATTACTTTATTCTTTGGCAAGAAAAAAGAAAACAATACTGGTCGTAAAAGAGCCACTCTACAATTGTATATAAATATTCAAAACCTATTCAATGTTCAGAATATTGTTGGAGTGTATGCCGCTACAGGTAGTCCAACGGATGATGGTTATTTAACTGCTCCAAATTACGAAGCTC
This sequence comes from Flavobacteriales bacterium, assembly GCA_025451235.1. GTDB lineage: Bacteria > Bacteroidota > Bacteroidia > CAIKAF01 > CAIKAF01 > JANWKQ01. The sequence continues at coordinate 26,885 of JANWKT010000001.1, read as the reverse complement.
AGATCTTAAGCCAGGTGGATCCTACATCTTATATGAACTACTATAATATGAAGGTAAACGATCCTTATAACTACAGTATGCCAAGAAGAGTAAGGTTTGGAGCTATTTTAAGTTTTTAATTGAAAAAGTTTTTGTTTAAAATATGAAATCGAGGAATATGAAAAGAATTTTTGCAGTGTTAACATTAGGGCTTTTATTTGGTTCAACCGCCATAGTGAATGCCTATGTGTTCGACCCAACCAAGTCTACCAATGCCGGGAAGCAAAGTGCTGAAGAAAAATCTACTTCAGCCGGATGTTTACCACCTTCAACTTCTGCTGAGTTGAATGTAAACAATGTTCGTGCTTTGATTCACTCCGGAGGTGATATGTGGTGGGATTTGATCTCGAATGCCCGTTATGAAATTCCTAAAGGAAGTAATACCCACTCCTTATTTGTAGGAAACCTTTGGATTGGTGGACGTGAGGCTCAGACACAAACCTTAAAAGTGGCTGCTCAACGTTACCGTACAAATGGGGTTGACTATTGGACAGGTCCATTGGATACATTAGGCAGTGCTGCCATTGATGCAGAGACTTGTGACCTGTATGATCAGCTTTGGAGTGTTAGCCGTCAGGATGTTGAATTGTTCAGGTTATGCGGCGATGGTACATCTACCGACCCATCTTGTGACAATTATCAAGTACCTGAGTCCATTAAAAAATGGCCAGGAAATCCAATCCTTCAATCGAACGGACAGCATTTAGTGATGCAGAATATTCTCGCTCCTTTCTATGATGTGGCAGGAGATGGAGTATATGATTATTCAGATGGTGATTATCCATTTTATGATTTGGATAATACCATTGATTGCAGAACAAATAGAAGTGCCCTTCTGTATGGTGACTTTACTTTATGGTGGGTATTTAACGATAAAGGAAATATCCATGGTGAATCTGCTGGTAATGCAATTGGTATGGAGATCAGAGCTCAAGGTTTTGGGTTTAATACCAATGATGAGATCAACAACATGACCTTTTATAATTATCAGTTGATCAATCGCGGAACCACTACATTGGAACAATGTTATTTTGGTATCAATACAGATGCTGATATCGGTGGAGCGATTGATGATTATACCGGATGTGATGTTGAACGTGGATTTGGATTTATGTACAATGCAGATGATTTTGATAATCCATATTCTGGTCAGAATGGTTATGGTGCAAATCCACCAGCCATTGGTATCGACTTCTTCTTAGGTCCTTATATGGATAACAACGGTATTGCGGATTTCTGGGATAAAAGCTGGGATCCAAATAACCCAACTCCCGAGGCATTGGCTGCGATGAACTTATTATTAAGCGATACCAAGGATACGCTTAGAACAAATGCAACTTTCGGTATCAACGGAGTTGGATTTGATGATACAATTGCTGACAACGAACGTTTCGGTATGAGAAGATTCGTTTATTATAATAACTCTGGTGCTGTTACCGGTGACCCTAGTACAGGTCCTGAATATTATAACTACCTGAGAGGATATTGGAGAGACAATTCCAGAATGATCTTTGGTTGCAATGGTTATCCTTCCGGATCTTGTGCTGCTTCTCCTAAAGCAGATTTCATGTTCCCAGGCGATTCTGATCCATGGAACTGGGGAACCAAAGGTATAGCCGCCTCTTTCAGTTGGTCGGAAACGAATACCGGAGGATCTCCCAACCCTAACCAGGCGGGTGACCGTCGTTTCGTTCAGTCCGCTGGACCATTTACCCTCAAGCCGGGTGCTGTAAACGATATTACAACCGGGGTGGTTTGGGCACGATCTTCAACAGGGGCCTCCTACGAATCTGTATTGAAAGTATTGGCAGCCGACATCAAAGCCCAATCACTTTTCGAAAACTGTTTTAAAGTATTGAATGGTCCGGATGCTCCAGATTTAAATATCCAGGAATTAGACCAGGAATTAGTGATGTATTTGACCAATAAATCCATTTCAAATAACTACTTGAATCAATATGAAGAATTAAACTACTTCATTCCTGAATATGTTTTATCTTCTTCACCTGTTACAACGGATACCACCATTTGGGTACCTCAGTTCGATTCAACCGATGTTTCAGGAACTACTTATTATTTGTATCAAAATCAACAAGCGCTGCCAGAAGATAGCATGTTCTACATTTATGTAGGGATGACCTTGGTGGATAGCTTATATGGTTATTTAAATAACCAAAGTGTCCAGGTATCTACTACCATTCAGATAGGTACTCAGATCGATACGGCGCATTATGATAGAATGATCCGTTTCGAAGGATATTTGATCTATCAGGTAAAAGATAAAACCGTAACCGCTACTGATATATTTGGTTCGGATGGTTCTGAATTCGGTCGATTGGTGGCCCAATGTGATCTTCGAAACTTTGATGCCAACGGAAATCCGATCAGCAGAATCGTCAACTTTGAGTATGATGATGGATTGGGATATTCAGTACCGGTGGTAAAAGTAGATGGTGAGAACCAGGGTATCCGACACTCGTTTAAAATTGATCAGGATCAGTTCAATGAGTCGGTAACCAATACCAGCAAAACACTGGTGAACCATAAAGACTATTATTATATGGCATTGGCTTATGGATATAACAATTATAAAACCTATGATCCAAATGATCCTACCTTATTGGATGGGCAAAAAGAACCATTCTTCCTGGGTAGAAGAAACATTAAAGTTTATAAAGCTACACCGCATATTCCTTCCGTAGAAAATGGAGGAACCATTCTGAATTCATTGTATGGATTTGGACCACAAATTACCAGACTGGAAGGAAGAGGAAATGGAGGAAATGTGCTGGAATTGACCAAAGCAACTGAAGATGCCATTTTAGCCGATCCAAACCATAGAACAAAAATTCTTACTTATGAAAATGGATTAGGACCTATCAAAGTAAAAATTATTGATCCCTTGTTGATTAAAGGCAAGAGATATATTTTAAAAGTAATGGATACCACCAACCAAGCTGTAAAAGCGATTCAAAGCACCGCCACATGGGTTTTGTTGGATCCGGATACTATTTCGGGTTCTGATACGGTTGCCAGATCAGAAAGCAATTTGGCTCAGGCGTACGAACAAATCATTTATGACGAAAGAACCAACGAATTCCTTGGATTCTCTATCGATGTTCACCAGGTTCAAAATCCTGGTCCATCATGGATCGTGAATACAGCCGGTTGTAATATTGCCACCTTCTATACTGATCCAGGGTCTATTGACATCAATGGTACCGAAGTATCAACCCCGGGGAATGGACTTTTATTTTCGAGCATCGAATTCGATGACCCAGAAAATGTTTACCTCGGATTCTTCCCTGATATAGATGGTGACTCTCCATTGAATTGGGTAAGAGCAGGTAGCACTGCTGATGATAATACTACGTATTGGAATAGTAACTATATGGAAACGGTAGTTTGCTCTCAAGCTCAGAAAATTTATTTTGACCCACAGGGCAAATTTGTAAGCGGAACATCCTTCTATGGTGGTGGCGGTATTGTACCTTATATTCTTACTTCCAGTGTAAGTAACTATAAACAAGACCCGAATGCCACTCAGTTGTTCCCAGGACATAACGTTGGTTATTCTAGCCAGATCAATGCTTCAGGGAAAATTATTCCTAATACCGCAAATTCATATATAGGATCTATTGATATTGTTATCACTCCTGATAAATCAAAATGGAGCAGATGTCCTGTATTCGAAACTTACAATCCGATTGGAAGTTTACCCAATGATGCGAATGTAGATCCAGGTTTCCCAAATTCAACTCCACCTAAAAACTTAGACCTGCGTTTTGCATTCTCTGTTGACCAGGATGGAAATAAAAACTTTGCTACTACGGCAAGTTCAAATCCTTCTGACCCGAATTATATTTCGGCTTATGGAATGGGTTGGTTCCCTGGATATGCCATCAATGTGGAAACAGGAGAAAGATTGAATATCGCTTTCGGTGAAGATTCTTATCTGGCTGGTGAGAATGGAAGGGATATGTTATTCAATCCTTCTAATTCTGATCCTTTAACAGGAAATCCGGAAGGATATGTTTCTGACCTGGGTGATTATTTATTTGCGGGTAAACATTATATCTATGTATTCGAATCAAACCCTGCAGAAGGTGCTTACAATATATTCCCTAATTATGATTATGGATTAAAGATCATTAAGAACTTAACGGATACAACGAATAATTTTGAACCTATCAGCGGAGTTTCATTGGCTAGAGCTCGTCAGGTTTGGAGAAATTGTATCTGGGCTGGAATTCCATTCAGCGTTACCGGCAAAAACTGGTTAGCTAGTGATCTGAGGATAAGATTAAGAGTTCAGAAATCATATTCGAAAGATTATTCTTCAGTGAACCCTGAGTCAGCTCCGGTAAATGCTAATAATCCGATGTATGAATTTACATTCGATGGATTGGAATCGATTATCAATAATACACCAACCGCCTCTAGTGCATTGGATATTATTCAGGTGGTTCCTAACCCTTATTATTCAGCAAGTGAGTATGAAACCTCAGCATTGGATAACAGGGTAAAAATTGTAAACCTGCCGGATAGATGTACAATTTCTATCTATACATTAAATGGTACGCTTATCAGGACCTTTGAAAAGGATGACAATACCACTACCAGTGTAGCATGGGATCTAAAGAACTATAAAAATATTCCTATATCAACCGGCTTATACATTATACATGTAAATGCCCCAGGTATTGGTGAGAAAATATTGAAATGGTATGGAGTATTAAGACCATTACAACTTGATAATTTCTAATGTTGAATGTATTTATTATTAATTAAAGAATAATATGGCAAAGATGAAGACAGGAAAAAAATTATTGGCGACTATTGTACTTATGTCAGCTGCCTTTCAATTCACCTACGCTGGAAACGGTGATAGGGCTGGTTCTGCGGGCAGCACCGATCTTTTGATTAACCCTTGGGCTCGTAGTTCAGGCTGGGCAAATGCAAATACTGCTTTTTGCCGTGGGTTAGAATCACAGTTCATGAATGTGGCTGGTTTGTCTTTTACTAAAAAGACAGAACTTATATTTTCGCATTCCATGTGGTTGGCAGGAACCGGTATCAACATTGAAAGTTTCGGATTTGCACAAAATCTAGGGGCACAAAGAGGTGTGATCGGTTTAAGTGTAATGGCACTTAATTCAGGTAAAATTTCGGAAACTACCGTCGACCAACCTGAAGGTACGGGTAATACCTATCAAGTAAGTAATTTGAACATTGCTTTATCATATTCAAGAGCTTTCTCTAAAAAAATATCCGGTGGTATTACCGTTAGGATCATCACTCAAGGATTGTCAAACGTAAACTCTACAGGTTTTGCGGTGGATGCAGGGATCATGTATAAAACCAAGATCGGCAAACGCAAGATCGAAGGGCTACCAGATGATGACCAGGATAATTTATTCTTTGGGATCACATTAAAAAACATCGGACCAAGAATGAGAGCAAATGGTGATGGACTTTCTACACAATTTACTTCTCCCATCTTCGGATCATTGGTAACAGTTGAACAAAGATCAGCGGAATATGAAATGCCTGCATTGATGAATATCGGCGTTGGATATATGTATCGTATCAATAAATCTCATTCTTTGGATTTTGCTTTCAACTTTGCCACCCATTCATTTACTTATGACCAATGGACTTTAGGACTTCAGTATAACTTCAAAAATATGCTGATGGTTCGCGGTGGATATGCATTTGAGGAAGGGATATTTGGAAACAGAGAAGGAGCTACCCCAACCATGTTAAACGCATTTTTCGGACCTACCGGAGGTATTACCTTCGAAGCTCCGTTTAAAAAAGGTGGAACTACCAAAATTGGTTTTGATTACTCATTTAGAGCTACTTACAATTTTGGAGGGGTGCATAGTTTTGGTGCCAGGTTCACAATCTAAGCTCCGAAATTTCTTTATAATTCAATAAATCTTTATACATTTGTTACCGAACAGAAAGCCGAAAGCTTTCTGTTCATGTTTTTAAGAAGGCTTTGTAACAACGCCTTAAATACCCATAAATATCAGGACCAATGTCGAAGATAAATTACTTAACCGAAGAAGGTTATAAAAGGCTGAAAGAGGAATTGGAACACATGGTGTCTATTGAAAGACCTAAGATTTCTCAACAAATAGCTGAAGCCCGTGACAAAGGGGACCTTTCCGAGAATGCTGAATATGATGCTGCCAAAGAGGCCCAGGGATTGCTGGAGTCAAAGATCTCGAAACTCCAGGAAACCCTTAATAATTCAAGGATCCTGGATAATGCCAATGTGGATACCTCGAAAGTATCCCTTTTAAGCAAAGTAAAGATCAAGAACAAAAAGAACAGTGCTGTAATGGAATACCAGATAGTTTCCGAAAACGAGGCTAACTTAAAAGAAGGCAAGATCAGCAGCGATTCACCCATTGGAAAAGCATTGTTAGGATTAAAAGAGGGAGAAACAGTTGATGTTCAAGTCCCTGGGGGATTAATGACCTTTGAGGTAATGAAAATTTCAAGATAATGGCTTCCATCTTCTCTCAAATAGTAAGTGGAGAAATTCCGGGTTATAAGGTAGCCGAAACAGATCATTATTTGGCAATCATGGATATTGCCCCATTAAAACGTGGACATGTTTTATGCATCCCTAAACAAGAGGTAGATCATTTATTTGACCTGGACGCCACCACCTATGCTGGGCTCATGGAGTTTGCCAGACTTGTGGCCAAAGCGATCCAAAAAACAATTCCCACCCAGCGTATTGGAATGGTAGTGGCAGGCTTTGAGGTGCCCCATGCCCACGTACATCTTATCCCGGTAAACAATATGAAGGAGATGGATTTCAACAACCCCAAACTACAGATATCCAAAGAAGAATTTGCTGCCATTGCTCAGGTTATTCAAATGCATTTTAAGAGCAGTAACTAATCCTTCATTATCCATTTTGGGCCGCGATCCTGCAGGTCTTTGAACTCCAGGCATAATAATTGTATAACAAAATTCAGCTAGGTTCGTTATATTTAATATCTAATCACTTGCTATGAGGAAAATAGTATACTATGGCTTGTTTTTTTTCTCTGCACTAAATGTCACTTCCCAATCCTCTTCCGAAGCTATTTATAACGACGGTCACGGCGGATTTGTTTATTTCCCCTTTGGAAAAATTTCATTCGCAGATGTATTAGTTGATCAAGTGAATGGCTCTGCCATGCCTGAGCAAAATGGTGGACCTAACACGATTGTATTAGATGAACCCAATTATGATATTGAAAAAAGTACCGGCTTTTTTACCCTGGGATGCGGTGGCAGTATTACAGTGCGATTTACCGACAATGCTTTAATGGACATTGATGGCCCCGACTTATACATTTTTGAGCTGGGTACTTTTATTGAAGCCACCATGCTCGAAATTTCGAAAGATGGAAATACATGGGTAAACGTTGGCGAGATCAATGGAGGCAGGGCAGAGGTGGATATAAAAGATTTTGTAAAACCCGGTGAGGTTTTTTATTATGTCCGCTTAACGGATCTTAAGCAAGCATGCAAGGGTTATTGGTCAGGAGCTGATATTGATGCGATTGGTGCTATCGGTAGTGTGATGCAAGTAAATTTAAGTAGCTCCTTTCTTTTCGATAATGCTTCCTATACATTGAAAAAAGAGGCGCTGACCGAAATAGATAACCTGGCAGGTAAGTTAAATGCCACCTCGATCAAATCCATTGAAATATATGGGCATACGGATAGTATAGGATCCGATGAATATAATTCCACATTATCGAAGAACAGGGCAAATTCGGTGAAAGACTATCTAGCCAAAAAATTAAATGACAAAACGATCAGCATTATTACGCAGGGATTTGGCGAAACACAACCGGTGGCCAAAAATACTACCGAAGAAGGCCGGCAGCAAAATAGGAGAGTTTCTATGATCATTCAGCCAAAAGCCATTCAGAAAATAGACAAAACTAAATACGAGGAATTTACCAATGTCTTATATCTGCTTTACGATGCCAACAATAAGAAATGGAAGAACGGTTACCCCCTTGCCATCAACAAAAATCATTTTGGAGGCATGTATACCGACCATGTAGATGATGTATTGGATTATGAAGGAACCCCTTATTTTTTTAAAGGATCTAAAGCGAGACTTTATAACAGCACTTCAAATGCTGCAGAAGCGGAGGAGCAGAATATCAGCGATATTTTTTCAGGAGTTGGATTCAATCGGATCGATGCTTCCTGCTATATGCCCGAAGAAGACATGGTATGCTTTATCAAGAATGATAGTTGTTATTTATTTAAGCCGAGTTCCGGTCAATCGAAGGCATATATGTTACAATCTATCTTCCCGGGAATACAAACCACCCGGCCAGATGCCATGATGTATTACGGAAGTGGTAGTTATTTATTTTTCTTCAACGGAATGATCCAGGAATATAATTATCCAGGAAGAATCCCGGTTTCTCCTCCGATCCCTCTTATTGAAGCCACCGGTAAATATACCTGGCTGGTAGGCACCAACCTCTGGCTCACCGGACCTGATGCCATCTGGCTCGACGATGGTGGAATGGTGCACTTCTTCAAGAATCCTCAAAAATAAAAAACAGCAAACCTATAGGAGGTTTGCTGTTCTCTTTTTCATTTGGGGGTTATTTTTTTACAAGCTTGGAAATATAGTTTTTTCCTGTGCTTTCAATTCGTAAGAAATATGTTCCATTTGGATATCCGGATAGATCCACCTGGAATCCATTTACTGTTTGTTGCTGATAATTGGCGATGAGCTTTCCGGATAAGTCGTATACAAAAACCCTATCAGCCATCATATCATTTCGACTTTGCACTGAAAAGATCCCATCACTTGGATTCGGGTAAACCACGATATTCTCCACGTCTTCTTTCAGCAATTCGTCGTTGTTATATAACTCGTCTTCTGCTGAAGCTTCATCAGGATATCTGAAACTGTTTACACCCCCACCACATGGGTGAATAAAGGCATGGAAATAACATCCTGCGGTTGCTTTAAATCCAACTCCTGTTCCACTGGATGGTGGCTGAAGAACAATTTTATTTCCAGCTCTGTAGGTAATATTACCGGTATTCGGTACCAATGACCTGGAGGTAATATCATGTTCCACCTCGTAATAGTAAGGAGTAGAATGTGTAATGGCAAGATCGAGATCATAATCATCCGGACAATATAAATTATGTTCCCAAACACCCCTTCCATAAATATTAGCTCTTAAGGTGTTCACCTGGTAGTTAATCTCCAATCCATTGCATATTCCATTCGGCAAACCACCGCTAAAATCGATCCACTTGGTAGAACTGCCGCTGGCAAGGAGTTTATTATTCGTATAGAAGACCCCAAAATCGGTTCCTACGTAAACTCCGCCATCCGACCCTTTTTCAATCGCAATACTTTCATACCCGATACCTGTATTGGGTAGGTTATGGGTAAGATCAGTAAATACCGGGGAAGACAAATTATTGTAATCGAATTTATAGAACATTCCAGTTCCTATCGGAGTATTTGAACAAAAGTCTCGAGATGACCTGGAAATGTAAATGATGTCTTCATCCTCGAAACTTACCTGGAGATCGGATACGTCAAATGTGTTAACGCCACAAACTGTTGGTAGGGTAGGATAAGGAAGTTCCACCCAATTGGCTATTACTACCGAAGGGGTAGGATCATTGATGAACTTATTTACAAAAAGACGACTATAACCGGCTGCATATATTTTAACATATGCTATATCCTTAAAAACTTCAGATGTAAAAATTTGCCAGGTAGTTTCACCAGGAGATAAGATAGATGCAAAATTGGAAATTACCTGGTTGGTTCCAGATGTACCATTGCTGAAGGACCTTTGAATTTCCGGAAATCCGCCACTATATGCTATCCGGTATAGAATGGTATTATCCACTTGGTTAATATCACCTTTTGTAAAGAAATGGGAAGAAAGAGAAACATCCGTGAAATTCAAACCTTCATCCATCGATCGTTCCCAATTTCCGCCCTGGCTACTCACATAAATAAGGTCCTTATTTACGTTCCCAATAATTACTTCTTGTCCGTCATAGGTTCCATCAATAAAATCCCAATCTGGTTCCCATGCGGCACCATAGGCTGTGTTGGTAATTATGCAGCCATCATGGTAAAGACCAAGAGCAACTTTTGAAGGATTGAGATATGAAGTAGACATAGAAACACCTTCAGCCACTGCAAGACCATTATTTTTTGTGACCCACGTTGAACCATAATCGGTGCTTTTATGGATACCTCCATGGCTAGCCATGTATACGATAGAAGGATCCGAAGGGTGAAATAAGAAATCTTCACAATCGACATGGTAATCATATTTATTTGCATTACCGGACGTGAAACGTGTAAAAGTTCCATTATCATATTTAGCATATCTGTCCACAAATGAAAACAACATATAATCACCAGTAGTTGGAGCCACTCCAAAACCATGTCCACCACCATGATTTATATTCAGGTCACTGTTTAACAATGAAGCACTACCTCCTGCAATATTATACTCCCATAGCTCATCGTTAGCATCGCAGGTACTGGTACACATAAAGTCTGGGCATGGGTTGCTGTTAGTTGAATTTCTTAAAATAAAGAATGACGAATTATCAATCTCATTAAATTCAATCGTAACTGCAGTTGTATTGTTGGTATTGAAGTTTGAAGGCATGCCACTAACCACTGACCAGCTGGTCCCGAAGTTGGTGGATTTATACACCTCAAAACTACCCCATATAAGACCCGAGGGTGTGGATCCGACAATATTACTTGCTACCGTAATAAATACCTCCGAGGTACCCGGTCTTACATCTATATCGTAGATATTTTTGCTCGGGAATTGCCTGGAAGCATAGGTTGTGAATACTGGAGTGGCGGCATTTAGGTTGGAACAAATAAATAACCCATTATTGCTTGTTACAATACATTCATCGGGATTGGAAGGATTGACAACAATCGTATTCAATAATCCCCAGATGTCAAAATGAGTACCTCCTTCGGCCACTTTATCCCAGGATGTTCCTCCATTTGTAGTGCGATATACACCACCGTTATAACCGGTTGATCCGCCTACTGCATTTGAAGTAGCATAAAAGATATCGCTATTGGCTGGATGAAAAACAGCTCCTGAGCAACCAATATTATTCCATCCTTCATCGCCTCCGGCATTTGCCCAGGTATCACCAGCGTCAGTGGATAGAAACAATCCTCCCGTATAGGAACCGGTTAATAGATGATCATTGTCTGATTTAGACATGACAACAAACCTTACGGGACCAATTCCAGCCCGGGTACCACAATTTGATCCATTTGAAGTATTGAGCGGCTCATTCAGTGGACCTATGCTATGCCAGGGATCAGTATTGCTTGATCTGGGAGTCATGTTGTTTTCATAATAATGATCTACCACAGTTTTTTGAGCTCGCATATAATCGCTTAAATCACCACTGGCAGGAACACGATACATCCAGAAATTGAGCCAGCGCTTAAACTTACTATATTCACTTCCTTCATGTTCCTGGTTAGAATTTCCATTCTTTCTTTCCAGTTCATATTTTTGTTGGAGTGCACTTACTTTCTCAAAAAAATTATCACCCTGGCCGACAAATTGTGCCCAAATGGGAGTATGAAGAAGTATGGTTAGCAGAGATATAACTATTCCCTTTTTCATAGTTATTAGTTTTGAGATTTGTTTTCGAGAATTTCAATTTTTTTATTCAGTTCGATTACATACAGCGTTAACTCTTCTATTTTTTCAAGAAGTTTTGCTTCTGTTTCTCCTACTTTTACTCCATTGGTTTCTACTTCCGCAGCGGTTGGAACACCCGGTAAATGATGATTGGCTTTTACGAAATCTTCTAATGAATCCAATTTCATTAATTGATAACCCGGCTCAAATACAAAATCGGCCCATCCGGTTTCTACTACTACTTCTTCAGCACGAATTGAACCGTTCACCGATAATTTATAAGCTGAATTGATCTTATCCGGATCAACACCAATACCAACATTTCCATCATCATTTAAGTAAAGAATATAATTTAAAAACCCTTGACCACCAGCTCCATTATGACTATTCCAGGGCTTCCAGAAATTAAGACCAGATACTCCTGTGGCCGGATCATGGTATTCTGTTCCATACTCAGGCTGTGTATTGTCTCCATATAATACAGTTGCATTATTACTGTTACCGGTTACAAAAAGATCTCCACTGATATGAAGTTTATAAAGGGGATTTGTAGTATTGATTCCTATATTCCCGTTGGCACAGATCCTCATTCTTTCTGTTCCCCCGTCAGTAGTATTTACTCTAAATATCAACCCATTGGTTGAAGTAGAATTCCTACTATCTATATAAGAAGATGTACTTGTGGCGAAAAGCCTTAATCCATTGCTGAATCCATTGTCTATTTGAGCGCCGAAATATAAATTACCTGTAGTACCTACACTGGCATAATCGAGCATCACGTTTCCATTTGATACATGTAGTCTCTGTGTTGGCGCTGCAGTTCCTATACCAACATTTCCTGTAGATTTTTTAATCCGGAATCGTTCAATTGTATTTGTTCCGATAACGACATCCTGAGCATCGGTGGTCCCTACCCAGTTTTCTGTTCCTCCAATAGTTGAAGTTCCGTAGGTGGCTGGAACTGCCGGATCATTAGTTCCTGTATTACCTAAAAGATTCCATTGTGCATATACCTGTGCACTCATCAGCATGGTTCCTAATAAAATGATTTTGATTGTTTTCATGATTAAAAGTTTTTTGTTGTTACCCAAAATTAGATCATGAACCCGTAGGTAATGATTGTTTGTAAGGAAAGGAGGGTTTTTGTAAGGATCGGTAGAAAGGATGTAATGAACGGTCATTTTTTTGATAAAAAACCGATCATTTCATTGAATGACCAGCTTTGCCATCCGGGAAAATACGGATGGAAATACGGGTTTTTAGCAGTTATTTTTAAATCTCTTCCTGCTTACATTCATCCCCTTATCTCCAAAAACAATCAACCATCAATTTCTTACTAGTATTAACTTTAAAAACAGTTTTATGAAAAAAACAATCTTTTTTGCATTGGCGGCATGTTGTTTTGTCACCGGCAGTATCATGGCCCAAACAATTAACAATGTAGGGCCAGCGTATTTTCCAAGTGTTAATTTTCCATTCAACTCCCAATTGCAAACTGCGCAGAACAACGTTCTCATGTTTCAAGGGAACAATGTTGCCGGAACCAATGCGGCAAGAAATAACTTAAGGGTTGGGATTGGCGTTTTCCCGGTAGCGATTGGCCCGGTTGATCGTTTACACCTGCACAACTTGAATGCGGTAGATGTGAGGATGAGAATTACCAATGGAGCAACTGGAGCTACCGCGGCCGATGGGTTCTTTGCAAGTGTGCTCACTAGCGGGGACGCATTGTTGAGCCAACAGGAAAATCTTTCTATGCGCTTTAATACAAATGCAACGCAAAGAATGGTCATCCTGAACACCGGACTTGTTGGGATTAATACACCGACACCTACTAACCAACTGGAAGTAAACTCTTCGTTTGGTCTTTGTTCGAGTGGTGTAAGACTTACTCAATTGGGTTCGGGATGTCCTACTACGGCTAATCCAGGCCCTGGGGTATTGGCAGTTGATGCGTTGGGCAACATTATTTATGTTCCCGGGGGCGGGGGTATCACCGGTGCTAATAATGGATTAAGCGTAACCGGAGGTAATGTACAATTGGGTGGAACGTGTGGAAGTGGTTTGGGTGCATTGACGAGCACAAGAGAAATTCCAATGGCTGGATTTAATATCAATCATACCATGCCAGCTGCATCACCTTCGCAATTTAATATCGGATTTCCTGCATGTACAACCATTGTTTCCAGATTTACCGTGAATAACGATTTTCAACAAACTGCCGGCGCTTTTCTTTCGCTTTTGGCAAGTGGAGGTACCGTAGCAGGAGGAGCTTTTAGGGCTCAAAACACTGGGCCTGGCTCGGCGACTGGTGTAACTTCGTCTGTATTTACAACAAGTGGAGCTTCAAACGCTATTGCCGTGAATGCAAGAAGTACTGGAGGTGTTGGATTCAATTCATTTTATAATATTGGGTTAAATGCACTTACCGCCAATGCTTCTTTTGCATCCTTAAGTGTAAATGCAGATATTACCGGCTCTTCTTCACCTCTCAATCAGGGACTGAATGTGGAGATTTTTTCAGGCACCAATCCAACAGCGAATAATTCAGGAGCAAGCATCATTGTAAGTACACCTGGAAATGCAAATTTCGGAGTGGATGCCCGTGCGGTGGGAGCCACGAATAATTATGGGATTTATGCGACCGTTGCATTAAATTCAGGGTTAACAGGGGCTGGATTACCTCCAGGCCCGGATTATGCCGGATTTTTTAATGGAGATGTTTTGATCACCAATATGTATGGAGTGTCTGATAGAAACCTGAAAAAAGAGATTCAGGAGATAAAAAGCCCACTCGATATTATCAAGAAACTACAACCTGTTACTTATTCTTTCGACAGGGAAAACCATACAAATATTGCATTGTCTGATAAAAAACAATATGGTTTTATTTCGCAGGATGTTCAAACCATTTTACCGGAGTTAACATCTCCAGCGGTATTCCCGGCTTTATATGATTCAATGGGTAAAGTAATTTCCCCCAAAGAGGAATACCTGGCGCTTAATTACCAGGGCTTTATTGCCATCATTGTAGATGCCATGCAACAGCAACAAGAAATGATCGAAGCCCAACAGCAACAAATTGATCAACTCATTGCACTAACCCAGGGACAACAATACAACCCTATGCCCAACAATGTAAATGAACAGGAGGTTACCTTGTCGAATCTTGAGGTGGTTGTATTGGATCAAAACTCTCCAAACCCATTTACTAACCAAACGGTGATCAATTATTATATTCCGCAGGATGCCGGAGTAGCACAAATCCAATTCTTTGACATGAATGGAAAAATGATCAAGGTAACGGGTATTGAAGAAAGAGGAGCAGGCCGCCTGGTGGTATTTGCCGGCGATTTAAGAGATGGAATGTATACCTATTCTCTAGTGGTGGACGGACAAGTGATCGACACCAAGAAAATGGTGAAAACAGAATAACCGATCTAGTGTGGTTTCCCCAAATCGAAAAAATGCCGGCGTCTCACCGGCATTTTTTTTGTATCCTTTATTTACAAACCTCAATTCTTGTACTCATATTCTTGATCTTTTCATCCTTGATCTTTACAAGTACCGTTTTTACCTGAGAGGAACGAATAGCTACATAACTAAAAAAGTCTTTTACTTCTATCAACCCGATCTCTTCTTTTTTTAATCCCCCCTTCTGGCTCAGGAAACCAACAATGTCTACTTTATTCAATTTGTTTTTTTTCCCTTTCCCAAAATACAAGGTGGTCCATTGCGGTGGTGCAGGTATCCCAGCTTTCGGATCCACATGGAAGGATTCCATCTTACGGTCAATATAACCTGGATACGATTCATTTTTTTCAGTGACAATCAATGCCATTCCATCTGCATTCATCCGTGCTGTTCTTCCGTTTCGATGGATGAACGCATCCTCATGCGGGGGTAATTGTACATGGATAATATTTTTTATTTCGGGAATATCTAATCCCCTGGATGCCAGATCGGAGGTCACTAGAATATTTACAGAACCGTTCCTGAATTTGATCAACGCCTTTTCCCTGTCAACTTGCTCTAACCCTCCATGGAAATATTCATTTTGAATTCCTCTTTGTTGCAGGTATCCATTTACTTTTTCCACCTTTTCTTTAAAATTACAGAATACTAAGGTGGAGCCGCTTCCGAGCGTACATAACAATTGAAACAAAGTATCCAATACTGATTTTTCTGCCACCACTTTTTTAATGATGAGCTTGGATTCCTTTTCTTTTTTATGTAAAAAATCCAAGGTGGTTGCCTGGCCTAATTCCACGAATGAAGGAATTTCAATGGATTTGGTAGCTGAGGTCATTACTTTCTTTTTGAGATGAGGTAATTGTGAAATAATAAATTTCATATCCTCTTCAAAACCAAATTCCAATGATTTATCAAATTCATCAATCACCAAGGTGGTAATTCCATCTAATCGTAGATTTTTTCTTTCAATATGGTCCACCATTCTTCCAGGAGTGGCGATCAATAAAGCAGGGGGGTGGATCAAATTGTTTTTTTCAATGCTCATGGGATGACCTCCATAGCAGCAATTGACCTTATGGCCGGTTTTTAAACTTTTAAAGACCGTTTCGATCTGTAAAGCCAGCTCTCTAGAAGGAGCTAAAATAAGTGCCTGTACTTTGTTGGTGATTTCGGGATTTAATAACTGGATCAATGGCAACAAGAAAGCCAATGTTTTTCCTGATCCGGTAGGTGATAAAAGAATGAGATGGTCATTTTTTTCGTAATGTTTCCAGGTGGATTCCTGCATTTCATTGAGCTCTGTAATTCCTACATGCGCCAGGCTTGATTTTAACCAATCTTGTTCTTGCATGGAACAAAGATAGGGGAAGTTTCCCATGGATAGGAATAAAAAAGGCCTCAAAAAGCGGAGGCCTTTTTCTGAATCGGGGTAATTTTATCTTCTATCTGCCATGGTGATCATCCTTATTCTTTAATGATAACAACCCTACCTGTATAGTAGACATGGTTTTCATCCTGCAACTTATACAAATAAACACCTGATTCCATTTGACTCAAATCAATCTCACTGTTACTCATATTGGCCCCCAGTACCTGGCTCAAGATCATTTGTCCTTGTAAAGTATAAAACTCTAAGCGTACATTTTCTTTTGTATTCAGGTCATAGGTAACCTGGAAATGCCCATCACTAGGATTTGGATAAAGCTTGAAATATATTTGCTCCTCACGATTAACCGGCGTAGCCTGCTCTTCTATATTATTCACTGGACAAATATTCGGATAATGGTTGTTGCGATTAGTAGCCAAATTGTACCAGGCTCTGGCTTCATACACCGCATCACCTCCTTGATAAGGACATTGTATGGCGATATCATGAACTACATTCAGATCATGTTGGTCATAGATATGATCAGGATGTTGTAATTTTTTCAGTATCACTTCATTCAATGATTTTCTATTACTTTCTAAAATATTGGATGGAGTGATACTGTTGTTTATCTGGCTAGCATTTTCAAACTGATCGGTTAACATCATTTTATTCGCATTGAACAATTGGATATATGCACTATTAAGGTTTTCGTTATAGAAATCTTTTAGCTCTGTATCTGATGCTAAAATAGAAGAGTCACCTTGAATTACATTCATGGCCCAGTTGGTTCCTCTCCATTTTCCTTCATCGCCGAATAAGGTAGCCATATCTAAATGAATTACCGCCTTCAATTGACTTGAGAGCAGGTTTCTGTCATCCGCGTTTGATGTTGAATTATTGCTGCCATCAACCAATCCGGATAAGCCATCTCCGGCACAACTGAATCCCGGCTCGTAATTGATACAGAAAGGTCCCAAACCAGTACCGGCTTTAATACCTTGAGTATTTATATAAGGAATCGTGCCATTGTGATTAGTCGGATATTGGGTGAAACCTCCACTGGTCAACATTCTACCATATATAATCGAAGTTGTATTTGGATCAACAATAGTATTATTGGTGAAGGTCTGGAAAGTAAGATTACCGGTTCCCCATCGGTTGTTTTGTGGGGATATAATAGAGCCCTGGGTTCCTATAAAGCCATCGCTAACGATCGAAAGACCGTTAATTCCATCTCTCATCGTATTATTCTGGAACCTGCTTGCGGGGCAGGCGTTATCAAACAAAATGCAATTACCAACGAACCTTGCCTGGTTACATTTAACCGTTGTAATCGGACTATTCATAATATAGATACCGGTAATATTGGAATTTCCTATGGTTGTATTGCCGTTACTTGTGCGGATATCTGTATTATTTTCAACGGTTGCACTTTCACATCCTTCAAGATGTATTGCATCAGCAGTGTGTGGAAAGACATTGTAAAGTACACTGAGCTCATCATTATCCCTGATGTTCAGGCCATTTTTGATATTTCTGCTGAAGATAGCATTCGAGTAAATATTGGTAATGGTATTGTGTCTGGCCCTTATACCAGCTGTTGGGACTACGCTTGTTACACTACCTACAACATCTTCCAAAACTATCCCTTGATAACAATAGCGATTTTGTATTCCAGAGAAGTTAATTTGGTTACTACTGATACTGTTACAATTTACAGAAATAAGTGTGGCATCGTAGTTGAAATTTCTCAGTACATGTATACCGGTATTGCAATTCATGATGGTATTGCCTTCAATCCTTGCGGTTATGGAAAATGGTTGTATATTTCTGTATAAGAAGCCATATTCTCCTGTAAATTGCCCTGTAGTGGCGAATGCATTTGCCTGAAATGGAATGCTTGTATAATGATCGGTAACCTGGTTGTCCATATCATTATTAAAAGCATAAAAAAGATAGTTTCTCACATCACATCCCCTTAAATTGTTGCGGAAGAAATTCTCAGGGTTATTGCCAACCGGATCTCCCAATCCGGAATACTCACCGACTATCAAGGTGTAATGAGCTTTATCACCTAATCCTAGAATTCCCACACCTGTCGCATTTGCAGAGAACCCTGTTCCATTATTATTTCCCGTAAGATTTTGGAATCTGTTATTCTTAATAATTGCATTACTGCTTATAACAATATTCCCATAATCCAGGTTATCATAAATATTTACCATTCCACCGTTTTGCGGATCACCTATTTTAAATCCATTGGCATGTGTAACAAGGTTAACCATAACACCAATTGAACTTCGGTTGCCTAATCCGGTAAGTACAGGTGCGTAACTTGAATTTAAATTATTGACATTTGAAGTGAAAAGGAATTTTGTGATAAGAAAACCAAAGTTGCCGAAAAATGGTGCAGAACCGTTTATAGTCATCGCTCGACAGGTGAAAATACTGTTGCGAATAAAACTTCCGCTAACATTATTTGAATTTTTTTGTTGCCAAATAGCTGTTGCATTTTTATTGAACAGGGTATTCTGTATATGAATGGTAGGCACCAGAGTTGAAGTGGTATGATTCGGCAATCCGTTCACTGCGATCAGTGCGTCTTCAACTACGGATGCGCTGCCAGAAAATCCGGGAGTATTAGTGATATTCAGCACGCCTCCGTTTTCTACCTCTATACCTGTCCATAGGCACCCGCAGCTATGCAGCCAGCAACCACTGATGTTGAGAGTTGCTCCATTCTGAACAACGATCTTACTGAGACTTCCCATTCTAAATTCTGTACTTGCAAGATTAATTAAACTGCCGGGCATGATCGTTAATGTTGTGTTGGCAGGGATATTAATAGGTGAAGCAGGAAGCTGTCCAGCTGTAGTTATGTTGAAAGTTGTGGGAACATTTCCTCCGGAACAAGTCACTGTTTGGACCGGTACGGTAAAATTGAGTGGAGTTCCAGGGCAACCACCGTTTGATCCGACCACCGTATAAGTTATTCCTGGCATGGCCGTAATCGTGGCTGTTGAGGATGGATTACCCGTAACAATGACACCCCCGGGAGATGCAGACCATGTATAAGAAGTTGCACCGCTTGCTGTAGCTATGATAGGTGTTCCTGGACAAACGGTTCCCGTATTGGAAAGACTTACGGTTATGGTTGGACCCGGGGGATTCACATTTAGTGTGGCGGTCGCAGCATCTTCACATCCAAAACTATTTGTTCCCGTTACAGTATAAGTAATTGTTGATGATGCAGTGGCTGTTACCAATGAGCCGGTTGTCTGGTTAAGACCTATCGCTGGTGACCATACATAGGAACTTGCGCCGGACGCTGTAAGCGTAACAGTATTTCCTGGACATAAATTGAACATTAAAAATGGGAATACACTTACATTGGGTGCAGGAAGAAGAGTAACGGTTGAAACTGCAGTTGCGGAGCATCCATAGCTAGTAGTTCCTGTAACTGTATAGGTAGTGGTAGTTGCAGGACTTACAATAACCACCGAACCAGTTGAGGGAATTGTACCTGCACTCCAGGTATAAGTATCTGCACCACCTGCAATGAGCATAGTGGATGAATTAGGACAGATGGCATCATCATTCACAAAAACATTTGGGATAACAGGAATTGTAACGATGGTACGTACCTCACATTTTTCACCTGCACAGCCTAAAATAGGTTCTATTATATAAATACTGTTGGTGTTGATTGTATAAGTAATTGCTCCGGTGGGTGTAGAAACGGTGTCCTCAGCACCGGTGAGGCTGTCGGTTATTAAATACATAGGTGAACCACTTAATGTCAATGTAACCGATGTTCCTGGGACAACGCAACCTGACGGACTTACCGAAACACTTGGAGCAATAGGAGTTACGGAGACATCATCCACGAAATAATAGGCTGCATTGATCGAAGCTGCCGGATAGGTTTGATTGATCAACGAGCTGGCATCATCGTAAAAATTCCCTATAGTAATGAACTGCTCATTATTACCCATTATATTCATCGAATGTTGTACCCAACCATTATTTATATTTTGAATGGTCGCAGTGTTGAGTTGGGGAGCAATACCAAGTGTATTGAAAAACGGTAATCCGGGTAATGATTGAGATATCTGAGGAGCAGTAGACGATAAGAAAGCTCCAATGTTGTTGGTAGCAAATTTAGATTGATCCGCTAATCTCAAAAAGAAGGATACCTCGTATTTCTGATTAGGCTCAAGAATACAATTAAGAGGAGCTTGTATATATTCTCTATAATTAGGGGTAGTCGAGTATGAATAAAATCCTGCGTATCCCACACCCGAATTTGCAGGAGCATTTGCTGCAAAAGTATTTGTGGGAACACTAATATTTGAAGGGAAGGCGACATTGAAAAGATCTGGAGAACCGGAAGTGGCTTGAGTCCAAAATGGCCCATCGCCATCACCGATATTTGAACCAAATGTGCCTACTGTATTATAGTATTCAAAATCACCATTGGGAACCAGGCATTGATTGCAGATACTATCCGGTGCCCAATAAATATTTACGGTATCCTGGTTTACACATCCGTTGGCATCCGTTGCCGTAACAATTACCTCTCCCTGGGCATTCGCTGTATAAGTATTGATACTGCTTACCAGACTACCGTTAAATGTCCAGCTGTAGGTAAGTGAACTTATACTGGAATTGGCGGTAAGGATCTCAGTTTCACTTCCACATAACCATACATTTTCGGGAGTAATCGTAACATCCGGTTTTGGATAAATAAGAATCGCCAGGGAATCACTAGTAACCGAACATCCATTTGGATAGGTTACCACTACATAATAAAACCCACTTTCTGTTGATTGGTCCAGCAAAGAAGGTGTAATCTGAATACCATTGTGAAACCATTGAATCGTAGAGCCCGAAGGTGGACCTGGAACAATGCTCATGGCCACCCCTGTTCCGAAACCTGGTATAGGTTCACAAAATGTATCATTAGGTACAGTAAGAACTACCGGGGAAACATTAAATAAACTAATACCGAGAATATTTGAATTTACAATACAACCGGTACCGCAGGTTACTTGGCAAAAATAATTACCGGGAGTAGTGACATAATAAGTGGAAGAAGTTGCCCCCGCAATAGGTATTCCATTGACGAACCATTGATAGGCGGGTGTTGAGCAATTGGTATTGCAGGTTAAACGCAAGCTATCTCCGGAACAAAATTGAGTTCCTCCCTGTGGAACGATATTTACACCAAAAGGTGCTGTGATTGTAATAACGGAAGTTGCCGTGGCCGTGCAACCATTAACATCCGTACCGGTAACCGTATAGGTAATGGTACTGCTTGGACTCGCTGTTACCGTTGATCCGGTTGTTGAACTCAGACCAGTGGATGGTGACCAAGTATAGGTACTTGCACCAGATGCGGTAAGTGATACATTCTGACCATTACATATTGTTGATGAAGATGGGGTAACACTAACCGTAGGATTTGGATTAACCACGATAGTTATCGTTGCAATATTAGTACATCCATTGGCGTCTGTTCCAGTAACGGTGTATGTAGTAGTTGATATTGGACAAACAGTAGCTGTGTCGCAATTACCTGTACAGGAGACCGAAGGAGACCAGGAATAGGTGGTTGCTCCTGAAGCGATAAGTGAAGTGCATTCACCTGTACAAATGGTGTCGGATCCTAAAGTGATGGAAATGATCGGGATGGGTAATACGGTGAGGTTGACCGTTATGGTATCATCCACAGCACATGCATCGGTTGCCGTGACGGTATAAGAAGTAGAAGTGGGGGGTGAGACAAAAATCGTATCATTGGTCGAACCGGTAGACCATTCATAGTTGACAGCACCACTTGCTACGAACATGGCAGTATCGCCATTGCATATGGATTGATCAATGGGAGTAACGCTGATAAAATCATAGCTGGGCAAAACAACTATTGTAATGGTAGCTGTATCGGTATCCACCCCATTGGTTCCAACCACGGTATAGGTTGTAGTGGAAGTTGGCGACACCCATATACTGTCTCCTGTTAAGGTATCAGGATACCAGGTAAAATCAATAAAACAGGGAGAAATATTGGGAGCAGCTACCAATAAAGTTGAATCGCCAAAACAAATGGTATCTGTTGTGGTAGAAACAATAATACTATCAAAAGAGCTGAAGTTAGTATCCACCCTTAAGGAAACGTTGTCAAAAAAGGTGAGATCCCTGCTTGGTGATAGTGCTATATATTCGGTAGGAGTTCCACAATACATAAAAGTATGATTTACATGATACCAGTACATAGTAGTGTCACCGGAATTTACATCAGGTATGGTGTCCAAGATAGTTTCCGTTTGAAGGATTGTAGCTCCAAATGGATTTGGAAATAAATTGTTTAAAGCCATCCATTGGACAGTAATGAGTTGATTGGGGGAGTTATTCGTATTACCTGCAGCTCCAAGTGCAATATCGTATTCCAATGTATAGTAACGATTGGTAATTAGATTATCCATTAATCGCAAATAATATCTTTGGCCATTGGCCTGAACTCTTACAAATCTTTCATTATTTGGAGTAGTATTTAACGGTAGCGGGGTTTCAAATGCTGCGGCTGGTTCATTATTTGCTGAGTTAGTTTCACTTCCAAAATTAAATCGAATAACAGGACTGGATATGTAAGAACAATCATGAAATGAGTTGGTAATTACCATACCACGTCCATAAGGACCCCAATTGTTAGATAAGTATGAATATGGATGAGCCCCTGCAAAATGTGCACCATTCCAATAATCACCTTCTATTCCGGATTCCCGTGTGGAGTTAGGAACACTTGTGTTTACAAAACGTTGTCTTACCTCAGTTCCATCTTCAAAGTCTCCATTGATTACCATATCCTGTCCTTGTGCAGGAATATAACCTCCTTGCAGAACATTAATTGTAATGATCTTCAAAGCTCCTTTTTCATGTCCATCCCATAAATTAAATGCAAATTGTGCTATACCTTTGAACCCAGGCTCAGGAGTATAGTCCACCTGAGTGCCTGCAGGATTGATAGAAATAAGATTATGATTATTCCCTCCTGTACTTACTCCTCTGATTCCATATAGGCTTCCTGGCATAATAGAAATAGGATCTCCATCAGGATCAGTAATATTGACGAGGGAGGAAATATTAATTGACAAGGTAGAGTTATTGGGAAAGCTCGGAGAATTATTGTTGAGAATGGAAAAATCGGGAGCAGGGTTTTCTACAAAACTGAATGCGCCCCCATCAATTGTTGTTATAGGAGTTGAAATATTTGTTCTGGTTGCTGACACATTATTTACCAGTAATTGGCCATTTTGATCCGTTCCATTTAATGATGTCGATGTCGAAAAAATGGGATCTATTATATATCCCAGGTTTAGTAACATACGTATTTCACCATAGGTCCATCTTCTTTTAAATTCCTCTTTATCTATTGAAGGACCCATATTATATTTTTCCCGGAAACCTGGAGAGTATTGTGACATTCCAGCAAAAGAACCAGGATTATGATTAAGATGCGATAAAAATGACGGTGGAAAAAGAGTTACGCCGGGATAACCATTTACTTGTAACCAGTTTCCACAATATGTAGGGTGATTTTCAGGATTTGGCTGATCATTGATCCATATATCATTTGAACGTAGTGGATCTGTAAAAGTATTGATAGTCGGATCTATAAATGGAGACATAGGGTTGGTTGCATCCACTATTTTCGTAAAACTATTGGTGATGATATTTCCTTTATAGAGAAACATTTGATCATACAAAGAAAATGCATTATTGTATGGACTTGTGCTGGGCCCATTCACCGCATCATGTGTTGAAGGATGTTCGGTCACCATGCTTAAAAAACCCATACCATGAGTTACCTCATGGAGTAAGACCGTATACAGATCGTAATGACATGTACCCGTTAGGTTCATATAATCATTGTGATAAGTTACCGGAGTATATGAGCCATTCCACGAATTATATACCTGATGAAAATTTACCGTCATGGTCATATCGTACATATTCATATCCGGATCCACTCCCGTGGTAACATGGTCATAAAAATGGCCGTTATAAATTCCGGGGCTATTGGAAAACAATGATGGATAAGATGGGCTGGCAAAAGCAAGGGGTGAACCTGTGCCGGTGTAAGGAAACCCGGCACTAAAAGATTGATCAACAAAAATGTCAATGGTATCTGGAATATCGATGATACTGTCCACATAACTTAGCACCGCACAAAATGTTCCTCTGCGCTGTGCACCTAATGCAGGATCTGCAAATCCTTCGTTCAAACCGGTCAGATAATCCTGGTAGTAAATCTTGAACATTCCGCATATTTCAACCTGGTTTGCTGGGAACAAGCTCATGGGAGTATAACCAGCTACTGCTACCGGAATGCGGGATGCATGTGCAGTTGATTGAGCAGTGTTGATATAACTAATGTATTTTGTGCCGGTACCGCAAAAATGCATAGGTGCATTTGCATCAAGGTCAGGTATGGGATTACTCACACTTTGACTGTATAAAAAAGATAAAGGCAAAGTGAATGCCAGTGCAAGCCAAATTTTTCTCATATAGCGGTGATAATGTTTTACAGGCCAATATTAGCCTGTTAGGATTTATTTATTCTTACCACCCACTACATTTTTTACACTATATAAAATATATACGTATTATTACCTTTGTTCAATAAGTCATCATTTTGAGATTTCAGTGTATCATATACCTTCTTCTATTTATCTGCATATCTAAACTGTATGGGCAGCAGCTTTTTTTTCGCCATTTGGATCTGGCCATTCCTTCCCAGGAATGTTATAATATTATTCAGGATCATCATGGCTACATCTGGATCAGTACAGATGAAGGACTTTGTAAATATGACGGTAATTACCTAAAAGTATTCGGGAAGAAGGAAGGATTACCTGAGCTCTCTTGCTATTGGGTAAAGGAAGCACCCTCCGGAGATATATGGATGACCACTTCTGACAATCGTTTTTTGGTGTATAAGAATGATAGCTTATATGAATCTCCGGTAAGCAGACTTTATCGCGAAAAATTCCAAACAAAATTTGAGCAGATATATGCGGTCGATCTGGTTGATACCAGTATATACTTGCATTCCCAGTATGATACTTATAAGGCGAATATTTCAGGGCATTTAGAGCGGGTCAAGGCGTTTTCCCAGGATACAGCCTATTGCTTTGTTAAAACTTCTGGGACCATTCTTCCGCAAAAAAAGGCCTCCTATCCCAGAGTTCTTCTGCGAAGTTTAAAGATCATTATTCAGCTGAAAGGCGGGATACAAGAAATAGAGATTCCATATTCGGGGAAAAGTTCGCCTCACTGGAGAGGTTGTACCGCTATGAGCCGAAATGGAACCGGCTTTATTAGTATAGGGGATAAAATGGTTGCATTATACCCCGACGGAACTTACGAGCTCTTGCAGTATCCTAACCGGATCTTGAATATATATTGTGATAAAGATGATGGCCTATGGATTGGTACATATAAAAAAGGAGTTTATTATTATCCGGATGTTTTTGCGATGAACAAATCCATTATCAGCTTACCGGATCTGTCTATTACAGGGATTTGTGAAGATGATGAAAGGGGTATTTGGTGTACCACTTTGGAAAGAGGTGTGTTTTATACTGCCAATAAGTCTATTCTTTCTTATAACAATATTATAGGTATGGATAGGAGGGCGGAAATGTTAGAGTCACTGGAAGGGAACGTATTTGTTTCTTCTATTTCGGGTGAGATCGTTCGCATGAGCCAGGATATGCTATATAATATTCAACTAAGCGATCAATTAGCCTATCCAATGAGTGATATAGAATTTAACGGGAAGGAATATCTTATAGCCGGTAAGGATGAATTGGTCCGGGCCGATGATAAGCTGACCGCATTTTCTCAGATCGAGTTCCGGCCAAAAGGCCTAAGAACTGCCGCTGCCTCACAAATAGTAAAGGGACCAGAGGGAAAGTACTATGGATTGTTGCAGGGAGGATTAAATGAGGTGAATGGACTGATAAGTGAGGAAATGGTTCCTGGCTCCATGGGAATTACGTGTATTTACAACTATAATAGTAAATTCCTGTTGGCTGGAACCAGAGATGGTCTGTATAAAATCTCTTTCGATCATTTTTCAGTTGAGAAAATGGAAGGGATAACGGATCATATTATTAAAATAACTCCTGGATTGACCAATGAAGTTTGGATCATCACCCGTCACTCCGGAATCTTCATGATGAAAGAGGATATTTTTTATAGCCTGAACAAATTTTTCTTTT